>NZ_JAANPA010000005.1 GCF_011320075.1 Sphingosinicella sp. YJ22 | reverse complement strand
CGCCGTCGGCGCGCTCGAGCCGGCCTATGTGCCGGCAGGCGCACTCACCCGCCTGCGCGCCGGGCCGCTCGCCAGCCGCGCCGCCGCCGACCGCATCTGCGCGGCGGTTCGCGCCGCCGGCGAGGCCTGCATCCCCGTCGCGCCCTGACCGACATGCACGCTTAACTCTTTGTTTCGGCTGGCGCGGATAAGCCTTCGCGCCGGAGGCCGGGACATGATTCAGGAAGCAAGACGGACGAGCCCGATGGCGACCCGCTGGCGCCAGCGCCGCATGTGCGTGCTCGTCGCCGGCGCCGCCCCAGCCCCCGCCGCGATTCGCGCCATCTCGGCGCGCGGGGCGTTTCTCGAGACCAACCAGCGCCTGCCGCTCGGCAGCCGGGTCGAGCTGAGCCATCCGGACGCCGGCACCATCGTCGGCGAAGTCAGCGCGGTCGCGCGCGACGGCATCGGCGTCGCGTTCGCCTGCGATGCGCGGGCGGTCGCCTTCGCACTCGCCGCCATCGCCTCCGACATGAGCCGTCCGGCCCAGGCCTAGGCCATCACCCACTCCGAACGCGGAATGCCCTGCGCGTAGAGCAAGGCGGTCAAATCGTTGTGCGCGATCCGCGCGTCCGCCGCGGCGGACGCAGCGGGCTTGGCATGATAGGCGACGCCGAGGCCGGCCGCCTCGATCATCGGGATGTCGTTGGCGCCGTCGCCGACCGCCATGGTTTGGGCGCGATCGAGTCCGAGCGCGCCCATCGCATCGGTCAGCGCGTCATGCTTGGCCGCAGCGCCGACAATTGGTCGTCTAACCTTCCCTGTCAGCCTGCCGTCCTCGATCAGCAGCTCATTGGCGAGCGCGCGGTCGAAGCCGATCTCCTCGGCGACCGGTCCCGCGAAACGCGTGAAGCCGCCCGACACCAGCAGGCAGGTCGCGCCCTGCGCCCGCATCGTCCGCACCAGGGTGGTGGCGCCGGGCATGACCGTCACCCGTTCCTCACGGCAACGATCGATCACGGCCGCATCCATGCCCCTGAGCAGAGCGACGCGCGCGTCGAGCGCCGCCTCGAAATCGAGCTCGCCCTGCATCGCCCGTTCGGTGATGTCGGCGACCTCCGCCTTGAGGCCGGCATAATCGGCGAGCTCGTCGATGCATTCGACCGTGATCATCGTCGAATCCATGTCGGCGACGAGCAGGCGCTTGCGGCGGTGCGCGACCGGCTGGACGACCACGTCGACGCCCGGCAGCGCCGCGCGCAGCCGTGTCTCGACCCCGTCTGGTGACGACAGGAACAGGTCGTAGGCGCTCCCCGGCTCAATCCACGCGCCGGTCGCGCCAGGCAGCAAGGCCGCCGCCGCCGAAATGTCGCTCTCGCTCAGCCGATCGGCTGCTATCAGCGTCGCGATGAACAAGTCTGACCCTTCCCTTCCGCCGCTCGCGCTTATCGCGGGGCCGACCGCGAGCGGCAAGTCGGCGCTGGCGCTGGCGCTCGCCGAGCGGACCGCCGGAGTCGTGATCAACGCCGACAGCGCCCAGGTTTATCGCGACCTCGCCATCGTCAGCGCGCGGCCGAGCGCTAAGGACGAGGCGCGCGCGCCGCACCGCCTCTACGGCTATCGCGACGGCGCCGATGCCTGCTCGGCCGCGGATTGGGCCGAGGATGCGAAGCGGGAGATCGGCGCAGCCCATGCGGACGGTCGCCTGCCGATCCTCGCCGGGGGCACCGGCCTCTACATCCGCACCCTGCTCGACGGAATCGCGCCGGTGCCCGAGATCGATGCCGAGGTGCGGGCGGCGGTGCGGGCGACGCCGACCGCCGAGGCCTATGCAGCGCTCCAAGGCGAAGATGCCGAAGCGGCGGCGCGGTTGCGGCCGAGCGACACCACCCGAATCGCGCGCGCTCTCGAAGTGGTGCGCGGCACAGGACGCCCGCTCGCGGCGTGGCAGGAAGAGAGTGTGGGCGGCATCGGCGGCAGTGTCGACCTCCGGCCCCTCATCCTGCTCGGCCCGCGCGACTGGCTCTACGCGCGCTGCGACGGCCGCTTCGAGACGATGATGAGCGGGGAGGGGATTGCCGAAGTTGAGGCCCTGCTCGAGCGCCACCTGTCCCCTGCCCTGCCGGTGATGCGCGCGATCGGCGTGCGCGAGATCGCCTCCTACCTTCGCGGCGAAACGACGCGAGCAGAAGCGCTCGCCGCCGGCCGCCAGGCGACACGCAACTATGCCAAGCGCCAATATACCTGGTTCCGCCACCAGCCGCCGAGGGACTGGCCGCGCGTGACGGAGGCGCTCGATTGCGGCACCATGAGCGATGCCCTAGCGCTCCTTGAGCGCGGGAGGGACGGATGAGGGTTTACCGGGACGACGATATCGATCTGGCGCTGATCCGCGGCCGGCGAGTCGCGATCGTCGGCTATGGCAATCAGGGCCGCGCGCAGGCGCTCAACTTACGGGACAGCGGCGTCTCCGCGCTGCGTATCGCTTTGCCCGAAGGCTCGCGCAGCCGGGAGCGGGTCGCCGCGGATGGCCTCGAAGCCTCTGACGTCGCCGAGGCCGCCGCCTGGGCCGACGTCGTGATGATGCTGGCGCCGGACGAGCGCCAGGCGGACATCTACCGCGCCGCCATAGCCCCGCACCTGCGCCAAGGAGCGGCGCTCGGCTTCTCCCACGGCCTCGCCATCCGCTTCGGCCTGATCGAACCGCGCACCGACCTCGACATCTTCCTGGTCGCGCCCAAGGGGCCCGGCGCCGCGCTTCGCCAGCTCTACACCGAGGGCCGCGGCATGATCGCCCTGTTCGCCGCCCACCAGGACTCGACCGGCCAGGCCGAGCCGCTTGCCCTCTCTTATGCCGCCGCGCTGGGCAGCGGCCGCGCCGGCATCCTTCCGACCACCTTCGCCGAGGAGTGCGAGGCGGACTTGTTCAACGAGCAGGCGGTGCTGTGGGGCGCGATTCCCGAGCTGATCCAGGCCGGCTTCGAGACCCTGGTCGAGGCCGGATTCTCGCCCGAAATCGCCTATTTCGAATGCCTCACCGAAGTGAAGCTGATCGCCGATCTCATCTACGAGCGCGGCATCGCCGGAATGCGCGAGGCGATCTCCAACACCGCCGAGTTCGGCGCGATGGAGGGTGGCCCGCGCATCGTCACCGACGAGACTCGCGCCGAGATGCGGCGTATCCTCGCCGACGTGCGATCCGGACGCTTCGTTCGCGCGCTGATCGAGGATTCGGCTGCGGGCTATCCGAAGCTCACCGAGTCGCGCGCCCAGGCGCGTTCACACCCAATCGAGGAGGTCGGGCGAAGGCTTCGAGAACTCAAAGGATAGGAGGGACAAATGGCGAAGGTGCTGTGCGTGCTCTATGCCGACCCGGTCGATGGCTATCCCACCGACTATCCCCGCGACGACCTCCCCCAGATCGAGCGCTACCCCGACGGCCAGACCCTGCCGACTCCGCAGGGGATCGACTTCCGCCCCGGCGTCCTGCTCGGCAGCGTGTCGGGCGAGCTTGGCCTGAGGCGCTTCCTCGAAAGCAACGGGCACAACCTCGTCGTCACCGCCGACAAGGACGGGGCCGATTCCACGTTCGACCGCGAGCTGGTCGACGCCGACATCGTGATCTCCCAGCCCTTCTGGCCCGCCTATATGACCGCCGAGCGGTTCGCCAAGGCGCAGAAGCTCAAGATGGTCGTCACCGCCGGGATCGGCTCCGACCATACCGACCTGCAGGCGGCGATGGACCGCGGAGTCACGGTCGCTGAGGTCACCTATTGCAACTCGATCAGCGTCGCCGAGCATGTCGTGATGATGATCCTGTCGCTGGTCAGGAATTATCTCCCTTCCTGGGAGGTGGTGAAGGCCGGCGGCTGGAACATCGCCGACTGTGCGGCGCGCTCCTACGATCTCGAAGGCATGCATGTCGGCACCGTCGCCGCCGGGCGGATCGGCCTCGGCGTGCTCCGGCGGCTGAAGCCGTTCGACGTCCACCTCCATTATGTCGACCGCCACCCGCTCCCCGCCGAAACCGAGCGCGAGCTCGGAGTCATCCGCCACACCAGCGTCGAGGAGATGCTGCCCTTGTGCGACGTGGTGACGATCAACTGCCCGCTTCACCCCGAAACCGAGCATCTGTTCGACGCGGAGCTGATCGCCCGGATGAAGCGCGGCGCCTATCTGGTGAACACCGCGCGCGGCAAGATCTGCGACCGCGATGCCGTCGCCGCGGCGCTCGAGAGCGGCCAGCTCGCCGGCTATGCGGGCGACGTCTGGTTCCCGCAGCCTGCGCCTCAGGACCATCCCTGGCGAACGATGCCGCACCACGGCATGACCCCGCACATCTCCGGCACCTCGCTGTCGGCGCAGGCGCGCTACGCGGCAGGCGTTCGCGAGATTCTCGAATGCTTCTTCGACGGCCGGCCGATCCGCGACGAATATCTGATCGTCGAGGGCGGCCGCCTCGCTGGCACCGGCGCGCACAGCTACAGCGAAGGCGATGCCACCGGCGGCTCAGAGGAAGCGGCGCGGTTCCAGGGCGGGCCGAACGTCGCCCGGCCGCCCTTGGCCCGCTGATCGAGGGGGTCAGGCTGCCTGGTCGTGAAGCCGCGCAAAGCCGCTGAATTGAGCCCGCAGGTTCGGGTCTGCGATGTCCGCGGCCAGCGCTTCGACCACCGCGACGAGGTCCCCATCGGCCGCCGCCCCGCCCTGGTGATATGCCATCGACCACTCCCCGAACGCGCGCGCCTCGACCGGCTTCGTCGACAGCGAAACGAAAGCGAAATGGCGCGCGTCGTTCTGGATTCGCGCATAGGTGGCCAGCACCGCCTGGTCCGGGCCCTCGAGCACCTGAAGGAACCTCTTGCCGCCGGAGACGAGCAGTCCGGTCACTCCGCAGCGCACGTTGTTGCGGCGCGAGGCGGCGAGAATGTCGTCGAGGAGCGCCTGATCCACTGGTTGGCGCGATGTGCTGATATAAGCGAGCTGGAGCATGAGACGGGCTATCCTTTCGCCGCTTCCGTTAGGAGCGAAGCGCGAAGATTCGCTTAAGTCTCACTTGCGCCCGAACAGCTTCTCGACGTCGTTCAGCGCCAGCTTCACCCAGGTCGGGCGGCCGTGGTTGCATTGACCGCTATGGGGCGTGACCTCCATCTCGCGCAGCAGGGCGTTCATCTCGGCCACCGAGAGCAGTCGGCCGGCGCGGACCGAGCCGTGGCAGGCCATGGTCGCGGCGACGAGGTCGAGCCGCTCCTTGAGGCTCAGGGCGGTGTCGAAGGCGGCGAGCTCGTCGGCGAGGTCGGTGACGAGGCCGCGCGCCGAGCCGCTGCCGAGCATCGCCGGCATCGCGCGGACGAGGATGGCGCGCGGGCCGAACCGCTCGAGCTCGAGGCCGAACTCGGCGAGCTCGGCAAAACGCTCTTCCAATCGGTCGCAGGCGGGCTCGTCGAGCTCGACGACCTCGGGGAGGAGCAGGGCCTGGCGGGCGACCCCGCCATTGCTCATCGCGCGGCGCATCCGCTCCAGCACCAGCCGCTCGTGGGCGGCATGCTGGTCGACCAGCACCAGCCCGTCCTCGGCCTCGGCGACGATATAGGTGGCGGCGACCTGGCCGCGCGCGACGCCGAGCGGGAAATTGTGGTCGGGGGCCGGCTGATGCGCCGGCTCGGCACGGCCTTGCGGAAGGAAGTCCTCATGCCGGTCGGCGACGCTCCCGCCGGCGTCCCGCGCGAAGGCGGGGGTCCAGCTGCCCTGAGGAGCGAAGCTTCCCTGCGCGAGTGACGGAAAGGCAGATGGGTTTGCGCTTCCGCCCGGCAGGCCGCTCCCCGGCTGCCACATCGCCATGGCGTCGACATTGGCGGGCTGGGCGCTCCGGAAGCCGGCCTGGTCGAGCGCGTGGCGAAGGCCGCCGACGATGAGGCCGCGGATATGGGCGGGGTCGCGGAAGCGCACCTCGGTCTTGGCCGGATGGACGTTGACGTCGACCTCCTCGCCGGGGAGGTCGATGAACAAGGCGAGCAAGGGATGGCGGTCGCGGGCGAGCAGGTCGGCATAGGCGCCGCGCACCGCGCCGATCAGCAGCCGGTCCTTCACCGGCCGGCCGTTGACGAACAGATATTGGTGGTCGGCGACGCCGCGGTTGAAGGTCGGCACGCCGGCGATCCCGCCGAGGCGGGCGCTGCCCCGGACATGGTCGATCGGCACGCTGTTCTGGGCGAGCCCGGGATCGGTCAGCGCCGCGACGCGGGCGGGCCGGTCCTCGCCGGGCGCCACCGAGAAGATTCGCCGGCCGTCATGGCTGAGACTGAAGCCGACGTCCGGCCGCGCCATGGCGAGCCGCTTCACGACGTCGACGCAGGCGCCATATTCGGCGCGGGGCGAGCGCAGGAACTTGCGGCGAGCCGGAACCTTGCCGAACAGATCCTCGACGGTGACCCGGGTGCCGGGCGGAAGCGCGGCCGGCCCCTCCCCCTCGACCTGCCCGTGATCGCGCACCAGCCGCCATCCATCAGGCGCCGCCTGTCCTGAGCCAGTCGAAGGGCGGACCCTGCTTTCGAGGGTCAGCCGGGCGACGCTGGCGATGCTCGGAAGCGCTTCACCGCGAAAACCCAACGTCGCAACGCTCTCCAAGTCGCCCGTCGGGAGCTTCGACGTCGCGTGGCGTTCGAGCGCCAAGGCCATTTCGGCGGGTGCCATCCCGCATCCGTCGTCGGCCACCTCAATGCGGTCAATTCCGCCACCGTGCAGAGAGATATCGATCCGATTCGCCCCAGCATCCACAGCGTTTTCAACGAGTTCCTTGAGGGCACTCGCGGGCCGCTCGACGACCTCGCCGGCCGCGATTCGGTTGATCAGATCCTCGGGAAGTCGCCGTATTGACATGCCTGCCGTCTCTATAGGAAGCCGGCTTACCCCGCGAGCCTTCCCCTCACGATTATGTGGACCGGAAGCCCGCGGACCTCCTATAGGGCGAGAGCAGGTGGGCCGGACTGTCCGGCCTCTTCCGAAACAGGGCGAGTAACCGGACAAGATGGGCGCGTTCGACTTCTTCAAATTTCCGTCTCAGGACATGGCGATCGACCTGGGAACGGCCAACACCGTCGTCTACGTCCGCGGCCGCGGAGTCGTTCTCAACGAGCCGTCGGTCGTCGCGATCGAGACTCTGAACGGCGTCAAACGGGTCAAGGCGGTCGGCGACGACGCCAAGCTGATGATGGGCAAGACCCCCGACCAGATCGAGGCGATCCGCCCGCTGCGCGACGGAGTCATCGCCGACATCGACGTGGCCGAGCAGATGATCAAGCACTTCATCCAGAAGGTGCACGGCAAGCGCCGCTTCCCGCGCTTCCCGGAGATCGTGATCTGCGTGCCGTCGGGCTCGACCAGCGTCGAGCGCCGCGCCATCCGCGACGCCGCGTCCAACGCCGGCGCCCGCCAGGTGTGGCTGATCGAGGAGCCGATGGCGGCCGCGATCGGCGCCGACATGCCGGTGACCGAGCCGATCGGCTCGATGGTCGTCGACATCGGCGGCGGCACCACCGAGGTCGCCGTGCTGTCGCTTCGCGGCCTCGCCTACACCACCTCGGTGCGCGTCGGCGGCGACAAGATGGACGAGGCGATCGCCTCCTATGTTCGCCGCAACCACAATCTGCTGATCGGCGAAGCGACCGCGGAGCGGATCAAGAAGCAGGTCGGAGTCGCCAAGCCGCCGCCCAACGGCGAGGACGGTGACATCGTCCACATCAAGGGCCGCGACCTGGTCAACGGCGTTCCGAAGGAAATCACGATCAACCAGCGGCAGATCGCCGAGGCGCTGTCGGAGCCGGTCGGGACGATCGTCGAGGGAGTCCGGATCGCGCTCGAGAACACCGCTCCGGAGCTGGCCGCCGACATCGTCGACCAGGGCATCGTCCTGACCGGCGGCGGCGCGCTGCTGAAGGGGCTGGACGAAGTGTTGCGTGACGAGACGGGTCTTCCGGTCACGGTCGCCGACGACCCGCTGACCTGCGTCGCGCTTGGCACCGGGCGGGCGCTGGAGGAAGAGATCTTCCGCGGCGTCCTGCAGACCGCCTAAAGCCGGAGCATAAACCGGCCGATGGCGCCTCCCCGCAACCGGCGCCCGGGATCCTCCCGCCGGGCCCAATACGGCCTGTTTTTCGGCTATGTGGTGGCGGTTGGCGGCGTGCTGTTCGCGCTGCTGCTGCTGCTCGTGTCGATCGTCGACCCGCGCGGCTTCGCGGCGATCAAGGGCGCCGCCATGGACGTGACCACGCCGGTCAGCTCGGCCGGCCGCTCGGTGCTTCGCGGAATCACCGATTTCGGCACCGGTATCGGCGATTATTTCCGCGCCGGCAGCCAGAATGCCGAGCTGCGCGCGCGGCTTCAGACCGCCGAGGCGCAGGCGGTGCAGGCCGAGGCCCAGCGGCTCGACAATCAGCGTCTGCGCCAGATGCTGCAATTGCGCGAGACCGCGACCGACGAGATCGCGGTCGGCCGAATCGTCAGCTCGTCTTTCGATTCGCCGCGCCGCTTCGCCATCCTCGCAGTCGGCGGCAGTTCCGGAGTCCGCATTGGCCAGCCGGTGCGTGCGCCGGAGGGTCTGATCGGCCGCGTCCTGCTCGCCGGGCGCCACTCAGCCCAGGTGCTTCTGATCGTCGATCCCAGCAGCACCGTCCCGGTCCGCCTGGTCCGCGACGGCACGCCGGCGATGGCGGTCGGGCGCGGCGACGGCACCCTGGAGCTGCGCACGCTCGAAGTCGGTGTCAATCCGTTCCGTCGCGGCGACATGCTGGTGACGTCCGGGGTCGGCGGCATCTATCCGCCCGGCATTCCGGTCGCCCAGGTGATCGGTATTCAGGGCGAAGTGACCATCGCCCGTCCGCTCGCCACCCCGGCGCGCGTGGACTACGCGCTGGTCCAGCCGCTCTACGAGCCCGCGGTCGTACCGCGCAGCGACGGCGGCGCGGCCGAACCAGCGGCCGAGGCGCAATGAGCCGGATCGCGGGATCGCAGCGCGCGGTCGTCTATCGCGACTATCGCCGCCGCTTCGTGCCGGTGGCGACGACGGTGATCGCCTGCCTGCTCGGCCTGTTCCCGCTGGTCGTTTCGACCCCGCTCGTCCCGGATTTCGGCTTCCTGGTGCTGATCACCTGGCGGCTGCTTCGCCCCGAGATCTGGATGCCGAGCACGGCGCTGTGGCTCGGCTTGTTCGACGATCTCATCTCCGCGCATCCGCTCGGCCAGTCGATGGCTTTGTGGACGATGACCTTCCTGCTGTTCGACCTGATCGAGAGCCGAATCGACTATAAGGACTTCTGGTTCGACTGGCTGTTCGCGGCCGGGGCGATCATTCTTCATACATCCGGCGCGTGGTACATTGCCGTGCTGATGGACAGCCCCACCCATTTCTCGCTGATGCTGCCGCAGATCGGCCTCGCGATCCTCGCCTATCCGGTCGTCGCGCGAATCGTGCTGGGCCTCGACAGGTGGCGGCTGGCGCGATGACGAGACGGTCATGAAGAGGCGGAGCGCTCCGCTCGTCACCGAACAAAGCCAGGCGATCACCTTCACCAGGCGGTCGCTCGTGTTCGGCGCGCTGCAGGGCGGAGTCGGCGTGCTGCTCGCCGGCCGCATGGGCTATATCGCCATCGCCGAGAATGAGCGCAGCCAGGTTCTCGCCGAGGAGAACCGAATCCAGATGCGGCTCATCCCGCCGCGGCGCGGCTGGATCGTCGACCGCAACGGCCAGCCGATGGCGCAGAACCGCAGCACCTTCCGAGTCGACCTGCTCAAGGAACGGATCGAGGATGTGGACTATACCCTCGCGCAGCTGACCCATCTGCTCGGACTCCAGGCGGCCGACGTCGAGCGCATCCGCACCGAGCTCGAGCGCGCCACCGGGTCGCAGCCGGTCGCGGTCGCCGAGAACCTGACGTACGACCAATATGCCGCAGTCACCCTGCGCCAGCCCGAGCTGCCCGGCGTGTCGCCGCTCCGCGCCTTCTCGCGCCACTACCCCGCCGGATCCACCGTCGGCCACCTGATCGGCTATGTCGGAACGCCCAACCGCGAGGAATATCTCGCCGCCAACCGCGATCCGCTGATGATCACACCGGGCTTCAAGATCGGCAAGGAAGGTCTTGAAAAGACGATGGAAGGCCGGCTTCGCGGCACGCCCGGGGCGGCCCGTATCGAGGTCACCGCGCGCGGCCGCCTGGTGCGCGAGCTCGAGACCCTGCCGGACCGCGCGGGCCAGCCGCTGCAGACCACGATCGACGCCGGCCTTCAGGAATATGCCGGCCGCCGGCTCGGCGAGGAATCGGGCGCGTGCATCGTCATGGACTGCCGCAACGGCAACGTCCTGTGCATGGCGTCGATGCCGGCCTACGACCCCAATGTCTTCACCGACGGCATCAGCCAGCTGGAATGGAGCTTCCTCGCCGAGGACGAGCGCCGCCCGCTGCTCAACAAGGCGCTGAACGGCCTCTACCCGCCCGGCTCGACGTTCAAGCCGAGCATCGCCATGGCCCTGCTACAGGCCGGCATCGACCCCGAGGAAAGGGTGTCGTGCGGCGGCGGCTACAATCTCGGCAACCGCTTCTTCCGCTGCCTCGGCCGTCACGGACCGGTGAACATGCACACCGCGATCGCGCGCAGCTGCAACACCTATTTCTACGCGATGGGGCGCCGCGCCGGAATCGACGTGCTGTCGGATGTGTGCAAGCGGATGGGCTTCGGCCAGAAGTTCGCCAGCTTGCCGGTGGTCAGCCAGAGCTACGGCACCATGCCCGACGACGAATGGAAAAGGGCGCGGTTCGAACGCAACCGGCGAACGGTCGAACGGCCCGACTGGACCGAGTCGGACACGCTCAACACCTCGATCGGCCAGGGCTTCGTGATCGTGAACCCGATGCAGCTCGCCATCTCGGCGGCGCGGATCGCGTCGGGCCGCATGATTCAGCCGCGCCTGCTGCCGGTGAGAGGCCCCGAGCCCGGGCCACTGCCCTGGGCGCAGGAGCATTTCGAAGCCGTGCGCTCCGGCATGTGGGAAGTGGTCAACGGCGCCGGCACCGCCGGCCGCTCGCGCCTGCCCTTCCCCGACATCCACATGGCGGGCAAGACCGGAACGGCGCAGGTGCGGCGCATCACCGCCTCGCAGCGGGGCCAGGCCGGCACGCCGTGGAAATATCGCGACCACGGCCTGTTCATCTTCTTCGCGCCCACCGAAAACCCGATCTATGCCGGCGCGGTCGTCATCGAGCACGGCATGGGCGGATCGCGCGCCGCGGCGCCGGTGGCCAAGGACGTGCTCACCTATCTGTTCGACCGGGACATGGCGATGGAGGCGCTTGCCCCGCTCGAGGAGCAATGGGGCGGCACGCTCGCCGAGCGCACTGCGCGGCGCGCCGAGGCGTGGGCGGCCGCCCACCGCTCCGGCCGGACTCCGCCGCAGGCGACCTAGGAGCGCGCGCGATGGCCCTCCCCCTCGTTCCCCGCGCAATCGCCGCCCAGCCCTGGCCGGCGCTGCTCTCGGCGGCGTTCCTCGCCGCATTTGGCTTCGTCACGCTCTATTCGGCCGCGGGCGGGAGCCTGCTGCCCTGGGCCTTCCCCCACGCCGCCCGTTTCGGCGTGTTCCTCGGCCTCGCCCTCGCCATCTCCTACGTGCGGCCGTCCTGGTTTAGGGAAATCGTGCCCTATGCCTATGTCGGCGTGATGGTGTTGCTGGTCGTCGTTCTGGCGGTCGGCGTGGTCGGCGGCGGCGCGCGCTCCTGGCTCGATTTCGGGCCGATCCGGCTGCAGCCGTCGGAGCTGATGAAGCCGATCCTGGTGATCGCCCTCGCGGCCTTCTACTCGGCCATGCCGCCGCGCCACATCCAGACGTTCGGCGCGATCTGGCCGGCCGGGCTGATGATCGGCATCCCGGTGGTCGTCATCCTGCTCCAGCCCGACCTCGGCACCTCGCTGCTGCTCACCTTCTCCGGCATCACCACCATGTTCCTCGCCGGCCTTCCGCTCAAATGGTTCATCGGCGGCGGCGTGGCCGTCGGCGGCGCCGTGCCGGCCATCTTCCCCTTCCTGATGCCGCACCAGCAGGAGCGCATCCTGATCCTGCTCGATCCTTCGCAGGATCCGCTCGGCGCCGGCTATCACATCACCCAGTCGACCATCGCGATCGGCTCGGGCGGGATCACCGGCCAGGGCTATCTCAACGGCACCCAGAGCCACCTCAACTTCCTTCCCGAGCAGCATACCGACTTCATCTTCTCGGCCATGGCCGAGGAATGGGGGCTGCTGGGCGGAATCGCCGTGCTGGTCGGCCTCGGCGTCCTGCTCCGCTGGGGAACCCGGGTCGCGATGGACGCGAAGGACCGCTACGAGATGCTCGCCGCCGGCGGCCTCACGTCGATCATCTTCTTCTATGCGGCGATCAACCTGATGATGGTGATGGGCCTGGCGCCGGTCGTCGGCATTCCGTTGCCTCTGCTCTCCTACGGCGGAAGCGCGATGATGACGGTGATGATCTGCCTCGGCCTGCTGATGGGCATCGATCGGCGGACCCGCCGCGATCGCGAGCGCCGCCGCGGCCTGTAAGGCCCGCTGCGAACAGGCTCGGAGATTTCGAAAACGCGGCGGTTGCAATCCCCGGCAAGGGCCACTAAGTGGCGCCTCTCCCGGACGCATAGCTCAGTTGGTAGAGCAGCTGACTCTTAATCAGCGGGTCCCAGGTTCGAGCCCTGGTGCGTCCACCAAATCTTTCCAATAATTTAGAGCTCCAGCGCGAACCGCGCGCGCCCACTAGGGCGGCTGCGGGCAACTGCTGGGGCAACAGGAAACCGACCATCGAAAGGTGGGAGCTACCGCTTGCTGGATGAGTCGTCCGGGAGAAGTGGCCCCCTCCCCCTGCTTGCAAGGGAAGCGCCAAGGTACCTGGTGGAAGCCGGCATTCGAGCCGCCACTTGACCCGAGTGGCCGGACCGGCTTCATAAGCACCCGAGCTTCGAGAAAGTGAATCGACCAAACTCATGGTAACAATACCGGTCGTCACTGGACTGAAGATCTCTGATTACGGTCTTTTTCCAGGGGATCCGCCCGGTTCGGGCATCGATCAAGTTTTTGAACCGGGCCTTACAATCATTGCCGGCATCAATGGTCTGGGTAAGACAACTCTGCTGACCGCGATCCTACGGTGCCTTACCGGCCCTTATGATCTCAGTGGCGACGGCGCGCCGAATCAGATGGGCGTGTCGGTCCCTGATCGCCCAGTGGCCCTCAAGCGAAAGCCAACACAGTTTTTCAGCCAGCGGGTGGCCGATGAGGCAGAGTCCGCAACGATGACTCTAACAGTTGAATGTGATGGCCGCCTCCTTCAAGTCACGAGAAAGATGTCTGACCTCTCTCTCGTTGAGCATTCAATTGACCGGGAGCCGCGCCAGCTTCAGGGCAATCGCCCCAGTAGAGAGGCCAGTTACCAAGCGGACCTTGCCGGTCTGATGCGGCTCGGCTCCTTTGTCGATGTGTTGCTAGTGCTGCACCACGTGATCCTCTTTCAAGAGGACCGGCCCGGTGCCCTGTGGGACCAGAACGCTCAGCGGCAAGTCCTCCGCGCTTTATTCCTTGAAGGGAACGACGCAACTCGTGTCGCCGAGCTGGAACGGGCAGTACAATCAGCCGACAGCCAAGCGCGGAATATCCAAGCCCGTATCACAGCGACGGAAGCTGAGCTCACGGAGGTTTTAAAGGATGAAGTCGGCGCAGAGGCACTCGCTGCACGGCTGGATGCTGAGGAGAGGCTGCTTGCGGCAGACCTTGATGAGAAGACCCGTCTAGATACCCTTCTGGAGGATCTAGAGCTGGAGCGCAGCCGCGTTCGGCTCGAGCATGAAAAATCAAAAATCAGTCGTGAGGAGGCCAGGGGGTCGGTCGAGCGGCTGAAATACTCCGCTTTAGCAAACCTTTATCCGTCGATGGACGAGACCGCCCGCCTCGTAATCGCGCGCATTTTGACCGATCAAAAATGCCTAGTCTGCGATGCAGCGGCCACCGGCAAGCGTGAGGAACTTGAGAGTGTTCTCGCAAATGGGATTTGCCCGGCGTGCGGATCGCCGCCAGAACAGCAGCAAAATGTCATCGGGAATTACAAGTTCGAGCAGGCGAAGCTGGATGCCGTCCGAGAAGCGGCTCGCGTCGCTGAAATGGAGGTTCGGACCAAGGCCGCTCGACTGCAGCAGATCGCGGCGATCCATCAGGCGACCGTTAACAAGTCGCTCAAACTCGGCCGCACCATTGAGGCAAGAACCGCGCAAAATCGTCAACTGCGTGCGCAGTTGCCTGGGTCCAGAACCAGTAAGGAGATCGCCGACACCCTCGCCACCCTGCGGAGGCAGCAGCGGGATTGGCTGAACCGGCGCGAAGGAAAAATTGCGGAACTTTCGGAGCTCCTTGGAGCCAAGGAACAGCTCATCTCGTCGAAGGCTGACACTGTCCTGGCAAGCTTTGCCGAACTCACAAGTCGTCTTCTTGCTGAGCCCGCACGCCTTGCAGAGGTGAGGCTTAAGCCGCGCTACACTCAGGCCGAAGGCGCAGTGGGCGACGCGCCGCTTCAGTTCCCCGCTTACCAGGCGGAGATGGTGGCAGCAAACCGGTCCGGCTTCGTACGCCGTTATGACCCAACCGACGTCTCGGAGTCGCAGCGCGAGCTGATCGATCTTGCTTTCAGGTTGTCACTTGTGCGCGCCGCTGCTCCAAGTGCCCCCGCGACCTTCATCATGGAAACCCCAGAGGCGAGTTTGGACGGCCTCGCAATGGAGCGCGTGGGCGGCGCACTGGCAGAATTCGCTTATCAATCCTCGAACCGGCTCATCGTCACGACCAACCTCTCCAACGCGGGATTGGTGACAAGCTTATTCGGAGGGGTCTCAAACTCGTCGAAGGAGGATGATCGTCGCTGGTCTCGGCTTCTCAACCTCTTGCGGGTGGCGGCACCAAATCGGGCGCTAGAACTCGATCGGACGCAATACGAGCGGCTGCTAGAAGAGGCCGTTACGGGACGCACCGGTGAGTGACGGACTAATCAGCGAACACCACGTTGCGCGAACACGCCGCCGGTGTCGGCTGATCGTACTGCTAGACGCAGCTGAGCGAGCGGCAATCACGCCCTTGGAATCAAGTCGACTCCACGCGTTTGCGTATCTTGCCGATGTTCTCTCTCCGGTTTGGAACCTGCCTCCATTCGATGGGAAGATCCTCAAGATCGAGGGCGGTCCTCATTATCCAGAACTGCAGGAGGAGCTTGACCACCTAGTCGTCATGGGCCTCGTGGAGGTGAGCGATCTTAGGTACGTCTCGCGCGGCCTGAATGGATCAAGGTTGCAGGGTCGGTACGCGCTCAACTTCGATTCAGATCACCTAGACCCTCTGCTCGCCGCGATCGGCGCTCACGCCGAAACGACGCCATATGACCCCGACGACGCGCGTGTGCACGAATTTCTCGTGGAGCTGGCTGGGGCGCTCGCAACGTTACCCAACGACGAAATAGACAGAGCGACTTCCTTCGACGCCACGTATCGATCGGAAGGCCCAGGGGAAAACGTCATCGATTTTGGCGCATGGGTAAACTTCCCACGCGTCGCCAATTCGACTTGGCGGACCGCCGACCGGTTCCACAACTTTATGCCAGAGGGTGCCTCACTTACCCAAGGTGAGAAGCTGTATCTTTACGCGAGTTATCTGGCGAGGGTTGCTCATGGCTGAGGAGGGTCGGATCGACGGCGTCAAAGACGCAGACATCGCGGCCACGACCGCTCGCCTCCCCAAGCTCCCCAACGTGCGCGCTGAACTTCCCGAGCGGTTCGCTCAGGGAGTGCGCTCAATCTTAGAGCGGCGGGCGCAATCCGGGTGGCCCGGAGAGGACGATAACCACGAGGTCGCTGCCTTTGTAATGGTTGAGAAGCCCCGTGCGTACCAAGCTCGCTTTTCGACCGAGCCGATAACCGACCCTATAGCGACGAAAGATAGACTGTTCGGCCGCGTTCTCTTCCTCACGCGGGATGCAGGAGGTGGACAGGTCCTAGAGATGCCATGTCACCCCAACGCTCTGTTGGATTGGCTACATGACGAAGGCCTCGAAGGAGCCACGTTGGTGCTGGCGTACCGCTCCACTGCCATCATGACGTTGAGGGTTAGGGGCGCGGCCGGCGAGCTGACGCGAGAGGACAAAATCAGGGACGAGGCCCCGACCGCTACGCTTGCCCAACTGAACCAGACTCTGCAGCATTTTCACATCACCAGGCTTCTGACACCCGGCCGGCTTCAGGGGCTTTGGGAAAGCGGCCGTGCCTCAAAGTACGTTCCTGGCCCAGACCCCGAGAGAACCATACAGAAGGACTTGGAGAACTGGCTCAATTCCGCCTTCTGGGGCCTTTTGCGGGCAGAGATCGAAGAGAAAACTCTGATCGGCAGAATCGATGTTAAGCTGCTGATCGATGAGGGTGAAAAGGCTTTAACCTACTGGGCCATTGTCGAGCTGAAGGTCATCAAGAGCTTCGCAAACGCGCCCGGCAGCGCGACGCCCTCGACTGTATCGCGGACAACAAATCTCAAGGCGATCGAGAAGGGGTTGAGACAGGCGTGGGCGTACCAGAAGAACCGCAAGGCAGAGCATGGCCTCCTCGAGGTCTATGACATGCGCGAGGACAAAGAAGAAGATCTCTTCTCTGCGTCCGAGACGCAGAAGGTTTTGGCAGAGCTTGCGCCGGTGCCATCGCACGCAGTTCGTGAGCTATTCGGTTCAGCAGATGATGCGCGCTTCGCCGGCTATGCTGGCTAAGTAATTAGCGCCGCCCAAGCACCAACAATGATTCCGAGAGTTGAGGCCGACCACCCTGCTGGGGGGACACTCGCATAGAACGGAATGGCTCGACCCGCAGCGGCTCGAAGCCAAGCCCGGGGGCTAGCTCAGCTAGTATTGCCGCCACGGGAACATCGACTTCAGCGTAGCGGCTATCTCCGACAACTATGTAGGCGCGTCCTCCGCGGGGCATTGCGCGCCCGATGCCGCGGATCACGACCGCCATGTCTGACGCATACGCCGCGACCATCGAGGGAATATGCCTGTTCCAGAGCCGCTCCGACACGCTCTCAAGCTTCCGCACTGTCTCCCCGAGGGTCTTCGCCGCGAGGTCATCTGCGGTCATGTCTCGATGGATCTGGACGTGGCTTCTAAGGGTAGCGTTACGCAGTGCGGTGTTCGCACCTCGGCTGGAGAGATAGCCTAACGCCCACAGCTCGACATTATACACGTCCGTGTAGTCGAACGAGTTTGGATAGGGGGGCGAGAACACAGCGAGCTGATGCTGAGGGAGATCGTTCACGAGCTGTCGTGCGTCCCCGCGTAGCAGGGTATACTCCTGGCAAGAGCGATCGGCGAAACGCCTGAGATCGTAGAGCGCCTGAAGGACGCCATCGCGAAACCAGCTATCCACCGCGGCCGGGCTTACTCGGCGGGACTGCCAATTGCTCCGATACCGCCTGCCCTTGCCACTTATCGTTACGTTGCTGACTGGAACCGCTGCTGAAGCAAGAACGACGCGGAAGAGCCGCCGAATGCCCTCGTTCGCCTCGGCCATAATTGCATCTCGGTACGCCACCAAGCGAGCCGCCACAGCCTTGGAGAAAATATAGCGATTGTCGACGCCAGGTTCGACGAAGGTTCGGGGCGCATCTGGAAACGGATTTTGAGGCGGAGCAACACTGTTCCCGGCTCGTTCAACGACGCGGGCGAAAGCCAATGCTGCGGCCTCAAGGTCGATCCGCGAGATTTTCGCCTCGATGAGATCAGCTAGGTAGGGATTCACCTCGATTGTCGTCGGATTGATGCCAAGGAACTGAGCGGCAAGCGCGGTTGTGCCGGACCCTCCAAACGGATCAACGATCCGCTCCACGCGGCCGGGTGTCTCACTGACGGCCATTTCGACGAGTTCCGGTGCAAATGCTTCTTTGAACCGTCGCCAATCTTGGAACGGCAGGGCGACAGAGCCGGCGTTCGTGCCGATTGTCGCCAACGCGCGCTCCCCGGTCCAGTCGCGGAAACTGAGACGAGTTAGATCTTCACCAGTCGAAAATTCCACGCATCGCCACCCTTATCCGAACCTTGCTCGTCTTATGCCAATATGCAAGACTCATGTAAATGGATGAGGCCCGCTTTCTCGACGAGCTCGCAGCAAAACTGCGGACGATCAGACGCCGGCGCTTGGCCACTCAAACGGAGATGGAAGCGGCTACGGGCGTCCGCCAAGACACGATTTCGAAGGTCCTACACGGCCGGCGGCGCAGGCGGAACGAACAAATAGAGCGCCTGAATCGTTATGCCGATATGCTACTTTCGAAGCACTCACTCCCCCCTGCCGTTAGAGAGGCAGCGAGTGAGTTCCTGGCCTTCGGAACCGAAGAGGAACTGGTTGCCTCAATTCGACTCTGCACGGTGCTGGTAGCCGGCCGTCCACCGGGTCGCTGCTAGCAAACTTGCGGCGACGTGCGGTGGGGGAGCGGCACAAGTAGGCTGGTTGCGACCTGCCCTGAGCAAACAAATTAGGACGGCGAACCTGTTAAGGAGCCCTGTTGGCCGACATCGACCACGAAGCGAACGGCTAAATTGGCTCTCGCCGTTGGGTTTGTTGCCCGGCAGTTGCCCTCGAACCGCAGTTACCGGTCGCGGCCTCCCCCGCCCCCTACGATGGTGCTGAAAATCTTCGCTGAACGACAATCAGCGTCACCGCTAACCTGCCATTGGTCCTTTTAATAGGGTTACGAGCCGCGCGCGTGCTCGCGCCGCACTCGCCTGGAACGCAGTTTTCGCGCCGGCCTCAAAGTTCACTCGTGCCTCGGCTATTTCAGCGATTCGCCGAACCCGAGTGCTCGCCAATTCAAGGTTATCTCTCGCCGTCTCTGAAAGCACGCGCCGACCCTCGACCCGGCCAAGCCAGTCAGACAGAGCATCGAGCGCGCCAGAGAACGCGGCGCGAGAGACGATCCGATACGTGGTAATGGCCCTCCAATAGGCACTAAAAAGGCGACGCCCGTCTCCGCCACTGCTGCTTTCAGCCATGCGCACGGCACCGAGCCATGCCCCGACGATCTGGTCGTTTTGCTTCCAAAGGTCCGCCCGGTCCGGGCTGAGTTGGTAGACCTCAAGTGCCGCATGGAGGTCGACAAGAGCATCTTCATAAAATTCGATCGCGCCTCTATAGTCACCTGCACGAGAGCGCTCGTGCCCTAGCTCTGCCCGCGCTCGGTTCCGTGCGAGCCTGAATCGACACGATTTGATAGCATCTTCAGCAAGCTCGGCGACGGAAATCATTCCATTCCAATCTTCCTGCTCCTCCACCACTTTGATCCAACCAAAAAAAAGCTCGCGCCGGCGACACCCGAGATCGTGCGCCTTCTGGAACACTTCCTTTGCTTTAGGTCTGTCTCCTTGAGCTTCGAGACAACGCCCGAGCAGGCAGAGCAGGTCAGGGTCGTCCGGTAGCGTCTGAAGTGCCGTTTGAACTACGTTATTCGCCGAACTGGTATCTCCCTGCTCCAGATATGCTATCGTTCGAAGCACAGCTTCACCGATATACGGCTTCTTGTTGGCCGCCACCTTAGTGAGCTTTTTAGTTTTTCCCTTAATCTCAGCGTGGTCGGGCACCCGTTGCTCCACGAGCCCCGTAACCAGCGCAAGCGTTGGTGAGAGCTTGAACGTCGCTCCACCAGGGAGACTGGCATCCAAACTCGTCATCGCAAAGGATCGCAATTCTTCGAGGGCCTCCTGAATCTCGTACCGAGTCAAGCCCAAGACTGCGGCCAACTCCACGCTGGACGCGGACCCGAGATAGCAAAGGGCAAGAAGCACCCGAGCCTCCTTGCGCTTCAGCCTCCCGATTTCCCGGCGGAACGCCGCTTCACGAACAGCCTCGCCATCACTCCCCCGCCAGTTTGAGAGAGCATCCCGCATGGAGTCACCTAGGGACATCAGTCGGAGTACGGACATAGCGAACAGAGGGGAGCCCCCGCTGTCTTCATGAAACTTGCGCATGTCGCGGCTGCCCGCGGGCGGAGGGGCGACCTTCATCAAGGATGCCTTTTCCGCGACAAATTTCTCGAAATCCGGCAACAGTAGGCCTTCTATCTCAATGAAGGCCGTTCGAGGCGCGCCCAAGTTTCGCCGAGCCGTGACGATGCATTTCGTTCTCGTAGCCGAGCAAATCTGCGTGAGCAGGTGGAAGAGCAGCTGCTGATCGGCATCCGGCAACGTATCCACGTTATCTACAACCAGAAGAAACGAGAATTCGCCAAGTTGTGAGCGAGCCATCTCGAGGAGGTCTTCTCGGCCTGCTTCCTCTGGCAGCTGCGCGGGCGGACAACCGGTCTCCAGCAAAATTTGGGTGAGCAGCTCATCCACGCCGCTAAAATCGACACGGGACAGGGGAACGAGCGCGTCCCTCTCGCCGGAAAACGTTTCGGACTTCGCGCCCAACCAGATCAACCGATCCAGCCCTGCCGCCGAGCTAACTATTAGCCTCTCCGCAAAGGTATATGCGATAGAGGTCTTGCCGACGCCGCCGAGACCACTCAGGATTTTGATCGGGCTAAAGGCGTCGGACAGCCACGCCCAAAGTGCCGCCATTTCCTCATCCCGACCAATGAGTCGTTCGAAGTCTTGTTCTCGCGACGGCAGATTGTTTTCCAGGAAGTGGGTGATACGGCCGATGTTCTCAAGTTCCCGCGAACCATAGAGAAACTCAAAATCTTCCGGCGTAGCAGCGGGTCGGCAGGTGTCCCGTTGCCGTAGGTAGAACGATTGAGCTTGGTAGGCTAACTTTCCGTTTCCTCGGGGAGCATCCTTTTTGAACTGAGCAGGATTGCAATTATTCGGCCGTCGCGGGACGAACAAAAGGCCTATCTTCGCATCAGGGAGAACGTCCGAAACATCAACTTCCCGGTAAACGGTCTCGATGCTCACGCCTGTCGCGCCGTGGATCTTCTGGTTTAGGTCTGCTGCATCGAATCCATAATTAGTGCCAATAACCACTCTATCGGTATCTCTAATCCCAGAGACGATGTAGCCTCCATAGCTGTTGTACAGAGAAACGCAGTCCTTGACGATTTCGGCCGACTTGGAGCTATATGCACTCTGAAGCGCGTCGTTCTTCCCCGCCGGCGGAACAGGTAACTCTAGTTTATAATCCCATAGGGGGGACTCATCGTCGGTAGCGATGCCGCCATGTACTATACAGTCGACCACCCGCCGGTCGACAATACCGTTTTGTACTGACTCAAAGACCCTGCGACGGCACTCGAAAATGCTTTCCATAATTTCGGTGGACCCCGTTTTGCCCCAGAGCGATTCAAGCAGACGAATAGCTATAAATCAATGACCGCGTACAGATCAGTTACCTGGGAGCACTCTCCGCCAGTCATCCGACTTGTGCTAGCCTCAATCGTCTCGATCGCCTTTGCTGTGGTCGGCGTACGGCTGAATACGAAGACCTCTCTGCGCGATCATCGGGCGCATTCTGGCAAGATTGGATCTGTCGTCATGGCTGCAACCATGTGGTCGCGTACCCCTTAGCGTCCGGTACACCGCGAGGTCCGGCCTACGCCTACTATTGCTGAGCTTGGAATCTATAATGACCTGACTCGTGCTTAGCCCAAGATTGAAAGAGCCGCGAGTAAGCAGCTCCTTAATGTAGGCACACAGATCGGGCTCATCCGCATTGTTGCAGGTGATCTCGCGGATCTTCTTGCGGAGCGGAACTGCGGCTGGGAGGGGGTTCGAATGTGTCGCCATGGATTGGCTCGCAGCTTGCGCGAGCGGGCACCGGCGGTCAATGTTAGGTCTTCCATGACGTCGCCTCAGCCCTTCGCCACCCGAGGCCTCTCGAAGTTGCCACTGAGTTGCCCCAAGGGGGCGCTGGGATCAAAATTCGTCCCGGCAGCCCGGAGGCGGCTTAAGATTCATCTGATTTACGATCAGCGTCCCCAGCCGAGGGGCCCTAAACCGGGCTTCCCTCGCTCCCGGCCATAGGTAATTCTCGGACGTCGGCTTACGCCTCAGGCCGCTTGCTGGACAGCGACCAGTTTCTGAAACTCGGCGAGAATTTCGGCATGGCATTGAGCTAGGTAGCCGACCACTCGCGCATTCCCCAGCAGCCGCGAAACGTAACCGACTGCAAGAACCAGATCCAAGTGATCCGCGCCATAGTCCTGCTCAATGACTTTGAAATCTCTCTGAAGGTTTGCCGCCTCCTCCTCCATCAGAGCAATCTGTTCGGAGGTGAGTCCCTTAACTTGTTTCTTCCTCTTTTGGACCAGCAGGTCCTCAGGAGTCGCGGCAACAAGTGAGCGAGCGTAGGAAACGGTGTATCGGTTCATCGCCACCATGAGCTGAGCCGCCTCCTTTTGTCGATCGGAGGTCATTCGTCTGAGCTCACGAAATGAGTTCATCGGGACGTGCTTGTCGCGCAGAAGATCGGCCACCTCAGGGGATATGCCTTCAAGAAGCCGTCGTCTGCTCCGGATGCTGGAGATGTTTAGGTTCAAAGCGCGAGCAAGACGCTCCTCCGAGACTCCCTTTTCCACCGCCGTCAGTATCATCCTGTGCTCTTGGATGATCGCGAGCCGGTTGACGCGCTTGTTGTAGGTGTAGGCCTCGTCTTCTGTGGAGATGAGGCAAACCGCTGCCTCGATCCCCTGCTCTCGCAATATCTCGATCCGAAGGTGGCCGTCGAGCAGATGGAACATCTCCGGCTCGCCTGCATCGCGAACCACCACAGGCGGCTCAATTATGCCAACCTCTCGTATGGATGCGGCGATCTGGGCGAATTTGACTGACTTACGCACGCTCTCGCTCACGACACGCAGAGGGAGTATATTCTTTAGAGGAATACGGAGGCTGGAGGGCTCAAAGCCCAGCTTGAGCTTCCCACTCATCCGGGCTCCCCCACAAGTTCCGGAATACGAGCCGCAAGGCGCGCCGGAACAGAAGCAAGATCCTCCTGCTCCAAGATCGCAAAGAAGGCCTCGTCATCGACAAGGCTGCGGACTGCCTCGGTCACGAAGCTCAGTCGGGCCTTCGCCACCTCCGAACGGCGGATCAAGGCCCGTTTCCGCTGAGTATCTTCTTCATACGCCCGAACCAACGCTAAGGCTGATACAGGCTTCCTCTGCCGACCATCGTTGCGCAGCCCTTTGCCGCGGCGCTTCCGAGTTTCTACTAGCCGGCGGGCCGCGATCAAATTTCGTCCACGCAGGAGGTTTTCTTCGTAAGCGCTTTGCAGCGCGCCCTGAACCTCGGAATCATCGGCGTCCGCGATTTGGACAGCGATTGTGATGGGGATCGCGCCTGACTCCACTGCACGGAGAAGGCGCTCTTCTCCGTTCTCCAAAAGGCGGGTCACGCCCCAAACATATTCGTACGAGAGACCGGTTTTTCTTGCTACCTCGGCAATAGCGTAGCCTCGCTTTTTCATCTCGCCGATGTCGTGGAGAAGGTCGAGGGCTCGGTGCTGTCGACGGGCACAATTTTCTACCAGGCTCGAAACGAGGCAATCTTCCTCGTCCGCGGATACGATCAGGGCCGCGATCTCACCGAAGCCCAATGTTCGGCAGGCTTCTAAACGCCCTTGCCCGCAGACTAGATCATAATAGATCTCCTCGCCTTCAACGCGTCGCGTTACCGTGATCGGACGCTTCAATCCAACGAGGGCGATGCTTTCCACGATCTCATTGAATACGCGTCTATTACGCACTCGCGGATTGATAACTACCACGCGACTGATAGGGATCATCTCAACCTGCTGAGCGGGCGTCGCTTGGCTCACGCGGCTCTCCTCAGCATGAAGCGCTTAGCCATCTCGTAAACCATCGAGAGAGACTCAAAGCGATACGCGTCGAGGGAAAGCCCGTTGTGCTCCCACAACATGAGGACGGCCCTTTCCATGTCGAGCCGCGGCAAGAGGAAATAGTCTTTCGGAGCCTCATTCGCTTGGTTCATACGAACCGCAATTGTGAGGTCGGGTTGAAGCGCTTGGTCGAGAATGATCTTCCAGCGAAGTGAACCCGCTACGGTCTTTCGGCAACGGGCGATAACCAAGGATGCTGTGAACTCTCCGTTCACATGAAGCACGTCGGTTTTCAGGTCGGAGATAGCGCCGCCCCCGGCCGAAGCGATCCCGTCAATGACTTGGCGAACGACGTCCGGATGCATCCGGCGCAACGCTCGATTGATCTCCAGGTACTGGTAGTCGTGAGCTGGGTTGTAGCCCACCAGAGTGTACGCTCGGAGAAGGCTGCCGAAGCGAAAGCGGAAGGCGCTGCTAGAGGGGCAGAATTCCGTCTCGTCGATGATGAGACCAGAAAGAGATCCTTGCGCCCTGAGAACTTCCTTCAGACGGCGAAGCATCTCTTCGTCCGACAGGCGCTCCGATCGGGCTGCAATTAATGACTGAGCCTCTTCAAATTCAGAGGCTTCGACAATGGCACTGAAGGCACCATCGTGCCTAACCCAATCTTTCCGCGGGTTATCGCATCGAGACTGCTTGAGCTTGAAAGAAGTGCGGCCCCAGACATTGTTGCCGATGTACTTTTCATTGATCAGCAATTGATGGATTGTTCCCCGCGTCCACGGTCGACCGAGATCGGTAGGAACCCCTCGCAGGTTCAGAATGCTCGCAATCTCCCGCTCAGAACGCCTCTCGGTCAGGAAGAGTCTGTAGACCTCACGAACAACCCGAACCTCTTCGGCCGGGCCGGGAACCAAAATCACCCGATCGGTCGAGATGCTTTTGTGTTCCCCCGCAGCCAATTCCCCTTTCTGGGTACCGTTTTGATCGACCAGTACGCGTCGGAGGCCGAATCCGGCCGGCCCGCCCTGGCGGAACCCGAGCCGAATAAGATTTGCCTGTCCTGCAAACACTTTGACCGAAAGCTCCCGGCTATATTCGCCGGCCATCGCGCGTTTCACGGTCTTGATAATCGACGACCCAATGCTGCCATCATTCTCAAATTGTTCGGCGCAATAGTGCACCGCGATGCCGGCCTTCTTGCAAAGAAGCTCAATGGCGGCGGCCTCGTCCGGATCCTGGAATCGCCCCCAGCGACTAACGTCGTACACCAAGATCGCTGAGAAGTTCGTTTGACGTTTCTCCACGTCTTCCAGGAGCCGTTTGAGCGCATCCCGGCCTTCGATTTTCAGGCCGCTTTTTCCTTCATCGGCGTAGGTCTTGACGATGCCGAACCCGCGCGCCTCCGCATACCGTCGGATGGCGGCGGACTGGTTGTCCGTGGAGTACTTCTGATGCTCAGTGGACATCCGCACGTATTCTGCGGCGGGGACGCCACCTGAGCCGCCCGACGTATCTCGCGTGTCCCACTTGATCATAGCTCGGCCCTAGATGAGCGGAAGCGAAGCGGTTCGACTCGCTCATTTAGACCAGCGGAGCAGGAAGGATGTTTCGGAAGACGGGCAACTCGCTTCCGGCGCGCGTGCGTGTGCGTCGGCCCTACGCAGGAGCAATTGCCGATGCTTTGCGGACCGAGTTGGGCCAGAGCCACCGGGCGGTGAAGACGATCATGAAATGGACCGGTGCGAGCGATCGGGCCGCAAAGAACTGGCTGACGGGGTGTTACGGACCCAGCGGAGAGCATCTCGTCGCGCTGGTCCGTGAATCCGACACCGTTTTAGCGGCTGTGTTGGGATTGGCGGGGCGGCACCAGCACTTGGGTGGTGCCGAGCTTTTGTCCGCGCGAAACGGCCTATTATCCGCACTCCAGGTCATAGACAGCCTACTTCAGATCGACCCTACCTGAAGCGCCGCAGCAGGCCGTTCGCAGTGATAGATAGAGCTGGGACTTGGAAGCAGATTGCGCCGGCACGAGGTCCGAACCCGAGCCGGCGATCCAGACTTAGTCTGAAACCGCTGGATGCTCAGAGGTCCCCTTTGTGGGGCCCGCCCCTACCCACCTGCCCCCACAGTTTCTATCCAGCTCAGCAGCGATGTCCGACCGTTTGTTGCCCCCAGATTGCCCTCAAACCCTTTGAGATGCGCTCGGCCGTTTCCTGCGGAGGGCAATGGCGGCAACGTTGCTGATTAACAGTCAGCGGCGCGGTCGCAGCGGGGGCGGCTAGCGCGGATCAAACTAGGGGGCGTCGGCGCTCTTTCCGTCGCGAGTCTGGGCTCAGTGCTCAAAGGCATCGCGCACCCGATCTGAGAGCCTCAAGCAGCAATCTAAGATCGTCAGGCAATGTCGCAGTAGATTCCGGCTTCGCTCAGGGTCGAGCCAGCCGTTGCTGAATTTGCCACCATGGAAAAGGTTATTGCGCACGCGGGAGACGTACATGAGGAGGACGCCGCTCGCCGTTGTCGCCTCAGGTGGTGTCTCCCTCCAATAGAGAGCACCCTTTCGGACCATCTGCTTCTTCGGGGGTTTGAGTCCGATGTAGGCCACTGCCGCAAACACTTCGGCGTCTTCGATAAACGCGTTGCGTAGGCCCTCGTCGATGTCAGCAGCAAAGGCTGACCAGTTGGCTTCGGCTCTCCCATCCTCACGCTTGAGATACCCTGCCGCCTTCAAGGCGTACTCCATCCGAGCGAATTGGCGAAACATGCGATGGGCGATTTCATCCAGTTCCGGCAGGTCAGAGAACGGGCCCAGCAGCATATCGTCTCCTCGTCAGCTCCCCCATAGCCGATCAATGCTTCCAAGACATCGCCCTCCCGACCGATCGCGCGCGCGCGCGTAATGGTCGGTCATATAGGCTTGTTGCCGGAGAGGCCGTTTTGTTCGTAACCTTATGGTCAGCGGCGTCGGGACGGCAGGGTCACTTTTGATCAGCTTCGGCGTAAGGCGTCGCGCACAATGGAGATGGGCGACAACTTCAGTTGTTCGCCGATGCTGCGGGCGCTGCCATGCTGGGTGCTCGGAGCGTTGGTCGTTTCCTTTCTGGTTTTTTCTGGTTTGGGCGAAGGAGCTTCGGAGGCTCCCCCGAAGGCACTGCGGGGGTGGGGTGAAGCCGCTTCGGGGGATGATGGGCTTCCCCGTCCTTTCTGCGGCCGAGCTTCGCCCCCGAAGGAGCTTCGGGGGTCCAGCAATTGCAGATGGTAGATGCTGGACGACCCAGACCGTTTCTTTCGAGTGAGATGTCCGGCTTCTTCAAGCTCATTGAGAGCCTTCTGCACGGTGCGATCACTTAAGCCGGTCATGCTGACCAATGAGGCAACGGATGGCCAACATCCCCTTTCCGGGTTCTTGCCGTTGATCTTGTCGGCCAGCGCGAGGAGCACGAACTTCCGGTTCGACGAAAGGTCCATCTTCCAGACCCTCGCGCTGAGGCGAACACACATTTGTGGCTGCGCCGAACGGCCGCGGTGGATCCGATTACCCCATCACGCTCCAATCTCGCCGGCCCGATAAGAACTCCGTCAGCGTCGATTGGCGCAGGCCGCGGCGGCCAGGACTGATTTGCTCGAACGGGGGAAATTCGCCGCGCCGCTGCATTCGCGAGATGGTGGGAAAGCTTAATGTCGTGACAGCCCGAACGGTTTTACGGTCGAGAAACGGATCCATGTCGTTAGTCATTTGCCGCCTCCTGAAATCAGCTGGCGTCATTTGACGCGGAGGCACCTAGGCTGTCAGCGACATCAAGCTTTGGGCTTTTTACCACCGCGGCGCATTCGGTCGTAAATGGTGGTCCAAGCTAGCGCGCCGCCTACGCGGGCAGCTTCCTTCGCTGCTCGCTCATCAGCTTGACCCGCACGCATTCCTTCAGCGCGATACTGACGCGAGAGGGCCTTCGCGAGTTCGACGGTGGCGTACCGGTTGGCTCGCTCGGCACCCGTCAAGAGTGGACGGCTGGCCGGTCGCTCTCGAGTCTTCAAAGCTATCGACAAGAGTTCGGCCGCTTCCAGCGAAAGCGATATGTCGGGCTCACCTTTGATGATGGCAGCTTCAATCTCCTCTTGAAGCGCGAGCACTGCATCCTCGACGAGCGCAGGCAATGGCCCCGGCAAGGGCCCCGACGCGGCTTGCAGCAATGCCGATGCCTCATCGGCATCATTGCTGTGAAGAGCCGCGAGTCTCAGCGGAGCTTTGTCGCTCACGCGGACGCAGCGCGAGACAAACGGACTACATTATCTGGCATGCCTCCGACGACCTTGGTCCTCAGCAAACTTTCCCACGCAGAAAGCGCGTTGCGCCGCTGCTCAAAGAGCTCCGATCGATTGTAAACGCGCATTATCTTCGAGGTTGTCGCTGTCGCGACGTGATTCAAAATCCGATCAGCAACCGCGGCATCTACACCAAGCTGTTCGCAGGCGTGCGTGTTGAAAGTGGTGCGTAGGTCGTGAACGACCCAGTGCGGCATAGACTCGACCTGTACCGCTTCATCTCCCTCACCTCTTGCTGCCGCCTCCGACCGCGCTTTAGTGATCGCGCGATCCAACCTCCTTTTCGCTTTGGCGAACCCTGACACCGGCGATGTGCCTTTCGTGGTGAAGACGTACGCTGAATCTGACGGCCGATCCGGATGTTTCAGCGCTTCGATAATGATGGATCTCCCCAAGGGGGCAAGGGGTACCCGAAGTGCGTTCGCACGTTTGGTGCGTGCCGCTGGCAGCGTCCATACGGCCTCTGGATCCTCATCCGTGCCGAGAACCAGCTCCGCCACCAGAAGGCCCGCCAGTTCCTCTCGCCGCATGGGCAGCGCGATCAGCAGTCGGTAAAGGTGACTGAAGGGGTATCCCAACGTCTCCGTGGCCTTCCAAATTTCTCCCAACTCTTCGAGCGAGTGGTAGCGATCTCGCGCACGCTCCTTTGATGGCTTTTTGATTCTTACGGCTGGGTTCCCGTCGAGCAGTTCTTCGTCTGCACACCAATTGAAGAATGCGTTCGCGTAGGCGAGCTGACGGTTCGCAGAAATCGGCGAGAGCTTGGCTCGGACTCGCACTTGCTCCGCTAAATCCTGGCGCGTGATGCACTTGAGATCTTGGTCCGCAAACGGCAGCAGCAATCCACTGCGTCCATCAAGCGCACGGCGAGTCGATTTCCCGCGACGGAGCTTGTGGAGATGCTCGGATTCATACCGATCCAGCGCCTGGCGAACGGTGCACCTGCTCCGAGCGGCCACTTCTGCTGCGCGGAGTGCCTCGTCGGCCGCTGCGCGCTCGCGTGCGGCCTCAACTGCCGGGTCCTTTCCTGCGGCGACCATGGCTTTCCACTCCACGGCCTTCCGGCGAGCCGCTTCTAATGTCAGTTGAGGAAATTCGCGCGAGTAGCGTCCCAACGTGCGACGCGTCGGACTTGCATTTGGCTTGGATGGAAATCGCGCCAACAGCACAAAGCTTATCTGCGCAGCCTTACCTCGATATTTGCCACTTTCGACGACTGCATCGCCCACGCGCACCCGCAAACCTGAAACGTGGGTATCCGCCACCTCGTATCGTTCGCGTGGAGCCGCCGGCAACAGGTTGTCGAGCTTGAGCTTGGTCAGTTCCACCTTTGCCGTAGCCACAGGACCTCCTTCGGGGCAACGTCTGGGCAACATCTGCAGTGGGCTTTGATGCCGCCCGATGAAACTCGGTGATATGGAAAAACCGTGGGAGAGCAAGGAGTTCGTCGGCCCGCCCGTGGACGTGAGGACGATTGAAACGCGGTGATGCCGGCTGAAATTTGCCAAAACGGTGGCTCTTAATCAGCGGGTCCCAGGTTCGAGCCCTGGTGCGTCCACCACTTCCCCTAGAAACTTTGGATAGCGGCGGTCCCGAGGGCCGGCTCAGGCGGCGTTGCGGCCCTGCTGCTCGTCCGGCAGGATCAGCGCGCCGAAGCGCCAGCCGAGAACCCAGCGCACCTCTGCGCGGACTCGGCCGCGCTCGGGCAGGTCGATCTCGACGATCGCGCCCTTGGGGATCTTCTGCTCGCACTCGGCCATGAAGCCGGCGTCGGACACATTGCCGAGCCGGCCCATCAGCTCGCGCCCGCTGTCGTCAACGACAGTGACGTCGGCCTGGCACTCCCAGCGCGGGGGCCGCGAAGCAAAGGATGGATCCTGGGACATGTCGAAACCCATAATGTGTCGGGATTACCAACCCCTAAAAGAACGGTCAGTTGGCGCTCTTGAGCGGGACTGGCTCATCCGCGCCCGGCCTCGCCACGCCGACGGAGATCGGCGGCTCGACCGCGGCGCGCTCGCGAAAGCAGCGCAGGTCGCCAAGCGTCATCGGCACGCCGATTTCATAGCCCTGCAGGTAATCGCAGCCGAGCAGCTGCAGCAGCCGTGCCTGCCAGTCGCTCTCGATGCCCTCGACGACGACATGCATGTCGAGGCCGTGGCCGAAATCGATGATCGAGCGGATGATCTGGGTCGCCTTCTTCCGGTCGCCGACCTCGCGGATGAACGACTTGTCGAGCTTGAGGCCGTCCAGCTCGAAATGCTGGAGATAGCTCAGCGAGGAATAGCCGGTGCCGAAATCGTCGAGGACGACGCGCATGCCGATCTCGCGAAGCCGGGCGATCGACTGCCGAGCCGCGGCGATGTCCGCGATGAGCACGCCTTCGGTGACTTCGAGGGTCAGGAGCTCCGGCCGCGTGGCCGAGGCCATCAGCCTGTCGAGCACGCGGTGGACGAAATCCGGGCGGCGGAAATAGACGGGCGACACGTTGATCGCGATGGGCAGGTCGCCGAACGCGTGAATCGTGGCGAGCGCCGTGTCCAGCGTCCATTCGGTCAGCGGGATGATCTGGCCGCTCGCCTCCGCGACGGAGATGAGCTTCTCGATCGAGACGCCGTGCAGGTTCGGCGATTGCGGGCGGAGAAGCGCTTCCGCGCTGCTGACGGCGCCGGTGCGCGCATCGACGATCGGCTGGTAGTAGAGCTCGAACTGCTGCTCGACCATCGACTTGCCGAGCTCGGCCCGGATCGAGCTTTCGCGCATCTGCCGACCGCTCAGCTGGTCGTCGAACACGCGCCACCCGCCGCGGGCCGCGCCCTTCGCCTCGTACATGGCGACGTCGGCGCGGCGCAGCAGCTCGTGGCCGTCGTCGAGCACGGCGTCGCCCACCGCGATGCCGACCGAGGCGGCGACGTCGACGCGGTGGCCGTCGATCAGGAACGGCTCGTTGATCGCCTCGACGATGGCTCGGCCGAAATCCTCCGGCCGCTGCGAGTTGCCGCACGGGACGATCGCGGCGAACTCGTCGCCGCCGAGGCGGGCAAAGGCGGTGGCGCTGTCGAGCACCGCGCCGCTGCGCCGCGCGACCTCGACCAGGAGATGATCGCCGACCTTGTGGCCGAGCGTGTCGTTGACGTCCTTGAACCGGTCGAGGTCGAAGAACAGCACGATGATGGTGCCGCAGCCGGTGGCGTCCTCGGCCAGCGCATCGAGGGCGACGTTGAACGCGGTCCGGTTCATCCGCCCGGTGAGCGGGTCCCGGCTCAGGCTAAGGCGCAGGTCGCGGCATTCCGCCTCGGCCCGTTCGCGCCGCTCCTGGACTTCGCGCGATCGCCGCAGCGCCAGGATCGGGAAGCCGATGGCGACGCAGGCGAGGATCACCTCGATCCAGCCGGGTAGCCGCAGCGCGCCCAGGCCGCCGGCGAGGAGGCAGGCGCCAGCGGTAATCGCGGCAACGGCCGGCGCCGCGCCGATCAGCGACTGGATGCGCCGGTCAGGGTCCGAGGTCACATCTGCCATGGCTCAGTGCGTTTCCCACCGGCCGCTGGGTGACTGGCTGCGCTCGAAGATCGCGCGCGCCTGCTCGGTCAGCTTCTCCTCCGCGGCGTCGCGGGCGCTGCCCAGAGTCTCGATGACCGCGCGTTGCTCGAAATGGGCGGCCATGCGCGCGCGCAGGACCGGGATGCTGAGCGGCTTAGTCATATAGTCGTTGGCGCCGGCGCTGATCGCGGCGACAATCGACATCTCCTCGCCGATCGCGGTGCACATGATCACCGGCAGCTTCGAGCTGGAATGGAGCTCGCGGATCGCGCGCAGCGTCTCGAGGCCGGACAGCTCCGGCATCATCCAATCGAGCAGAACCATGTCGGGCAGCCGGCGCGAGATGATCGACAGCGCCTCACGCCCGCTGGCGGCCGACGCGGTCGCATAGCCGTGGCTCCTGAGCGAGCGCTCGAGCAGCACGCGGTTGTCCTCGATGTCGTCGACGATCAGGATCAGCTTCTGGGCCGTCGGCACGGGCTGGAGCGCGGTCATGCTACCAGCTCCCGAAGCGACTGCGCGATTTCCCGCGGGGTAGACGATCCCTTGGCGAAGAAGCGGTAGCCGGCGGCGGCGAGCGCCCGGTGCTGGTGAAGGCTGACGTCGCATCCCGACACGATGATGAGCGGTATGTGCATCAGCTTCTCGTCGGCCGACAGCCGCTCGATTACGCCGAAGCCGTCGAGGCCTGGCATCGCGAGGTCGAGAACGATTGCGGCCGGCGGCGTGGTCGACGCCATTTCGACCCCTTCGAGCCCGTCGCAGGCGCGGCGCGTCGAGAAGCCGATCTGCTCGACGCTGCGCTTGATCAGCTCGGCGGCGTCGTCGTCGTCGTCGATGACCAGGACGTCGCCCTGGGCCTTACTCTCGTAGAGTTTGGCGACGGCGCGCAGCTGCTCCTCGCGGATCGGCTTGCGCAGATAATCGGATGCCCCGGCGCTGAGACCGCGGGCGCGGTCGTCGTCGACGGTGACCAGGACCACCGGCGTCCGGCTCAAGGCCACGTCGGCCCGCAGCTCGGCCAGCACGTCGTAGCCCGAAATCCCCGGAAGCAGGGCGTCCAGCAGAATGAGGTCGGGCCGGTGCTCGCGCGCCATGGCCAGTCCCGTCTCGCCGTCCGTCGCGGCGAACACGTCATAGCCCAAGCGCGCGAGCCAGCGGCGCATGAGGTCGATCGCCGCCTCGTCGTCGTCGACGATCAAGGCGCTGCGCTCCGACGATCGGACCGGGAGGGGGTGGTCGGAGCGGAAAAGAATGGTCGCCTCGCCCTGCGCCTTCTTCAGGCTGAGCGGAAGCGTCAGGCAAAAAGTCGAGCCCTGGCCCTCGACGCTTTCGACCGTGCAGTCGCCGCCCATCATCCGCGCGAGCCGCCGCGTGATGGCGAGGCCGAGACCCGGGCCGCCGAAGCGGCGGGCGTCACCATCCTCGAGCTGGCTGAACGCGTCGAACAGGTGGGGCAGATCCGCCGCGGCGATGCCGGGGCCGGTATCCCGCACGTCGAAACGGACGCCCGCCGCACCGCCGGACCGCGTCGGCGCGATGACCAGGGAAACATGTCCGTTCGTGGTGAACTTGAAGGCGTTGCTCAACAGGTTGAGGAGGCACTGGCGAACCTTGCCGGCATCGCCGACCATGATGCCGAGGGCGTCGGAGACATCGACGTCGAAGCTGTTGCCGTTGCGCTGGTCGGCCGGGCAAGACGCCGCGGCCTCCATGGCAAGCTCGCGGATGTCGATGACGTTGCGCTCGATCATCGTCTTGCCCGCTTCGATTCGGGCATGGTCGAGAACATCGTTGATAACCGCGAGAAGGTTGCGCCCGGCCACCTGGATGCGCTCGAGGTCGGCCACCGCGGTGGCGTTGCCGGCGGCGGTCGCATCCTCCTGGACCAGCATCGCGTAACCAAGGATCGCATTCAGCGGCGTGCGCAGCTCGTGGCTCATCTTGGCGAGGAACTGCGACTGGGCGATATTCTGCTGCTTGGCCTCCTCGCGGGCGGTCTGCAGCTCCACCATCGCTTCGCGCGACCGGCGGGTGATGCGGCGAAGATGGCGGCTGAGCGCGTCGAGGTCGCTCTCGATATCGGCCCGGCTGAGTGCGCGGCCCTTCTGCCAGTTAAGCTCCTCCTCGCCGATATCCTGAATCAGCTCGGGCTGGGCCAGGATCAGCTCGATCGGCCGCACCGCAAGCCGGGCGAGGACCTGGGCCACGGGCCGGACCAGGATCAGGCCGGCCACCGCCCCGATGGCAAGCATGGCGGCCAGCACGCCCCAGGACGGCGGAGGCGAGCCGCTGAACGCGAACACCAACGCTCCGCCGAGACCGGTAACCAGGATCAGTGCCCACACCAGGCGGCGCATTGCCCGAGCGATCGAACGATGCACGCTGAGCCGCAGCGCGGCCGCGCTGGCGGATTCGTCGCGGGCCGAAGCGTCGTGCGTCATAGGTGAAGCCGTTTCATTTCTGGATTGCGTTGTCATCAGGCTGCCCGGGGGACATCCCCCTCGCGGCGCTGCAGCCGCACCATGGGAATCTCGATGGTGAAGTTCGATCCAACGCCGCGCTGTGACCGGACGGTGATCGAGCCGCCCATCATCTGGCAGAAGCGCTTGGTCAGCGCGAGGCCGAGGCCGGTGCCGCCGAACTTGTTGACGGTCTCGTTGTCGGCCTGGCTGAAATCCTCGAAGATGCGGCGCAGGCTCTCGGACGGAATGCCGATGCCGTCGTCGCTGACCTCGAGAACGAGGAGGTCGCCGCGCGTGCTCGGGCGGCTGATCACGGTCAGCATGATCGTGCCCTTGGTCGTGAACTTCGCCGCATTGCTGAGCAGGTTGAGCAGGCACTGCCGAACCTTGAGCGCATCGAGTTCGAGCGCTCCGAGATCCTCGGGCATGTTGACCACCATGCGGTTGTCGCGCTTGGCGATAAGCGGCGACGCGGTCGCGATGACTTCCTCGACCAGCGACTTCACGACGACGGCCTGGGTGGACAGCTCGACGCGGCTCGATTCGATCGAGGACAGGTCGATGACGTTGTTGACCAGCGCCAGAAGATGGCGCCCGGCGGCGTGGATCCGGTCGAGGTCGTTCATCTTGCGGCCCGCATCGGCCCGCTCCTCGAACGTCTCGCGCAGGATCTCGGCATAGCCGATCACCGCGTTGAGCGGCGTGCGCAGCTCGTGGCTCATCTTGGCCAGGAAGATCGACTTGCGCGTGCTGGCCAGCTCGGCGGCCTGCATGGCCTCGCGCAGCGCCTCGAGCTTGCCGCGCTGGTCGATCGTCTCCTGCTCGAGGCTGAGACTGATCCGCATGACCGTCTCGTAATAGAGGCACAGCAAGGTCATGTAGGCGAGCGCCGCGACGATCGAGAAGGTGTTGGCGAGCTTCAGGCTTTCCGGCTCGATCATCGCCGGGAACTCGCCGAACGCGAGCCGGGCCACCACGAAGCAGGCCAGCTGGAACGCGACTCCGGCCAGCGTCAGCTTGATCGAATCGGCGAGGTAGAAGAAGCCCAGCACCATCGCGATCAGGAACCAGGGCAGCAGCGGCGAGCTGATCCCGCCGAAGAAGAAGGAGCCGAACAGGCTCAAGCCGACCAGCACCTGGACGCTGACCATCGCGGCGACGTGGAGGCTTCCGAACACGCGCAGAAGCAGCGGGATCGCCAGGAAGCTGACCACGATGGCCTCGGTGGCCCAGAACTGCCACGTCCCGCCGGCCGCGGTCTGCGACAGGAAATAAGTCACGCTGTGGCCCATGAGCGGGCCGACGAGGTGGAGCAGCACGAAGGTGCGCGCCATCAGGCGGTCGGATTGGCTCTCCTGAATCGAGGAGGGAATGAACCAATCGATGAAGCGATAGATCGACTTGTACATACGGGCCCCCGGAATCCTGCCGACCGCTACCCGGCGTTGCTTAAGATTTGGCGAATGACAGGCTTTACGGCCTTTTAATCACCCCAAGTTAAGCGGTTACCCGGACCGGGGGCTTTCCCCTGGCGTGGACCGACAGGGGGCATGGCGCTGCGATGATGCGCGTGGAGGCTTTGGGGAAATCACCGGCGGGCGGGTTCAGTCTCAGCGCCCTGCTCGACTATTTCATCCCGCCCGAGATGCAGGTGCACTCGGAGACGCACCGTCGCGCCCGCATGTTCATGATCAGCCACGTGTTCGGGCCGATCCTGGGCAACACGATTCCGCTCTACATGGCGTTGACCGGCATCTCGCGCGACCACCACCTCGTCGTCTTCTTCGCGTCGATCCTGCTCTTTTGGGCCTATCCGATCGCCCTGAAGCTGACGGGGCGCTACCAGCTCATCGCCTTCATCTCCGTCCAGAACCTCACCTTCTGCGTGCTGTGGGCCTGCTACGCCTATGGCGGCACGGCCTCGCCGTTCCTGCCGTGGATCCTCATCTTCCCGCTGCTCGCCTTCCTCTACCTCCCGCCGACGGGAGACGTGCGCAACATCCTGCTCGTGCAGATCTTCGGCAGCGTCGCGATCTTCATCGCGGTCGCGTTCAGCGGCATCGCGCTGCCCGCGGTCGATCTCAGCCAGTTCCAGACGATCGGCATGATCTCGATGGCCTCGGTCGCGATCTACTTCGCGATGATGTCGCTCTACTTCGCCAAGATGTTTCACGAGCAAAGGGAGTTCACGCGCGAGCTCAACTCGCTGGTGTCGACGTCCGACAATCTCAGGAACCTGACCGCCGCCGCCTACCAGGCGAGCGCCGCCAAGGCCGATTTCGTCGCCGGCATGAGCCACGAGCTGCGCACGCCGCTGAACGCGATCATCGGCTACAGCCAGCTGCTGCTCGAGGAAGCCGAAGCCGAGGAAGACGAGTCCGTCGTCACCGATCTCGGCCATGTCCACAAGGCGGGCTCCGACCTGCTGCGCCTGATCGACGACATCCTTTCCTATTCCAGGATCGAGGCCGGCAAGATGCCGCTCAACCCGCATCTCGATTCCGCCAGCAATCATTTCGAGACTTGGCGGCGCGAGATCGCCGACATCCCGGGCTGGAATCTCAACAGCATCAAGCTGTCCTCGACCGGCGAGACATGCGAGCTGACCACGGACTGGACCGCGGTCGGCGCGACCATCCGCCGCCTCGCCGCCGGCACCGCCCGCCAGGACCAGCCCGGCACGCTCGAGATCCAAGTCGACGCCCGGCCCGGCGAGACGCTGGCCATCCAGTTCATCGACCGAGCACCGTCCGGGGTCGCCCGTCCAATCGCGATCATGCAGGAGATGTTCGAGCATAGCGACGACGCCTCGCCGACCAAATATGGCGCGACCGGCATCGAGATCGCGCTCGCCTTCAAGCTCGCCCAGCTGCTCGGCGGCGCCATCGACGCGGTGACCACCGCCGACGGCGAGCCTGCCGCTCTGCTCACCATCCCGGACCTCTCGTCCGCACGACAGGACAAGGCCGCCTGACCGCGGCGGCTACGCAAGGAAATCCCATGACCAAGATCCTCATCGTCGAAGACAACGAGATGAATCGCGACATGCTCGCGCGCCGTCTCGAGCGCAAAGGCTACCAAGTGGCCTGCGCCGTCGACGGCCCGCAGGGCATCGCGATGGCGGAATCGGAATCCCCGGACCTCATCCTGATGGACGTCGCGCTTGGCGAGATGGACGGCTGGGAGGCGACGACGGCGATCCGCGCCAATCCCAAGACCGCCGCGATCCCGATCATCGCCCTCACCGCCCACGCCCTGCAGAGTGATCGCCTCAAGAGCATCGAGGTCGGCTGCGTCGACTTCGAGACCAAGCCCGTCCAGCTGCCCCAGCTGCTGGAGAAGATCGAGTTTCACACCCGTTAACCATCGCTGGTGCGCGAAGCTTATCGCTTGGCGCCTTAGACCCATTCTCAAAGCGATAAAGACAGGACTTCAGGACCCGCATGAACGAGACCCAGCCAAGGTTCGACGCGCTCGGCGGAAGCATGCGCGATTTTCGCTATCTGCCGGGGGCCGACCTGCTCGCCCGCGTCGGCGCCTTCTACGAATGGCAGCAGACCCGCCGCGCCGCCGGCCTGTGGCCGCTCGGCCGCTCGACCGAGCAGGGCGCGTTCAGCCGCTGCAGCGCACGCACCGACGAGGGCGAGCTGTTCAACGGCGTCAACTTCGCCAGCCAGGACTATCTCAGCCTGAACTCGCACCCGGCGATCCTGGAGACCGCGATCGAGACGATGCGGGAATATGGCGTTCACAGCGCCGGCTCCCCTGCCCTCGTCGGCAACACCTCGCTGTCGCTCGCGCTCGAGGACAAGATCGCCGCGTTCCTCGGCTACGATCATGTCGCCTTGTTCCCGACCGGCTGGGCCGCCGGCTTCGGCGCGATCAAGGGGCTGGTCCGGCCGCACGACTATATCGTGATGGACGCGCTGAGCCATGCCTGCCTCCAGGAAGGCGCTCAGGCGGCGACCCGCAACATCCACCTGTTCCGCCACAACCAGATCGAAGGCGCTCGCGAGAAGCTCGCCAAGATCCGCTCGACCGACACCGAGAACGGCATCCTGGTCGTCGTCGAAAGCCTCTATTCGATGGACAGCGACACACCCGACATTCGGGCGCTGCAGGAGCTCGCCCACGAATATGGCGCGACCCTGCTGGTCGACGTCGCCCACGATCTCGGCAATCTGGGCCCGACCGGCCGCGGTTTCCTGGAGATCCAGGACATGATCGGCAAGGTCGACGTGGTGATGGGCAGCTTCTCCAAGACCTTCGCGTCGAACGGCGGCTTCGTCGCCGCGCGCGGGCGGAGCGTGAAGGAGTATATGCGCTACTTCAGCTCGCCCAACACCTTCTCCAACGCGCTGTCGCCGGCGAGCGCGGCGATCGTCGGCAAGGCGTTCGACATCGTCGATTGCCCGGAAGGCGCGGAGCTGCGCGCAGAGCTGATGGGCAACATCAAGCTGCTGCGCAGCATGCTCGGCGAGTGCGGCCTCGAAACCTATGGCGACCCGTCCGCGATCGTCTGCGTGAAGATGGGCACCGAGGCGCTGGCGCGGCTCGCCAGCCGCCGCCTGCCCTCGATGGGCATGCTCGCCAACCTGGTCGAGTTCCCCGCGGTCCCCAAGGGCCAGGCGCGCTTCCGCCTCCAAGTCATGGCCAAGCACAGCCAGCGCGACATCCTCGACGCGGTCTACCGGCTGTCGACGGCGGTGGCCGACGCGCGGCGCGACGTCGAGGCGCTGGAATCCGGCCAGGCCACCCTCGAGACCATCGACACGGACCGTCCGCTGCGCCGCCCCGAAGGCGAAGCGGCGACGATCTCGTCGGTCGACACCTCAGCCGCCTCCCCATCGCCGCACGCGGCCGGATGGGACCGAGGCACGTCGGCAGCCGCCTGATTAACCATTTACGCGCCTTTTACCTTGTTGGGCTAGGACGGCCGGCGAGAAGGAAAATGTCATGAAGCTACGGTTCGCGGTTGTCCTTTCCCTCAGTGCTGCCACTTTGCTCGCGCCCCTGCCGGCGCAGGCCCAGGAGAGCGGCGACGTCGTCGTCCGCATCGCGGGCGCGCGCACCAAGCTGGCGGACGAGGGCGAGATCCGCGTCAACGGCGTGCTCGACCCGACCGCCGGCTACGAGACGCGCGAAACCTATCAGGGCATCCTGTCGGGGACCTGGTTCCCGGTCGACCGGTTCGGCATCGACGCGTCGATCTCCACCCCCGGCACGACCAACAACATCCCCGCCGGCAGCCTCGCGGGCACGCCGAACCTCGGCGACGACGAGTTCACCTTGGTGACGCTCGGCGGCCGCGTTCAGCCGTTCGACGGGCCGCTGTCGCCTTATGTCGCCGGCGGCCTCCAGGTGCAGCTCACCACGCAGGAGCGCGACGGCCTCGGCGTCAACCTCAACATCCCCAACGCGCACGGGCCCTATGTCGAGGGCGGCGTCGAATATGACGTCAGCTCGCGCTGGGGCATCTTCGCCTCGGTGCGCAAGGCCTGGTACAGCACCGGCGCGACCGGGCTGCTACCGACCGACGCCACCTTCACCAACTTCGCCGCCATCGACGCCAATGCGGTGCTCGACCCGCTGACCATCCAGGTCGGCGTCCTCACCCGCTTCGGCCGCCCGGACAGCGAGACCGGACCGGCGATCGGCCCGGACAGCTCGCGCTGGACGATCCGCGCCGGCGTCACCACGCTGAGCCTCGCCGACGAGATCGACCTGTCGGTCGGCGGCGCGCCGTTCCCGAACGCGGGCCTGTCGACCTTCGAGCATCACACCCCGACGGTCCAGATCGGCTATTTCCTGACCGACAATATCGCGGTCAATGCGACGCTCGGCATTCCGCCGACCATCGACGTGTTCGGCGCCGGCTCGATCGGCGCTCTGCCGAAGCTCGGCGAGGTCACCTACGGCCCGACCGCCTTCACCGTGCAATATCACCCGATCCGCCACGGCCGCATCCGGCCCTATATCGGCGCGGGCGTGAGCTACATGATCGTGTTCGCCACCGAGGATGGCGCGTTCGAGCAGCTCGAGGTCGAGAACGATTTCGGCCTCGCCTTCGAGGCCGGCACCGACTTCATGGTCACCGACCGCTGGGGGCTGTTCATCGACGTGAAGAAGGCGCTGCTCCGCCCGACCGCGACCGGCACCTTCGCCGGCATGCCGGTCGTCGGCGACACCCGCCTCGACCCCTGGGCGTTCAGCGGCGGAATCGTCTTCCGCTTCTGATCGTTTCGCCAGCGGCGCCGAGCCGCCGTCACCGAAACGTCACGCAGCCGTCACGCTAGCTTCGCGCGCCCCCCCTACCCACCGACCTTACGGAGGTGGGACGCGATGGTCTCGATCGTTTCGCGAATGCTCGCATGAGGGGGCGGCTGCTCCTCGTCGAGGACGATGACGGGCTGGCCGAGCTGCTGCGCTGGCATTTCGAGCGCGAGGAGTTCGACGTCGAGCACACCCCGGATGGCGAGGAAGCGCTACTGCTCGCCAAGGAAAACCCGCCCGACATCGTCCTGCTCGACTGGATGATCGAGGGAATCTCCGGGATCGAGCTGTGCCGCCGGCTGCGCCGGGCGAATCCGACCGCCAATCTGCCGATCATCATGATGACCGGGCGCGGCGAGGAGGACGACCGGATCCGCGGCCTCGAGACCGGAGCCGACGATTTCGTCACCAAGCCGTTCAGCCCGCGCGAGTTGGTGGCGCGGGTGCGCGCCGTGCTACGTCGGGTCCGTCCCGCGCTCGCCGGCGAGCAGCTCGCGTTCGCCGACCTCCAGATGGACATCCTGCAGCACAAGGTGCGGCGCGGCGGCAAGCTCGTGCCGCTGGGACCGACCGAATATCGGCTGCTCAAGCATCTCCTCGAACATCCCGGCCGGGTCTTCTCGCGCGAGCGGCTGCTCGACGCGGTATGGGGTCGCGACGCCGACATCGACATCCGCACCATCGACGTTCACATCCGCCGGTTGAGGCGCGCGATCAAACTCAACGGCGGACCGGAGCTGATCCGGACGGTGCGCTCGGCCGGCTATGCGCTCGACGACGATGCGCCTTGAGCCGCGCGAGAAAAGGGTCGTGGCGGGCGGCGCCGCGCTCGCGACCGCGCTGGGCGCGTTCCTGTTGTGGCCGGCGCAGAGTGACGGCAGCGCGGCCCAGCTGGTTCCGGCGGACGAGCGCCCTGCCCCCGCCCCTCGAGTTGCGCCCGCGGCGGAAGCGCCGGGTCCCGCGCCGGCCCCGGCGGCTCCAACCCCCGACGGCCTCGTCCTCCACGGCGTGATGACGAGCGGCGCTGTGATCGGCTTCGCCGACGGCAGCCAGCGCTATGTGGCTGTCGGCCGCGAGGTGAGCCCGGGACTGCGGCTGGAGGCGGTGCGGCTGCATCATGCCGTGCTTGCCGCAGGCACCACGAACTATCGCCTCGGCTTCGGCGGGTCGGCGACTTCGATCACGCCGTCGGGGCAGCTCGCGCCTGTCGGGGGACAGGCCGCGGCGCCGGCGTTCAATGCCGCCGAAACCCAGCGGATGGCGGCGGAGCGGGTGGAAACGTCGCGCTTCCGCCAGGCGCTGGCGCCGCGCCAGGTGGGCGGCGGCTACACTTTGCGGCCCGGTTTCAGCCTGCCGGCCCTGGCACAAGCCGGCGTGCAGCCCGGCGACGCCATCCTCGGCATCAACGGCAGCCGCCTCGGGCCGGAGCAGCTCGAGGAGCTTGCCTGGACGATCGCCAATTCCGGCCGCACCGAGATCGAAATCGAGCGCGGCGGCAGCCGCCTGCGCCTGACCGTTCCAACTGAGGATTAGCGCATCATTTCATAATGGTGTCATAAGATTGTCAGTCTAATTGTCACACGAGTGACATCTGATCTTCACCATTACTTTCGGATATGTAATAAAGGCGTCGCAAAGAACCCCTAGCAGCCGGTGCGGACACCGACTCAATTCGCCGAGTCGCCTTTCCGCAAACCTGAACAGGGGGTCTGTCATGTCGCCGCTTCGTAAGCTTCTTCTCGCCAGCACCATGATCCCGCTCGCCGCCTGCGGTGCGGACGACATCGCTTCCCCGGGCGAAGGCGTGATCGTCGTCCCCGGCACGCCGACCACCCCCACTCCGACCCCGCCGACCACGCCGCCGGGGACGCCCGCGGCGAGTTGCCCCGCCGGCACCACCGACGGCGGAGTCGTCGGCAACCGCCGCGCCTGCCAGGTGACGAGCCGCTTCACCCAGGACACCGTGCTGCAGAACGTGCCGGGCGTCGCTTATGCGCTGGTCGGCCCGGTCAATGTCGGCAGCGACTGCGGCGGCGATACCGCGGCGCCGCTCGCCGGCTGCCAGTCGGTCACGCTGACCATTCAGGCCGGCGCGGTCGTATTCGGATCGTCGGGCAACGACTATCTCGTCGTCAACCGCGGCTCGCGAATCCAGGCCAACGGCACCCCCACCAACCCGATCATCTTCACCGCCCGCGAGAACGTCGCCGGCTCGGCCACCGACTCAAGCCAGGGCCTGTGGGGCGGCGTCATCCTGCTCGGCCGCGCGCCGATCAGCGACTGCAACACCGCCGTCCCCGGCGGCTCGGCCAATTGCCAGCAGGTGATCGAGGGCACGACCGGCTCGCTCTATGGCGGCGCCACCGCCAACGACAACAGCGGCTCGCTACGCTTCGTGCAGATCCGCTATTCCGGCTTCGCCATCGCTCCGGGCAACGAGCTCCAGGGCCTCACCCTCGGCGGCGTCGGCAGCGGCACGACAATCGACAACATCCAGGTCCACAACAGCTCGGACGACGGCATCGAGATCTTCGGCGGCCGCGTGAACCTCAAGAACCTGGCGCTGACCGGCGCCGACGACGACAGCCTCGACACCGACCTCGGCTATCGCGGCACCATCCAGTTCGTCGTCGGCGTTCAGAAGCCGACCGGCGACGGCGATTCCCACATCGAGGCCGACTCCAACGGCAACGAAGACGCGGCGCCGCGGCAATATACCCGAATCTCCAACGCGACCTTCGTCCAGAACCGCGCCAGCTCGGGCGGCAACGCAGTCCTGCTGCGCGGCGGCACCGATTATGCGCTGCTCAACAGCGTCATCGTCAGCAGCCAGAACTGCCTCGACATCGACGCGACCGGCGGCACGACGGTGCGCGCCGCGGACGCGGCGCTCCAGGACAACGGCCCGCCGCTGTTCCGTTCGGTCCAGATGTCGTGCGCCGCTCCGTTCCGCAACGACGGCAATGTCGACGTCGCGACGCTTCAGGCGATCTTCGGTTCGGGCACCAACAACAACAATTCGGCCTACACCCCGAGCCTGCTCAACCTGTTCATGAACGGCGCCAACGAGAATGCCGTCGCCGCCACCGATCCGACACCATTCAACGCCGATCCGTTCTTCGCGGTCAACGCGGCGGCGCCGAACCGGCTCGAGGCGGTGGCCTATGTCGGCGCGGTCAACGGCACGTCGGACACCCGCTTCCAGGGTTGGACGTGCAATTCCGGCTACGCCAATTTCGGCGGCAGCGGGATCGCCTGCACGGCCCTGCCGACCACCTGATCGCCGTCACGCGCACAGCAGGGGCGGCGATCCACCGGACGCCGCCCCTTTTCGCAAGCTTGCCACGAGCATCGCGCCAGGGATTTCGACAATGACCAAGACTTTGACGTTCGGGAGCCTGCTCCTTCTCTCCACCGCCCTGTGCGCGCCCGCCGCGCTCGCCCAGACCGGAGCCTCCACCGCGCCCGACGCCCCCGAAGCCGCGCCCGTCGACGAGGATCAGGCCGAGGCGCCGCTGGACCAGATTCCGGGCGAGGAGGTCGAGGTGTCCATCCCGGGCGGCGGAGTTAGCGAGGACGTGGTCGTCGTCACCGGCCAGCGCGCCAACCTGATGCGCCGCACCCCCCAGGTGATTTCGCTGCTCAGCCAGGAAGACATCGAGCGGACCGGAGAAGGCGACATCGCCGGCGCTCTCCAGCGAGTCACCGGCCTCAGCGTCGTCGGCAACGGCTTCGTCTATGTCCGCGGCCTCGGCGACCGCTACAGCCTCGCTCTGCTCAACGGCTCGCCGCTGCCCAGCCCCGAGCCGCTGCGCCGCGTCGTGCCGCTCGACATCTTCCCGACCAGCCTGATCGCCAGTTCCCTGGTCCAGAAGACCTTCTCGGCCAATTTCCCGGGCGAGTTCGGCGGCGGCGTGATCAACCTCACCACCCGCGCGATCCCCGACGAGAGCTTCCTCGAGATCGGCGCAAGCCTCGGCGGCGACACCGAGACGACGTTCAACCTGGGCTATACCTATTATGGCAGCGACACCGACTGGACCGGGTTCGACGACGGCACCCGCGACGCGCCGGCCGGCCTGATCGCGGCTGCGGCCGGCGGCAGCTTCAACACGGCAACGACGCCGGAGCAGCGCCGCCGGTTCGCCATGGACCTGGTCAACTCGCCGACCATGGTGCTGCAGACCAACCGCCAGATCCCGGCCAATGTCTCGGCCAACATCGCCGCCGGCACGGCGATCGATTTCGGCGCCGACGCCCGCATCGGCCTCATCGCCAACCTCGGCTACAGCAACAGCTGGCGGACCCGCGACACGCTCCAGCAGAGCTCGCTCGACCCCGAGCTCGCCGGCACGCCGCAGCGCAGCTTCGACAGCGTTATCACGGACAACCGAATCGTCGTGAATGGCCTGCTCGGTGTCGGCCTCGAGTTCGGCGAGCACCGCATCCGCTGGACCAATTTGTTCATCCGCGACACTCTGAAGCAGGGCCGCCTCGGCGCCGGCTTCAACCGCAACGTCACCGACCAGGACCCGGACCTGCCGCCGTCGCTGATCGAGCAGAACAGCTACTGGTTCGAGCGCCAGCTGATCGACACCCAGCTCGTCGCCGAACTCGACTTCGGCGATTTCGAGGTCGACCTGCGCGGCACCTATGCCAAGTCGCAGCGCCAGTCGCCCTACGAGCGCGAGATCGGCTATGCCTATCGCGGCGACGGCGATCCCGGCACGGTCAGCGCCACCGACGTCGACGATTATGTCAACGACCTGACCTCCGGCGGCCAGTTCGCGACGATCGCGTTCAGCGACCTCGACGAGGACGTGCTCGCCGGTGGAATCGACCTGAGCTACCGCCTGCCGTCGCTGCCGGTCACCGTGTCTGCCGGCTATGCCTACAGCCAGACCGAGCGCACCGCCTCGCGCTTTCAGTTCCAATATTTCCGGCCGGACGGCGCGCTTCCAATCGAGATCGCCCAGCAACGCCCGGACTTCCTGCTGTCCGACTTCAACGTGCAGACGTTCGACATCCAGCTGCGCGACGTCTCGGGCGCGGAGGGCGCGGCGTCATATGACGCCCGGCTCGACATCCACGGCGTCTACGGCCAGGTCGACGCGACGCTGTTCGAGGGCCTCACCGCGACCGCGGGCGTGCGCTTCGAGAGCGCCGACCAGTCGGTGATGCCGGTCGGCACGCTGGCGCCGACCGCGCTGTCCGCCGACTATCTGCTGCCGGCGCTCACGCTCACCTACGCCTTCGCTGCGGACATGCAGGCCCGACTCCACGCCTCGCGCACCATCGCCCGGCCGCAATTCCGCGAGCTGGCGCCGCAGCTCTACCAGGGCTTCGAATCCGACCGCGAGTTCACCGGCAACCCGTTCCTCCAGGACAGCGAGCTGACCAACTTGGAGGCTCGCTACGAATGGTATTTCGCGCCCAGCCAGCGGGTCAGCGCCTCGGCCTTCTACAAGCAGATCGACAATCCGATCGAGGCCGCGGCCTTCTTCGCCGGCGGCGGCCAGCTCCGCACCGGCTTCGCCAACGCACCCCGGGCGGAGCTCTACGGCGCCGAGATCGAGCTTCAGAAGCACGTCCCGCTCGATGGCCTCGGTGGCCCCTTTTTCGACACCCGCCGACTGCTGCTGATCGCCAACTACACCTACACCCAGTCGCAGATCAGCGCCGATGATTCGGTCATCGTCGGCCCGGACCTCCAGCCGGTCGAGGCGCGGCTGCTGTTCCGCGACGGCGCCCCGCTCACCGGGCAGTCGGACCATCTCGTCAACGTCCAGATCGGAATCGAGGATAGCGAGCGGCTGAGCCAGGCCACGATCCTGCTCAATTATGCCAGCGAGCGGGTCACCAGCCGCGGCCCGATCCAGGGCAGCGCGCGCCAGCCCGACATCGTCGAGCGGCCGGGCCTTCGCGTCGACTTCGTCGCCCGCCAGGCGGTCCCGCTGGGCGGGGTCGAGGCCGAGCTCCAGCTGGAGGCGCGCAACCTGTTCGGCCAGGATTATCGCGAGGTCCAGGAATTCGGCGACAATCTCGTCTCGATCAATTCCTACGACGTCGGGACGAGCTTCAGCCTGGGCCTCAACCTCCGCTTCTAGGACCGCGACCGCGCCCAATCCGCCAGCACGGCGACCGGGTCCTCGCGCCGGAGCGGGACCCGGCCCGGCAGCCCCACGGGCGTGGCGGAGAAGCGCGGCGCCGGCGCCGGCTGAGGCACGCCGTCGATGTCGCAATAGGTGCCGCGGTCGGCCATGTGCGGGTGGCGGGCAGCTTCGCCGGGGGTGAGCACGGGCGCGAAGCAGGCGTCGGTGCCTTCCAGCAGGGCGCACCATTCATCGCGCGTGCGCTGCGCGAACAGCTCCGCGAGCCGGCGCTTGAGCTCGGGCCAGCGCGACCTGTCGTAGCCGTCAGCAAAATCGGGATCGTCGCCGAGCCCGAGCTTGGCGCGCAGCTGCTGGTAGAAGCGCGGCTCGATCGCGCCCACCGAGACGAAGCCGCCGTCGGCGCAGCGGTAGGTCGCGTACCAATGCGGCCCGTCGAGCATGCTGGCGCCGCGCTCGTCGACCATCTGCCCGGCCGCGCGAAGGCTCATCAGCAGGGTCATCATATGGGCGCTGCCGTCGACGATGGCGGCGTCGACGACCTGGCCACGCCCGGTCTCGCGCGCGCTCATCACGGCCGCGAGCAGGCCGACGGCGAGGTAGAGCGCGCCGCCGCCGACGTCGCCGACCAGGGTCGGCGGAGTCATCGGCGGCTCGCCGGGCTGGCCGGAATACCAGAGCGCTCCGGACAGGCCGATATAGTTGATGTCGTGTCCCGCGGCCTTGGCGAGCGGCCCCTCCTGCCCCCATCCCGTCATGCGTCCGTAAGCGAGCCGCGGATTGCGGGCGAGGCACAGGTCCGGCCCAAGCCCGAGCCGCTCCATCACCCCCGGCCGCATCCCCTCGATCAGCGCGTCGCAGCGCTCGACCAGGTCGAGCACGGTCGCGATCGCGGCGGGCGACTTGAGGTCGACCGCGATGGTCCGCTTGCCCCGCTTGAAGATCGCCGCGGGGCCGAGATCGGGAATCCCGTCGCCGGGCGCGCTGCGCTCGACGACGACCACGTCGGCGCCGAGGTCGGCGAGCAGCATGCCGCAGAACGGCGCCGGGCCGATGCCGGCGATCTCGACGACCCGAAGCCCCGCCAGCGGGCCGCTGCGCGATTGCGGCGCTTCATTCATTGGAAGCGAGCTTAGCCACCGGCCGCGCGCCGATCCAGCCGCTCGATGGATGAGAAGCCGCCGCGCGCGGTCAGGTTGCGGGGTAGATGAACACCCGGCGCTGCTCGACCAACTGGGTCGGTGCCGGACGCCAGAAGATGAAGTCCAGCTGGATCGAATAGGTCATGTCGATCTGGGCCCAGTTGGCGCCGTTCTCGGCGCCATAGGTCACGACCGGCTCGCCCAGATTGCCCGATTCGAGGCCGAACCCACCGGTGCGCAGCCGCGCCTTGATCGCGTCGTCGGTCGGCCGCGGCGAAATGCTCGCGAAGCGGGCGCTGTCGGCGACCAGGCTGCGGAGGCCGGCATTGGCGAGATAGACCCGGCCCATCTGCGCGATTCCGACGATGACCATGACGAGGAACGGCACGACCAGCGCGAACTCGATCGCCGAGGCGCCGCGCCTGTCGCGCCGGAGCATCTTCGCGCGGCGCATCATTGGTACCTCACCGACGATTGGGCCGTCATCGGCACGTTGCCGTTGGCATTGCGGGCGCCGAGCGGGCTGTAGCGGAAATAGGAATCGTAGGTCGACGCGATCGTGACCTGGACGTAGCGCGCGCGCTGCTGGCCGGTGGCGCAATCGCTCGTCGACGCCGGCTGGCGCACTTGGTTGCATTCGAGCCATGTCTCGACGGTTACCTGCGACTCATTCACCCCGGCCGCGGTGGCGGCCTCGGTGCGAACGAAGGCGAAGTCGCTGCGCGAATTGCCGACCTGCACCCGCTCGAGCGCGCGCGCCGCGGCCTGCTGGAGCGACATCCTGGCCGAATAGAGGCTGGCGACGTCGATCAGGCCGAGCAGCACCACCATGATGACGGGCAGGACCAGGCCCAGCTCCAAGATGCTGGCGCCGCGGCGGTCGCGGCTCAGCCCCTGCAGGGTTGCGGGAACGCGCGCCATCATCCCACCAGCCGGACCATCAGGCCGTTGAAGCCGCGGGTCGGCGAGTTGGCCGGACAGGTGTTCGTCAGATTGGCGTTGCCCGAGAAGTTCACCCGGCGGCCCACCAGCCGGAGGCACTGCACCTGCATCCCGGCATTGCCGTTGAAGGTGATTTCGGTGGACGGCATGTAGAAGGCGCCGTCGATCCGCGAGCTCGAATTGCCGTTGATATGCTGGTTGGTCAGCGGCGCGTTGCGGTGTTGATAGACGAGCACGCCCGCATAGGTTCCGGTCGACGGTGCCGTGAGGTTGAGCTGGGCGCCGCCGTTCATATCGATCTGCGCGATGGAGGACGGGCTCGTCGACGCAGTGGTGCTGGTCAGGACGAAGGTCACGCCCGTGCCGGTCACGTTCGCCTGCGAACCGAAGCTCAGCGACGAGCCATTGATGTAATAGACGCCGGGGTTGAGCGTCACGGTACCTTTGAGATCCATGCCGCTAAAGCAGCCTGGGCTCAGCGTCGTATTGTCGTTTGGACTTACGCTCACCGAAGGACAGGACGACGCCAGCGCCGGCGGGATCTCCGCCGGCGGCAGGCTGGCGAACGGATCCGGCTGCGGCGGGCTGTAGGGCAAGGTCACCGAGCCCGTGCCGAAGCGCGACGCGGGCGGGACGCCGCCCACCGCGGCGATCGGGCTGGCCATGATCGTCGGGCTGCCGTTGACGGCGATCGCCGACGGGCCGGTCGAGTTGGTCGCGACTCCGCAGCCGAGATCGGTGGTGGTGTTGCCGCCGAAGCTGACCCCGGTCGCGGACGTGCTTTCCAGCGAGACCACGCAATAGACGCCGTCCGGCACGGCGGCGGCCGTCGCCTCGACTTCCACCGCCATGGTGGAGCCGGTGAAGAAGGACATGAACGGCACCGACCGGTTGGCGCGCAGCACCACGCGCACCGCCCGGGCATTGCCGGCGAAGGCGCCGGTGGTCGGCGCATTCTCGACCGTCGGCGTGCCGGCGAGCGTGATCCGGTTGTTGTGGGTGAGGTCGCGGGTGACCGCCGTCGAGGCGCCGCCATTCTGCATCACCGCATAGGCGCCCGCCATCGCCGCCGAGTCCGCGCTGCGCTGCAGCTGGCGCTTGGCGAGCGCGACCTGGATCGTGTCGACCCCGATCGCCGACGCGCCGATGAGCAGCGGCGCGGCCGCCGCGACCACGATCAACGTATTTCCCCGCTCGCAGCGGATCAGCCTTTTGAGCCAGCTCATGCCTGTCATCGTGCACCTGCCTGAGGCAAAGGCCTGTCGCCTTTTCTCACAGGGGTTTGGACAATCGAGGTTGAGAAGCCGGCAAAGCTTCTGGTTAACGGGGGGTTACCTTAGCCGGCGCTAACCGGGTTGCGCCTCCGCCCGCCGGAGCATGCCCTCGATCGGCTGCACGACACCGTTGCCGACTGCGCTCTCCTCGCCGGTCAGGCGCGCGCGGGCGCCGTCGGGTGTGCTGACCAGGATCGCCTCACCGTCGCGCGCGAAGGTGAGCATCGTGTCCGCCATGGTGCGCATCTCCACCGGCTCGTTGTGCGCGGCCTCGATCGCGGCGACGATGTCGCGCCGGGTGAGCACGCCGGGGACGATATGGGCTCGAAGCAGCGCCGCGGCCTGCGGCCGCATCGCCTCGCCGCGCAGCTCACCCAAATGCTGCTCGCCAAGCCCGCTTTGAAGCGCGGCGTCGGTCGGGGCGAAGATCGTGTACGGCCCGACTCCTTCGAGCACGCTGGCCAGGCCGGCGCTGTCGACCAAGGCGGCGGTCGCGCCGAGGTCCGAATTGCCGCGAAGCGCGGTGACGATCGTCCCCTCGCTCGGAGCCACGCTGGCATTGGCGGAGGCGTTGCCCTGCCCGTTGCCTGCCGCCTGATTGCCGCTGTCGGAACAGCCGGCGGCGGCCAGGCAGGCCGCCGCCGTGAGCACCAATGCGCTCTTTCTCATAGACTCTCCCTTAGGTGATCAGCTGGATGGCCGCCTGGATCAGCTGCGTCGTCGGATCGACCTGATAGACGTAGCCGTCGTCATAGCGGTACCAGCTGTCGGCCGTGTCGAAATACTGGTCGCGGAAGGCGTAAGGCACGTTGTACACGCCATAGCCGTCCGGCATCTGCTGGCCGATCTGCCAGTCATTGTCGGTGACCAGCGCCAGGATCGACTGGATCGCCTGGGTCTGCGGGTCGAGCCCATAGATCACGCCGTCGGCGAGCCGGTAGTCATAGGGATCGTCAAAGCCGTAATAGTCGGCATAATAATCCGGCACGTCATAGGCGTTGTACTGGGTCGGCCAGGTCTGACCCGGCCACAGCGCGCCGCCCAGCAGCGGCACGAAGCCGGCGACCGCGCCGCTCGGCGCGAGCCGGTACAGATAGCCGTCGTCATAGACGAAATCGGCGGCATCATCCCGACGGTCCCACCAATTGTTGTACCAGGCCCGCTGACGCTGGCGCAGCTGACCCGGCGGCATGCAGCCGTTGTTGCGGCGGGCGAGGCCCGGCGGGCAGCCGTCGATCAAGCCGACGCCGCGGTCGAAGCGAAGGCGCTGCACCTGGCGAGCGTCGCGAAGCACCACCGCGCGGCGCTCGGCGCGGCGCTCGGCGCGATCGCCACGGCGGTCGATGCGGTCGTCACGCCGATCGGCGCGCGCTTCGCGGCGATCGTCGCCCCGCTCGAACCGGTCGCCGCGACGTTCCACCCGGCGCTCCCGCCGGTCGTCACGCCGTTCCACACGGCGCTCGCCACGGTCCTCGCGCCGGTCGGCGCGCTGCTCGCCGCGGTTTTCGCGACGCTCCGCGCGATTTTCGCGACGGTTTTCGCGCTGCGCCATCCTCATTTCGCGGCGTTCGCCGCCGCGCTGGGCGCGATCGTTGCCGCCGCGGCGGTTCTCGGCACGGCCGCCCGGGCCGCGTTCGCCGCCGCCCCGCGGCTGTTCGGCGCGGGCGCCTCCACCGCGATTTTCTCCCGGTTTCGCCGCATTCGCGGTCGCCACCGACATGGCCAGGACACCGGCCGTAAGAAGCAGTTTACGCATGTTACACCTCCGACTTAACCGGAATAAGCGCAGGGCGGCGGTTGCGGTTCCCTCGCCGCGATGGCACCCCCTCCCCCGACAAAGCAGCCGGAGAGAGAGAATGGCCGCCAACGTCTGGACCGCGTGGGGGCCGCCCGCGAAGGCGATCGACCGCGTCGCCCTGCGCTTCGGCGGCACCAAGGATCATGACGGTCTCACCAACATTTCGGCAGGAACGCGGGTCGACGACACCCTGTTCGTTGCCGCCGACGAAGCGTGCTGCATCGACCGCCTGACCCTCAAGGACGGCGCGTGGGGCAACCACACGACGTTCCTGCTCAAGGACCTGCTGGACCTCAAGGAGCCGGACGAGGAGGCCGACCTCGAAGGGCTCGCCGCCGACGATGGCTGGCTGTGGACGGTCGGCAGCCATGCCCGCACCCGCCGCAAGCCGGAGAAGTTCGAAGGCGAGACCATCGACCTCGACATGCTCGCCGACCTCAAAGACACCCGCCCGCGCTGCCTGCTCGCGCGCCTGCCGCTGGTGCGGACCAAGTCCGGCTGGGCTCCGGTGCGCGAGGACGGCGACCGCCGCGCCGGAATGCTCAAGCAGAACAAGCACGGCAACGCGCTGATGAAGAAGCTCCGGAAGGACCCGCTGATCGCGCCCTTCACCCGAATCCCCGCCAAGGAGGGCGGCCTCGACGTCGAGGGGCTCGCGGTAAGCGGCAACCGCGTCGCTTTGGGGCTGCGCGGACCCGTGATCGCCACCCACGCCGTTCTGCTCGAGCTGGTCGTCGAAGCGCGCGACGATGGCCGGCTCAAGCTCGCCGGGACACCCTACAAGCGGCTGCTGGCGATGGAAGGGCTCGGCATCCGCGACCTCAAAAAGTGCAAGGACGACCTCATCATCCTCGCCGGTCCGACCACCGGGCTGAGCGGGCCGGTGGCGCTCTACCGCTGGCGCGACTGGGCCAACGACCCGCCGCACGACGCGACCAAGGTCCGGCTCCACCGGCCGGAGCGCATCGTCGAGCTGCCCTTCGGCCGCGGCTGCGACCATCCCGAGGGGCTGGCGCTGTGGAGCGACGACGAGATCCTGGTGATCTGCGACAGCCCCTCGCCGCAGCGGGTGGACAAGGACAGTGGCGCGATCACCGCCGAACTGTTCAAGCTGCCCGCCTGACGTCGCCGATCACGGGACGGGTTGAGCAACCTGCGTGCGCGTTTCGAGTTGAGGAGGGAGCGGGATCCCTGCCCTTCCTTTCCACCGCTCCGCAAGGGAGACTCTCATGCCCCATGCCACCGCTCGCGACGGTACCAGGCTCTACCTCAAGGATTGGGGCCACGGCCGCCCGGTCGTCCTGATCCACGGCTGGCCGCTGTCGGCGGATAGCTGGGATCCGGTCGCGGTGCCCCTCGTCGAGGCGGGCCATCGAGTCATTGCCTATGACCGGCGCGGCTTCGGCCGCTCCGACGAGCCCTGGGACGGCTATGATTACGATACCTTCGCAGACGATCTCGCCGCGGTGCTCGACGCAACCGGCGTCGGCGACGGAGTCGCGCTGGTCGGCTTCTCGATGGGCGGCGGCGAGGTCGCGCGCTACCTCGCGAGGCATGGCGGCGCACGCATCGACCGCGCCGCGCTGATCAGCTCGGTCGTGCCCTACCTGCCGCGCACCGACGACAATCCCAATGGCGTGCCCCCGGCCGTGTTCGACGAGATGGCCGGGGAGATGCGCGACGACCGCGCCGCCTTCTTCCAGACCTTCTTCCGAAGCTTCTACGGCGTCGGAATGATCTCGCAGCCGGTCAGCAACGGCGTGATCGAGGACAGCTGGCGCCAGGCAATGATGGCGGGCCTCCGCCCCACCCTGGCAGCGGCTCAGGCTTTCGCGACCACCGATTTCCGCGACGATCTGCGCGCCTTCAACCTGCCGACCTTGATCGTCCACGGCACCGACGACGCCACCGTCCCGATCGACGCCACCGGACGCGCCGCCGCCGCGGCAATCCCGCATGCCCGGCTGATCGAATATGACGGTGCGCCGCACGGGGTGTTCGCATCGCACCGCGAGCGGCTGACCGCCGACCTGCTCGAATTCCTCGGTGAAGGCGGCGACACGTCGCAGACGCGGCAACGCGAGGACGCTTACTGATCCCACGCCCCTCCAGCGCTTGCTGGAGGGGCGAAGGGCGGGGGTGGCTCTTCCTTCGGTGCTGCAGGAAGCCCCCCCAACCCCTCCACGAAGCCGCGAGGGGAGCGGTGTTGCCCCCATCGATCCTCCCCCCTAATCCCTCGCCGGTGGCTTCCTCCTCCCCCTTCGCGATCCGCCACTACCGCCTCTACTGGATTGCCCGGCTGACCTCGACCGTCGCCCAGATGGGCATGGTCATCGTCATCGGCTGGCAGGTCTACGACATCGCCCGCGAGACGATGGACGTCCGCGACGCCGCCTTCCAGCTCGGCCTGGTCGGAGTCGTCCAGTTCGCGCCTTTGTTCCTGCTCACCCTGGTCAGCGGCTGGACCGCCGACCGGCTCGACCGCCGCCACATCGCCCGCGCCGTTCTCGCGCTCGAGATGCTGTGCGCGGCAATCCTCGGCTGGACGACCTGGGCGGGCACGATCGACCTGCCGACCCTGTTCGGGGTCGCCGCCCTTCTCGGAGTCGCCCGCGCCTTCGCCGGCCCCGCGCTCGGCGCGCTCGCCCCCAATCTCGTCCCAAGGGAGATCCTGCCCAAGGCGATCGCGATGAGCTCGATGGCGTGGCAGGCCGGAGCGATCGTCGGACCGGCATTGGGTGGCATCCTCTACGACGTCATCCCCTGGCTCGCCTATCTGGTGAGCACGGTCCTGTTCGGCTTCGCGACCATCTGCATGTTCGCGATTCGGCCGGTGCCGCGCTCGGTCATCACCAGCACCGGACCGCCGTGGCGACAGATGATCGACGGCCTGTCCTATGTCCGCAACAACCGTCTCGTGCTCGGTGCGATCACGCTCGACCTGTTCGCCGTCCTGCTCGGCGGCGCCACCGCGATGCTGCCGGTCTATGCCCGCGACATCCTGCAGGTCGGCCCGGAGGGCCTCGGCCCCCTTCGCGCCGCCCCTGCCCTCGGCGCGACCCTCACCGCACTCTATTTCTCGTTTCGCCCGATCCGGACCAATGTCGGCGCCAAGATGCTCGCCGCGGTCGTCGTGTTCGGAATCGCGACGGCCCTGTTCGGGCTGTCGACCTGGCTGCCGCTGTCGCTGGCGATGCTCGCCCTGCTCGGCGCGGCCGACATGTTCTCGGTCTATATCCGCCAGTCGCTGATCCAGCTCTATACGCCCGACGAGATGCGCGGACGGGTCAGCGCCGCCTCGACCCTCGCAATCTCCGCGTCGAACGAGCTCGGCGAGGCGCGAAGCGGCTTCAGCGCGGCGCTGATCGGCCCGGTCGCGGCGGTCGTCGCCGGCGGCATCGGCGCGGTCGCCGTCACCTTGCTGTGGGCGAGGCTGTTCCCCGAGCTCAGGCGCGCGCGCACCTTCGACGTGCCGGCCGAGGCGGTGCCGGAGAAGGCGCCGGTCGCCTCAGGCGGCGTCTAGCCCGGTCCACGCCACCAGGGCGTGACGCACCCCGCGGGTCACCGGCGTGACATGATGGAGCGCGCGCGACGGGAAGATGGTGGCATGCCCCTGCCCCGGCGATGCTCCCGGCATCATCCGCATCGGCATGATCTCGAGCAGCCCGCCCGCATAATCCGCCGGATCGCTGAGCTCGATCGATGCCGAAAGCCGGCGGCGCTCGTGGAGATCGTGGCCGGCGTCCGAATGCCACAGCTGGAAATGGTCGCCGACGCCGTAGCGCACGATCTGCATCGGCTCGCTCAGCGCATCGACCGGCAATCCGAGCGCATCCCCCGCATCCGCGAACAGGGCATCGAGCCGAGCGAACAGCCATTGGCTTTCCGGGTCCTGCCCGATCAGCGTCGTCGTCGCCCGGCGGTGCGCCGGATCGACCGTCTCGCCGTCATAGCCGGTGACCGGCGCCGGCCGCCCGCTCCGCGCATCGGCGATAGCCAGGATGGCGGCGCATTCGGCCGAAACGAACGCTTGGGGACGATCGTAAAGCTTCAGGGTCACTTCACCCTCCCCGCAAGCCGCATTATAGGCCTCCCGTCCGAGCGCGGTCGCAGCAGAGGGAGCGGCGGGCCCCGTTCGCACGTGGAGACTGAAGGCACATGAAGGCTGCGAACATCCTCGCCACGATCGGCAACACCCCGCACATCCGACTCAACCGCCTGTTCGGCGATGCCGAAGTGTGGATCAAGTCGGAGCGTTCCAATCCGGGCGCGTCGATCAAGGACCGCATCGCTTTGTCGATGATCGAGGATGCCGAGGCTTCCGGCAAGCTGAAGCCCGGCGGCGTGATCATCGAGCCGACCAGCGGCAACACCGGCATCGGCCTCGCCATGGTCGCCGCGGTTAAGGGCTACAAGCTCGTCCTGGTCATGCCGGAGAGCATGAGCATCGAGCGCCGCCGACTGATGCTCGCCTACGGCGCCACCTTCGACCTGACGCCGAAGGAGAAGGGCATGAAAGGCGCAATCGCCCGCGCCCAGGAGCTGGTCGAGCAGACTGCGAACAGCTGGATGCCGCAGCAGTTCGAGAATCCGGCCAATCTCGAGATCCATCGCCGCACCACCGCGCAGGAAATCCTGGCCGACTTCCGCGACTCGCCGATCGACGTTCTGGTCACCGGAGTCGGCACCGGCGGCCACATCACCGCCTGCGCCGAGGTTCTGAAGAAGGAATGGCCGAACCTTGAGGTGTTCGCGGTCGAGCCGACGCTGTCGCCGGTCCTCTCCGGCGGCGATCCCGGCCCGCACCCGATCCAGGGCATCGGCGCCGGCTTCGTCCCGGCGATCATGAACACCGAGCTGCTCGACGGAGTCATCCAGGTCGCCCCGGACGACGCCAAGGAAATGGCCCGCCGCGCCGCGCGCGAGGAAGGCATGCTGGTCGGCATCAGCTCCGGAGCGACTCTCTCGGCGATCAAGCAGAAGCTCGCCGAGTTCGGCGCCGGCAAGCGCATCCTCGGGTTCAACTACGACACCGGCGAGCGCTATCTGTCGGTGCCCGACTTCCTACCCGAATAGGCCGGGCGCGCCGACCCTCCGTGGATCGGAGTCCGGCGACCGCGAAGGTGGCTCCCGTGAGATGAATCTCTCACGGGCTCGCCAGGTTAACCCTCTTCTTGTGGCGTTGCGCGGAACGCGCCGGACCGCGCCACGTTCATTCGCATCGGTTGGAGTCGCAACAGGGTGCACCATGGACGAACGTGAGCGCGAAGTGATCCGTGAGGAGCCGGTGGTGGAACGCCACAGCACCACCGTCATCAACACGGGCGAGCGAAGCGGCGGCGGCGGCCTGATCGCAGCGGTGCTGCTGCTCGTGGTCCTGGCCGTGGTTGCCTTCCTGGTGTTCGGCGGCAGCTTCGATGGCGCCGACAAGACCGACATTAAGGTCGATGTCGAAGCACCCGACGTCGACCTCCCCGACGTGGATCTACCGGGGACCACACCGACTGACAACAAGGCTAAATAACGACGTTGCGGACGATTGGAAGAAGCCGCAAACACGCAATTTCTCTTATCGTGAACGCCCCGTCAACTACTGGCTTGAGCTTTCATAACTTGTGCTTCATTCTGGGAGCCTACGACTCGTAACGCAGGGGGCTGCTTTGCGAACGTTATTTGGTGCGAGGGGTTCGCGACGCCAGCGAAGCCGTTTGCCGGTGGCTGTGGCCGCCGGCGCGTTCGTCTTAAGCTTGATTTACCCAGCATCACCCGGTTTTGCGCAGCAGACGCGAGCCGCCCTCCTCGCTTCTTTGCAGCAAGCGCGCAGCGAGCATCGTGCCCGTGACGACAAGCTCCGCGAAGCTCGGGGATCAGTCGACGCGGCCTGGAGCGAGTGGCAAGCGCTTCGAAGGCGCCTGCTCGACTGTCCCGCAAATAACCGCCGAAGGGCGGCGCTAACTCAGGTCGACGCCGCGCATCGTGGCATGAGGGGTGTCGAACGGGAACTTCACCGGCAGCGCGCCGCCCATCGCAGAGAGCGAGCAATTGTGGCGCCGGCTGCGAACCGAAGCCCGGATGGACAGCCGAGCGACAAGCTGCGTTCCTGGGTCGATTCGCTTACGCGTAATGGCCCAGTTGTCGAAGCGCTCATTCGGCAGGAGCGCCTTGCGGCTACATCCTATCGCAGGGTCTACAATCTCACCGGCGAGCTCCAGCGCCAATGCATCGACAACTCCTCGCCGCTCGCCCTTATCGCTTCAACCGGTGGGAAGTACATTCGAGAAATCCACAACGTGATCAAGAACTGGTGGGCCTGAATATGAGGCATCTTCTGGTAGGATCATTAAACCGCTACCTCGTGACGACTTTCATATCGTCGACTATTCTTGCGATCTTCATCACGAGCGCTGTTTACACAGAAACAGAACCTGACAACGCTAAGCTGTTCTATATATTTCTATCAGTTACCACAGTTATAACATTAGCTTTTTGGATGAGCAGATTTGCCATCGCTCGAATAAATGCCAATCGAACGATTGCAGACGTAATACATGGTCGGAACGACAAAGCTGATCGCTCATTTGGAGATCTTGTTGAGTCTAAGTACGGTATCGCTCTCAGAGACAATATTTGCCTCTATGAGGATTTCTGGAAAACTGCGTTTCAAAACGATCTCAATCGACATTCTATTGCTACCATTATTGTTATGTTCTTTTCTGCGGTAACGATTTTGGTTGTTGGAGGAATAGTGCTGTTCTTCGATCAAACCGATCTGACCGCCGGAATCGTAACGGCAATTGGCGGTGTCCTTCCGGCGGCGATTACCGCAACCTCGCTGAAGATATGGCTGGAGAGCCGCCGCAACCTGGATCGATCCTCGGATCAGATGAGCCTCCTATTCAAGCAACGCATCAGAATGCTGCTCTTCTGGAGCCGCGGCGCCGAGGTGAAAAGCGAGGCCGACTTCCAGGATCATATACGCTCCTGCAACCTCTACCTCGCCTACCTCCGCGCCGGAGGTGACGACATTTCACTCGAATTGAAGCCGGAGACGACCGCGCTCCGCTCCCCAAAGGAAGCGCGGCCACCCCGCTCCTCTCGCAAGCCGGCCGGAAAAAACGGCGGAAAGCCAATAATCAGTTTCGCGGCACCTGGCGGCGGTAGCTGAGCGCTTCCGCCACATGCACCCGTCCCACGCTTTCGCTTCCCGCGAGGTCGGCGATGGTGCGCGCGACGCGCATGACGCGGTGGTAGCCGCGCGCCGTCAGCCGCATCGCCTCGGCAGCCTGGGCAAGCAATCGGCGGCCGGGCTCGTCGGGCGTGGCGACGTCGTCGAGCAAGGCGCCGTCGGCCTCGGCGTTGGTGCGAACGCCGTGGCCTTCGTAGCGCGCGGTCTGGAGGTCGCGGGCGGCGGCGACGCGTGCGGCGACCTCGGCCGAGCCTTCGCTCGGCGGCGGCAGCACGAGATCGGCCGCGGCGACCGCCTGCACCTCGACATGGAGGTCGATTCGGTCGAGCAGCGGCCCCGACACCTTCGCCTGATAGTCGGCGGCGCAGCGCGGCGCGCGGCTGCAGGCGAGCGCGGCGTCGCCGAGATGGCCGCACCGGCACGGGTTCATCGCCGCGACGAGCTGGACCCTCGCCGGGAAGGTGACGTGCGCATTGGCGCGGGCGATCTGGACGGTGCCGGTCTCGAGAGGCTGGCGAAGGCTGTCGAGCACCGGGCGCTGGAATTCGGGCAATTCGTCGAGGAACAGCACGCCGAGATGGGCGAGGCTGACCTCGCCCGGCCGCGCCTTGAGGCCGCCGCCGACAAGCGCGGCCATCGAGGCACTGTGATGCGGCGCGCGAAACGGCCGAGCGCGGGTCAGCCGGCCGCCCTCCAGCGTCCCGGCGACGCTCGCGACCATCGACACTTCCAGGGCCTCGGCCGGCGTCAATTCGGGTAGGATGCCGGGCAGGCACGCCGCGAGCAGCGACTTGCCGGCCCCTGGCGGCCCGCTCATCAGCAGATTGTGGCCGCCCGCCGCAGCGATCTCGAGGGCGCGCTTGGCGGTCTCCTGGCCCTTGACCTGGCTGAGGCAAAGGCCGTTGCGCCACGGCGCCACTTCCCCGGCTTGCGGCGGGCTCAGCACCGCGCCGCCGCGGAGATGATTGAGCAGAGCGATGAGGTCGGGCGCCGCGACCACCTCGACCTCTCCAGCCCAGGCGGCCTCGGCGCCCTGGTCGGCGGGGCAGATAAGGCCGAGCTGGCGCGACGAGGCGTGAAGCGCGGCGAGAAGGACGCCCGGAGTCGGCGCGATTCGGCCGTCGAGGCTCAGTTCGCCGACAGCCACGTAACCGGCGAGCGTCTCGGCATCGACCGCGCCCATCGCGGCGAGCAGGCCGAGCGCGATCGGCAGGTCGTAATGCGATCCCTCCTTGGGCAGGTCCGCGGGCGACAGGTTGACGGTGATGCGCTTGGGCGGAAGCGACAGGCCGATCGCGCTCAAGGCCGCATGAACCCGCTCGCGCCCTTCCGCCGCGGCCTTGTCGGGCAAGCCGACGACCAGGAATTTGGGAAGGCCGGGTGCGACCTGGACCTGGACCTCGACGGCCCGAGCCTCGAGGCCAAGGAACGCGACCGTGCCCACATGCGCGACCATGTGTCCCCCTCGCCCGTTTTCCGTTTCGGCACCGTTCTGGAGCGAAGTGATTGATATGTCCACAGACTGGCGCGGGGGTGACAGCCGGGCGCGGCCACCCCACATGCCGATTCATGGAGAGGGACAAGGAGACCGGCATCCCGCTGACCAGGCGTCAGGGGAGCTCGCGATGGCTTCGGCCGCTGCTGTTCTGGACCGGAGTCCTGCTCGTGATCGTGTCGCCGCTGGTCGGCATCGTGCCGGGCCCGGGCGGAGTCGTCGTCTTCGCAGCGGGCGCCGGGCTGATGCTCAAGAACAGCCGCTGGGCGAAGCGCCAATATGCCCGCTTCAAGCGTCGCCACCCCAATAAGGGCGCCTGGGCCGACTGGAGCATGCGCCGTCCCAGTCAGCGCCGCCGGGCCGAGCGCGACAAGGCGACGGCGGAACCGGCGCAGGATCGTTGACTTGGACCCCGGCTTTGCCTATGGGCACCCGGCAGATGGCCGCCTCCGGGGCGGCTCTTTTGTTTCAGATCATTTATTTCGAGGCATGAGCGATGAAGCGCACCTTCCAGCCGAGCAATCTCGTTCGGGCGCGCCGGCACGGTTTCCGGTCCCGCATGGCGACGGTGGGCGGCCGCAAGGTCCTGAACGCGCGCCGCGCCCGCGGCCGCAAGAAGCTGTCGGCCTAAAGGCCAGGACGGCGCTCGCCCGGGTAACGCGGCGGGCGGACTATCTCGCCGCCAACAATGGGCTGCGCGCGCCGATGCCGGGATTCGTCCTGCTGGTGCGCCCCCGCGGCGACGGCGACCCACTCAAGCGAATCGGCATCACCGTCTCCGGCAAGGTCGGCGGCGCGGTGGTGCGCAACCGCATGAAGCGGCGCTTTCGCGAGCTCGCCCGCAAGGTGCTGCCCGAAGCCGGCATCGCCGGCGCCGACCACGTCCTGATCGGCCGGCCGAGCGGGATCGAGCGCGACTATGCCCTGCTCGAATCCGAATTCCGCAAGGCGCTTTCGAAGTTGGCGAACCGCTCCGTCGAGAGGCCGAAGCAGTGATCGCGAAACTCCTCATCCTGGTCGCCCGCGGCTGGCAGCTGGGGCCTTCGCGGGTGCTGCCGCCGTCGTGCCGCTACCAGCCGTCCTGCTCGGCCTATGCAATCACCGCGCTTCGGCGCTATGGGGCGCTCAAGGGGAGCTGGCTTGCGGCCAAGCGCCTCGCGCGCTGCCATCCCTGGGGCGGCTCCGGACCGGATCCGGTGCCCTGACCTTTTCCGCCAAGGACGCTTGAGTGACCGATAACAAGAACCTGATCGTTGCGATCGCCCTGTCGGTGCTCGTGCTGTTGGGCTGGAGCCTGATCTCCGAGCGGTTCTTTCCGACCGCCGAGCAGCCCTCGACCAGGGTCGAGGACGGCCGCGTCGTCGCTCAGCAGCAGCCGGCAAGCCTGCCGACCGGCACCCCGGAAACCCCGCGCACGATCCGCGACCGCGCCGTGGTGCTTCGCGAGACGCCCCGAATCGCGATCGAGACTCCGAGCCTCAGGGGCTCGATCAACCTCCGAGGCGCCCGCATCGACGACCTCGTCCTCACCCGCCACACCGAGACGATGGCGGCCGATTCGGCGCCGGTCCGGCTCTATTCGCCCGAAGGCACCGAACAGGCCTATTTCGCTCATTTCGGCTGGCAGGGGCAGAATGTCCGCGTGCCGGACCAGACGACTGTGTGGCAGGCGAGCGGCCAGCGCCTGACCCCGGCCACCCCGGTCACCCTGAGCTGGAACAACGGCGCCGGCCAGCGTTTCGAGATCCGCCTCAGCGTCGACGAGAACTACCTGTTCACCGCCGAGCAGCACGTCATCAACGCGAGCGCCGCGCCGGTCGCAGTGAGCCCGTTCCAGCTGGTCAACCGCATCGGCGCGTCGCCGGATCCCGACAGCTGGACCATGCACGTCGGCCCGGTCGGCGTGTTCAACGGCGCTGCCGATTACGAGAACAATTATCCCGACCTCGTCCAGGACGGCCAGCGCCGCTTCTCGACCACCGGCGGCTGGGTCGGCTTCTCCGACAAATACTGGCTGTCGGCCCTCATCCCCGCTCAGAATATCGCCGTCGATGCGGGCTTCCGCTACTTCGGCACCATCGACAGCTTCCAGGCTGACGTCGCCGGGCAAGGCACCGTCGTCGCGCCCGGCCGTGGCCGCTTCGTGACCAGCCACCTGTTCGCCGGCGCCAAGGAAGTTCAGGTCCTGGAAACCTATCAGGAGCAGCTCGGCACGTCGCTCGACAAGGCGATCGACTGGGGCTGGTTCGAATGGTTCATGCGGCCGATCTTCGGCCTGCTGCTGTGGCTGTTCGGGATCATCGGCAATTTCGGCTGGGCGATCATCGCTCTCGTCGTGATCGTCCGCCTGATCCTGTTCCCGATCGCCCAGAAGCAGTTCCAGTCGATGGGCAAGATGCGGGCGCTCCAGCCCAAGATCCAGGCGCTCCAGGAGCGCTACCAGGATGACAAGCCCAAGCTCCAGGAGGAGATGCTCCGCCTCTATCGCGAAGAGAAGGCGAATCCGGCCGCGGGCTGCCTGCCGATCCTGATCCAGATCCCGATCTTCTACGCGCTCTACAAGGTGCTGATCGTCGCGGTCGAGATGCGCCACCAGCCCTGGGAGCTGTGGGTCAAGGATCTCGCGGCGCCCGACCCGCTGACTCCGGTCAACCTGTTCGGATTCCTGCCGTTCACGCCGCCGAGCTTCCTCCTGATCGGCATCCTGCCGATCCTGGTCGGAGTCACCATGTGGTTCCAGCAGAAGCTCAACCCGCCGATGCCGGACCCGGTGCAGCGCCAGATCTTCGGGCTGATGCCGTGGATCCTGATGGTCGTGATGGCGCCGTTCGCGGCCGGGCTTCAGCTCTACTGGGCGACCAACAACATCCTGTCGATCGCCCAGCAGCAATGGCTCTATTTCCGCCATCCCGAGATGCGGATGAAGCCCGCGGGCCCGACGACGCCCTCGCCGTCGCCGGCGCCGTCGCTGGCCAAGGAAGGCGGCGAGCCGCGCGGGCGGCGCAAGCCGAAGGCGCGGTGAGCGACGAAGAACAGCAGGAGGCGCTCGCGCGTGAGGCGCGGCGCCTCTTCTCCGGGCCGATTTCCTTTCTGAAATCGGCGCCGGAGCTCAAGTTCCTGCCCGATCCGTCGCTTCCGGAGATTGCCTTTGCGGGCCGATCCAACGTCGGCAAGTCGTCGCTGATCAACCGGCTCACCAACCGGACGGGCCTCGCGCGCACTTCGAACACGCCGGGGCGCACGCAGGAACTGAACTTCTTCGACGTCGGCGCGCCGCCGGTGATGCGGCTGGTCGACATGCCCGGCTACGGCTTCGCCAAGGCGCCCAAGGACGTCGCCCGGCGCTGGCGGTACCTGGTCAACGACTATCTACGCGGCCGCCAGGTGCTGAAGCGCGCCCTGCTGCTGGTCGACAGCCGCCACGGCATCAAGGAGATCGACCGCGAGATCATCGAAATGCTCGATACCGCCGCGGTCAGCTACCGGATCGTCCTCACCAAGGCGGACAAGGTGAAGGCGACCGAGCTCGCCGCGGTCCAGGCCGCGGTCGAGGCCGAGGCCCGCAAGCACCCTGCCGCCCATCCCGAAGTCATCGCGACGTCGAGCGAAGGCGGCCTCGGCATGGATCGGCTCCGCGAAGCCGTCATCGAAGCCGCGTTCGTCTAGGCAATCCTCCCCTCCACGCCTTCGTGGAGGGGCCGGGGGTGGCTCTTCCTGCCTCAAGAGAAGGACCACCCTCAGCCCCTCCAGCAAGAGCTGGGGGAGACGGTCCGGCTAAGCTTTAGAAATAATCCCGCAGAGTCACCGGAACGCTCGTCCCGTCGGCGCGGGCGAACTCGACCCGGGTCCCCGCCGGCAGCCGGGTGAACTGCACGTCGTCGCGGAAATAATAGCGCGCATCGACCGGGGTGCCGTTGACCGCGACCACCTCGTCGCCGACCCGGAAGCCCGCTTCCGCCGCCGGGCTGCCGCCGATCACCTCGCCGACGCGCAGGCGGTCGCCGCGCAGATCGAGGCGCATGCCGAGCCGGTTCTTGGCGATCGGCTGCGCCAGCGCCGCGGGATCGGCCACCATGTAGAGTGTGTGGCGGCCATAATCGAACAGCAGGCGGAAGCGCTGGAGCAGGTCGATCCCGATATTGGCGCCGCTGTCCGGCAACGCCTCCGCGCGCATGTTGAGCGTGGCGGGCACGGCCTGGAAGGTGTGGCCGGCGACCGAGACCGTCGGGATCGTCGTCATTCGAGTCGGCACCATCCCGCCGACTCCGCCCGCGCTCGCCTCGGCGTAGCGCAGGTTGGCGATCGCGCTGCCCTCCCAGGCTGACCGGGCGAGCATCAGCGCGCTGCCGTTCCCGAGGTCGATGTCGGCGCGCATCGGCGGCCCGCCATTGACCGAGACCGGGATGGTGTGGCGGCGGTCGGCCATGTCGACCGGCAAAGCGACCGCGCCCGCGGGCGGCGTGAAGCCCTCGGCCGGGCGGAAATTGATCCGGCGACCGGGAAAGTCGATGTCGACGATGCCCGAGCGGAACGCCTCCATGCCGAGGATGACGTCGATGGGCCGGCCGATATGTCCGGCGATGACGTCGAGGTCGAGCATCAGCACGTTCGAGTCCGCCGCGCTGAACGACCCCGCCTGGACCGTTACTCCGGAGGCGATGGCGCCCGGCTGGAAGCCGCCGACGCCGCGGATCGGAACCGCCTGGGTTTGCTCGAGGCCGATTCGGCGGGCGAAGCTCATGTTGATCACCGTGCTGCTCGCGCCGCTGTCGAGCATCATCCGCGCCGGCTGGCCGTTGATCGTGCCTTCAAGGAAGATGCGCGTGCCGCGGAACAGCTCGAACGGGATCGCCTGGGCGTTCGCCGCATAGGTCGCCGCGGGCGCGCGGTCGAGCAGCGCCTGCACCGCCTGCTCCGACATCGGCGCCTGTCCCTGCGCGTGGAGCGCGGCCGGAGCGGACGTGGTCATGAGGGCCGCGAGGCCCATGGTCAGAATCGTCTTGCGGATCATTGCAATTTTCCCCTCGCCCCCGAGTCACGATTGAACTACAGTAATACCTTTCTGTTATACGATAAGGTTTTGTCAATGGGCGATATGGGCCACGACAGGATTCGCCGCCTCGCCATGCGCTTGCTGCTGCTCGTCTGGGCGGTGATCGCCGGAACGGCGGCGGTCTATCTGGCAGCGCGCATCGGCACGCAGGTCGGGGACACCCGATTGGTGACGATCGGGACATCCGACCCGGCTGTCGCCAGCCCGCTCTGGGTCCAGGACGTCAGCATCGCCCTCGTCCTGCTGGCCCTGTGGCAGCTTGCCGACATGCTCCGGCTGGTCGGCCGCGGCGACCATTTCTCGCCCGCCGCGATCCGCCGCTTCCGCGGCTTCGCGCTGTTCCTGTTCATCGCCTCGGCGGTGATGTTCCTGGCGCCGCTGGTGATCGCCGTCGCGGGCGACCACCCCGGCCCCGAGCAACTGCGCCTCCCGGTCAAGCTGCGCGAGCTTCTCACCATGCTCGTCACCGGCGCCCTTTTCCTGGTCGCCCGCCTGCTCGAGGAGGCCCGCCAGATCGACAGCGACCTCAAAGAGATCGTGTGATGCCGATCGTCGTTCGCCTCGATGTCATGCTGGCCCTGCGCAAGATCCGCTCGCGCGAGCTCGCCGAGCATGTCGGAATCACCGAAGCCAATTTGTCGCTGCTCAAATCGGGCAAGGTGAAGGGGGTCCGCTTCGAGACCCTCGCCGCGATCTGCGACTATCTGTCCTGCAAGCCCGGCGACATCCTCGACTACGAACCGGACTGAGCGGCGCCCCAAAGGCCTTGTCATGCTGAACTTGTTTCAGCATCCATCCGTTCGCCTTGTCGGGGGAATGGACATATAGGCCCGGGATCCCGTCCGGGCCGACTGCTTTCGGAGACGAACTCGCGTGCTCAAGCTCATCATCGGCAACAAGGCTTATTCCTCCTGGTCGCTGCGCGGCTGGCTTGCGGTGAAGCAGTCGGGGCTCCCGTTCGAGGAAATCACCGTGCCCATGTTCGACGAGGAATGGGACCGGCGCCGGGAAGGCGACGAGTTCGCGCCGTCGGGCGGCAAGGTGCCGATCCTGTGGGACGACCAGGCGGTGATCTGGGACAGCCTGGCGATCATCGAATGGCTCGCCGACAAGACCGACCGCGCCCGCTACTGGCCCGAGGATCCCGAAGCGCGCGGAATGGCCATGTCGATGGCCGCCGAGATGCATTCGAGCTTCCCGAACCTGCGCCGCGAACACCCGATGAACGTTCGCAAGGTATTCCCCGCCAAGCCGATCAGCGAAGGCACCAAGGCCGAGATCAGCCGTCTCATGGAGCTATGGGCGCAGGCCCGCGCCCGGCATGGCAGCGGCGGCCCCTATCTGTTCGGCACCTTCGGCGCCGCCGACATCATGTTCGCTCCGGTGGTGACGCGCTTCGTCACCTACTCGATCCAGGTCCCCAATTTCGCCCAAGCCTATGTCGCCGCGATTCTCAACCATTCCTGGCTGACCGAGTGGATCAACGCCGCCCAGGAAGAGCCCTGGGTCATCGAGAATTACGAGCAGCCGACGGCTTAGGCGAACTCGCTCCTATCCTTGCGCACATAGCGCTGGGTCGGCCCGTCCAGGTGCAGGTCGATGTCCGGATAGTGGCAGTCGCTCGCCGCCGGCTTGCCGATCGCGACGAAGGTGCAGGGGCGGTCGCCGCGGTTGACGAGATGGTGGCCGTTGGCGACGCCCTTTGGGAAAGCGGCGCAGTCGCCGGCGCGCAGGACCGTCTCGCCCTCGTCCTCGACCAGCACCGCCTCGCCGTCGAGCATCACGACGAGCTCGTCCTCGCCGACATGCCAGTGGCGCTGGCTTGAGATTCCGCCGGGCTCGAGCACGACGTGGCTGACGCCGAAATCGGTGAGGCCCCCGGCGGGGGCGAGGCGGCGGTAATGGCGCCTGGCCATCGGCGCGTCGAACGGCGGCGGATAGCCGGTGCGGTTGATCTGCTCGATGGAGTCGAGATCGAGTTTCGGCATCTGCTCCCCTCCCCGTCTGCGGGATTGTGCGCGGAGCGCCGGATACTCTAGGCCCCTGCCCATGACCATCGATCCCGTCGACCTCGCCGCCCGCCTCATCGCCTGCCCGAGCGTGACCCCGCGCGAGGCTGGCACGCTGACCGTCCTCGGCGAGGCGCTGGAGGAATTGGGCTTCACCGTCCACCGCTTCCTCTCCGGAAGCCCGCCGGAAGGCCCCGTCGAGAACATGGTCGCGAGCCGCGGCTCGGGCGGCCCGCATTTCGGCTTCGCCGGCCATGTCGACGTGGTTCCGCCCGGCGAGGGCTGGCGCACAGATCCGTTCGAGCCGGTCATCGAGGGCGGGCTCCTCTACGGCCGCGGCGCCGTCGACATGAAGGGCTCGATCGCCGCCTTCGTCGCCGCCTGCGCCGACGTGACGGATCATCAGGGCACTTTGAGCCTGCTCATCACCGGCGACGAGGAAGGGCCGTCGCGCTACGGCACAAGATCGATCATGGACTGGATGGCCGAGCGCGGCATCCGCCCCGACATGATCCTCATCGGCGAGCCGACCTCCGAGGACCGGCTCGGCGACATCGTCAAGATCGGCCGCCGCGGTTCGGTCAACATGTGGGTCACGGTGCCGGGCGTTCAGGGCCACGTCGCCTACCCCCACCGCGCCGACAATCCGGTGCCAAAGCTCGCCCGCGTGGTCAGCGCGCTCGACGCGCTCCACCTCGACGACGGCAACGACCGCTTCCAGCCGTCCAACCTCGAGATCACCGACGTCCGCACCAGCAACGGCGCCACCAACGTCATCGCCGGCACCGCGACGATCCAGCTCAACATCCGCTTCAACAACCTTCAGCGCGGCGAGGATTTGGTCGAGCTGGTTCGGCGCACCGCGGAGCAGGCCGCGCCCGGCTCCACGGTCGAGGCGAAGATATCGGGCGAGGCGTTCCTGACCCCACCGGGGCCGATCTACGACATCGTCAGCCAGGCGATCCGCGAGGAGACCGGCGTCGAACCGAAGCTCTCCACCCATGGCGGCACGTCCGACGGCCGTTTCCTCATCGCTCTGTGCCCGGTGATCGACTTCGGCCTGCCCAACGCCACCATGCACAAGCTCGACGAGGCGGCCGCCGTGGACGACATCCACGCCCTCCAGCGCATCTATGCTCGGGTGATCAGGAAAGCGCTGACCTGACTCCCCTCCCGGACTTCCGGGAGGGGCCGGGGGTGGGCCGAGCGCGAAGCGCGAGCTCTCTTTTCAGAAGAAAGAACCACCTCCAGCCCCTCCAGCAAGGGCTGGAGGGGAGCTAGGCGTTCCTATAGCGCCACAGCAGCAGCGGCCGCGCCAGCACCAGGCCGGCGAGGAAGCCGCCGATATGGGCGCCGACGGCGAGCAGGATGCCGGGGCCGGTGCGGAAGACGATGCCCATCACGATCTGGAGGCCGACCCAGGCCGCCATCAGCCACAGCGCATTGAGCCACAGCGCCAGCGTCGGATTGGCGACCCGCACGCGGTTCTTGCCGAACAGCATGGCATAGGCGCCGATCACCGCAGAGATGGCGCCGCTGGCGCCGATCATTGGAGCGATCTCGCCGGGGCTCATCGCATAATGGCCGGCCGCCGCGGCATAGGCGCCGGCGACGTAGAGGATGATCAGGTTCACCGGCCCGACCGCACCTTCCACGGCGCGGCCGCAGAACACGAAGATCAGCAGGTTGAAGGCGAGGTGCCAGAAGCCGGCATGGAGCAACGCCGCGGTCAGCGGAGTCAGCAGAAACGGGACTCGGGCGAAGCCGAGATCGGTGCCGAGCGCCGCCGGCACGAAGGCGCCCATCGGGATCGCCGACATCTCAAGCCGGAAGGTGCTGACGATCAGATAGGCGAACGCGGTGAGGCAGGCGATGGCGACCGTCGCCTGCGCCGTGTGCCAGCTGTCGGGGGGCCGCATCGAGGGATCCGCGTCCCCTGCCCGCTTATTTGAACTCGACCGCGGCGATCTCGAAATAGCGGTCGCCCGACGGCGCCGAGAATTCGACCTCGTCGCCAACCGAGCGGCTGATCAGGGCGCGGCCGAGCGGCGAATTGTAGCTGATCCGGCCGATGCGGGCGTCCGCCTCGGTCTCGCCGACGATCTGGTAAACGATCTTCTTGTCGTTCTCGTCGAGCAGGTGAACGGTGGCGCCGAACACCACCTTGTCGCCCGACAAGGTCGTCGGGTCGATCACCATCGCGCGGCTGAGGCGGTCCTCGATGTCGGCGATCTGGGATTCGATCTGGCCCTGCCGCTCCTTGGCGGCGTGATATTCGGCGTTCTCGGAAAGGTCGCCATGGGCGCGCGCTTCCTCGATCGCGTCGATGACCTGGGGACGCTCGACGGTTTTCAGCTGCCGCACAGTCAGCTGGAGCTTTTCATAGCCCTCTGCCAGCATCGGCATCTTCTCGACCGTGGCCATCAAATCTGCCCTTTCATCGTCAATAACTTGTCGAAGCGAGCCGCAATCAGCGATCCCGTGATAGAGGTTAAGCTGTGGGAAGTCGTTCGCTTCAGGACTTGGAATAGTAGTCCTGAAGGGAGCGGACTTCAAGACGGTGCTCCCTCAAGGCCGCGATCGCCTTGACCACGGCGGCGCTGGACGCCGCGGTGGTGAAGTAGGGCACCTTGTGCTGAACCGCCGAGGCGCGGATCGAGGCGGAGTCCTTGTGGCTCTGCCAGCCTTCCGTGGTGTTGAACACCAGGTCGATCTCGCCGTCCTTGATCTTGTCGACGATGTGCGGGCGGCCCTGCGCGACCTTGTTGACGCGGTCGACCGCCAGCCCCTGGTCGAGGAGATAGTCGGCGGTGCCGCCGGTCGCGACGACCCGGAAGCCCAGGCTCAGCATGGCGCGGACCGTCGCGGTGATCGCCGGCTTGTCGCCGTCCTTGACCGACACGAAGACGGTGCCGTCCTGCGGCAGGTCCAGGCCGGCGCCCTGCTGCGACTTCAAGAAGGCGCGGGCGAAATCGGCATCGATTCCCATCACTTCGCCGGTGGACTTCATCTCCGGCGAGAGCACCGGATCGGTGCCGGGGAAGCGCGCGAACGGGAACACCGCTTCCTTGACGGCGATATGCGGCACGTCGCGGTTGATCGGCCCGAAGCCGGCGAGCGGCTCGCCGGCCATCACCCGGGCGGCGATCTTGGCGACCGGAACGCCGATCGCCTTGGCGACGAACGGCACGGTGCGGCTGGCGCGCGGATTGACCTCGATCAGATAGACGAGGCCGTCCTTGACTGCGAACTGGGCGTTCATCAGCCCCTTGACGCCGAGCGCCAGCGCGAGCTCGCGCGCCTGGCGCTCGATCTCGGCGACGATGTCCGGCTCCAGGCTGTAGGGCGGCAGCGAGCAGGCGCTGTCGCCCGAATGGACGCCCGCCTCCTCGATATGCTGCATCACGCCGGCGATGACGACATCCTCGCCGTCGCACAAAGCATCGACGTCGACCTCGATCGCGTCGCGCAGATACTGGTCGATCAGCACCGGGCTGTCACCCGACACCTGCACGGCGGTGTGGATGTAATGATCGAGCTGGTCGGGACCGTCGACGATCTCCATCGCTCGGCCGCCGAGCACGTAGGAGGGACGGGTCAGCACCGGATAGCCGATGCGCTCGGCCACCGCGAGCGCCTCCTCGCGGCTGCGCGCGATGCCGTTGGCGGGCTGGCGAAGGCGCAACTTGTCGACCAGGTTGGCGAAGCGCTCGCGGTCCTCGGCGAGGTCGATCGCGTCGGGCTGGGTTCCGAGGATCGGGATGCCCGCGGCGTCGAGGGCGTGGGCCAGCTTCAGCGGAGTCTGCCCGCCGAACTGGACGATGACCCCATGAAGCGTGCCATTCGAGCGCTCGGTCTCGACGATCTCGAGCACGTCCTCGGCGGTCAGCGGCTCGAAATAGAGCCGGTCGGACGTGTCGTAATCGGTGCTCACCGTCTCCGGATTGCAGTTGATCATGACCGTCTCGTAGCCCGCTTCCTTGAGCGCGTAGCAGGCGTGGACGCAGCAATAATCGAACTCGATGCCCTGGCCGATGCGGTTCGGCCCGCCGCCGAGGATGATGACCTTGCGCGCATCCGACGGCGCGCTCTCGTCCTCCGGATCGCCAAAGGTCGGCGCCTCGTAGGTCGAGTACATGTAGGGCGTCTTCGCCTCGAACTCGGCGGCGCAGGTGTCGATGCGTTTGAACACCGGGCGGATGCCGAGACGATGGCGAAGCGCCCGCACCTCGGCTTCTGTGGTTGCGCCGGCCATCGCGCGCACGGTCTCGTGGATGAGGCCGGAGCGCGCGAGCGCCGCATCCCCCTTGAGGTGCAGCCCGCGCACCGCGAGGTCGGCGAGCCGCTTGTCCGAGAAGCCCATCGCCTTCAGCCGGCGTAGCCCGGCCGCGTCCTGCGGCAGGCCGTTGCTGCACACCTCGTCCTCGGCGTCGACGATCTCCTTCAGCCGCTCGACGAACCACGGATCATATTTGGTGACGGCGTGCACCTCGCCGGGGGTGAAGCCCTCGCGAAGCGCCTGCGCAGCGACCAGCAGCCGGTCCGGAGTCGGCCGCGCCAGCGCGGACTCGATCTCCGCCGGGGTCGCGCCCTTCAGCTCCTGGACCTCGTCGAGGCCGGTGAGCCCCGTCTCGAGCCCGCGAAGCGCCTTCTGGAGGCTCTCGTGGAAGCTGCGGCCGATCGCCATCACCTCGCCGACCGACTTCATCGCGGTGGTCAGCAGCGCCTCGCTGTCGCGGAACTTCTCGAAGGCGAAACGCGGGATCTTGGTGACGACATAGTCGATCGACGGCTCGAAGCTCGCCGGGGTGACGCCGGTGATGTCGTTCTGGATCTCGTCGAGCGTGTAGCCGACCGCCAGCTTCGCCGCGACCTTGGCGATCGGGAAGCCGGTCGCCTTCGACGCCAGCGCCGAGCTCCGCGACACGCGCGGGTTCATCTCGATGACCACGAGCCGCCCGTCTGCCGGGTTCACCGCGAACTGGACGTTGGACCCGCCCGTCTCGACCCCGATCTCGCGAAGCACCGCGATGCTGGCGTTGCGCATCACCTGATATTCCTTGTCGGTCAGCGTCAGCGCCGGCGCGACGGTGATGGAATCGCCGGTATGGACGCCCATCGGGTCGATATTCTCGATCGAGCAGACGATGATGGCGTTGTCCGCGCGGTCGCGGACCACCTCCATCTCATATTCCTTCCAGCCGAGCAGGCTCTCCTCGATCAGCACCTCGTTGGTCGGCGACGCATCGAGCCCGCCCGTCACGATCGCGAGAAACTCCTCGCGATTGTAGGCGACCCCGCCCCCGGTCCCGCCGAGCGTGAAGCTCGGCCTGATGATCGCCGGCAAGCCGACTTTGTCGAGCGCCGCGATGGCGTCATCCAGGCTGTGGGCGATCGCCGAGCGTGCGCTCTCCAGCCCGATCCGGGTCATCGCATCCTTGAACTTCAGCCGGTCCTCGGCCTTGTCGATCGCCTCCGCGTCGGCGCCGATCAGCTTCACCCCCAGCCGCTCCAGCGTCCCGTCCTTGGCGAGCGCGAGCGCGGTGTTGAGCGCCGTCTGGCCGCCCATCGTCGGGAGAACCGCGTCGGGCCGCTCCTTCTCGATGATCTTCGCGACATATTCCGGCGTGATCGGCTCGACATAGGTCGCATCGGCCAGCTCCGGATCGGTCATGATCGTCGCCGGGTTCGAATTCACGAGGATGATTCGATAGCCCTCGGCCTTCAGCGTCTTGGCCGCCTGGGTGCCCGAATAATCGAACTCCGCCGCCTGGCCGATGACGATCGGGCCGGCGCCGATGATGAGGATGGATGAAATGTCGCTACGCTTGGGCATCAGGGTACTCGTTCAACCCCTTCGATAAGGACCAGGTGGAGGCTTCGGCGGCGCGCCCAGCGCTGGACGCAGACCTGCTGGGCCCGGGGCGGATTGGGGGTGATGAAGAACAGCAGCCGCGGCTCCTCGGCCTCCTGCGCCAGTTCGCCCAACTCGAGACCGCAGGCGCGGCCGGCCGCGGCCAGCTCGTCGGTGGAATACATGCGGGTCGGAGTCACGCAGGCGGTCACGGCGAAGGAGAGGCAGAGGGCAAGCGCCGCCCTCACTTCTTCACCTGGTCGACGAACTTGCCGAACAGATATTGGCTGTCCTGCGGACCGGGGCTCGCCTCGGGGTGGTACTGAACGCTGAACGCCGGCTGGTCGGTCAGCTCAAGGCCGCAATTGCTGCCGTCGAACAGGCTGACATGAGTCTCGCGGGCATTGGCCGGCAGGCTTTCGGCCAGGACCGCGAAGCCGTGGTTCATGCTGGTGATCTCGACCCGGCCGTCGGCGAGACGCTTGACCGGATGGTTGGCGCCGCGATGGCCCTGGTGCATCTTGGTCGTCTTGCCGCCGACCGCGAGCGCGAGCAGCTGGTGGCCGAGGCAGATGCCGAACAAAGGCTTCTTCGTCTCGAGCATCTGGCGGATCACCGGGATGGCATATTCGCCGGTCGCGGCCGGGTCGCCCGGGCCGTTCGACAGGAAGAAGCCGTCCGGCTTGTGCGCCATCACCTCGTCGAACGTCGCGGTCGCCGGAAGCACGGTCACCCGGGCGCCCGCGTCGCGCAAATTGCGGAAGATGTTGCGCTTGGAGCCGTAGTCGATCGCGACGACGTGCGGCTCGCCCTTCTCACCCGCGTCCCATTCCTCGTCGGCGCGATAGCCCTCGCCGAGGCCCCAGCGCCGGCCGGTCCAGCGGTACATCTGGCGGCACGACACTTCCTGGGCAAGGTCCATGCCCTCGAGGCCCGGCCAGGCCCGCGCCTCGGCGATCAGAGCATCGATGTCGAAGCGTCCCTCGGCATCGTGCGCGATCACAGCATTGGGCGCTCCGGACATGCGGATGCGCCGGGTCAGCGCGCGCGTGTCGACGCCGCTGAGGCCGATGCGGCCATTGCTCTTCATCCAGAAGTCGAAGCCCTGGATCGCCCGGAAATTGCTCGGCGCGGTGACGTCCTGACGCACGACGCAGCCGAGCGCCCAGGGGTTGTCGGCCTCCAGATCCTCGTGGTTGGCGCCGACATTGCCGATATGCGGGAAGGTGAAGGTGACGATCTGCTTCGCGTAGGAAGGATCGGTCATCACCTCCTGGTAGCCGGTCATCGCGGTGTTGAAGCACAGCTCACCGACCGCCTGGCCTTCCGCGCCGAAGCCCCTGCCCCAGATCACCGTTCCGTCGGCCAGGACCAATACGCCCGTCGCCCCGTTCAGCGCAGGCGTGATGTTGGCGTCGGCCATGGTGGCGGGCACTCCGTTCGTGAAATCTGGCGATGTCGCTAAGCCCCGGCGGCTAGAGGCGGCGGCTCGGCAGGTCAATCCTGTTAAACCGCACAAGCCCGACCTATGTTGGCCGTTTCCCAAAGCCACGGACGAACAGGTCATGATTCGCGACGAGATCAAGGCGGCGCTGGTGAGCGCCATGAAGAGCGGCGACAAGCCGCGGGTGGCGACCATCCGCCTGATCCAGGCCGCACTCAAGAACCGCGACATCGAGCTTCGCGGCAAGGACGCCGGCGACGACGACGTGCTGGTCACCGAGGTCATGCAGAAGATGATCAAGCAGCGCCGCGAATCGATCGACATGTACAAGAAGGGCAACCGGCCCGAGCTCGCCGACGCCGAAGCCGCCGAGATTGCGGTGATCGAGGATTTCCTCCCAGCCCAGATGAGCGACGACGAGCTCGGCGCCGCGATCGACGTCATCGTCGCGGAGACCGGCGCGTCCTCGATCAAGGACATGGGCAAGGTCATGGCGGTGCTGAAGGAGCGCCACGCCGGCCAGATCGACATGGCCAAGGCCGGCGCGGCGGTGCGGGGAAAGCTGGGCGCTTAGCGCGAAAAACTCCCCTCCCGCTTGCGGGAGGGGTTGGGGGAGTCCTGTCCCGCTTGCGATGGGACGTGTCACGCGCAACACTCCCCGCTCGTCCTGAGCGAAGTCGAAGGGCGTCCGCACCAACGCTCGAACGAGGCACCCCTTGGGCTTTTGGGTCTACATGCTGAAGTGCAGGGATGGCTCCTATTACACGGGCCACACCGATGACCTCGAAGCGCGCCTCTGGCAGCATCAGCAGGGCGTGGGCGCAGACTGGACGCGGCGTCGACGCCCGGTCGAGCTCGTCTGGTGCGAGGAAATGCCCTCGCGGGACGATGCTTTCGGCGCTGAGCGCATGATCAAGAAGTGGTCTGTGGCGAAGAAAGAAGCGCTGATTGCGGGCGACTGGGAAAAGGTCGGCTATTTCGCGCGACCGCCGCACGAGCGTGATTCAACGCCTCCCGCCCAAGCCTCCGCTCGTCCCGAGCGCAGTCGAGGGGCGCTTGCACAGAGTCCGGTCGGGCGCCCCTCGACTTCGCTCGGGACGAGCGATGAGGGCGGTTACTCCCACGAAGAGAGGGTGCGTTGACCCTCTCCCCCGCCTTCCTCGACGAGCTTCGCGCCCGCACCCCCCTGTCCGGGCTGATCGGCAAGTCCGTGAAGCTCACCAAGGCCGGGCGCGAGTACAAGGCGTGCTGCCCGTTCCACAGCGAGAAGACCCCCAGCTTCTACGTCAATGACGAGAAGGGCTTCTATCACTGCTTCGGCTGCCAGGCCCATGGCGACGCGATTCGCTTCCTGACCGACGCCAAGGGCCTGCCCTTCATGGACGCGGTCAAGGAGCTTGCCCAGGCTGCGGGCATGGACATGCCGGCGCCCGATCCTCAGGCGCGCGAGCGGGCCGAGCGCGCGTCCACCCTCTACGACGCGGTCGAGGCGGCACAGCGTTTCTTCGAGGAGCAACTGGGCGGCCTCGAGGGCGCCGAGGCGCGCGCCTACCTCCAGAAACGCGGAATCAGCGACGAGACCCGCCGCCGCTTCGGCTTCGGCTACGCGCCGGACTCCCGCGGCAAGCTCAAGACGGCGCTGAAGGCTTTCGGCAACGACAAGCTGGTCGAGGCCGGCCTCCTCGTCGCCCCCGACGACTCCAAGGGCTCGGGACGCGAACCCTATGACCGCTTCCGCGGCCGCCTCACCTTCCCGATCCGCGACCGCCGCGGCCGGGTCATCGCGTTTAGCGCGCGGATCCTTGGGCAAGGCGAGCCCAAATATCTCAACAGCCCCGAGACCCCGATCTTTGACAAGGGTCGAACCCTGTTCAACATCGACCGCGCCGCGGCGGCCGCCCGCCAGTCCGGCCGGGTCATCGTCGTCGAGGGCCAGATGGACGCGATCGCGCTCGACCAGGCCGGCATCGGCGAGGCAGTCGCGCCGCTCGGCACCGCGCTCACCGACATGCAGCTCGCCCTGCTGTGGCAGATGGCGCCGTCGCCCATCCTCTGCTTCGACGGCGATTCGGCCGGACAAAAGGCGGCGGTGCGCGGCGCCTTGAAGGCCCTGCCTCACCTCGCCCCCGGCCGCTCGCTCGCCTTCGCCACTTTGCCCGCCGGCCAGGACCCCGACGACATCATCCGCGCCCAGGGCCGCGCCGCCCTCGAGCAGCTGCTCGCCAGCCCCGAGCCGCTCGTCGACCGGCTGTGGCGCCACGAGCGCGAGGCCGAGCCGCTCGCCACGCCCGAGCAGAAAGCCGGCCTCAAACGCCGCCTCATGGACCACACGTCAGCGATCGGCGACCCGGACGTCCGCGACCAGTATCGCGCCGAACTCCTTCGCCGGTACGACGAGATCGCCCGTCCCCCGCGCCGCGAGTTCCAGCCTTTCAACCGCGGCCAGGGCGCCCCCGGCCAGTGGCGCGGACGCGGCAATTTCCCGCCGCCGCCACGCCCCGCCTCGGACGCCGTCAAGGCGCTCGGCAGCTCAGGACTAAGCCCCTCGCTTAGCCGCGCCGTCCTCGCCGGACTGATGGCTTTTCCCCAGCAGATCGCCGCCCATGCCGAGCAGATCGCCGCCCTTCCGATCCGCGGCCGCGACCTCATGCGCCTTCGCGATGCGCTTCTCGATGCCGCCCTCACGCACGATGTGCTTGATCGGGAAAGGCTCCATACCATATTGGCCGGCAATGGTGCGGAAGCACTTGTCGAGGCGCTGGGCCAGGGGCGTGGACTTGGCTTTTCCTTCACCAAGCGGGACGGCGACCCGGAGCGTGCGCAAAGAGACCTCGTTCTGGTCGTTGATACGCTGGCGGAACGGCCGGAGCTGGACGCAGCCTACAAGGCGGCGACCGCCCGACTGAAGGAGGCGTTTGACGAGACTACCTTTGCCGAGCAGGTGCGGCTGAGGACGGCATTGGAAGAATCCGACCGGCGGCTCGCGCGGCTGGTCCTGGACGAAGAAGATAAGGCAGGCGTAGCGGATGGCGAAGACTGAAACGGCCGAGACGGACGAGCGCAACGAAGGCGATGCGCCGCTGATCGACCTCAACGAAGCCTCGATCAAGAAGCTCATCGCCCGCGCCAAGAAGCGCGGAGTCATCACTTATGACGAATTGAACGAGGCCCTCCCCCAGGACCAGATGTCCTCCGAGCAGATCGAGGACGTGATGTCCGCGCTCAGCGAGATGGGCGTCAACATCGTCGAGAACGACGATTCGGAGGATGACGACAAGGAATCCGACGACGGCGCCGAGGAGGGCGACGGCTCGGAGACCTTCGTCGTCGAGAAGAAGAAGGAAACCGTCGACCGCACCGACGATCCCGTCCGCATGTACCTGCGCGAGATGGGCGCGGTGGAGCTTCTCAGCCGCGAGGGCGAGATCGCCATCGCCAAGCGCATCGAGGCCGGCCGCGACACGATGATCTGGGGGCTCTGTGAGTCTCCGATCACCTTCAACGCGATCATCCACTGGTCCGACGCCTTGAACCGCGGCGACATGCAGCTCCGCGAGATCCTCGACCTCGAGGCGATGCTGTCCAAGGGCCCGACCGCCGAGCAGCTCACCGAGAGCGAGGAAGGCGCCGAAGGCGGCGACGGCGAGATCAGCGAAAAGAATGCCGGCCCGACGATCAAGGAAGAAGAAGAGGTCGAGGACGCTCCCGAGGAGGAGGACGAGGATAGCATGGTCGAGCGGCGCACGCCGCGTCCGGCCGCCGAGGAGGAGGAAGAGGACAACACCCTTTCCCTCGCCCAGATGGAAGAGACCCTGAAGCCGGACGCGCTCGAGAAGTTCGCCCGGATCACCGACCTCTACAAGAAATTCTCCAAGCTCCAGGCCGCGCGCATGGAGGCGATGAGCGCCGGCCAGGAATTCTCCAAGGCCGACGAGAAGAAATATCAGGGCCTTCGCGACCAGCTCACCGCGGAAGTCGAGAGCGTCCAGTTCCACGGCGCCAAGATCGAGTTCCTCGTCGACCAGCTGTACAGCTACAACCGCCGGCTGACCGCGCTGGGCGGCCAGATGCTCCGTCTCGCCGAGCGCCACAAGGTGCCGCGCCGCGCCTTCCTCGACTCCTACATGGGCAGCGAGCTCGACGAGAGCTGGGCCGACCGCGTGTGCGGCATTGACCGCAAGTGGCACGCCTTCTGCACCGTCGAGGCCGATGCGATCGAGCGCATCCGCACCGAGATCGCCGACATCGCCCAGGCGACCGGCATGAGCCTCGCCGAGTTCCGCCGGATCGTGAACCAGGTCCAAAAAGGGGAGCGCGAGGCGCGAATCGCCAAGAAGGAAATGGTCGAGGCGAACCTGCGCCTCGTCATCTCGATCGCCAAGAAATACACCAACCGCGGCCTTCAGTTCCTGGACCTCATCCAGGAGGGCAATATCGGCCTGATGAAGGCGGTCGATAAGTTCGAGTACCGCCGCGGCTACAAGTTCAGCACCTACGCGACCTGGTGGATCCGTCAGGCGATCACCCGCTCGATCGCCGACCAGGCGCGGACCATCCGCATCCCGGTCCACATGATCGAGACGATCAACAAGCTGGTCCGCACCGGCCGCCAGTTCCTCCACGAGCATGGCCGCGAGGCCACGCCCGAGGACCTCGCCGAGCGCCTGTCGATGCCGCTCGAGAAGGTCCGCAAGGTGATGAAGATCGCCAAGGAGCCGATCAGCCTCGAGACGCCGATCGGCGACGAGGAAGACAGCCACCTCGGCGACTTCATCGAGGACAAGAACGCGGTCATCCCGGTCGACGCCGCGATCCAGGCCAACCTCAAGGAGACGGTGACCCGAGTCCTCGCGTCGCTCACCCCCCGCGAGGAACGAGTCCTGCGCATGCGCTTCGGAATCGGCATGAACACCGACCACACCCTCGAAGAGGTGGGCCAGCAGTTCAGCGTCACCCGCGAACGCATCCGCCAGATCGAGGCGAAGGCGCTGAGGAAGCTGAAGCATCCGTCGCGGTCGCGGAAAATGCGGTCCTTTCTCGACCAGTGAAACCAAGGCCCCGCTTCGGCGGGGCCTTTTCGCTCTCCCCCGGTCACTGCAGCATCCCTGCGCCGATGACCCGATCGCGGAACTCCCGCACGTCCGACCAAATAGACGTTAAATCCAGATGCGGCGCCGAGTTAGCATTGGTCAAAGCGCTGGCGGAGATTGGGCTCTCGAAGTCGAATGCCTTAATCGCCTATCCTGGTGTTCACGAGGCACTAGGGGTCCTTCTTGAGAATGGTGTCCGTGTTATTGGTCATACGGAAGCACGTCCCTTAGCTGTAAAAGACAGAGCCAAGAGACTGAATTTGGAGCCTTACTTTGACCGGATCTACTGCCGGGAACGTGCCGAGGCTCACATTGGTGGTGACTTCGGTTCCACCGAAGCCTTCACGCTAGTGGAGCTATCACATCACCAACAGAAGCCCTCTCCGTCAGTTTTGCGCGAAATATGCGAGCGGGAAGATATCGATCCGTCGAGAGCGCTATATGTTGGGGATAGCCTGTTCAAAGACGTGTCGATGGCCAATGCAGCAGGAGTCGATGTGGCTTGGGCGCAGTACGGCACAGTTTCTCAGCAGGATCTCTATCCGAAGCTGGTAGCCATCTCGCACTGGCGAGACGAGGAGATCATTAGGGCCAAGGAGTTTTCGAGAAACAAGGCCTCGGCTCGGCCGGATTTTGTCTTGGATAAAAGTTTCTTCGACATATTGTCGTGCTTTGGTTTGCACATTGAAGAGGGGGCCGGCAAGCTGTCGAGAGCTTTAAGCATTCTGTGGTAAACGGAGAGATCGAGCGTCCTCACAGCTCCTAAGCCAAACGCCGCAGCAGCTACGAGTAAAACCGCCAAGTGAAGTTTAAATTCTCCCCACTGGGTAGAGAAATTTATGGCAAAATCTCTGCTTTGGGTGATTAGGACAACAGCAAGGGCGAGAGCTGCGGTAACGAATGTTAAGCCGAGCTGCCGAGATTTTACCGACATCTCATTGAAATGCATCTGAGTATCCACCGCTTTAGCCCAGATGCTGATCAGCTCCTCATTCGTCGGATCGGCCACAGACCGTCTCCCCCCATAGATTTGCCATCTCTAGGCAATTTGCCAGATGGCAGGCGGCGCTGCAACGCCGACTCGCCGGGAGCTGATCTCTGGGCCTGCGGAGGCCGACACGAGGAGAAAAGCCCCACCACATCACCGGAATTTGCGGCGGAACGGACGCGGGGCAGTTTTTGTTCTGCGAACGAATCCCCACGGAGTCCTTACCATGCCCACCGAAACCAAACCCGACGCCATCGCCCTGCTCAAAGCCGACCACCGCGAGGTCGAGGCCCTCTTCGAGAAATTCGAGAAGGCCTCCGGCGACGGCCGCAAGCGCGACATCGCCCAGCGCATCTGCATGGAGCTCACCATCCATGCGCAGATCGAGGAGGAGATTTTCTATCCCGCCTGCGAGGGCAAGATCGAGGACGACCTCTTGAAGGAAGCCTATGTCGAGCATGACGGCGCCAAGGTGCTGATCGCCGAGATCGAGGCGGGCGGCCCCGACGACGACTTCTACGATGCCAAGGTCAAGGTCCTCTCCGAGCAGATCGAGCACCATGTCGAGGAGGAGGAGAAGCGCATGGAGGGCATGTTCTCCCAGGCGCGCAAGGCCGGCCTCGACATGGACGAGCTCGGCGACCGGATGCGCGCCCGCAAGGAGGAGCTGACGGCCCGGTACAAGGCCGGCGGCCTGCCGAAGCCCGAGACCACGACGCTCACCGAAGTGAGCGACTGATCGCTCGGGCGATTCCACCGGTCGCATCGCCCGGCGGTCGCGAGAACCGCGCGGCCGCCGGAGCGTTGGCGGCGGGACGTTGATATCGAAGGAGCAACTCATGTCCCGCGACACGCACAGGGTGATGCCCCACGAGGACGGCTGGCAGGTCAAGCGAGACGGCGGCGAGCGCGCCAGCCACGTCACCGGCACCAAGGCCGAGGCCGAGACGCTCGGCCGGACGATCAGCCGCAACCAGGAGACCGAGCTCCAGGTCCACGGCCGCGACGGGCGCATCCAGCGCTCCGACAGCCACGGCCGCGATCCCAACCCGCCGAGGGACCGCGCCTGAGCCGCGGAGCCTGACCGACCGGCTCAGCGCTGATACGGATCGGTGACCGCGGGGATGCAGTAGCGCCGGAGCCCGGTGCCGATGCCCCTCGGCACGACGATATCCTTCGAGATGCCCCCGGCCCGCGTGCACTCCTCGCCGGGCAGCAGATTGTAGCGCACGATTCGCTTCGTATAGTCCGGGCACAGGTCCGAGCAGGTGTAGCTCACGATCACGGCGACGCCGCGATGCGTTCCGAGCGACCGCGGCCAACGGGTCTGGTCGCTCATCGGATCGAACGGGCGCCGAACGAAATCGATCAGTGCGTCGTCATCGATCGGCGCGAGATTTTGCGGGATCCACCGCTCCGGCCGCGCCACATCCACTTCCCGCGGCTGTTGCTCGGTCGCCAGCAGCGCCAACATGATCGCGATCATCGCACCCTCCCCTTCGGCCCTCACCGATCGCTCACGCTGCCTTCACACGCGATGAACGACCCGCTTTCCGCCCGTCGCGGACATCGGCCTCCTACCCGCCGGTTGCCCGCTCGCGCGCCCGATCTGAAACGGGTGAATGCACACCCACCTCCCGCTCGTCCCGAGCGAAGTCGAGGGGCGCCCGTTCGGCGGCCGGGCAACCCCACCGCATTTTGTTGGATACAAATAGGATTTCGCCTGTCAGCGTCGCCCGGTGCCCGCGCGACTCAACCCCCTCAGTCTCACCCGCGACGCCGCTTCGCTCCAGCCCCGAGACCCTGCGATTCCATGTGACTTTCGTGACAGTCGTGACTTTCGCGCTCGTCAACTTCCCCCCGCAGCCGCGCTTCCCGAGCCGCCCGCGCGCCTTCAAAAATCGGAACGCAAACCCCATCTAGGCCGTTCGCAACACAGGCAAAGAGGCAGCAGGAATGGCTGGCGGCTGGACCCGCGACGGCGCGGTGCAGGATCAGATCGACGACACGGTCAGGGACGCGATCCTAGCCGCCCGAGCGCGCATGGCCGGCGGCGACGGCGAGACCCATTGCGTCGAATGCGGCGACGAGATCCCCGAGGCGCGGCGCCGCGCCCTCCCCGGCGCGCGCACCTGCGTCCCCTGCCAGTCGCAGCGCGACGGCCGTGTCGTCGCGGCGGGCTTCAACCGGCGCGGCAGCAAGGACAGCCAGCTGCGCTGACCGGCAGAGCCGTCACGCCGGCCAGGCGATCCGAGCGCAGTTGAAGCGGTGGTAGAGGGTCTCGATCAGCTGCTTGAGGTCGGCGCGGTGGAACGGCTTGACCATGAACGTGTCGGCGCCGAGATCGCGCGCGCCCTCGATCACATTGAGGTCGTCATGGGCGCTCAGCATGATGATCACGATCTCGTCGCGCGCCTCGTCGCCGCGCACCGCCTCGACGAAGTCGAGCCCATGCATCTCCGGCATGTGATAGTCGGAGATGATGATGTCCGGGATCTCGCGCTCGACCGCGGCGAGGCCGGCGGCGCCGTCGGCGGCGACCTCGATCCGGGTGAAGCCGAATTCGGTGAGCGCGCTGCGCACCAGCCGGTGCATCATCTCGTCGTCATCGACGATCAGGACCTTGAGCTGGTCGGGGGTCACCGACGCGCTGTCCTGGTCCCACGCGTGGACCGGGAGCTCGGGGACGTCGTTCTCGCATGGCTGGGTCATGACCCATGCTCATAGCGCGGATCCATTTCGCCTTCGTTACCGCGGCGGCGCGCGGGTTTAACCGGGGCTTTACCTCGCCCCTTTAGCGTCGGCGGGGTGATCTCTTTCTAAACGCCGCATTTTCCGTTCAACGAAGGGCGGACACGAGGACAGTCTTGGAATCGATGCCGGGCCGCGAACAGAATCCAGGCACGACCGCCCCCGTGGCGGCGGCGAGCGGGGAGGCGCGCGCCCATCCCCGTGTGCCGTTCCAGGGCTATCCGCTCGAGGTCATCGCCAAGGGCAGGAGCTGCTCGGTCCGAGTCCGCGACCTGTCGTGCGGCGGCTTTTCCGGAATCTGCGACGAGGCGCTGGACGTCGGCGCCTTCGTCACCGTCTGCTTCGCCGACGACCACCAGGTCTTCGCCTGGGTGCGCTGGGTGCGGCTGATGAATGTCGGCCTGATGTTCGCCGAGCCGCTCGCGCCGGGCTTCGTTCGCCGCCTCCACCGCGGCCACGGCACGTTCGTCACGGTCCGCCCGAGGCAGTAAGCCTTGGTCTGACCCCTTCCCTCGCGAAGCCGGCCACCAGACCCCTCCCCGCCCAGCGGAATCGCCGACATGGATCAACAATCCCGCCCGGCTTTACCCCCTCTTTACCCCGCCCGCGCTAGACAGCGCGAGCGCGCCAGGGGGGCTCGGCGCCGGGAGGAGCTGCATGGCATCACATCCGATCGGACTGAGGCAAGAGGCCCGTTCCGGCTGTCTGCTGCTCGATTGCGTCGACGATCATGGCAGCGGTTCGCATGCCTATCCGGCGAGCGAGCTTCTGCTGGCCAGCCCGACCGCGCCACACAACCTTGCCGACGCCATTCATTTCCTGTGCGCCCTGCACGGCCAATATCCCTCGCTCGTCGAGCTGGTGGCGGCGCGCACCATCGATCCGCCGAGCCGCGCCTGGCTGGCCGAAGCCGGCGACGCCTTCAGCCGCGAGCGCGCCTTCCTCGCCCGGCTCGCGGTCGAGGCCGGCCCGATCCCGCCGACCCGCGGCAGCGGCAGCGAAGCGGCGATCGCCGCGACCCGCCACGCCCTCGCCACCCTCGCCAAGTCCGAACGGCGCGGCTGCTCGGTCGGCGCCGCGCTCGCCGTCGCCGCCGACTGGGCGGTGATCCGGACCGTACTCGACACCGCCGCCGACCGCTTCGGGGTCACCCCGCCGCCCCGCGCCGGCGACCACCGTGCGGCGATCGCCGGGCTGGTCGAGACGGCCGCGACGGACCCGGCGATGAGCCGCGCGATGCGCTTCGGCGCCGAGCAGGTCGCGCTCCAGCATCGCGGCCTGTGGGACCTGCTCCAGGCCCGGGCCCAGGCGAGAATCGCGGCCTGAGCTTGCCCCGCAACGGCCGGCCCGGTAGGCCCGCGCCATGCGTTTCGAGGGCACTCAGAGCTATGTCGCCACCGACGACCTCACGGTCGCGGTCAACGCCGCCGTCGCGCTGCGCCGGCCGCTGCTGGTCAAGGGCGAGCCGGGCACCGGCAAGACCGTTCTCGCGCACGAGATCGCCGAGGCGATCGGAGCGCCGCTGATCGAGTGGCACGTCAAGTCGACGACCAAGGCGCATCAGGGCCTCTACGAATATGACGCGGTCGCACGGCTTCGCGACGGCCAGCTCGGCGACGAGCGGGTCCACGACATCAAGAACTACATCAAGCGCGGCAAGCTCTGGGAGGCGTTCACGTCGCCGCAGTTGCCCGTCCTGCTGATCGACGAGATTGACAAGGCCGACATCGAGTTCCCGAACGACCTCCTCCAGGAGCTCGATCGCATGGAATTCCACGTCTACGAGACCAAGGAGACGGTGAAGGCGGTCGAGCGGCCGATCGTGGTGATCACGTCGAACAACGAGAAGGAGCTGCCCGACGCGTTCCTTCGCCGCTGCTTCTTCCACTATATCCGCTTCCCCGACCGGGAGACGATGCAGGCGATCATCGACGTCCACTTCCCGGGAATCCAGAAGCTGCTGGTCGGCAAGGCGCTCGATATCTTCTACCAGGTCCGCGAGGTGCCCGGCCTCAAGAAGAAACCGTCGACCAGCGAGCTGATCGACTGGCTGAAGCTGATCCTCCACGAGGACATGCCGCTCGAGGTCCTCCAGTCGAAGGACCCTTCGAAGGCGATCCCGCCCCTCCACGGCGCCCTGCTCAAAAACGAGCAGGACGTGATGCTGTTCGAGCGGTTGGCGTTCATGAGCCGCCGGGGCGGCTGAGCATCAAGGCGTCCGGACGGTAAGCTTCGGCTACGCGCCGTCATCGCCGTAGCTAACATATTGCCGAAGCTGGTTGGATCGCTCCTGATTCATCCGGGTTTCGCAGCGCATGCGCGCGATCTCTCGCTCGCTCGGCTCGATTGACGCCGAAGCGGCCTCGACCCTGCAGTCGGCGTTCTTGCGGCGGATCCAGGCCCTCTGCATCTCGAGAATGGACTGGCGCCGGTCCGAAGGAATGGCTCCCCAGACGGCGTTGATCGTCTGCTCAGCCAGCCTCAACTCGGCGCGAACCTGCTCAAGCGAGGCCTGACGCTGCTCAGCGAGTGCGCTTTCCTGTTCCTGGGCGAGTTGCTCCTCCTGCCGGCGTTGGTCTGCCATCGCATTCTCCTCAGCAGCTCGCGCTTCGCGCACCTCGCCGCTGGCGAGGTGCGAGATGAGCAGCTCAGCAAAAAAGCCGAACACATTACTCGCTTCCTGAACCTCGGCATGAACGCTGCGCCCATCGTCCGTTGGCTGAACCGAATATTCGATCTCGGCCTCGAACCGGTTGACGTTGCGGTCGATGTTGTTGCGGTCAGCCAGCGCATTAACGTCGTCATTCTCGTCGATCATTCGACGGGTGCGATCCGAATTCTCAACCAGATCCGCCGGCAGGGTCACCTGCAACATCCCGGTACAGAAGCGGCGCGTGCTGTTGGGATCGCGGTTGGTCGTGCGGACGTCCGCGAGCGTCACGTCCGCCTGCCGGACCGCGGCGCGAACTTCGGCATTGGATGCAAAGCGGCCACCCTCGGCGTTGCGGGACTGCTCGGTAATCAGCCGCTGTACTTCCTCTTGGAAGATGGGCTTGACGGTCGCGATGGCATCCTCGGAACCACACTCGACGGCCTGCGTCCCGCAGCCGCCGAGGCCGAAGGCGAACAATACCGCCACAATAGCGGTCAGCTTCTTCATGGATCCCCCCTGATCAACCCGCCGCGCATACAAGCACGGCTGACCAGGAAGGAAAATAACTTTGTGGCGCGATTTCGGCCCGAGCCCGCGCCGACCTAAGCGTTAGGCGACAGAACTGACCGCAACGGCTTAGGCGACCGTCTCGTCGCGATAGGCCATTTCGAAATTGCCCCAGCGCTGGCCGTTGATGAACAACGGCACGAACACGTTCTTCACCGGCAGATAGCGGCCGTTGCCGAGATCCATGCCGTAGGTGGCGAGCATCGCTTCCTTGGTGCTGGCGATGGCGCGGCGGGTGCTGTCGTCGAGGAAATTGCGGCGGTTGCGGCAATGCTCGGCATTCCATTTCGGGTCGGGGCCCTGGGGCTGCGAGCGCTCGCTGATATGGGTCGGCAGATAGCCGTTGATGTCGGTGAGAGCGGCGGCGATCAGGCGCGGCTCCTCGGCCATCAGCCGGTCGAGGATCGGCCGGATGTGGATGTCGGCGAACGCGCAGAAGCGCACCTCGTACTGGACCGGATTGGTGCCGGGTATCGGCCTGTAATCGAAGTCGAACACGTCCTCGTGCTTGACCTTGCCCTCGGCGATGCCGGCCTCGACCACCCGCTTGATCTCGAAGCAGGAGCGCTGCGCGAACTGGATGAACGGCGTGTCGTCGATCGCCACGCCGGAGCTGGCGAGACGGTCGAGCATGTCGTTGGACAGCAATTCGAGGCGGCCGAGCCGCTCGTGCGCGTCCTTCAATTGGCCGCCATTGGCGCGGGCGTCGGCGGCGAAGGCGTCGAGGCCGCTCTTCACCCGGTCGACGCTCTGCTGGATGAGGCCGGTCGACTGGGCGATGCCCTCGGTCTGGCGGTCGACCATCGACACGAGGTCGGCGACGTCGCGGACGGTCTCGTTGATCTTGGAGAAGGAGCCCTGGGCGAGACGGCTGGTCTCGACTCCGGCCTTGATCTCGCTGGTGACGGCTTCCGCCTCGCGGGTCAGCGACGCGACGGTCTCGCCGATCTCCATGGTGGCGGTGCGGGTGTCGTGGGCGAGCTTCTTCACCTCGGCGGCGACGACCGCGAAGGTGCGGCCGGCCTCGCCCGCGCGCGCCGCCTCGATGGTGGCATTGAGCGCGAGCATGTTGGTCTTCTTGGCGATCGATTCGATGCTCGAGGAGACGGTGCGAACGCTGGTCATCGCCTCGGCGAAGCCCTGCATCCGGTCGCCGAGCTGGACGACGAGGTCGGTGAGGCCGGAGAAGACGCGGATCGTGTCCTCGATCGCCGCCCTGCCCGCCTCCAGCTTGGAACGCGCCTGCTCGGCGAGCATGTGCGCCTCGTCGGTCGAATCCGCGACCCGGACCTGGTCGTTGAGGAGCTGGCTGGTGACGTCCTCGAGTTGGTCGAGAGTCTTCAGATTCTCGGAGATGCGCTGAGAGACGCCGTTGACGTAGCCGGACACGTCGCTGCACTCGATCGCGAGGCGACCGCAATTGCGCGCGACCTGATTGATCGCCGCGCTGTCAGCCTGTTCCACCGCCGAACTCGCCAAGGTCCCCGCTCCATGTTGGTTGTTTCGCGGTCGGTGTTAGGACGAAGTGGTTGAGGCCGGGTTAACCAGGGGGATGCGTACGCCCTCTCCTGTCATTCCCGCGAAGGCGGGAATCCAGCTTCCTTTCCCACACCGCGAGACAGAAGCTGGATCCCCGCTTTCGCGGGGATGACGTGCGGAGGTTTGCTGGGCTAAGCTGCCGCCCGTCATGTTCTTCTCCTTCGTCGACGAGCTTCGCGCCGCGGGCATCCCGGCTTCGATCAAGGAGCATCTGACGCTTCTGGAGGCGCTCGACCGCCAGGTGATCGAGGCTCGACCGGAGGATTTCTACTATCTCGCGCGCGCCACCTTCGTGAAGGACGAGGGGCTGCTCGACCGCTTCGACCAAGTCTTCGCCAAGGTCTTCAAGGGCATCGAGACGAGCTACGGCACCGAGGCGCAGGAGCTTCCCGAGGAGTGGCTGAAGGCGATCGCCGAGCTCTATCTCACCCCCGAGCAGATGGCCGAGATCCAATCACTGGGCTCCTGGGAAGAAATCATGGAGACGCTCAAGAAGCGGCTCGAGGAGCAGCAGGGCCGCCACCAGGGCGGAAGCAAGTGGATCGGCACCGGCGGCACCTCGCCCTACGGCAACAGCGGCTACAATCCCGAAGGGGTGCGCATCGGCGGCACCGGGGGGCAGAGGCGCGCGATCAAGGTATGGGAGCAGCGCGCCTTCCAGAATCTCGACAATTCGAAGGAGCTCGGCACCCGCAACATCAAGGTCGCGTTGCGGCGGTTGCGGCGCTTCGCCCGCGAGGGCGCGGCCGACGAGCTCGATCTCGACGCGACGATCGAAGGAACGGCGCGGCAGGGCTGGCTCGACATCCGCATGCGCCCCGAGCGGCACAATGCGGTGAAGCTGCTGCTCTTCCTCGACGTCGGCGGATCGATGGACCCGCACATCAAGCTGGTCGAGGAATTGTTCTCGGCGGCGACCGCGGAGTTCAAGAATCTCGAATTTTTCTACTTCCACAACTGCCTCTACGAGAGCGTTTGGAAGGACAACCGCCGCCGCTTCGCCGAGCGCACGCCGACCTGGGATGTGCTCCACAAATTCGGCCACGACTACAAGGTCGTGGTGGTCGGCGACGCGTCGATGAGCCCCTATGAGATCACCCATGCCGGCGGCTCGGTCGAGCATTATAACGAGGAAGCCGGCGCGACCTGGATGAAGCGGCTCACCAACACCTATCCGGCGACGGTGTGGCTCAATCCGGTGGCGGAGCAATATTGGGGCTACACCCAGTCGGTCCGGGTCATGCAGCAGCTGCTCGACGACCGCATGTACCCACTGACGCTCGACGGGCTCGACGACGCGATGCGGACGCTGAGCCGGAAGGTCGGTCAGTAGCGGAGGAAGGGTGTTCGCTCCTCCGCCCAGGCCTGCTCGTCCGGGATGGTGAGGACGTCGAGGTCGCCGGGCTCGCTGCCCCCGTCGTCGACCCATTCGCGCAGCAGGGGGCTTCCGTTGATCACGTCGATGGGCAGCTTCCCGAAGGCATATTCGTAGGGGAAGTCGCGCCACAGCTCGTAATCGGGGTGGAGGCGGCGGATCGCCTTGAAGGCGAGGCTCTGAAGCCGCCACGGCTTGAAGGCGTGATGGTCGTAGCCCGGCGCCTCGGCGTGGATGTGGACTCCACCGCACAATTTGCCGACATGCTTGTGGAAGGTCGGCTCGAACCAGCAGTCGCGAAGGATGCAGCCGCCCAGCCAGTGCGGCGCGAGGCGGCGCATCTCGGCGATCACCGCCTTGCCGTCGATGTCGGGGGCGCCGAACAATTCGAGCGGGCGGGTCGTGCCCCTGCCCTCGCTCAGCGTCGTGCCTTCCAGCATCACCGTGCCCGCATAGGCCCGCGCCATCCAAAGGTTCGGCGCATTGGGGCTGGGATTGACCCAGATCCGCTCGCCGAGCGGCCAGCCGAAGCCGGGCGCGGCCTCGGGGTCGTAGCCCTCCATCTCGATGACGCGATAGTCGACGTCGAGCTTGAACTTCTCGATGAACCACAAGCCGAGCTCGCCCAGCGTGAGTCCGTGCCGCATCGGCATCGGTCCGGCGCCGACGAAGCTTTCCCAGCCTTCGCGCAGAGTCAGGCCCTCGACCGGGCGGCCGGCGGGATTGGGCCGGTCGAGCACCCACACCTGCTTGCCGTGCTGCGCCGCGGCCTCGAGCACGTAGAGCAGGGTCGTGATGAAGGTGTAGATGCGGCAGCCGAGGTCCTGCATGTCGATCAGGATCACGTCGAACGTGCCCATCGACTGGCCGGTCGGCCGGCGCACCTCGCCATAGAGGCTGAAGATGGGGATGCCGTGCTCGGGATCGGTGAAGTCGTCCGACTCCACCATATTGTCCTGCTTCTCGCCGCGGATGCCATGCTGCGGCCCGAACGCCGCGGTCACTTTGAGGCCCGCGGCGACGAGCGCGTCGAGGCTGTGGGTGAGGTCCGCCGTCACCGAGGCGGGATGGGCGAGCAGGGCGACGCGCTTGCCTTCGAGGGGCTTGCGAAGCTCAGGGTCGGCGAGCAGCCGGTCGATGCCGAATTTCATGGCGCCGGTGCTGGCGGCAGTTCGAGCGTGAAGCAAGCGGCATGATGGAAATCGGGCGGACCTTCAGGTGGATGGTTGAGCGCCCAGTAGGATTTGGTGCCGTCGCGCTCTTCGATGACGGCGGTGAGGTTGAGCAGCAGGGGAATCTCCTGCCCTAGCTCCGAAGCGCCGTTGAACTCGATTACTGCCGACACCTCCAGAATCGCCTCGTCGAGTAGCACGAAGGGGTCCTCGAACGGCGCGAGGGACGCAGGCGCCATCCCCTCGCGATAACGGCTAAACCGGTAGCTGGCCCATTCGCCAGACGGCGAAATGTTGATCTCATAGTAAGCGTCGTTGCCAGCAACGCTGACGAAGGCCTCGAAACACGTGGAGCGCCAAAGCTCGTCACGCCGCCGCGGGGGGCACGGTCCGGGGATTAGGAGTTCCGATGTGTCGCCGCGCCATGCAAACTCCAACCGGAGGGCGTCAGCATAGCGGTCGATCCCCGCTTCCAGGCGAAAGTTGCGGGCAGGAAGCGATCCCGGATGCGGGGTAAGCAGCACTTGCATCCCCCATCGTCATTCCCGCGGAAGCGGGAATCCAGCTTTTTCTTCAGGTCTAGGCCAAGGTAGCTGGACCCCCGCTTTCGCGGGGGTGACGGGAAAGAGAGTCACGGGTAATTCGCTCGCACCATGAGCCAGTACAAGTCCGAACTTCTGCGCCTGCTCGACGAGCGGGGCTATGTCCACCAGACGACCGACGCGAGCGGGCTCGACGCCCTCGCCGCCAAGGAGATCGTCCCCGGCTATATCGGCTTCGACGCGACCGCACCGTCGCTCCATGTCGGCAGCCTCGTCCAGATCATGATGCTGCGACGCATGCAGCAGGCGGGACACAAGCCGATCGTGCTGATGGGCGGCGGCACCTCGAAGATCGGCGACCCGAGCTTCAAGGACGAGGCGCGCAAGCTCCTCGGCGTCGACACGATCAACGCCAACATCGCCTCGATCCGCCGCGCGTTCGAACATTTTCTGACCTTCGGGGACGGCCCGACCGACGCGGTGCTGATGGACAATGCCGAGTGGCTCGACCGGCTCGAATATATCCCGTTCCTGCGCGAGATCGGCCAGCATTTCTCGGTCAACCGGATGCTGACCTTCGACAGCGTGAAGCTCAGGCTCGACCGCGAGCAGTCGCTGTCCTTCCTCGAGTTCAACTACATGATCCTGCAGGGCTACGACTTCCTCGAGCTGTCGCGGCGGGCGGCGTGCCGGCTGCAGCTCGGCGGGTCCGACCAGTGGGGCAACATCGTCAACGGCGTCGAGCTCGCGCGGCGAGTCGACGGCACCCAGGTCTATGGGGTGACCACCCCGCTCATCACCACCGCGGACGGCGGCAAGATGGGCAAGACCGAGAAAGGCGCGGTGTGGCTCAACGCCGACCAGCTCGGGTCCTACGATTACTGGCAGTTCTGGCGGAACACGCAGGACGCCGATGTCGGCCGGTTCATGCGGCTGTTCACCGACCTGCCGCTCGACGAGATCGCCCGGCTGGAGCGGCTTGAGGGCGCCGAGATCAACGAGGCCAAGAAGCTGCTTGCGGATGCGGCGACGACGCTCCTGCACGGCCCCGACGCCGCCCGCGACGCCGCGGAGACCGCGCGGCGGACCTTCGAGGAAGGCGCTGCCGGCGAGGCGCTGCCGACGCTGACGGTGCCCGAAGGCTCGATCGGTCTGGCGGACGCGATGGTCGCGCTCGGCCTCACCGCGTCGAAGAAGGAAGCGCGGCGGCTGATCGCCCAGGGCGGCGCCCGCGTCGACGGCGAAGCGGTGACGGACGAGCATGCGGTCGTGACTGTCGCCGGGCAGGTGCGAGTGTCGGCCGGCAAGAAGAAGCACGGCCTGCTGACGTCCTAGGCGGCGCGTGCCAGGGCCGGCTTGGTCTCCACCGTGCCGCTGATCAGTTCGCGATTGCGCGGCAGCGCTTCAGGCATCTCGTCGCGCAGGAAAGCGAGCAGCGCCTCGCGCAGGTCGCAGCGCAGGTCGAACGCGGCCGAGGCGTTGGCCGCGCTCACCAGCACCCGCACCTCGATCGAATCCGCGCGGATGTCGGTGACCTGGACGACCCCGACGCGGCGGTCCCAGCGCGGGTTCTCCGGCAGCAGTTCATCGACCTTGCGGCGGACACGGTCGACGTCGGCCACGGGATCGAGGCGCAGGAACAGCGTGCCGAGGATCTGGCTGCTGAACCGGGTCCAGTTCTCGAACGGCTTTTCCAGGAAACGCGAGATGGGCACGACGAGGCGCCTCTGGTCCCACAAGGCGACGACGAGATAGGTGAGGCGAATCTCCTCGATTCGGCCCCACTCGCCGTCGATGATGACGACGTCGTCGATCCGAACCGGCTCGCTGAACGCCATCTGCACGCCGGCGATGATGTTCTTGAGAAGCGGCTGGGCGGCGGCTCCAACGGCAAGCCCTGCAAGGCCAGCCGACGCCATCAAGGTGATCCCGACCGAGCGGATGCTCGGAACCGACAGCAGCATCATCGCGAGCGTCACGAACAGGATCGCGAAAGCGCCGACCCGCGCCAGGATATCGAGCCGGGTGCGGCGGCGGCGGGCGGCGAGATTGTCCTCGCTGCTGATGTCACTGCGCCGCTCGACCCAATGGGCGAAGACGCGAAGTGCGGCGAGCGCCGTCCAGCCGATCACCGCCGGGAAAAGGAAGCCGGCCGCGACCGGCCACAATTGCTCCACCTGGCGCGGGAACGCGAAGCTGCGCACCATCGCCGACGTGACGAAGAGGCAAAGCAGCCAGAAGCTCGGCCAGCGCAGCCTCCCCACCGTCTCGCGCCAGCTTTCCCAGCGTGCGCGGCGCGCCCAGGCGCAGCCGATTTGGAACAGAACAAGGTGACCGAATGCGCCGGCGACCAGCGCGACGGCCAGTGCGGCGAATGGTCGGGCGTCGCTGCCGAGCAGCGCCGTCAGGTCTTCCAGCCATGTCATGATGGGAAGGGAACGGCGCGCTCGGCGGCATGTTCCCCCGCGATGCAGCACGATCCCGTCGGAATCAGAAGCGGCGCACCAGGACCACGCCGCCGACGATCAGAAGCACGCCGAGCACCCGGCCGAGTGAGATCGGGGTGCGGTCGAGACCAAAGGCGCCATAATGGTCGATGGCGATCGCGGCGATCATCTGGCCGGCAACGGCGATGGTGATCAGCGAGGCGATTCCGAGCCTCGGCGCGGCATAGGCTCCGGCCGCGACGAACACCGCGCCATAGAAGCCGCCCGCCCACGCCCACCACGGCACGTCGCGAAGCGGCGCCAGCGCGAAGCGCGGCTGGGTGGCGGCAAGCACTGCGAGCAGGACGGCCGTGCCAACCGCGAATGAAATCACGGCGGCGAGGATTACCGAGCCGCTTTCGCGGGCGAGGACTGCGTTGGTCGGCGGCTGGGCGGCGGTCATCGCGCCCGCGATGAGGATCAGCAAAGCCGGCAGAATCAGGCTCGTCGGCATGTCTCGTCTCCTCAGCCGGAGCGCAAAGTCGCGACGGCGGCGTCGCGTTCCATCAAATAGAGGAGCAGCCGCGCCGCCTGGCCGCGCTCGCCCTCGAGCCCGCCGTCGCGGTCGACGAGCAGGCGGGCGTCGTCGGTAGCGGCGGGAACCAGCTCCTGGACAAGCTCGGGCGTCGCGAGCCGGAACTGCGCTTCGCCGGACTGGCGCGTGCCCAAAATCTCGCCGCCGCCGCGCAGGCGCAGATCCTCCTCGGCGATCCGGAAGCCGTCATTGGTCTCGCGCATCAGGGCGAGGCGCGCACGCGTGGTCTCGTTGAGGGCATTGCCGCGCAGCAGCAGGCAGACGCTGTGCTGGTCGCCGCGCCCCACCCTGCCGCGCAGCTGGTGAAGCTGCGCGAGGCCGAAGCGGTCGGCGCCCTCGATGATCATCAGGGTCGCGTTGGGGACGTCGACTCCGACCTCGATCACCACCGTCGCGACGAGGACCTTGAGCTCGCCTCGCTGGAAGGCGGCCATGACCGCATCCTTTTCCGGCCCCTTCATGCGGCCATGGACGAGGCCGATCGTGTCGCCGAAGCGCAGCCGAAGCACCCGCGCGCGTTCCTCGGCGGCGGCGAGGTCGCTGACCTCGCTCTCCTCGACCAAGGGGCACACCCAATAAGCCTGCTTGTCCTGGGCGATGTGGCGGCCGAGCGCGTCGGCGACCTCGTCGACCCGGTCGACGCTGAGCACGCGGGTCTCGATCGGCTGGCGGCCGGGCGGCATCTCGTCGAGGCGGCTGACGTCCATCTCGCCATATTGGGTCAGCGTCAGCGTGCGCGGGATCGGGGTCGCGGTCATGACCAGGAGGTGCGGCGGCCTCTCCGCCTTGGCGGTCAGCATCATGCGCTGGGCGACTCCGAAGCGGTGCTGCTCGTCGATCACCGCGAGGCCGAGGCGGCGGTAGCTGACCGCTTCCTGGAAGATGGCGTGGGTGCCGATCAGGATGTGGATCGACCCGTCGGCGAGGCCCATCAGGGTCGCCTCGCGCGCTCTCCCCTTGTCACGCCCGGTGAGGATGGCGACATTGATCGGAAGGCCGGCAACCTGGCGCCGGATGGTCTCGTAATGCTGGCGGGCGAGGATCTCCGTGGGCGCGAGCAGGGCCGCTTGGGCGCCCGCCTCCGCGGCGATCAGCATCGCCTTCAAAGCCACCAAAGTCTTGCCCGAGCCGACGTCGCCCTGGAGCAGGCGGAGCATCGGCGTCTCCTGGGCGAGGTCGCCCTCGATCTCGCCGATCGCCCGCTGCTGAGCGCCGGTCGGGGCGTAGGGCAGCTTGAGCAATGCGCGGAGATGCCCGTCGCCCTTCAGCGGCATGCCCCTGCGCCGCCGCGACGAGGCGCGGACGAGGCTGAGCGCGAGCTGGTTGGCGAAAATCTCGTCATAGGCGAGCCGCTCGCGCGCCTTGGCCTGCGCGGGATCGGCGTGGATCCCGGTCAGCGCCGCCTGCCAGTCTGGCCAGCCGCGCGCGCTCTTGAGGCTCGGCTCGATCCACTCGGCGAGCTCCGGAAGCCGCGCCAGCGCCTGCGCGGCGAGGTCGCCCATCCGCTTGTTGGTGAGCCCTTCCGACAGCGCATAGACCGGCTCGCGCGCCGGCAATTGCTCGTTCTGCGCGGGGTCCAGCACATGGTCGGGATGGACCATCTGCAACTCCTGGCCGTAGCGGTCGAGCCTGCCCGACACGATCCGCGGCTGGCCGATCGGAAGCTGCTGCTTCGCCCAGCCCGGATTGCGGAAATAGGTCAGCGTCACATAGTCGCCGCCGGCGTCGCTGGCGTGGATGCGCAGCGGGCTCTTGTGCCCGCCCGACTGGCGATAGTCGCGCGCAGTCAGAGTCACGGTGATGATGCGACCGACATCGGCCTCGTCGAGCCGATTGACCGGCTTGCGGTCGATCCAGCCGGTCGGGAGATGGAAGGCGAGGTCGACGATCCGCGTGAGGCCGAGCTTGGTGAGCGGCTTCGCCAGCTGCGGGCCGACGCCCTTCAGCACCTCCACTTCGGCGAACAGCGGATTGAGGAGGTCGGGGCGCATCGCCGCCTGCTGCCACGCCGAACCGCGAGCGACAACCGTTCAGCCGTCCGGAAGGCCAGTTCTCGTCTTTGCGTCCGGTACGCTCGGCGCGATCAATTCGCCTATGCCGATGCCGACGCCGCCCGAGGCCTCGCCCGAGCACCATAGGTCAGGCGCCGCCACAGCTTCTCCATCGGGCCCTGGTCGAAATGCGCCAGCCACAGCCGCGAGAACAGGACCTGCCCGGCGAAGATCGCGACGGCGATGAGATAGATGCCCGCCGGCGGGACGCGCCCGACGAGGCCGAGCCCGATCCCGTAAAACAGCCCGATGCCGATGACCGAGTGCATCAGATAGTTGGTCAGCGCCATCCGGCCCGGCCACGCGAGCAGGCCGAGCACAGTCTTGGCGCGGGGCCACAGAAGGACGAAGCCGGCCGCATAAGCGAGTGCCAGCGGCACGGTGCCGATGATCGCCGGCAGGCTCGCCTGGTTGGCGCTCGGAGTCAGCGCATAGAAGATGCTGAACGGCAGGCCGACGGCCAGGCCTGACCAGAAGGTCGCCCACATCAGGCGGCGGTCGTCGAGCAGAGTCCCCACCGCGAGCCGGCGGCCCAGCACCAGCCCCAGCAGCATGATCCCGAGCACCTTGGGGATCCGCCAGCTCTCCAGTCGCGTGCTCAGCGAATAGGGCCACCCGCTTGCCGCCCAGGCGAAGAAAGCCTGCGGATCGGAGCGTTGCAGCCAGGCGACCGGGTCCTGCGGCGTTCCGCCAAGGCGCACGGCGAGCGAGTCCGCCCACGCGTTGATCGCCAGATGCGGCGCCCAGCCGAGCGTCTGGAACAGCGCCACGCCGGCGATCGGTGACAGGATCAGAAACACGGCCGCGGTCAGCACGCGCCGGTCGCTACAGTTCCGGAAGAACGGCAAGAGCAGGCCGAGCAAGGCATAGAGTGTCAGGATATCGCCGTCCCAGATCGCCACCATGTGGATGACGCCGATCGCGAGCAGCACGAGCAGCCGCCGCCGGAAGATGCGCACGCCGTTGGCCCCGCGCCGCTCAAGCCGCGACAGCTGCAGCGAGAAGCCGATTCCGAACAGCAAGGAGAACAGGGTGTAGAATTTGCCGTCGATGAAGGCGTGGTGGAACAGATGCTGCGCGCGCATGCCCGCCTCGCCGGCAAGCGCCAGGCGCGCCGGCTCCTGCATGAAGATCCATCCGGACCAGTAGAGGATGTTGGCGAGCAGGATTCCGAACAGCGCGAAGCCGCGCAAGGCGTCGAGCAGGTCGATCCGGTCCGTCGTCGGGCCCGGCGCGGCGGATGGCTCCATGATGTCCCCCCGCCCCTGCGGATATCATGAAAAGGCGCTTCGGAGATAGGCGATTGCGGCTTCAAAGCGCCGCGTCGCCACCTTACATGGCCCCCTCACCCTTTCCGCCTGCAGGCCATTTTCCGGCCCGCCGGCCAATCGCGCATGGAGCCTATGGACCGCGACGCACGCCTTCGACGCATTCGCTACCGCGCCTGGCACCGCGGCACGCGCGAGGCCGATTTCCTGATCGGCGGCTTCTTCGACTGCTGCCACGCCGAATGGGGCGACGACGAGCTCGCCTGGTTCGAGGCGCTGCTCGAGGAGCAGGACGTCGACATCATGGCCTGGGCGATCGGAACCGCGCAGCCGCCGGAGCGGTTTGCCGGGCCTATGATGAAGCGCCTGCAGCGGACCGACTATATCGACACGACGAGGGACGGCGTATGATGCGCGCTTTCACCCCTCCCCTTCAGGGGAGGGGCCGGGGGTGGGGAGCGACGGCGGAGGCTCGATGCCTCCGACGGCGCTTTTCCGCGACGGACTCCCCCACCCCAAGCCCTCCCCTGAAGGGGAGGGGCTG
>NZ_JAANPA010000049.1 GCF_011320075.1 Sphingosinicella sp. YJ22 | reverse complement strand
TCGCCATGGGGGCGCTGCTCGTGACGCGGGCGCTCGCGGCGCTCGCCGCGTTCCTGCGCGGGAGCCGGAGCCGGGCGCGCCGCCTTGATGCGGGCGGCCTCGGCGGCGAGGCCGGCGGGGGGCGGCATGACTTCGATGCGCTGGCGGATCAGCTTCTCGATGCCGCGCAGGTCGCCGCGCTCCTCGTCGGAGCAGAAGGCGATCGCCATGCCGTCATTGCCGGCGCGGGCGGTACGGCCGATGCGGTGGACATATTGGTCCGGCACGTTGGGCAGTTCGAAGTTGAACACGTGGCTGACGCCGCTGACGTCGATGCCGCGCGCCGCGATGTCGGTCGCGACGAGGATCGGTACCTTGCCCGAACGGAACTCGCCGAGCGCGCGCTCGCGCTGCGGCTGGCTCTTGTTGCCGTGAATGGCGTTGGCGGCGATGCCGCTGGCAGCGAGGTGACGGACGACGCGGTCGGCGCCGTGCTTGGTGCGGGTGAAGACCAGGGCGCGGTCGATCGTCGTCGCCTTCAGGGTCAGGGTGAGCAGAGCCTGCTTCTCGCCCTGGTTGCAGAAGGTGACGAACTGGGTGACCCGCTCGACAGTGGTCGCCTCGGGGGCGACCTTGACCTCGGCGGGATCGCGCAGGAACTTGTCGGCGAGCTCGCGGATCGTCTTCGGCATGGTCGCCGAGAAGAACAGCGTCTGGCGGTCGCGCGGAAGCATCGCGACGATTCGGCGAAGCGCGTGGATGAAGCCGAGGTCCATCATCTGGTCGGCTTCGTCGAGCACCAGGATCTCGAGCTTCGAAAGGCTCAGCGCGCCCTGGTCGATGAGGTCGAGCAGTCGGCCGGGCGTTGCGACGAGCACGTCGACGCCGCGGGCGAGGTCCTGGCGATTCTTGTGGAGCGAGGTTCCGCCGAACACCGTCGCGACATTGAGCGCGGTGAACTTGGCATAGTCGCGGGCGCTCGCGGCGATCTGGCTGGCGAGCTCGCGGGTTGGCGCGAGGACGAGCATCCGGCAGGTGCGCGACTGCGGGCGGCGGGCGCCGCTCAGGCGGTCGATCGACGGAAGCATGAAGGCTGCGGTCTTGCCGGTGCCGGTCTGCGCGATTCCGAGCAGGTCGCGGCCCTGGAGCAGGGTCGGGATCGCCTGCGCCTGGATCGGCGACGGCTGGGTGTAATCCTTCAGCGCGAGCGCTTGGAGAACGGGCTGCGACAGCCCGAGGGATTCGAACGAAATGGTCATGGAAACTCACGAAATGTGCGGCGGCCGCGCAGCCAGAACGGCGCGCGAAACGCGGCGGGTTCTGCTGACCCGCGTGAAAAGGGAAAGCCTTTGAAAGTGACGAAGCGGAGCCGGACACCCCCTTTTAAGATTGGGGTCCTGTTCACGCTGCATGACGCCTCGCCTGGGGGCCAAGTGGATGCTGCGGCGCACAAAGTCAAGTCACGCGCAATTTCGCGCCATTGTCACGCACGGCGCGCAGGCGTAACCTGCGTGGCGGAAGGAGAGCGGTGATGTCTCTTCGACTTTCCGTCACGACATCGATCCTGGTCGCATGCTTCGGCGCGGCGGCGTCCGCCTGTTCGGGCGGCGACGCCGAGGAGGGTGCGGCCAACAACCAGGCCGCGGCCGCCCACGCCGCGCCGGCCCAGAACCGCTGGGTGCGGGTCGGGGTCGGCGGCTGCGACGGCAGCGATTACGGCCGAAGCGACGGCGACTCGCCGCAAGTGGCGATGTGCAACCGCGCCTGGGTGACGGCGGTGTGCTGGGACGGCGAGACCCACCGCAACGGCGGCGAGGCCTGGTGCACCTACAAGACCACGCCGGCGAGCCAGTGTACCGACGGCGCGACGCGCGGGATCGTCTATACCTGCGAGCCGGGGGCGGATCCCGCGGTCTGAGCGTCACTCCTCGCCTTCGACGATGGGCGCTTCCTCGAGGTAGACCGGCGTCGGCGGCGGCAGCAGGTAGAACAAGGTCACCGCTCCGGCGAGCGCGAGCCCGGCCTGCCAGCTGACGAAGGCGAGGCCGCCAGCGGCGAGCATGACTAGCGTCGACACGTTGTAGCGGCGGCTGAGACGGCTCACATAATGCGGTTCCAAGCGGTCGTCGACATGGCCGCGACGGCGGCCGGTCTGCCACTTGATCCACCACGTCACTGCCGCCACCGACAGGATCAGGGTGAATGCGACTCCGGTCGGCCCGCGCGCCGCCGGGTCGGAGACGTGCTCGGCGAAAGCGCGCGCCGGGAACGCGATGAAGCCGACGGCAGCGAGGAACAGCACGGTCGCGAGGTTGAACCAGTGCCCGGAGGTCCGGTAGATTGCCCCCGAGAAGTGATGGTGAGCCCAATAGATTCCGATCGGAAGGCTGGCCAGCAGGTAGCCCAGATAGGATGGCCACAGATCGAGCAATTGCCGCGCCATGTCGCCGTTCCCGTCGGGCATCTCGATCTCGACGATGGGCAGGGTGAAGGCGATGGCGAGCACCGCATCGGCGAACGCCTCCAGCCGGGCCGTGCCGCGCGCGGCGCCCTCACCGGGAAAATCGTCGCGGTGCGGCGCGCGATGAGAGGGGCTGTGATCGGCCAAGCTGTCTCCGGCGAACGGAACCGCCGGCCCCCGATCCCGTTCCCTTCCGCTCGAAAGGAGTTGCGGATGCGTTCGATGTTCGGCGTTCTCTTGCTCGCGGCGACGGTGACGGGTTGCCAGTCGGAGGAGGATTTCCGGCAGCGCTGGCGCGAAACCGCTGTCGGCGCCTGCGTCCAGCAGGCGCGCGCGGGCGGACTGCCGCAGGGGATGGACACGACGCGGCTATGCAACTGCTCGATCGACCGGCTGATGGAGGGCAAGAGCGCCGCCGATTTGCGCTCCTACCGGCCGCGGCCCGAGGACAGCGAAGCGGCCCAGCGCTGTGCCGCCGAAGCGATCGTCCCGCCGCAGCAGCAGCGCGGCTGACCCCGGACATGCGGATTGCCGCAATGGCGATTGTGGCGGGATTGTGTTAAGCCGAGTCCCGTCATGGGGACTCCGCTCCGCGGCGCTCAACAGGGATCACGGAAGCGCAGCTGTAATCGATCGTTGCGTTCGTTCGTTGGAGAGCTTGGCATGGACCTGAACTATTATCTGCACCGCGAACAGATCGAGCGCGTCCGGGCGGAGCATGCCGAGTCACGGTCCGCGCGCGACGCTCATCGCGAGCTCGCCGAGCTCTACCGCCAGCAGATCGAGGAATATCGCACCGGTCATTTCAGCGAATATCGGCCGCGCGTGATCCCGCGCAGCTTCACCCCGCCGGTGCCACAGCCGCCCGGCCTGATCCGCTAGCTTTTCTTCCTGGCCCTGCCGCTGCCTGCGGGGGTGGCGCCGTTGCCGCCCTTGTCGGCGGCGAGCTTGGTGACGCCCTCGATCGCCTTGGTGGCGAGCATCGCGCCGAGCGCGCCCGCGGTGGTAGCGGCGACGGCCTTGCTCTTGCCGGTCCTCGGCGTGGCCGGGTCGCCTGACGCCGAAGCCTTCTTGCCCCCCTGGAGCGCGGCGGCGGCGCTGAGCAGTGCGGCGGCGGCGACGTCGGCGAACGCCGGGCTCTGCACCGCCTTGAGCAACTGGGCCGCCGGCTCGCGCAGCGGCTTGGGCAGCTTGATGCCGGCGATCTCCTTGGGAGCCTTGGCCGACTTCTTCCCGGACTTCTTCTTCGCCATGCGCGCGTTCCTTTCAGGCGCGGCATAGCATGGCCGGCCGCCTCGCCCAAAGCCACGGCTTTGCGGCGGAAGGCGCGGGCGCTAGGGTCCTGCGACCATCACCGGAGAACCTGCCTTGCGCGCTTTGCTGATCGCCGCCTCCCTGCTCCTCGCAACACCGGCAGCGGCCGCCCCCGCCGACGATCTCCACGCGCTGATGGAGGAGCATTATCAGTGGCTTCTGCGCGAGAACCCGGTCGCGGCCACGCGGCTCGGGGTGCGCGACTATGACAGCCGGCTGCGCGATATCAGCCCGGCGGCGCGCGACCGCCGCGCCCGCGAGGCCCAGGCCTTTCTCGACCGGCTCCACCGTATCCCGGAAGGCGCGCTGACCGACGACGACCGGGTCAACCGCGCCATCCTGATCCGCGACCTCGCCGAGCAGGTGGAGGGCAACAACTTCGCCCAGCGCGACATGTTGTTCACGACCTATTATGGCTGGCACCAGGATTTCGCCGGGCTCGCCGACGACGTGCCGCTGCGCAACCGCGCCGACTTCGATTCCTATCTCGCGCGGCTCGCCGCCTATCCGCAGCTCAACCGCGCGGCGCTCGACATCACCGTCAATGCGGTGCGCGGCGGCCATGTCCTGCCCTGCTCGGTGCTGACCAATTACGAGGGCACGATCAGCGGCGTCGTCACCGATGACGTCGCCCAGTCGCGCTTCTACGCCCCCTTCACCCGCGAACGGCCGTCGACCATCCCGGCGGCGGACTGGGCGGCGCTTCAGGACCGCGCGCGCACCCTGATCTCGACCGTGGTGAACCCGGAATATCGGCGTCACGCCGACTATTTCCGAACCCAATATCTGCCGCGCTGCGCCCGCGCCGACAGCGTCTCGGCGCAGCGCGGCGGCGCCGAATATTATCGCTTCCTGGCGCGCAGCTTCACCACCACCGACCTCACGCCGCAGCAGATCCACGCGATCGGCATGCGCGAGGTCGAGCGCATCCGCGGCGAGATGGACGCGGTCGCGCGCGACGCGGGTCACCCGACCCGCCAGGCCTTCATCCAGGCGCTTCGCACCGACCCGCGCTACTATGCGACCACGCCAGAGCAGCTGATGCGCGAAAGCGCCTATGTCACCCGCATCATCGACGGCCATCTGCCGCGCCTGTTCGGGCGGCTGCCGCGCCTGCCCTATACGGTTCGGCCGATCCCGGCGGAGATCGCGCCGGGCACGACGACGGCTTATTACAGCCCCGGTTCGCCGGAGAGCGGCATCGCCGGCACCTATTATGTCAACACCTCCAAGCTCGACCAGCGGCCGCTGTGGGAGATCCCGGCGCTGAGCGCTCACGAGGCGGCGCCCGGCCATCATTTCCAGATCGCGCTTCAACAGGAGCTGGAACTCGCGCCGTTCCGCCGCAACTTCACCTCCTACACCGCCTTTACCGAGGGCTGGGGCCTCTATGCCGAGAGCCTCGGGCGTGAGATGGGCCTCTACGACACGCCCGAGAAGCGAATGGGCGAATTGAGCTACCAGATGTGGCGCGCGTCGCGGCTGGTGGTCGACACCGGGATCCACGCGATGGGCTGGGACAAGGCCCGAGCCGTCGCCTTCATGACCGAGAACACCGCGCTGTCCGCGGCGAACATCGACGCCGAGGTCAATCGCTACATCAGCTGGCCCGGCCAGGCCCTGGGCTACATGATCGGGCGGCTCAAGATCCTCGAGCTTCGCCAGCGCGCCGAGCGCGCGCTCGGCGACCAGTTCGACATCCGCCAGTTCCACGATGCAGTGCTTCGCAACGGCTCGGTGCCGCTCGACGTGCTCGAGGCGGAGATCGACCGCTGGATCGCCACGGTGAGCGGCCCGGCCTCGCCCAGCGCTGGCTGATCCGCTATAATTCCGGCTCTCCACGAAGGAGGGCCGGATGCGGAAATTCACGCTCCTTGCCGCGCTCGCGGCGGTCGTCGGACCGGCGCAGGCGCAGGACCCTTGGGCGGGCGCCCAGATCGTGCAGGTCCGCCTGTCCAGTTTTGATTTCGATCCGCACGACATCGTGCTTCCCGCCGGTCGGCCGATGGTGCTCCGGCTCCACAATGCCAGCGGCGGCGGCCACAATTTCGCGGCTCGCGACTTCTTCCGAGCGGCGCAGGTGAGGCCGGCCGACCAGGTGAAGGTCGTCAACGGAGCGGTCGAAGTGCGTGGCGGCACGACGGTGGACGTCGCCCTCGTGCCGGCCGCCGGCCGGTACCGCCTGCGCTGCACTCACACCTTCCACACCGCGCTCGGGATGAGCGGGTCGATCCTGGTTCGCTAGCCGACGGGGGACAGGGGCGAAACGTTCACCCTGCGGCAAGTTGGACCACTCGATAGTCCGCTCGAAAGGCTTCGAGGGGAACGCGGATGAAGAGCCTGCTGGTTGTGCTTGCGCTGCTGGGCCAGAACGCCCCCGGCGAGCGCTTCTGCGAGAACGTCAGCCAGCTCGCCGACGGGGCGGAGGAAGCCGATCCGTTCCGATCTCTGCGCAACCGCGACTTCAGGCCGCGACTGCTGCGCGGCTATTGTTTCTACAGCTCCGCGGAGGGCTATACCTGCGGCCAGACCATGTCCCCGCCGGAGGACACGAAGGAGAGCGTCGCCCGGCGCATCCAGGCCTGCCTGCCGGGCTCGCAGCTCACCAGCAACCGACGAGACTTTCGCGACGAGTTCGTGGTCAGCAGCGGGCGGTTCCAGGCGCGCGTGACGGAACAAGGCAGCGACCGCGCCCATGTCGGGCGGAGCATCAACATCTACGTCGCGTCGGTCGCGAGGGGCGGCAAGCCCTAGAGCTGCATCACCCCTTCGATCACCGTCACGCACTGGCCGCCGACGATGACGCGGTCGCCCTCGATCCGGCAGGTGAGCCGGCCGCCGCGCTTGCTCGCTTGGTAGGCAGTGAGGTCGTTCTTGCCGAGCTTCTCAGCCCAATAAGGCGCGGCGACGGCGTGGGCAGAGCCCGTGACCGGGTCCTCCCCAATTCCGGCGCCGGCGGCGAAGACCCGGCTGACGAAGTCGGTATCGCGGCCGCGTGCGGTGACGATGGTGAGGACGTCGCCTTCCGCGGCGAGGGCCGTGATGTCCGGGTCGACCGCTCGGACGATGTCCTCGCTCTCGACGACGACGAGGCCGTAGCGCTGCGGGTGCCAAAGCGTCTCGACGGCCTCAATGCCGAGCGCTTCGAGAATGGCGTGGAGCGGCTTGGGCTCCGGCTTCCAGTTGGGTAGCGACATTGCGTAGCGGTCGCCGTCGCGGGCGACCTCCAGCAGGCCGGCGCGCCGGGTGCGGAAGCGAATTCGGCCGGTCTCGCGGGCGGTGTCGATGAGGACGTGGCCGCTCGCCAAAGTGGCGTGGCCGCACAGCACGACCTCGGTCGCCGGAGTGAACCAGCGCAGCTCGTAATCCGCCTCGCCGGTCGCGTCGGGGATGGTGAAGGCGGTCTCGCTCAGATTGTTCTCGAGCGCGATCGCCTGGAGCGTCTCGTCGGGGAGCCATTCGGCGAGCGGCATCACCGCGGCGGGATTGCCGGTGAAGGGGCGGTCGGCGAAGGCGTCGACCTGGACGAGGCGCAGTTCCATTCTGTTCAGTCTCCGCTTTCGCTGGCGTGAGTCTCGTTCCTTTCGACGAGCGGGTTGCCGGGCTCGTCGATCTGCCCCTCCGGGTCGACATGGATGAGCACCTCGACACCCGGGAAATCGCGGGCGAGGCGGGCCTCGATCTCGTCCATGACATGATGCGCCTCGGTGACCGTCATGTCGCGCCGAACGCGGATGTGGAACTGGGCGAAATGATGGGCGCCGCTGGTGCGGGTCCTGAGGTCGTGGGTGCCGCGGTTGGCGGGGTGGGCGGTGGCGGCGGCGAACGCGCGGCGGCGCTCCTCCGGCCATTCGCGGTCCATCAGCTGGTTCACCGCGACGCGCGAGGCGCGCAAGCCGCCGAAGGCGAGCCAGGCGGCGATGAGGATCCCGAACAGCGGATCGGCGCCGGTGAGGCCGACATAGCGCTCCAGCACGAGCGCCGCGATCACCGCCGCGTTGAGCAGCAGGTCGGACTGGTAATGGACGTTGTCAGCGCTGATCGCGACCGAGCCGGTGCGGCGGATGACGCTGCGCTGATAAGTGGTCAGCGCGAGCGTCGCGGCGATCGCGGCGACGCTGACGCCGATGCCATATTCGACGTCGGCGGGCGCGGAGCCGGCGACCAGCCGCTCGACGGCGCGCCAGGCGATGCCGATCGCCGACACCGCGATCAGGCCGACCTGGAACAAAGCGGCGAGCGCCTCCGCCTTGCCGTGGCCGAAGCGGTGATCATGGTCGGCCGGCTCGGCGGCGATGCGCACCGCCCAGAGCGTGACCAGCGAGGCGATGAGGTCGAGGCCACTGTCGATCAGCGAGCCGAGCATCGCCACCGAACCGGTCGCAACGGTGGCCCAGGCCTTGAGCCCAAGAAGGAAGAGCGCGGTGGCGACGCTGGCGATCGCCGCGTTACGGGTGGCGCTCGCCCGCGCGCGATCGTGGGTCATGGGTAGAGCAGGCCTTCGCTCCAGCCGCCGCCGTCGCGGACGAACAGGCGGCGCTCGTGGAGGCGGTGGGCGCGGTCGTTCCAGAATTCGACCCGCTCGGGCATGACTCGATAGCCCGACCAGTGCGGCGGACGCGGCACGTCGCCGCCCTCGTAACGCGCGCGCACGTCGGCGAAGCGCGCCTCGAAGGTGGCGCGGCTGTCGAGCGGCCGCGACTGGTCGGACGCCCAGGCGCCGAGCTGGCTGTCACGGCTCCGGCTGGCGAAATAGGCGTCGGCCTCGGCCGCCTCGACCGGAGTCACCGTGCCTTCGATGCGCACCTGGCGGCGAAGCGATTTCCAGTGGAACAGCAGGGCGGCGTTGGGATTGTCGGCAAGCTCGCCGCCCTTGCGGCTCTCCTGGTTGGTGTAGAAGACGAAGCCGTCCGGCCCGTGCCCCTTCAGGAGCACCATGCGCGCCGACGGGCGGCCGGCGGCATCGACGGTCGCCACCGCCATCGCTTCGGGGTCGTTCGGCTCGCTGAGACGCGCCTCGGCCAGCCATTCGTCGAACAGGGCGAAGGGATCGGTCATGGCCGCCGTCTAGCCCGCGTCCCCCCGAAAGGTCACCCCGATTGTTGCACTTGCGCGACGATGCCCTATCGTGCGGCGAGCCGGCGGACCGTGACGAGCGGCCGCACTTTCGAGAGGAGCCTGGCTGAAGATGTGGTTGCTCGACAAGCTGTTGACGCGCGTGGTGAAGCAAGGCGAGCTGATCATCGTCGATCATGACGGCAAGGAATATCGCTATGGCGCGCCCGTCGCCGGCAAGAGCCCGGTCAAGGTCCGGCTGAACGACAAGAGCGCCGTCAACCACATCGTCCGTTACCCGCAGGTCGGCGCCGCCGAAGTCTATATGGACGGGCGCATGGACGTGATCGAGGGCGACATCCGCGACCTCATCCTGCTCGTCCATTCCAACGCCCCGGCCGGCAGCGGCGAGGAAGCGCTCAAGCCCAAGGGCCTGCTTCGCAAGGTGACCGAGAAGGCGATGGCCAAGGCCGACAGCATCAACTGGAAATCGAAGTCGCGGCGCAACGCCGAGCACACCTACAACATGACCCGGCGGCTCTACGAACTGTTCCTCGACGAGGACCGCCAATACACCTGCGCCTACTATCTCGACCCCAAGGACAGCCTCGAGAAGGCGCAGCTCGACAAGAAGGCGCATCTCGCCGCCAAGCTTCACCTGAAGCCCGGCATGCGCGTGCTCGACATCGGCTGCGGCTGGGGCGGGCTCGGTCTCTATCTCCACCGCCATTACGACGTCGACGTTCTCGGCATCGCCTTGGCGCCCGACCAGATCGCTTTCTCGAAGGAGCGGGCGGAAGCCGCCGGCGTCGCCGACCGGGTGAAGTTCGAGCTGATGGACTATCGCGACGTCGAGGGGCCGTTCGACCGGATCGTCAGCGTCGGCCTGATCGAGCATTTGGGGCAGCCGCATTATCCGGGCTTCTTCGAGAAGACCCGCGAGCTGCTCGCCGAGGACGGCGTGATGGTCTCCCACTGCTGCGGCCGGATGGGCATGCCGGGCACGACCGACAAGTTCACCCGCAAATACATCTTCCCCGGGGGCTACATCCCGGCTTTGTCCGAGCTGGTCACCGAGGCGGAGAAGAACGCCCTGATCGTCAGCGACGTCGAGGCGGTGCGCTATCACTACGCGCTCACCCTGGAGGAATGGTACAAGCGCACCGTCGCGGCGCGCGAGGAGATCATCGAGCTCTACGACGAGCGCTTCTACCGCATGTGGCAATTCTACCTGGCAGGCGCCGAGAGCAGCTTCATCCACGGCAGCCTGGTCAACTGGCAGCTCCAATATGTGAAGCGCCGCGACGCCATCCCGATGGTCCGTGACTATCTTTTCGAGGAGGAGGTCCGCCTCCGCGCCCTCGAAGAGCCGCCGGAATGGCACCTGGCCCAGGCGGCGGAATAGCCACCGGGCGTTTCGTCCGAAACCGCGCCGAAACCGCTTCATCTCCGGCTGGCGCGAGCGGCAGCCGGACCTAGCCTGCCATTCGGGGGAGAGGCAGGTGGGCCGGCTTTATTACGGGGACAATCTCGACGTCCTGCGCGCCCATGTGCGCGACGAGAGCGTCGACCTCGTCTATCTCGACCCGCCGTTCAATTCCAACGCCAGCTACAACATCCTGTTCGCGCCGCCGGCGGCGCTGAGGACGGCCGCCGACGCGCAGCACGCTCAAATCCGCGCGTTCGAGGACACGTGGCATTGGAACGACAGCGCCGAGGAAGCCTTCGACCTGGTCGAGCGCAGCGGCAACACCCGCGCCTTCGATCTGCTCAACGCAATGCGCAGCTTCCTCGGCGAGAACGACATGATGGCGTATCTCGCGATGATGGCAATCCGGCTCATCGAGCTGCGCCGCGTGCTGAAGCCGACCGGGGCGATCTATCTGCACTGCGACCCGACCGCGAGCCACTTCCTGAAGCTGCTGCTCGACGGGGTGTTCGGCGTCGAGAATTACCGCAACGAGATCACGTGGAAGCGGACGACGGCGCACAGCGACGGATCGCGCTACGGGCGCAACACCGACATCATCTTCTTCTACTCCCGATCGGACGCCTACACCTGGCACAGCCAGTTCGTGCCCTACGACCAGGAATATGCCGATCGCTTCCGCCACGTCGACGCCGACGGACGCCGCTGGATGGACGACAACCTGACCGCGAAAGGCCTGTCCGGCGGCGGCTACAGCTACGAGTATAAGGGGGCGACCTCGCTGTGGCGCATGCCGATCGCCACGATGCGGCGGCTCGACGCGGAAGGACGCCTGCACTTCACGCGAAAAGGCGGCATCCGGCTCAAGCGTTATCTCGACGAAGCCCGCGGCATGCCGGTCCAGGCGCTGTGGACGGACATTCCCGCGATCAACTCGCAGGCTCAGGAGCGGCTGGGCTATCCCACGCAAAAGCCGCTGGCGCTGCTCGAACGGATCATCGCGGCGTCGTCCGACGAAGGCGACGTCGTGCTCGACCCATTCTGCGGGTGCGGCACCGCGATCCATGCCGCCCAGAAGCTCGGGCGGCGGTGGATCGGCATCGACGTCACCCACCTCGCGATCTCGCTCATCGAAAAGCGGTTGAAGGACGCCTTCCCCGGCATCGAGTTCACCGTCGAGGGGACGCCCAAGGACCTGGCGTCGGCGCTCGATCTCGCCCGGCGTGACAAATATCAGTTCCAATGGTGGGCGGTGTCGATGGTCGACGCGCAGCCCTTCGGCGGGCGCAAGAAGGGCGCGGATGGCGGCATCGACGGGGTCATCTACTTCAAGCCCGATGGCCGCCGCACCGAGAAAGCCATCGTGTCGGTGAAGGGCGGCGACAATGTCGGCGTCCAGATGGTACGCGACCTCCATTCGACGATGGCGCGGGAAAAGGCGCCGATCGGCGTCTTCATCACCAAGACGCCACCGACCAGCGCGATGGAGCGGGAGGCGGCGGCCGTCGGACGGTTCGAGGATGGCTTCGGACGCACCTTCCCGCGGCTCCAGATCATCACGCTCGCCCAGCTGTTCCAGGGGAAAAGGCCCGAAATCCCCCTGGTCGACCCCGCGGCCGCATTCAGGCGGGCGCAGCGCGAGGACGTCCGGCACCAACGTATGCTGATCTGACTCTGACCGCTTCAGCCGGGAGCGGCGAGCCGTCGATCTCCGCTCTCCCCGTCACGCCGTCGCTGGACATTTTCGGCGGAGTGGAGAACGGTCGCCGCGATGGCGGACCTTTATTCGACACTGGGCGTCGCGCGCGGCGCCGACGAGGCCGAGATCAAGAAGGCCTATCGCAAGCTCGCCAAGGAGCTTCACCCCGATCGCAACAAGGATAACCCGCAGGCGGCCGAGCGCTTCTCGAGCGTGGCGCGGGCCTATGACATCCTCACCGACAAGGACAAGCGCGCGCGCTACGATCGCGGCGAGATCGACGAGGACGGCAATCCGCGGATGCCATTCGGCTTCGGCGGCGGTGCCGGGCCCGGCGCTGGCGGCTTCCGGCGCGGTTCCAACGGACCCGATTTCGATTTCGGCCAGTCCGGCGCCGGCGAGGCGCCCGACCTGTCCGATCTGTTCGAAGGCCTGTTCACCGGCGCTCGCGGCCGCTCGGGAGGGTTTGGCGGCTTCGGCGGGGGGCGTCGCTCCGCGCCCAAGGGCGGGGACGTCGCCTATCGCCTCGAAGTACCGTTTACCGATGCGGCGCAGCTCAAGGAGCAGCGCGTCATCCTCAAGGGCGGCAAGACGCTCGACATCAAGCTGCCCAAGGGCGTCGAGGACGGCACCAAGATCCGCCTCGCCGGCCAGGGCGAGCCCGGCCCCGGCGGCAATGGCGACGCGATCGTCACCATCCAGGTGCAGCCGCACCGATTCTTCAGGCGCGACGGCGACCATATCCGGCTCGATCTGCCGATTGCGCTCGACGAGGCAGTGCTCGGCGCCAAGGTGAAGGTCCCGACGGTGGACGGGGCGGTGATGCTGAGCGTCGCGCCCGGCTCCACCTCTGGGCGAACGCTGCGGCTGAAGGGAAAGGGATTCACCGGCAAGAACGGGCAGCGCGGCGACCAGCTCGTCACGCTGATGGTCGAGATACCCAAGGAGGACGAAGCACTGAAAGCCTTTGTCGAGAACTGGGACGGCAAGGGTCGCAGCAACCCGAGGTCCGGCTTGGGCGTCTAGCAGGGGTGGACCCGACGCTATCGCCCGAAAGCCCCGAGGCGCGGCTCAAGGCCGCGGCCCTCGAACAGGCCCATCCGGGGCAGCGCCCGCGCGTGCGCGGCGAGCGGCGCGCCCGCGCCTGGATCGTCACCAAGCGGGTCGCGGTCGGCGTCTACAATGACGGCTTCATCCACGCCGGCAACCTCGCCTATCTGTCGATCCTGTCGATCTTCCCGTTCATCATCGTCGCCGCGGCGGTGACGCGCCTGCTCGGCCAGACCGAAGGCGGCGTGCAGACCCTGAACGCGATGCTGGAGACGATGCCGCCCAGCGTCGCCGAGGTGCTGCGCCAACCGATCAAGGACGTGATCGCGGCCCGCTCGGGCAGCCTGCTGTGGCTCGGCGCTCTGATTGGCCTGTGGACCGCAGGCAGCTTCATCGAGACCATCCGCGACATCATCCGCCGCGCCTATGGCGTGAAATTCAGCGCGCCCTTCTGGGAATACCGGCTCGCCTCCACTGGCATGACGGTGCTCGCGGTGGTCGCGATCATGCTGTCGCTGAGCGTGTCGGTGGCGCTGTCGGGCGTGCAGCGGCTGATGCTCGCCGAGATCAGCTGGGCGCAGGAGCTGGTCGGGGTGGTCACCTTGTTGCGGATCGTTCCGGCGCTTGTGCTGTTCGGCGCGCTCTACCTGCTGTTCTGGGCGCTGACCCCGAGCCGCTACCGCGCGAAGGGCTGCCCGAAATGGCCGGGCGCGGCGTTCGTCGCCGGCTGGTGGGTGCTGATCACCGCGCTTCTGCCCGAGGCGCTCGGAGCGCTTGGCGGCTACGACCTCACCTATGGCAGCCTCGCAGGAGTCGCGATCGCGCTCCTTTTCTTCTTCCTGGTGGGGTTCGGCGTGGTGATCGGCGCCGAATTGAACGCCGCCCTTGCGGAGACGCCGGTCCCCACGCATGAGGACGTCGTCGCCGCCGTCCAGGAAGAGAAGTTCGAGGAGGCCAAGGAGGCGGCGGACGAAGTGGCTTGCCACTTGGCCGAGGAAGAAGCGGAGGCCGAGCAAGCCGTAGGGGATGAAAGCCGCGAGAGGGAAAAGCGGGAGACGACATGACGGGATTGATGCAGGGCAAGCGTGGGCTGATCATGGGCCTCGCCAACGACCGTTCGCTGGCGTGGGGGATCGCCAAGGCGCTGGCCGAACAGGGGGCAGAGCTCGCCTTCTCCTATCAGGGCGAGGCGATGGAGAAGCGCGTGCGCCCGCTGGCCGAGCAATTGGGATCCGACCTCCTGATCAACTGCGACGTCGGCGACATGGCCGAGCTCGACGCGGCCTTCGCTCTGCTCGGCAAGCGCTGGCCGACCATCGACTTCCTCGTCCACGCCATCGGATTCTCCGACAAGAACGAGCTTCGCGGGAAATATGTCGACACCAGCCTCGACAATTTCCTGCTGACCATGAACATCTCGGCCTACAGCTTCGTCGCGGTGACCAAGCGCGCGCGGGCGATGATGCCCAACGGCGGATCGATCCTGACCCTGTCCTATTACGGCGCCGAGAAGGTCATCCCCCATTACAACGTCATGGGCGTCGCCAAGGCCGCGCTCGAGACCAGCGTCAAATATCTCGCGGTCGACCTCGGCCAGGAGAATATCCGGGTCAACGCCATCTCGGCCGGCCCGATCAAGACTCTGGCGGCGAGCGGCATCGGTGATTTCCGCTACATCCTGAAGTGGAACGAGCTGAACAGCCCGCTGAAGCGCAACGTGACGATCGAGGATGTCGGCGGCGCCGCCCTCTATTTGCTGTCGGACCTCGCCTCGGGCGTCACCGGCGAAATCCACTATGTGGATTGCGGCTACAACGTGATCGGCATGAAGGCGGAGGACGCGCCGGACATCGCGCTGGCGTGACCCTGGTCGTCCGCCCCGCCGCGGACGAGGATGCGGACGCGATCCGCGCGGTGCTGCTCGCGGCTTTCCCAAGTGCGGCCGAGGCGGACCTGGTCGAGCAGCTCGCCGCCGACGGCGATTTGGCCTTGAGCTTCGTTGCGGCGGTCGACGGCAAGCTGGTCGGCCATATCGCGTTCAGCCGAATGACGGCGACGGCGGATGGCGACGGGATCCCGGCGCTCGGCCTGGCGCCGGTGGCGGTGGCGCCGTCGCACCAGAAGCGGGGCATCGCCGGGCGGCTGATCGAGCGCGGCCTCGCGGCGGCGAACGGGCGCGGCGCCGCGATCGTTTTCGTGGTCGGCGATCCCGATTATTATGGCCGCCTCGGCTTCCGCTGCGAGAGCGCAGCGCCGTTCGCCTCGCCTTATGCCGGGCCGCATTTCATGGCACAGTGGCTGTCGAGCCCGCGGGCGCCGGCCAGCGGGCAGGCCGATTATGCTCCAGCCTTCGGGAGACTGTGACATGCCGACGCGCCGAATCTTCGTTCACGGGCGGGTCCAGGGCGTGAGCTTCCGCATGTGGGCGGTCGATCATGCGCGCCGCCTCGGCCTCGCCGGCTGGGTGCGCAACCGCCACGACGGCCGGGTCGAAATGCTGGTCAAGGGGCCGGCCGAGCGGATTACCGAACTGGCGACCTTGTGCTGGAAGGGGCCGGAGCTCGCAAAGGTGGACGGCGTCGACGTCGAGGCGGCGGAAGGGGACGTCCCCGCCGGCTTCGAGGAGCGGATGACGGTTTAACCCGACCCATCGGGGAGTGGGGTCAAGCGTTGCGCTTTCCCACCAGCGTCCCCTTGCTCCCCGGGTGGTGGAGCTTGAAGGTGAAGTCCGGCCACGCCCGGCGCCAGCGGCGGGCGACGATGCGCTCGCCGGGGCGGGCGGCGTCGTCGAGCATAACCGTCCCGCCCGGCGCGATCTTGCCGAACGAGGTCGCCGCGGCGCCGCGGGTGAAAGGATGGATCGCCCAGTGCGGGCCGTCGATCAGCATCAGCTCGATGCCGTCGGGCAGTTCGTCATGGCTGTACCACAGGCCGGGCCAGCCGCCCGGCGACGGCGCCAGCGGCGCGACCCGGATGTCCGACTCGAGGCCGAATTCCTTGAGCCAGTCAGTCGTCTTCTGGACGAAATCCGGGTGCTGCTCGAAGCTGATGAAGGTCGGGTTCTCGACGCCGGCCTTCTCGAGCGCCTTGGCGATGATCAGGCTGGACGCTCCGGCGCTGAACTCGACCACGGTCTTCGGCTTGTGGGCCAGGATATGGTCGGTGAGGAAGGTCAGCAGGCCGACATCGGCCTTCCAGCTGCCGGTATGCGGTAGCGCATCCAGCGGCAGGCCGAGGCGCTCGAGCAGCGCGCGCTTGGCCTTGTTGCTGCCGCCATAGAGGCTCTTGGCCAGGAACGGCCCGTTGAGCACGTAGAAGGCGCCGAGCACGGCGCGGTCCTTCCAGCTGCGGCGGAGGAGCCGGCTGCTCGAGTCCGAGCGGCCGAACAGGCTGGTGCTTTCGCGGCTGGTCATGTCAGCCCGCGAACGGATCGCGGACGAGGATGGTGTCCTCGCGCTGGGGGCTGGTCGAGACAAGGGTGACCGGGCACTGGATCAACTCCTCGACGCGGCGGATATATTTGATCGCCTGCGCCGGAAGATCGGCCCAGCTGCGCGCGCCGGCGGTGGACTCGCGCCAGCCCGCCATGACCTCGTAGATCGGCTCGACTCGCGCCTGGTCGGCGGCATGGGCCGGGAAATGGTCGAGGCGCTGCTCGCCGAGCCAATAGCCCGTGCAGATTCGCAGCTCGTCGAAGCCGTCGAGGACGTCGAGCTTGGTGAGCGCGATTCCGGTGACCCCGGAGATCGCGCAGCTCTGCCGCACAAGCACGGAGTCGAACCAGCCGCAGCGGCGCTTGCGGCCGGTGACGGTGCCGAATTCGTGGCCGCGCTCGCCCAGCATCTGGCCGGTCTCGTCGGCGAGCTCGGTCGGGAACGGGCCGGAGCCGACGCGGGTCGTATAGGCCTTGACGATGCCGAGCACGAAGCCGGCCGCCGACGGGCCGAGGCCGGTGCCGGCCGCGGCGGTGCCGGCGACGGTGTTGGACGAGGTGACGAACGGATAGGTGCCGTGGTCGACGTCGAGCAGGACGCCCTGCGCGCCTTCGAACAGGATGCGGCGGCCGCGCTGGCGCGCCTCGTTGAGGGTCAGCCAGACCGGCCGGGCGAATTGCAGGACGAAGTCGGCAATCTCGCCCAATTCACGCTCGAGTCGGTCGCGGTCGATCGGCTGCTCGCCGAAACCGGCCCTCAGCGCGTCGTGATGCGCGCACAGCCTGTCGAGTTGCGGTCCGAGGTCGCCGAGATGGGCAAGGTCGCACACGCGGATGGCGCGGCGGCCGACCTTGTCCTCATAGGCCGGGCCGATGCCGCGGCGGGTGGTGCCGATCTTGCCCTGGCCGGAGGCGTCCTCGCGGAGCGCATCGAGATCGCGGTGGAACGGCAGGATGAGTGGGCAGGTCTCGGCGATCTGCAGCGTCTCGGGGCTCACCGCGACGCCCTGCTCGGTCAGCGTCTCGACTTCCTTCTTGAGCGCCCAAGGATCGAGAACCACGCCATTTCCTATGACGGAAAGGGTGCCGCGGACGATTCCCGAGGGGAGCAGCGACAGCTTGTAGGTGCGGTCGTCGACGACCAGCGTGTGGCCGGCATTGTGGCCGCCCTGGAAGCGGGCGACGACGTCGGCGCGGCTGGCCAGCCAGTCGACGATCTTGCCCTTGCCTTCATCGCCCCATTGTCCGCCGATGACGGTGACGTTCGCCAAGACCAAACCTTCTGAATTTACGGAGAGGCCGTCCCTCTAGGCCGGGCGGACGCCAGCGTCCAGCTTACCTTGCCCCAACATGGCTGGAACGTTGTTCTGGGTTAATGAAACCGGGCGTAACCACGATCCGTTCAGGGCAGAACAGGTAATGGAGTTTATCATGCGTAGATTCACCCTCGCCATCGCTGCGGCGACGATGACGGTCCCGGCGGCGATGACGCTGCCGGCGGCGCCGGCCGAGGCTCAGCAACGCTATTATGACCGCGGCGGCAATTATGTCGGCCCGACCTGGCGCGGGCGTGACGGCCGTTATCGCTGCCGCCGCCCCAACGGCACCACCGGCCTGATCGTCGGCGGCGCTGCCGGCGCGCTGATTGGCCGCGAGGTGGCCGGGCGCGGCGACCGCGATATCGGCATGATCCTCGGCGCCGCCGCTGGCGCGCTAATCGGCCGCGAGGTCGAGCGCGGCATGGCCCGCCGCCGCTGCCGCTAACCCTTCGCTCCCATCCCGCTCGGTCGGGACCGGAAGCCAGTAACGGCCCCCTCTCCCAGTCGGAGAGGGGGCTTTTCTTTGCCTGGATCAGCTGGCGGGCGAGGCGGCGATAATCCTCGGCCGCCATCTCGACGCCCGGAAGGCGCGGGGTGCGGCCGACCTGGTAGAGATAGCCGGTGCCGTGGACGAGGCCGCCGTCGCGATAGGCCTGGCGCACCCA
>NZ_JAANPA010000048.1 GCF_011320075.1 Sphingosinicella sp. YJ22 | reverse complement strand
ACGTCGACGCAGGCGCCATATTCGGCGCGGGGCGAGCGCAGGAACTTGCGGCGAGCCGGAACCTCCGCCTCGTCGAGGAGGCGGGCGACTCGCTCGCTCTCCCACTCGGCCATTCCGACCATGCGCCACACCTCGCGGCCCTCGGCGTCGTAGAGGATCGTCGTCGGCAGTGTGTCGAGGCGCATGTCGGTCATGAACCGCATCTCGGGGTCCAGATTGGCCTCGAGATGACGAAAGTCGCGCTCGCCGAAGAAGCGCGTGACCCGCTCGCGGCCGTCCAGGTCCTGGCTCAGCGCGACGACGTTGAGCGCGTCGCCTTCGCGCGCCGCGAGCGCGTCCAATGACGGCATCTCGACGATGCACGGCGCGCACCAGGTCGCCCACAGATTGACCAAAGTCGGCTTGCCGCGGAACGCCGCCATGCTGGTCGGCTGGCCGCTCTCGTCCTGGAAGGTGAAGGTCGGCGCCGGCGTTCCGGCGTGCGAGCGGTCGAGGCGGCCGGTCACGGGGACGACCGCGTTTCCCGGCGCTGCCGCCGCAACCTCATTGCCTTGTGGCGCTGCCTCATTATCCCTAGCGCAGCCCGCGGGCAGAGAGCCTGCAAGGCCAAGGAGAAGGGCGATCACCAGCCTCAATTCAGACTCCAATGCGATGTGGGGCGGACGGTTCGCGGAAGGGCCTTCCGCTCTGATGCGCGAGATAAATGCCTCGATCGCCTTCGACAAGCGGATGTGGCGCCAGGACATCGAGGCGTCCAAGGCCCATGTCGCGATGCTCGGCGCTCAAGGGATCGTGCCGGCCGAGGATGCCGCCGCGATCGCGCAGGGCCTCGACACCATCGCCGGCGAATATGAGGCGGAGGGCGTCCCCGAGGACAAGGCGCTCGAGGACATCCACATGCATGTGGAGCATCGCCTCACCCAGCTGATCGGCCCCGCCGCCGGCCGCCTTCACACCGCCCGCTCGCGCAACGACCAGGTCGCCACCGACTTCCGCCTGTGGGTGCGCCGCGCCAACGACAAGATCGACGTCGGCCTGGAGTTCCTGCTGAAGGCCCTGGTCGCTCGCGCCGAAGAGCATGCCGAGACGATCATGCCGGGTTTCACCCACCTCCAGGTCGCGCAGCCGGTGACTCTCGGTCACCATCTCATGGCCTATTACGAGATGTTCCGGCGCGACCGCTCGCGCTTCGCCGACGCCCGCGCCCGCGCCGACGAATGCCCGCTCGGCGCCGCCGCGCTCGCCGGCACCTCCTATCCGCTCGACCGCGAGGCGACCGCCAGGGCGCTCGGTTTCGCCCGTCCCACCGCCAACAGCCTCGACAGCGTGTCCGACCGCGACTTCGCGCTCGACCACCTCATGGCCGCCGCCCAGTGCGCGCTCCACCTGTCACGCCTCGCCGAGGAGCTGATCATCTGGGCGAGCCAGCCGTTCGGCTTCGTGAGATTGGGCGACGATTTCTCGACCGGCTCGTCGATCATGCCGCAGAAGCGCAATCCCGACGCCGCCGAGCTGGTCCGCGGCCATTCCGGCCGGATCCTCGGCGAGCTCGTCGCTTTGTGCACGACGATGAAGGGCCTGCCGCTGGCCTATTCCAAGGACATGCAGGACGACAAGGAACCGGTCTTCGCCGTCCAGGACCTGATCGAGATCTCGATCGCGGCAATGACGGGGATGGTCCGCACCGTGACCTTCGACAGGGATCGGATGCGCGCGGCCGCCGCTTCGGGCCATTCGACCGCGACCGACCTCGCCGACTGGCTGGTCCGCGTCGCCGGCGTGCCGTTCCGCGAGGCGCACCACATCACCGGCCGGGCGGTAAAGCTGGCCGACGATCGCGGCACCGCCTTGTGGGAGCTTTCGGTCGAGGACCTGCGCACGGTCGACGCGCGCATCGACGCCTCGGTCTATGACGTCCTCTCGCCCGAAGCCTCGGCGCGCAGCCGCACCAGCTATGGCGGCACCGCGCCGGATCAGGTACGCGCGCAGGTGGCGGCCGCGAAGGCCGCGCTGGGAATCAAGGCATGAGTCCGAAGCCTGTCATTGCCATCCTCGGCGCCGCACTCATGCTCGCCGGCTGCGGCCTGCGCGAGCCGCTTCGCCCGGCCGAGGGACAGTCGATGCCGGTCGCTCCCGCGCTGGCGCCGCGCGCGCTAACCTCGGACGAAATGCTCGCCGTCTCGTCGGAAATGCGGCCGCTTCGTGTCGACGAGCCGCTGACCCGGTCCGAGGAGCGCCCGGCCGACCGCTTCGACCTGCCGCCGCCCGACGTCGGCGGCCTGGTCGAATCGAACACGTCCGAGCTCGAGGAAGAGCCGGGCGAGGCCGACCAGCCCGAATAAGCCAGGAGCAATGATGAAACCCGTCCGCAAGGCCGTCTTCCCGGTCGCCGGTCTCGGCACCCGCTTCCTGCCGGCGACCAAGGCGATCCCCAAGGAAATGATCACCCTCGTCGATCGCCCCCTCATCCAATATGCGATCGAGGAAGCGCGCGAGGCGGGGATCGAGCAGATGATCTTCGTTACCGGCCGCGGCAAGGGCGCGCTGGAGGACCATTTCGACATCTCCTTCGAGCTCGAGACGACGATGGCTGCGCGCGGCAAGTCGCTGGACGTGCTCGAAAGCACCCGCACCGAGCCGGGCTCGGTCATCTCGGTTCGCCAGCAGGAGCCGCTGGGCCTCGGCCACGCCGTCTGGTGCGCCCGCAACATCGTCGGCGACGAGCCGTTCGCGGTGTTCCTCCCCGACGAGGTCATGGTCGGCCAGCCCAATTGCATGGCGCAGATGGTCCAGGCTTACGAGAAGGTCGGCGGCAACGTCGTCGCCGTGCTCGAAGTGCCGCCGTCCGAGACCCACCGCTACGGAGTCGTCGTTCCCGGCGCCGACGACGGCAAGCTGGTCGAGATCAAGGGCCTCGTCGAGAAGCCGCCGCAGGGCACCGCGCCGTCCAACCTCATGCTTCCCGGCCGCTACATCCTCCAGCCCGAGGTGATGCGGGCGCTCGACGCGCATGAGAAAGGCGCCGGCGGCGAGATCCAGCTCACCGACGCCATGGCCAAGCTGATCGGCACCCAGCCCTTCCATGGCTATCGCTTCGACGGCGAGCGCCACGATTGCGGCGAGAAGGTCGGCTTCGTCATCGCCAACCTCGCGCTGGCGCTGCGCCGCGAGGACATCGGCCCGCAGGTGCGCGCCTATATCGCGGATCTCTGAGGACGTGGAATGCGGGCTCCTCATCGGTGACGGACCGTTTCGGCGGCTCACCATCGAGGAGGCGGAGGCCTATGACGGCCGCGGCTTCCTGTGGCTGCACCTGCAGGGACGCGACGAGGCCGACCTCGCCTTCCTGAAGCGGCAACCGGGAATCCCCGGCGTCGCCGCCAGCGCTCTCGTCGCGACGGAGACGCGGCCCCGCTGCGACCGCATCGACAACGGCGCCATCGTCAACCTGCGCGGGCCGGGCGACAACGATCCCGCCGATTCCGATCGCCTCGTCTCGATCCGCCTGTGGATCCACGACAACCGAGTCACCTCATTGAGCCGCCGCCGCATGAACGCGACAGCAGCGGTCATGCAGATGTTCGAGGACGAGAAGCTGCGCGATCCGGGCGATCTCGTCGCCGCTTATGCCCGCACCATCAGCGCCGAGCTCGATCCCCAGGTCGCCGGCCTTGGTGACCGCCTCGACGATGTCGAGAGCGATCTCGAGACGCCGAAGAGCCTCTATCGCCACCGCACCCAGATCACCCGTATCCGCAGCGAGGCGATCGCGTTCCGCCGCTTCGTCGCGCCCGACCGCGACGCGCTGATGACGCTCGCCGCGCTCGACGTCACCTGGCTCGGGGACGACGACCGGCTCCACATCCGCGAGGCGGCCGATCGCTTCGCGCGCATGACCGAGGAGCTGGAAGCGGTTCGGGAGCGCGCCGCCCTGCTCCACGAACAGATCACCGACCTGCGCGCCGAGCAGCTCGACCAACGCGGTCTGCAGATCGCGGTGGTCGCCTTCATCTTCCTGCCGCTGACCTTCATCACCGGCCTGCTCGGCATGAACGTCGAGGGCATACCCTTCGCCGGCGAGGCCTGGGCGTTCTGGGGCGTCGTGCTGTTCTGCCTCGGCGTCGGGGCGGCGGTCTCGGCCTATTTCATGTGGCGCTATTGGCTACGCGAGAGGGGCTGAGCTGTTTCCTCTGCGGCCGGCCGCTGGGCAGCCGCGTGGAATGGCATCACCCGGTGCCGCGCAGCCGCGGCGGCCGCCATACCGAGCCGGTCCACCCGATCTGCCACGGCACCATCCACGCGACCTTCACCAACAAGGAGCTCGAGAAGAGCTTCGCCAGCGCCGACGCCTTGCGCGGCCACCCCGAGATGCGGACCTTCCTGCGCTGGATCGAGGACAAGGATCCCGATTTCCACGTGCCGACGAAAAGGCGGAAGGACTAACTGTCCTCCCCGCGATTTCGCGGGGAGGGGGACCGGCGAATGCCGGTGGAGGGGGGGTGCGCGCAGCGCACTCTTCGACAATGCCGCGAACAACGCCTTCGAGATTGCGATAGACTTCCGCAGCCGGAACACGAAGCGTCTTGACGCCCTTGTTCGCCAGATCGGAGTCGCGGCGCAGGTCGCGCTGCGGATTGTCGCCCAGGTCGTGCGCGTTGCCATCAACCTCGATCGCCAGCGCCGCGGCGCGGCAGAGGAAGTCGATCGTATATGAGTTCGTGGGCCGTTGACGGCGAAATTGGAAACCTTCTGGACGGGTGCGGAGGACCTGCCATAGCCGAACCTCCGGCGGAGACATGGCGCGGCGCAGTTTCCGAGCCTTCTCAACTGGTCCCACGAAGAACCCCCTCCGTCACGCCTGCGGCGTGCCACCTCCCCGCGAAAACGCGGGGAGGACGTGCCCGCTCAGGCCTCCAGGTCGATGTCCCAGTAGAGATAGTCGACCCAGCTGTCGTGGAGGTAGTTGGGCGGGAAGGCCCGGCCATGCTCCTGAAGCTGCCAGCTGGTCGGGCGGAACGGCCAGCGGTCGAGCGCCATATGCGCCTGCTTGGGCGTGCGCCCGCCCTTGCGCAGATTGCACGGCGCGCAGGCCGTGGTGACATTCTCCCAGGTCGTCCGCCCGCCCTGGGCGCGCGGGATGACGTGATCGAAGGTCAACTCGCGGGGGTCGCCGCAATATTGGCAGGAGAAGCGGTCGCGCAGGAACAGGTTGAATCGGGTGAAGGCCGGATATTCGTTGGGCCGCACGAACTGCCTGAGCGCGATCACCGAGGGCAATTTGAACGCCGTCGTCGGGCTGTGGACCTCGCGCTCGTAGCTGGCGACGATGTCGACACGCTCCAAAAAAACCGCCTTTACGGCGGTTTGCCAGGGCCAGAGCGAGAGCGGGTAGTAACTGAGCGGGGTATAGTCCGCGTTCAGCACCAGGGCCGGGCAACTGTCCGGATGCCGAATAAGGTCGGGGTGGTACACTCACGAGCTCCGTCTCTGGGAAGAGTCTTCCCCGAAACGCCGCCCCCGGACCTGTCGCACCCAGAAACGAGGGAGAACAGGCGCTCCGGCGAGCCTCTCCTCCTGTCGCGCCACCTCATGGCCGTCTAAGGTGACGCCATGATGACACCACAGGGCGCGACTCGCGGTCAAGAGCCGATTTCCGCGTCATCCACAGCTCATGAGACCGCGACCCGCTTCGCGCCCAGCCCGACGGGCCCGCTCCATCTCGGCCATGCTTATTCGGCGATTCTGGCGCACGATTTCGCGCGGGCGCGCGGCGGCATCTTCATGCTGCGCATCGAGGACATCGATCCCGGCCGCTCGCGGCCCGAGCATGTCGACGCGATCCTCGAGGACCTGGCCTGGCTCGGCCTCGACTGGGACGGCGAGCTCTTGTTCCAGTCGGAGCGGCTGGCGCTTTACCAGGTCGCGCTCGACCGCTTGCGCGGACAGGGCCTCGTCTATCCCTGCTTCTGCACGCGCTCGGAGATCGCTGCCGAGATCGCGGCGAGCGCCTCGGCGCCGCATCCCGGATCGGGGTCCGGGACAGGCGACCCGGACGGCCCGGTCTATCCCGGCACCTGCCGCGCGCTTTCCCATTCCGAGCGCTACCGGCTGATCGAGGAGAAGCCGCATGCCTGGCGCCTCGACATGACGGCGGCGCTCGAACGGGTGAATGAGTCTCTGAGCTGGTGCGATCATGGCAGGGCAGTCGCCGCCGAGCCCGAGCGGTTCGGCGACGTCGTGCTCGCGCGCAAGGATGCGCCGGCCAGCTACCATCTCGCCGTCACCATCGACGACTCGGCCCAGGGAATCACCGACATCGTGCGCGGCCAGGACCTGTTCGCAGCGACCCATGTCCACCGCCTGCTCCAGGCGCTGCTCGGCCTGCCGGTGCCGCACTATCATCACCACGACCTGATCCGCGGCAATGACGGACAGCGCCTCGCCAAGCGCAACCGCGCTCCGACCATCGCCTCGCTGCGCGCCGCCGGCGCCGATCCGCGCGACCTCGCCGAAAGCCTCCGCAAGGGCGCGCTTCCGGCTGGATATTCGGTCGCCGCGGACTAGAGAGGGACGATGCAGCCCATCCTCATCATCCTGCTCGTCATCGCCGCGCTGGCGACCCTGTTCGTGCTGATCCGCGGCGTCGTCGGCCTCGCCAACAACCAGACGCCCGAGCGCAGCCAGGAACTGATGCGCAAGCGCATTCTCTACCAGGCGATCGCGATCCTGCTCGCCGTTCTTCTGCTCCTGACGTTCGGCAGCCGCTGAGCGCGCGGCCTTGGTAAAGCTCAACAATATCTACACGCGAACCGGCGACTCCGGCACCACCGGCCTCGTCGACGGCTCTCGAGTCGCCAAGTCGGACTCGCGCATGGCGGCGATCGGCGATGTCGACGAGGCGAACAGCGCGATCGGCATCGCTCTGCTCCATGTCCAGGATGACGGGCTGAAGGCGATGCTCGCCCGAATCCAGAACGAGCTGTTCGACCTCGGCGCCGATCTCGCCACCCCCGGCGACGACTTCGCGCCGACCGAGATGACGCTGCGCATCGTCCCGGGGCAGATCGACCGGCTCGAGCGCGAGATCGACGCGATGAACGAGGCGCTGTCGCCCCTTCGGAGCTTCATCCTTCCGGGCGGCGGAGCAGGGTCCGCTCATCTTCACCTCGCCCGCGCCGTCGCCCGCCGCGCCGAGCGCACCGCCGTGGCCGCCGCGGCGAGCGTCTCGCTCAACCCGCTGGCGCTCACCTATCTCAATCGCCTTTCGGATCATCTTTTCGTCGCGGCGCGTTATGCGGCACGTGCGGAGGGCGACATCCTGTGGAAGCCGGGCGCGACCCGCTGAGGCGGGCGACGCCGCGTTGACCTTGCGTTCCGCCGCTGTCAGGATTCCGCACGGGAGGAGCGACGTGGCCGCAGCGGCGCCAGCGCAGGACCAGGCGGGGCTCGCCGAACTTTATGCCGGGGTGCGCAGCCTCAGCCGCGCCATCGCCGCGCCCCTGTCCGACGCCGACGCGACGATCCAGCCGCACGACGACGCCTCGCCCGCCAAGTGGCACCTCGCCCATACCACCTGGTTCTTCGAGACCTTCCTGCTTCGCGACCACGTCCCCGGCTACCGGCTCCACGACGAGCGCTGGCCCTTCCTGTTCAACTCCTATTACGAGGGCGAGGGCGACCGCCACGCGCGGCCGCGCCGCGGCATGCTCAGCCGCCCGTCGCTCGACGAAGTGCGCGCCTATCGCGACGCGGTCGACGCAGCGATGCTCGACGCCATGGACGGTCTGCCGTCGGACCTCGTCGAGCTCGGCCTCCAGCACGAGCAGCAGCATCAGGAGTTGCAGGTGATGGATATGCTCGCGGCGCTTGCCGAGAATCCACTGAGGCCGGCACTCTACGATCCCGCGCCGCCCCTCTCGCCGCCGAGCTATGATGCGTGCAGAATGGTCATGGTGGAGGGCGGGCTCGTCGACATCGGCCATGGCGGCACCGACTTCGCCTTCGACTGCGAAGGGCCGCGCCACCAGCAGTTCCTTCGCCCTTACCAGATCGCCGACCGGGTCATCGTCAACCGCGAGTGGCAGGACTTCATCGCCGACGGCGGCTATGCCGACCCGCGCCTGTGGCTGTCCGACGGCTGGGCCTGGGTCCAGGCAAACCAGGTCGAGGCGCCGCTTTACTGGCAGCGCGGCGACGGCGGCTGGCTCCGCTTCGGCCTCGACGGACTGCGCGCGGTCGATCCGCACGAGCCGGTCTGCCATGTCAGCTGTTACGAAGCCGACGCCTATGCGCGCTGGGCCGGCGCCCGCCTGCCGACCGAGGCGGAATGGGAGCATTCCGCGGCGATCATGGACGATCCCGCGACCGGCGACCTGCTCGACGCGGCCGGCGCGATCAGGCCGCGCTCGCCGCTTCATCCGCCGCACCGCGAAAAATTCTATGGGGGCGTGTGGCAATGGACCGCCAGCGCCTACCTTCCTTACCCTGGCTTCAGACCCGCCGAGGGCACGGTCGGCGAATATAATGGCAAGTTCATGAGCGGGCAGATGGTGCTTCGCGGCGGCAGCTTCGCAACGCCGCGCGGTCATGTCCGCGCCAGCTACCGCAACTTCTTCTATCCCCATCAGCGCTGGATGTTCTCCGGGCTCAGGCTGGCGAAGGACGTCTGATGCACGCGCGGCCGGACCCGATCGAAGCCGACAATGCTTTCCGCGACGACGTCCTCGCCGGCCTGTCCGCCCCGATCCGCGCGATCCCCGCGCGCTGGCTCTACGACCGCCGCGGCTCCGAGCTGTTCGAGCGGATCACCGAGCTTCCCGAATATTATCCGACGCGCACCGAGATGGCCTTGCTCAACACCGTCGCCGGGGAGGTGGCAGAGGTCGCCGGCACCGGTGACACCGTCGTCGAGTTCGGCTCCGGCTCCTCCGCCAAGACGCCGATCCTGCTCGATGCGGTGAAGCCTTCGGCCTATGTGCCGATCGACATCAGCGGGGAATTCCTGCGCCTCTCCGCCGCCGGGCTGAAACGGCAATTTCCGACCTTGCCGATCCTGCCGGTCGAGGCGGATTTCATGCGCCCGATCACGCTCCCCGAGCAGGTCCGGGCCAGGTCCAAGCTCGGTTTCTTCCCCGGTTCGACGATCGGCAATCTCGTCGCCCGAACCGCCGTCGACCTGCTCCGCGCGATGAAGGACACGCTCGGCAGCGGTTCGTGGCTGCTGATCGGAATGGACCGGATCAAGGACGTCGATGTGCTGCTCGCGGCCTATGACGACGCCCAGGGCGTCACCGCCGAGTTCAACATGAACCTGCTCCACCGAATCAACCGCGAGCTCGGCGGAACGATCGACGCATCGGCCTTCCGCCACCGGGCGATCTGGCGCGATTCCCACGCGCGGATCGAGATGCACCTCGAGGCGCTGCACGACACGCGCTTCACCGTCGCCGGCCAGCCTTTCGCGATGCGCGCGGGCGAGACCATCCACACCGAGAACAGCCACAAATACGGCCATCGCGACGCGCGCCTGCTGCTGCTCGCCGCGGGCTGGGGCGTGGTTCGCGAATGGACCGATCCCGAGGACAAGTTCGCGATCCTGCTCGCCGAGGCGGAGCCGCCGCGCTTCGCGCCGTGAGGCTCAGCGGACCTCGGCGCGCCAGGTAGTGAGGTAGAAAAAGGTGCCTCGGCACTCGCTCATCTCTTCCTGCTCGACGAGTCTGAAGATCTCGCCGGTCCAGGCATAAGAGGAGCGCACGCCGCAATCGCCAAGGCCGCGGCCCTTGGCATATTCGTGGATCATCCGCCTGTCGGGGTCCCACTCGGCGTTGGTGAGATAGTAGCGTGGGGTCTCGTCCACCCCTTCCTGCGGTGGGACGTCGAGCCGCCCCTCTTCGATCCTGATGTCGCGCCCGTCACGCCAGGCGATCAGCGGCACCGAATTGTAATTGTAGGCGCCCGCCCCGCAGGACAGCAGGATCAGGGTCCTGCCGTTGCCGAGCGCGAAGGTGCGCGCTTCCTCGGGACCGCCAATCTCGCTGGCGAGACATCCGTTCGAGCGCCGAACCGCGTCGATTTGCGCGGCGGGGATTGCCAGCGGGCGTTCATCGGTGCGCGGCGCGACCGTGACCACCGGACGCGCCGGGGCGGGCGGAATGACGCTCGCCGGCCGATTGCCGGGACGGATATAGGAGGTGGCGGTGTGGAGTCGGCCCTGCCGCTCGTCCATGTAGAGCAAGGCGCCATGGGCCCCGTGCACCGCCAGCTCACCGAGCCTCCGCCCGCCGGCGTCCTGGACGACCATCTTCTCGACATAGAGTCTGTCGATGAACCCGGGCAGGTCCGCCGCCTGCAACCGCCATTCGCCCTCGGCGACCGGCGTGAAGCTGATCCCTTCCAATGGCCTTCCATATTGGACGAGCCGCGCCGGTGTGCCTTCGAAGTCGAGGATGACGATGTCGAGCGGCGCATCCGCTTCCGGGCCGCGCTCGAGGCGCAGGATGGCGTAGCGCTCCCAGGGGAAATCCTCCTCTTCTTGCGCCTCGCTCGGCTCGGCAGCCCGAGTTTCTTCCGGAACCAGCGACACCGCCTGGCAGCGCAGGCCGTTGTCGCAGGTCACCACCCAGTCATGGAAATTGTGAATCTCCGACGGCGTCGGCGCGTCCTGGACCGCCGCGGCGGCGAGCAGCAGGGACAGCAGGATCATGACGGCAGCTTAACGATCCGCGCGTGCGCCGGCCAGCGCGCATTGCCCTCGCGGACCCCCACCGCTACATCCGCCCGACATCATTCAGGGACACCAGATGCTCGCCGGCCTCCTCCTTGCCATCGACTTCCTGCTCAACGTTCTCATCATCCTGATCATCGGTCAGGCGATCCTGAGCTGGCTGGTCGCGTTCAACGTGATCAACACGCGCAGCGACGGCATGCGCCGCTTCCTGATGGCGCTCGACCGGATGACCGACCCGATCTACCGGCCGATCCGCCGAATCCTGCCCGATTTCGGCGGCATCGACTTCTCCCCGCTCGTCGTGCTGCTGCTGATCAAGGCGATCCAGATCGTGATCCGGTCCAGCCTCACCGGCATGCCGCTCTAGGCGTGGCCGCGAGCGTCATCGACGGCAAGGCGGCCGCGGCCGGGATCCGCGCGCGCGTCGCGGCGCAGGTGCCGGGCTTCGTGGCGGCCGCCGGCCGCCGCCCCGGTCTCGCCGTCGTGCTCGTCGGCGAGGACCCCGCCAGCCAGGTCTATGTCCGCTCCAAGGGCAAGGCGACGCGCGAAGCGGGCATGGAGAGCTTCGAGCATCGTCTCTCTCCGGAGGTCTCGCAGGACGAGCTGCTGGCGCTGGTCGAGCGCCTCAATTCGGACGAGGCTGTCGACGGCATCCTCGTCCAGCTGCCGCTTCCGGCCCATGTCGACGAGCAGGCGGTGATCGCCGCGATCGACCCGGACAAGGATGTCGACGGCTTCCACGTCGTCAATGCGGGCCGGCTGGCGGTCGGCCTGCCGGCCCTGGTGCCATGTACCCCCTTCGGCTGCCTGCATCTTCTCAAGCAACAGTGCGGCAGCCTCAGCGGTCTCGAAGCGGTGGTGATCGGCCGCTCCAACATCGTCGGCAAGCCGATGGCGCAGCTTCTGCTCGCCGAGAATTGCACCGTCACCATCGCCCACAGCCGCACCCGTGATCTGCCCGAGGTGGTGCGCCGCGCCGACATCGTCGTTGCCGCGGTCGGCCGACCGGAAATGGTGAAGGGCGACTGGCTGAAGCCCGGCGCGACGGTGATCGACGTCGGCATCAACCGGCTGCCGACCGACGACGGCAAGGGCCGCCTGGTCGGCGACGTCGACTTCGCCTCGGCGTCCGCGGTCGCCGGCGCGATCACGCCGGTGCCGGGCGGAGTCGGGCCGATGACCATCGCCATGCTTCTGCGCAACACCCTGGTCGCGGCGCATGGCCGCGCGGGCCTCGAGGCGCCGGAGGACCTGTGACCGAGCTGTTTGTCTCCGCCCTCGTCACCTTCTTCGTGATCATCGACCCGCCGGGCTGCGCGCCGATCTTCGCCAGCCTGACCCAGGGCGCCGCCCCGGCGCATCGCCGCGCCATGGCGGTGCGCTCGGTGCTGATCGCGACCGGCATCCTCCTCTTCTTCGCCCTGCTCGGCGAGGATCTGCTGCGCGCGCTCGGCGTGTCGCTCAGCGCGTTCAAGATCGCCGGCGGCATCATGCTGTTCCTGATCGCGCTGGAGATGGTGTTCGAGAAGCGCCAGGAGCGCCGCTCCAGCCGCGCCGAGGACGTCAAGCGCGACGGCGAGGTCGAGGACATCTCGGTGTTCCCGATGGGCATCCCGATGATCGCCGGCCCCGGCTCGATCGCCTCGGTGATGCTTCTGACCGCGCGCAGCGAGGGCCTCGCCGGCACCCTGATCGTGCTCGGCGCGCTCGGCTGCATCCTCCTTCTGACCCTCGCGGCCTTGCTCGCCGCCGGCCCGCTGATGCGGCTGATCGGCGAGAAGCTGGAGGGCATGATCACCCGCCTGCTCGGCGTGATCCTTGCCGCTCTCGCGGTCCAGTTCGTCCTCGACGGCCTCGAGGCGACGATCGCCTGAGGCTTACCGCCGCACGCGCCACATTCGGTAGGGCGAGTTGGCCGGAAGCGAGACCGGCTCCAGCCAGGCCGGCACGCGTCCGCGGCTGAGCTGGCCGTAGAAGCCGTTGGGGGCCGCGGCCCGGTAGATCGTCGATTCCGACATATTCGGGCAGATCAGCACATAGTCGATGCCGCGCCGGGCGATGATCGCCCGGGCATTGGCCTCGTCGCCGCGGAAGGCGCGCATCACGTCCAGGATCGCCTGGTGATTGCGGTGGTACGGCCCCGAAATCGCGTCGTGATGGGTCAGCGTGACCAGGCGCGGCCCGAGGTCGTTGAAGGTCAGCACATAGCCCTTGGGCTGCTGGGCGACGGGGCGAAGCGCGCCCGGCGTCGGGCATGTGTTGTTGGCGCGGTTGATCGCCTGCCGGCCGGGGCTCACCGGCTCCTTCTTGTCGAACCAGCCTGCGGCCTGGCCGGCCAGCGCGCCCGAGACGATGAAGAAGGCGGCGAAGGTGCCGAGCACGCGCACCAGCATGAGCCTCTGCTTCTGGAACCAGATGATCAGCGCCCAGCCGAGGCCGGCGGCACCCGGCACGGCGAGCAGCTGCGACGCGGCGGCGGCGCGGGTCTGCCACAGCAGCAGGGCGGCGGCGAGCGCGGCCATCGCGCCGATCGAGGCCCAGCGGACCAGCAGGTCGGTGTCGCGGCGGTTGCGCCACAGCATCACGAGATAGCCGATGAGGCCGATCGCCGGCAAAGTGGCGATGGCGATCGTGGTCGTGGTGCCGTGACGATAGAGCGGCATCGCCTCGCGAACATTGTTGAGCCACATCTCGGCGAGCTCCGGCGGAACGCCTTCGAGGCGGCCGAGGCAGTTCGGCCAGGCCAGGGCGTAGAAGCCGGCGAGCAGGGCGCCGCCGACCGCGCCGGCGACGAGCCGCAGCCAGGGCGAGTCGAGCCGAAGCCATGCTAGCGCCACGGCGACGACCCCGGCGAGCAGCATCACCGACAGCCACACCGGCGACAGCGCGTCGCACACCGGCAGGCGGTTGGCCTCCGATGCGAAGATGAGGAAGCCGAGCGAGGTGCCGCCGGCGAGGCTGATGCCGTAGGCGGCGAGCCGCAGCGATTCCGCCCGGTCGATCACCCAGCGCAGACCGATCGCCGCTCCCGCGATAGCGAGGTAGAGCAGCATCTCGAGGCCGATCGTCAGCGACAAAGCGGTGGCGATTCCGACGGTGATCCCGCCGCGCTTCTTGTTGGGATCGGCGAGGCCGGCGACGACCACCGCGACCATCGCGAGCTGCCAATTGTGGTGGTCGATGCGCAGCGGCGCGAACATCGCGCGGACCGATCCGCCGCACACTAGGATCGCCGGCCCCAGCCAGAAGGCGTAAGGCGACAACAGTCGCCGCGCCGCCAGCGCCATCGCGCCCAGCGCGATCAGCAGCGGCAGCGTCGGCGCGATCGCGACGGCCCAGCGCTCGGCGATCATTCCTCCGAACAGCGGCTTGAGCAGCAGGTAAAGGCCCGCAATCGGCAGGTCGGGAATGCGCGACCAGTGCATGTTGAGCCCTTCGGGCGGGCTCAGCCGATATTGGCGCAGGTCGTACCAGCCCTGCCCGTCGAGCAGGGCGCGCACCTGCATGATGCGCAGGTTGTCGTCGGTGTCGCCGAGCGCGAAACCGTGGATGCCGCCCCACCTCTCCCACACGAGATAGGCGACGGTACAGACCCAGAAGAGCAGCACGACGGGCCGCCAATGGCGCTGGAACGCGTCCGCCAGGTTCAATTCATGCCCCTTTTCAAGCCGGTGGCCCCGCTCTACTCGACACGTCGCAAACGGCAAGGCCGCCGCGGCGGCTCGACGACAAGGTCAAGGGTTTGATGATCTCCTGGGTGGAGCGGGCACGCCGCTCCGAAGTGTTCGGACAAGTGATCCGCTTCGGGCTGGTCGGCGGCTTCGTGACCGCGCTCGGCGCGGGCGCCTATCTCGTCGCTGCGCTCGCCGGCGTAGCGCCTTTGCTCGCCAACGTGCTCGCTTACGCGGTGGCGATGGCGAGCGGCTATGTGCTGCACAGCAAGGTGAGCTTCCGCGGCCATGGCAGCCGCGACAATCCCGCCCAGCGCACCCTTCGCTTCGTCACCGTCAGCCTGATCAGCTTCGCCCTCAACAGCCTATTCGTGTGGACGATGACCGAGCCGCTCGGCTGGCCGGTGTGGACCCCGGTGGTGCCGATGCTGTTCGTGACTCCACTCGTCACTTTCACGCTTAACCGGCGCTGGGTGTTTGCGTGATAGAGCGGGGCTGATGGAACGGATCGTCTATGATCGCATGGCGGAGCTCGACACCCGCCACTGGTGGTACCGGGCGCGGCGCGAGGTGCTCGCAGCGCTGATCACGCGCAAGATCAAGCTGCCGAAGGACGCGCGGATCCTCGAGATCGGCTGCGGCACCGGCCACAATCTCGCGATGCTCGGCCAGTTCGGCGAGGTCGATGCGATCGAGCTGGACGATGCGGCGCGCGAAGTCGCCAGCGCGCGGCTCGGCCGAGCGGTGCTCGGCGCCCGGCTGCCCGAGCTCGAAGGCGTGCCCGAGGCCAGCTACGACATGGTCGCGCTGCTCGACGTGCTGGAGCATGTCGAGGAGGACCGCGCCGCGCTCGCCAGCATTGCGCGGCGGCTGAAGCCCGGCGGCGCCATCCTGATCACCGTGCCCGCCTTCCAGTGGATGTGGAGCGCCCATGACGTGGTCAACCACCACCAGCGCCGCTATTCGAAGCGCACCCTCAACGCCGCCATCGCCGATGCCGGGCTGAAGGCGGACTTCGTCGGCTATTTCAACTCGATCCTCTTCCCGCTCGCCGCCGCTGCACGACTTGCAGGAAGGCTCACCGGCAAGGAAGAAAGCGACGACAAGCTGCCGCCGGCGCCGGTCAACGCGGTGTTCGAGGCGCTGTTCGGGCTGGAGCGGCACGCGATCGCACGGCTGCCGTTCACCCCCGGCGTGTCGATCGCCGCGGTGGTTCGGGCCTAAAGCAGCTTGGCTCGTTCTGTGGTCGAAGGGCCTTCCGGCTCCTGAGCCGGGGACGGGAAGGGCAGCGCTTCGACAGGCTCGGCCTGAACGGAGACATTCTCTTCGGTCGCGACATGGCCCAGCTGCGGGCGGCCGTGGGCTTCACCCGCGATGTCGGCGACGATGTAGAGCGGGCGGCGCTTCGATTCGATGTAGAGCCGGCCGAGATATTCGCCGATCATTCCGAGCACGAACATCTGCACGGCGCCGAGCAGCACGACCACCAGCATCGTCGAGGTCCACCCCTGGACCGCGCTGCCGGTGAAGAAGCCGATGGCGATGTAGATGAGCAGAAGCACGCTCGCGAGCACCAGCCACAGCCCGATATGGCTGGCCATGCGCAGTGGCGCGGTCGAGAAGCCGGTCACTGCGTCGAGCGCGAAGGCGATCATCTTGCGCAGCGGATATTTGGTGGTGCCGGAGAAGCGCTCGGCGCGGTCGTAGAGAAAGGGAATCTGCTTGAAGCCGACCCAGGACACCATGCCGCGGATGAACCGCGCCTGTTCGGGCAGGCTCAGGAAGGCGTCGAGCGCGCGCCGGCTCATCAGGCGGAAGTCGCCGGTGTCGAGCGGGATCTCGACGTCGGTCAGCTTGTCGAGCAGCCGGTAGAAGACCTTGGCGGTGGCCTTCTTGAACGCCGTCTCGCCTTTGCGGCCGCGGCGCACGGCATAGACCACGTCGGCCTGCTGACGGTCCATCTCCGCCATCATCTGCGACATGAGTTCCGGCGGGTCCTGCAGATCGGCGTCGATGATCAGGATGCGCTCGCCTGCGCACAGGTCGAGGCCGGCAGTCAGCGCGAGCTGGTGGCCGTGGTTGCGCGACAGGTTGATCGCGACGACTCGGCTGTCGCGCGCGCTCAGCTCCTGCATCACCCGCCAACTGGAGTCGCGCGAGCCGTCGTTGATCAGAACGATCTCGTGCGACGCGCCGGCGGCCTCGTGCGCGGCCGCGCTCACCCGGCGGTGCAGCTCCTCGAGGCACGCCTCCTCGTTATAGCAGGGGATGACCACCGAAAGGGCAGGCCGGTTCACGCGAATCTCCACTCGGGTTCGTGGGCGTCATGCCGCACGCGACATCAAGGGCGCGTCTGCGTCCCCCGGTCCACCCTATAGAGGACGCTGGTTCCTTCCCGCCAGATGGGAGTGAGGTCCGCCGCGAAGGCCGCATGGTAGGGCGGCGGATCGATCAGCCAGACGTAGTCGAACGCCTCGCGCGGGAAGAAGGCGAGCGCCTGATCGATGGTCAGCCACATCTCCCCGCGGCAGCGGCGCAGCGAGACGATCTGGGTGGGGTCGCGCACGAACCGTCCCCCCGGCGGATAATTGGCGTTGAGCAATTGCGCGCCGAGCATCGTCCACTGGTCGTTGGCGAAGGCGTGGCGGCGGACGATGGCCATTGCGGGGAGGTGGTGAAGCCGGCTCATCCCCCACGGCTCGATGCAGGGGCGGCCGACGAAGCTCACCATGCGCGCGCCGTGCGGGACATGATCGAGCGCGGCGAGGGTGCGGTCGTAGGTGCGGTCGTAGAGCGCCATGCTCCAGGTCGTGCCGATCAGCCGAATCGTGAAGAAGGCAAGGCCGGCCAGAGCGAGCATGCGGCTGAAGCGCAGATGGTCCTCGCGCACTCGGATCGCGATCAGCGCGACCGCGAAGATGTAGGGCGCGAGCCGCATGTCGGCATAGGCCGACCCGAACACGACGCGCGGCAGCAGGATATAGACGATCAGAAGGAACAGCGCCGAGGCGCCGAGATTGCGCGAGAAAGCGAGGCGCTTGCTGGCGACGACCAGCACCAGCAGGCCAAGGATGAGCAACAGCGACAACTGGTCGAAGGCTTCCCAGCGGTCGCGAAGCGTCATCTTGAGCCAGTTCAACTTGGCGACCCAATTGAACCAGTCGAAGGTCTGGCCGCCGCCATTGCTTCGCCACAGAAGCATCAGAAGCACCGGCGGCGCCAGCGCGAGGCAGTGCAGGCCGGCGGTCCAGCCGGCATGGATGAGCCGCCGGCTGCGGTCGAACTGGCGCACCCATTCGGCGGAGAAAGCGAGCACGCCGAGCGTGCCCCAGCCGAAGGCGTGCACCACCCACAGAATGCAGGAGATCGGCACGAACAAGGCGATGCGCAGGCCGTAGCGCTCGAGCCGGCCGAGCCGCAGCCACAGGGCGAAGGCGAGCAGCGCAAGCGCCATCGCCAGCGCGAAATTGGCGAAGCCGAAGAAGAACGGGTAATTATAGGCGAAAGGCAGCGCGAACAGGGTGGTCGGCGGAATCCGGCCATGCACTTCGCGCGCGACCCACAGCATCCCCGCCACGGTGAGCGGCGGGATCGCCATCACCACCAGCTTGACCGTCAGCTCGACGCCAAGCAGCGGCCCCAGCAGCTCGACGATCAGGTCGACGCCCAAATTGGCGATGATCGCCCATTCGAAGGTGTAGAATTGCTGGAGCGCCGGCGAGCTGTCGAGATCGAGCTGGACCCGGTAGCGCCCCATGTGGCCGGGCAGGTCGACGAGCGGGATCACGTCGGGCCACAGCAGCGGGACGATCGACGCGAAGACCAGCGCGACCACCGCCCAGCGCCGCTCCCACCATTGATAAGGATGCCGGGCGGCCTCGGCCGGCCCCAAAGCGAGCGTCATGAGCGGCGATTCGCCTCAGCGACCGCCGCACAGCCGGCCGCCGGCAGCGCCCATCGCCCCCATTTCCCGTCGCGGTGCCCCATCGTTCAAGCATAACCGCTGGCGCGGGCGGCGCAACGGCGGACCGGTCCGAAAGGGTGGCGGGCGGGGCTTGCGAGGGCGTCCCGCCCGCAGCGGGCTAGTCTTGCCGGCCCATGTCGGCGGCGCCGCGGCGCATTTCACGCGCCGCCTCGCGCATCCCGCGCGCGCCTTCCGCCATGCCTTCGGCCGCTTCGAGCAGCTCCTCATGGGTGACGGTGCGGCCACGCTCGCGCTCGCGGGCGATGATCCGCTCGCGCTCGTCGCGGCTGCGGAAGCGGCGGGCCTGCTCTTCCATCCGCGCGGCGCCGCGCTCCATGCCGTCGGCGCCTCGCGCCATGTGGCGGCGGCTGTCGGCAAGGGCATGGCGGACCTGGACTCGGACGGCGCGGTGCCGCTCCATGTCCGCGGCGATGCGCTGGCGCAGCACCTCCGGGTCGGGCATGTGCGCACGCGCCTCGGCGAGCCGCGCCTCGAGCTCCTCGCGGGAGATTCGGACGCCCTGGGCGTTGGCCTGAGCAACCGCCGCGGCGATCCGGTCCGAATCCGCGGCCGACATGGCCCGTGCGACGATCACCGGCACCCGCGGCAGCACCTCGTCGAGCGCGCGCATGGCGGGAGCGATCGCCTCGTCGATGTCCGGGATCTCCGGCAGGTCAGGGCTCTCGGGATCCTGGGGGTCACGAGGCGCCTGCGCCGCGGTCGCAGCGTTGGGACCGGCGGGGGCGGCCGGCGCCCGGCCGGCGGCGTCTTGCGCGACGGCCGCGAACGAGCCGGGACGGGACGAGGCGGCCGGCGGACGCGCCGCTTCGACCAGCTCCAATGTCGCGAGCGGGGCGGCGACGCCCACGCTAGGTCGA
>NZ_JAANPA010000047.1 GCF_011320075.1 Sphingosinicella sp. YJ22 | reverse complement strand
TTCGCCGGCCGAGCAGCAGCCGAGCCCGTTCAGCGGCGCGCCGCAGCCCGCTCCGGGTCAGGCCGCGCCGGGTCAGCCGGCCCAGCCGGCGCCGGCCATCCCGACGCTCGGCGCGCAGGCGCCCGCCACCAACCAGGCCGGCCAATAACCGACCTGATGTCCTCCCCGTGAAAGCGGGGATGCGGCTTCCTGTCTTCCACCGAACCCTTTGCCACGCGCTGAGCTGCGGAGAGGCTGGCGCGTCGCGTCCAGCCTGCTGCCTCGCATCAAATAATTTGCTTGCGGCGATTCTCCCGCTTGCCCGCGGCGCCTGTCACCGCCTAAGCCCCGAATCCCATGGCGCGGTTCATTTTCATCACCGGCGGCGTGGTGTCTTCCCTTGGCAAAGGCCTGATGGCAGCTTCCCTCGCGGCGCTGCTGCAGGCGCGCGGCTACAAGGTAAGGCTCCGCAAGCTCGACCCCTATCTCAACGTCGATCCGGGCACGATGTCGCCCTATCAGCACGGCGAGGTCTACGTCACCGACGACGGTGCCGAGACCGACCTCGATCTCGGCCATTACGAGCGCTTCACCGGCGTTCCGGCGCGGCAGAGCGACAACGTCACGACCGGGCGGATCTACCAGAACATCATCGCGGCCGAGCGTCGCGGCGACTATCTCGGCGCGACCGTGCAGGTGATCCCGCACGTCACCAACGCGATCAAGAGCTTCATCTCGTCCGACATCTCGCCCGAATGCGATTTCGTCATCTGCGAGGTCGGCGGAACCGTCGGCGACATCGAATCGCTGCCGTTCATGGAAGCGATCCGCCAGTTCCGAAACGAGATCGGCCGAGGCAACTCGGTTTCGATCCACACCACCCTGGTCCCCTATCTCGCCGCCGCCGGCGAGCTGAAGACCAAGCCGACGCAGCACAGCGTCCGCGAGCTGACCAGCCTCGGCATCCAGCCGGAGATCATCGTCTGCCGCACCGAGCACCCGCTGCCCGACACCGAACGGGCGAAGATCGCCCTGTTCTGCAACGTGCGCAAGGAAGCGGTCATCCCGGCCCTCGATGCGAAGAGCATCTATGCGGTGCCCGCCCAATATTCCGAGGCCGGTCTCGACGCCGAGGTGCTTCGCGCGTTCGACCTGCTCGACAGCGCGCAAACCCCCGACATGCGCCGCTGGGAGGACGTGCTCGACCGCCTGTTCAATCCGGAAGGCGAAGTGACGATCGGCGTCGTCGGCAAATATGTCGGCTTGCCTGACGCCTATAAGAGCCTGACCGAGGCGCTCGTCCACGGCGGCATGGCCAATCGGGTCAAGGTCAACATCCGCTGGCTCGACGCCGAATTGTTCGAGCATCCCGAGGCCGACATCCCGGCCCAGCTCGAGCCCTTGCATGCCATCCTCGTTCCCGGCGGCTTCGGGGAGCGCGGCAGCGAGGGCAAGATCGCCAGCGTGACCTTTGCCCGCGAGCGCGGCGTGCCGTTCTTCGGCATCTGCCTCGGCATGCAGATGGCCTGCATCGAGGCGGCCCGCGCCGCCGGCGTCGAGGGCGCGAGCTCGACCGAGTTCGGCGAGACCGCCGAGCCCGTCGTCGGCCTGATCACCGAATGGATGAGCAAGGAAGGCCTTCAGAAGCGCGAGGCAACCGGCGATCTTGGCGGCACCATGCGGCTCGGTGCCTATCCGGCGGCGCTGTCCGGCAACAGCCATGTCTCGGCGATCTACGGCGGAACCGAGATCAGCGAGCGCCACCGCCACCGCTACGAGGTCAACGCCCATTATCGCGACCGGCTCGAGCAGAACGGTCTGGTGTTCAGCGGCATGAGCCCCGACGGCCAGCTCCCCGAGATCGTCGAGCGCCCCGACCATCCTTGGTTCATCGGCGTCCAGTTCCACCCGGAATTGAAGTCGAAGCCGTTCGATCCGCACCCGCTCTTCGCCAGCTTCATCGAAGCCGCTGTGAAACAAAGCAGACTGGTCTAGGGAGAAGCGGGCGGAAGATCCGCCGAGATCGCCATCGGAAGGACATTGCGTGCTGAGCCTGACCCCGATCCTCGCGTTCCTGATTGCCTTCCAGCCGCAGCCGGCGCCCAGCGCGCTCGAGCGCTTCTTCGCCGGACGGACGGAGGGCAGCGGGTCGGTCCGCATCATCCTCTCCGGCACCAGCGCGGTGCGCACGCAGGGAAGGGGGCGTATCCTCGCCGACGGATCGCTGCATCTCGACCATGTCGTCAACCAGGAGGGCGAGCCGGAGCGCCGCCGCACCTGGCGCATGCGGCGCAGCGGGCCCGGCCGCTATACCGGCACGATCAGCGACGCGCGCGGCCCGGTCTCGGCCGAGCTCCACGGGAACCGCGTCCACGTCACCTACCGGACACGCGAAGGCTATGCGGTGGACCAGTGGATCACCTTCAACGGCGACGGCCGCACCGCCTCCAACCAGATGACCTTCCGCCGCATGGGCGTGCGGGTGGCGACGCTTCAGGAGACGATTCGGCGCGTCGATTGACGATTGGCCAGGGCCTCCGCTTCAGTGTCCGCGCGATCGACCGTTATCGTGTCTGGAACAGCGCCGCGATTTGCGGCAATCATGCCGGCGCCGCGTCGCCTTAACGCAATCTTCAACGGATTGTGGTGACGAGGTTAAGGGGAGAAAGTGTGAATGTTCGGAACGCTGAAGGGTTGGCGCGGCGGCGATGGCGGCACGGTGGAGCCGTCGCGGATCGGCGTCGTCACCGGCGGCGAGCCGACCCCCGGCGCCAGCGGCGAGGAATTGCGCGGCCATGAGCGCTATCCCTTTCCCGGCGGCGTCATCTACCTCTTCCTCTCCGACGAGCAGCGCTTCGTCATGCGCCTGCGCGACGTGTCCTGCTCGGGCCTTGCCGGCCTGACCGACGCGCCGATCTCGGTCGGCGAGCTCGTCGTCGTCCAGTTCGAGGAGACGTTGATGCCGGCCGCCCACGTCGTGTGGACTCGCAACACGACGGTCGGCCTCAAGCTCGTCAACCCGCTGCCAGCCAGCCGCATGAACCGGCTCGTCGAGCGTCACGACGCCGGCGCCGCCTGGTCGCCGGCGATGCGCGAATCGTCCGATCTCAATGCCTGGTGGACCAACACCGACGAGATCGACTCGGGCCGCAAGCCCAAGGCCAAGAAGGGCGCCAAGAAAGACGCGGCCTGATCTCGTCGCTGCCCGCGCAGGCTCGGTCGCGGGGCCTCGTCGCTTGATCGCAATTGAGTAGCCGGCACGCAGGCCCGGGCGCAGCTCTGCTTGCGCGGAACAAGCGAGCCAAGACTCTCGTTTAACGCGCAAAACGAAACAGCTTGCGAGTCACGACATGCGTACGAAGCCGAACGCGCCGGTGCGGCGCGGCGGGGACGGTTGCGCGCGGTTCCGGCACATTGTCGCTGCGCTGTCCCTTTGCGTCGCCGTCATTCCCGCCGCCGAAGCCGGCGCGGCCACGTTTCCGACCTCCACCTCGATCTCCTCGGAGGTCTCGCGAACCTTGCGCGCCGCCGTCGCCGCGGACCGCGAGGTGGCGTCCTTCTACCGTGCCCGCGACTATCGGCCGCTGTGGCTGATCGGCGGGATGGTGAGACCGGAGGCGGAGCAGGTGGTCGCGCTCGTCCGCAGCGCCGCTGCCGATGGCCTCGATCCCGACCGCTACGATGCCGACGCGCTTGCCGACGCCGTCGCGGCGGCCGAGGGGCGCGACCCGGTCGCGCTCGCGCGCGCCGAGTTCATGCTGTCCGACGCGCTCGCCGCTTATGCCAGCGACCTGCGCCGGGCCTCCAGCGTCGGCATGTATTATGTCGACCGGGACCTCGCGCCTCGGGCGCTGTCGCCTGAACAGGTGCTCGACACCGTCGCCGCGTCGTCGTCGGTCGCGGACGGCATCGCGTCGGTCACTCGAATGAACCCGCTCTACACGCGTTTGCGCGACGCCTTCGCCGCGTTCGACGGCTCTCCCGCCCAGGCGCAGCTGGTGCGCGCCAATCTGGAGCGCGCCCGCGCGCTGCCGGCCGATCTCGGCCGCCGCTACGTCCTCGTCGACGCCGCCTCCGCGCAGCTGTGGATGGTCGAGGACGGCGAGGTCGCGGGCAACATGCGCGTCGTGGTCGGCCGCCCGGGCGAGCAGACGCCGATGATGGCGGGCTTTATCCGCCACCTCACCCTCAATCCCTTTTGGAACGTGCCGCCGGACCTGGTGGCGCGGCTGATCGCGCCGAACGTCGTGCGGCGCGGCATCTCCTATCTCGACCAGGCCGGCTATGAAGTGCTGTCCGACTGGACGGCCGACGCCGAGCCGGTCGATCCCTCGACGATCGACTGGCAGGCCGTCGTCGACGGCTCGGTCGAACTGCGTGTGCGCCAGCGCCCCGGTCCGGCCAATTCGATGGGCAGCGTCAAGTTCATGTTTCCGAACGACCGCGGCGTCTATCTCCACGACACGCCCAACCGCGAGCTGTTTCGCAACGCCGACCGCCGCAACAGCGCCGGCTGCGTCCGCGTCGAGGATGCCGACGCGCTGGCCCGCTGGCTGTTCGGCGCTCGCCCACGTCCCGCGAGCGACGCGCCCGAGCAGAATGTCGACCTGCCCGAGCCGGTGCCGGTTTACATCACTTACCTGACGGCACGACCCGACAATGGCGGCATCACGTTCCAGAACGACATTTACGGGCGCGACCGCCAGCTGCTGGCGCGCGTCGGCGGCGCGAGCATGGCGGCGCGGCGATAGGCGCCGCCGCCAACATAAGTTGGCGCTCGGTGGAACTCCGGCGCACCCAAGACGGTTACGGTCGGGCCAACAGGGAAGGGGTACAGTTATGCGCAAAATCCTGCTGACACTCGCGGTCGGCGGCGCTGCCATTCTGGCCGTCGCACCGGCGAGTGCTTCCGCTCAAACCTGGCAACCCGGCGCCGAATTGTGGGGCCAAGGGGTTCAGGTCACCTGGGCGAACGGCGTCACCAACACTTTGTGGTTCGATCAGAACGGCACGGTCCGCATCGCCGGGCCCGACGGCGTGCAGGTGACCCAGGGCACCTGGACCGCGAGCGGCCAGGAAATCTGCGTGTCGCTCGCCAATGGCGCGCGCGAATGCTGGCCCTATCGCATGGCCTTTGTCGCCCAGCAGCCGGTCACCTTGACGAGCAGCTGCGGCTCCACGTCCCAGTGGACCGCGCTGTCGACCAACCAGCCGCCGCCGACCGAGCGCCGCGCCGGCGAGCGCGGTTGACGACGGACACCTTGAACCACGGCGCGCATCGCGCCGCGCCGAGAGAAGAAGGGGAGTAACATGCGTATCGTCAGTGGAATTTCGGCAGCCGTGCTGAGCGTGGCCCTGTGCCTCGGCTCCACCACGGCTGCGGTCGCCAATGTCTGCCAGCCGGGCCAGTCGGGCTGCGTTCTGCCGGTCGGCGTGACGCCGCCGCCGGTGGTGCATACGCCGGCTCCAGTCGAGCCCATCGGCGAGATCGTCGAGAGCGAAGGGATTGGCTGGCTGCCGATCCTGCTCGGGCTCGCCGCGCTCGGGCTCGGTGCCTATTTCCTCCTCGACGACGACGGGGAAGGAGACGTGATTAGCCCCTGACCAGGCGCTGATCCGCTCCCGGGATCAGGGAACGGGCTGCCCGTCCCTGTTCCCTGCCGGGCTGTAGCGGCATACCAGGACATCCCAGCGGCCCGACCGTTGGATGGCGCAGCCGACATGGGTCGTGCTGCGCCAAATCATTTGGGTATAGTGGGCGACATCCGCCCAATTGCCGGTCGTGCTGACGCTCGGAAAGGTGCCGGCGCGGAACAAGCGGCGCTCGTCGGCCCAGCTCTGCACCATGAACTCGGGCGTGTAGGCGCCGGCGCTTCCCATCCACAGATTCTCGCCTTGGCCGGGCCGCGACTGGCGCGGCGAATGGACCAGCTGTCCGCGCCGGGCGAGTTCGGCCGCATAGGCTGTGGCGCCCGCCGCCAGCTGCGCGTCCCAGCTCAGCGCCGGCACGCCCGCGGCAGCGCGTGTGCGATTGTGCACGGCCAGCACCCGCTCGGCCACGGTGCCGCTTGCGGCGGCAAACATCGCCGCCTGGGGCTGGCTCGTCCCCAGCGCCGGACCGGAATCCGCCGCGCCGGCCGAGCAGCCGCCGAGCAGCGCCGCCGCCGCGCCCGCGAGAACAATCTGCCTGGTCATCAGCACCTCCGTCGCGTGGCTCTCGATGGACAACGACCGCGGGGCCGTCCGGTGCCGGGGTCAGCCCGACGGCGGCGGGCGGCGCAGGCGGCGGAACAGGCTGCGCCGCGCGAACGGGTCGAAGGTCTGCTCGGGCCCGTCGGGGTCGAGCAGCTGGCGCTCGGCGAGGAAGGTGCCGAGCCGGGTCAGCGCCGGCGGCAGATAGGGCTTCAGCGTGCGGCCCTGGCCGCGCAGCTGCTCGACCGCCTCGATCAGTGATTCCGTCGCGTCGAACATGCGGGCAAATTCGTCGGGCGTCACGTCGAGATGCTCGGCGGCGAGGTCGTCGCGGATCGCGCGGATCGTCGCGGCGATATGGGCCTGGCCGGGCAGGGTCGCGTCGAGCACCACGTCGCACTCGGTGTCGAGCCGCATCGACCGGTTGTTGAGGTTGGACGAGCCGACCCGAAGCATGATGTCGTCGACCACCATGATCTTGGCGTGGACGTAGATCGCCATGCCGCGCTCGGTGCACGGCGTGTAGACGCGGAAGCGGTTGTGGCGGTCATATTGCTTGACCGCCTCGAACAGGCGCGAGCGGGCGGTGTCCATCGCCACCTGCTCGAGCCTGCCATGGGCGCTCTCCGGACTGACCACGACGAACTCGGGGCCGTCCTCCTCGGTGAGCCGGCGGGTGATCGCCTCGGCGACCCGGCCCGAGGCGAAATACTGGCCCTCAATATAGACGAACCGTTTCGCCCGGGCGATCATGTCGAGATAGAGTTCCTCGATCTCGTGAACCGCCTCGACGTCGCCGAAATTGGGCCGCGTGCGGGCGATCGCCACGTCGACATTCTCGAACTGCGGCTCGAGCCCCTGCGGCCACAGCTGGGCGCAGCGATTGATCGGCTCCAGCTCGCCGCCGCCGGCGCAGCGCCAGCGCTCGCGCGCCAGCTCGTCCAGCGCCTGCGCTGCGGGGCCGCTCAGCGCGAGGGTGGCGTCGTGCCAGGGGATGGCGGGGTTGCCATGCGGCTTTACCCGCCGCGGGTCATTGTCGAGATGCGCGCGCGTGTCCCAGCGCTCGCTGGTGATGTCGATGCCCCCGCAAAAGGCCAGGCAGTCGTCGATGACCACGATCTTCTGATGATGCGACGCCCCCCATGGATGCGCCGCGTCGAGCTTGACGTGAATTCGCTTGTGCAGCGCCCAGCGCGCCACCGTGATCGGAGTGGTGCCGCGGAACAGCGCCTTGAACGCGCCGAAGTCCCAGCGCAGCAGATAGACGTTGAGGTCGGGGCGGTGGTTGTTGAGCCACAGCACGAAGCGCCCGATCGTCGACGGCGCGCCGGTCGGGTTGCGCCGCGGCCCGATCCGGACCCGCGCGTCGAAGTCCCAGCCGATCAGCATGATGCGCTTCTCGGCGGTCATCATCGCCTGGCGCACGACCGCGAAATAATCGGCGGCGTCGACGATCAACGCGGCCTTGTCGGCCCGCGCGATCCGCCAGCAATTGCGGCCGGGCTCGAGGCCGTGACTTTCGGAGACGCGCACGGGACTGTCGTTCATCGCCGCCACCATGGTTGATGGCGGCGCTCCCGCCTAGCCCGATAATGGGCCCCACGGTCGGGTCTTCGCCGCTCAAATAGCAAGTGCCCGGCGCCATGAGTGGAGCCGGGCACCCGCGTGACGGCTCGAAACCGTCAATCCCCCATGTCAGATGCTTCCGCCACTCCTGCCGCTTCACCTCGCAAGAAGCAGCCGGGGCCGAAGCCTCCCCGAACCTGGGCCTGTTGGTCCATCGTTCGACGGGATTTTGGCTAGGAAAGCAGCGGCTTCTTGTCATTCCTTTTCAAGCCGCGTTGCGCGATTGCAGCGCCGCTGTGGCTGCGCGGCCACAGACGCGTGCGGCGTCCGGTCCAGTTGCCTTGCTGCCGCGCCCTATCTAGAGACCGTCGCTCCATTCCTCCTCCGGAAGACGTCCAAGAACCGATGCGCCTGTCCCGCTATTTCCTGCCCGTCACCAAGGAGACGCCGTCCGACGCCCAGATCGTCAGCCACCAGCTGATGTTGCGCGCCGGCCTCATCCGCCAGACCGCCGCCGGCATCTACGCCTGGCTGCCCTTGGGCCTTCGCGTGCTCAACAAGATCGCGCAGATCGTCCGCGAGGAGCAGGACAAGGCGGGGGCGGTCGAGATGCTGATGCCGACCATCCAGTCGGCCGATCTGTGGCGTCAGTCGGGTCGCTACGACGCCTACGGGCCGGAGATGCTTCGGTTCAACGACCGTAAGGGCAGTGAGATGCTCTACGGCCCGACCAATGAGGAAATGATCACCGAGATCTTCCTCGGCGCGGTCAAGAGCTACCGCGAGCTTCCGCGCACCCTCTACCACATCCAGTGGAAGTTCCGTGACGAGGTCCGCCCACGCTTCGGGATCATGCGCGGCCGCGAGTTCCTGATGAAGGACGCCTACAGCTTCGACCTCGACGAGGACGGGCTCAAGGCGAGCTACGAGGCCATGTTCGTCGCCTACCTCCGCACCTTCGCCCGCCTTGGCCTTCAGGCGGTTCCGGTGCGCGCGCCGACCGGGCCGATCGGCGGCAATCTCAGCCACGAATTCCACATCCTCGCCGAGACCGGCGAGAGCGCGATCTTCTACGACGCCGCGCTCGAGGACGTGTCGCAGGGCGACCTGCTCACCGCCGACGCCTCGACCATCGCCCGCCTCACCGGCCTCTACGCGATGGAAGAGGAGGAGCATGCCAAGGTGACCGATTGTCCGGTCCCCGCCGATCGCCTGCGCAGCCGCCGTGGCATCGAGGTCGGCCACATCTTCGCCTTCGGCACCAAGTACAGCGCCTCGATGGGCCTCACCGTGCAGGGCAAGGACGGCAGCCAGGTTCACCCAGAGATGGGCAGCTACGGGATCGGCGTCTCCCGACTGATGGGCGCGATCATCGAGGCGAGCCACGATGCCAACGGCATCGTCTGGCCGGAAAGCGTCGCCCCCTATCGCGTCGGCCTCGTCAACATGCGCGCCGACGACTCGACTTGCAGCGCTGCTGCCGACGACATCTACGCGCAGCTCCAGGCTGCCGGCGTCGAGACGCTCTATGACGACCGCGACGAGCGCGGCGGCGCCAAGTTCGCGACCATGGACCTGGTCGGCCTGCCTTGGCAGCTCATCGTCGGGCCCAAGGGCCTCGAAAAGGGCGTCGTCGAGCTCAAGAACCGCGCCACCAGCGAGCGCGAGGAATTGAGCCTTGAAAGCGCTCTCGCGAGGCTCACCGCGTGATCCTGTCTCGCCACGAGCGGATGATCGCCCGGCGCTACCTGCTGCCGGGCAAGGGCGAGGGCTTCATCTTCCTCGTCGCCGGGATCAGCCTGTTCGCGGTGATGCTCGGTGTCGCCGCGCTCGTCATCGTGATGAGCGTCATGAACGGCTTCCGCGCCGAGCTGTTCGACAAGGTCGTCGGCCTGAACGGCCATGCCGTGATCCAGGTCTATGGCGGCCGTCTCGACAATTGGCAGCCCTTGCTGGAGCAGGCGCGGCGGACGCCGGGGGTCACCTCCGCGACTCCGCTGATCGAGCAGCCGCTTATGGCCAGCCATGAAGGGCGCGTCGAAGGCGTGTTGCTCCGCGGCATGCACATGGAGGACGTGCGCAACAATCCGCTGATCCGCGACAATGTCCGCGCCGGCTCGCTCGCCAGCGTCCAGCCCGGCGCCGAGAATGTCGCGATCGGCTCGCGCCTCGCCGAGCTGCTCGGGGTGACCGTCGGAAGCCAGATCAGCCTGATCAGCCCGGAAGGCCGAAGCACGCCGTTCGGCACGATGCCGCGCATCGTCGACTATACCGTCGCGGGGATCTTCGAGATCGGTCTCTACGATTTCGACCGCGCCTATGTCGTCATGCCGATGGAGGAGGCGCAGGGCTATCTCATGCTCGGCGACGCGATCGGCATGATAGAGGTCCAGACCGAGAATCCGGAGCGGGCAGGGGAAATCGTCGCCCCGCTCGCCGCGGCCGCTCCGCCCGGTACCATCATCACCGACTGGCGGCAGATGAACTCCGAGCTGTTCGAAGCCTTGCAGGTCGAGCGCGTGGCGATGTTCGTCGTCCTGTCGATCATCGTCCTTGTCGCGGCGTTCAACATCCTGTCGTCGCTGATCATGCTGGTCCGCGCCAAATATCGCGACATCGCGATCCTGCGGACGATGGGCGCGACCCGCGGCGGCATCATGAAGGTTTTCATGACCGTCGGCGTGACGATCGGCGTGCTCGGAATCATCGCCGGCCTGATCCTCGGCGCGGTGTTCCTCTATTTCCGCCAGTCGGTGGTCGTGGTCGTCCAGTTCGTCACCGGCCAGAACCTCTGGGATCCGTCGATCCGCTTCCTCACCGAGCTGCCGTCCAAGACCGATCCGCTGGAGGTGGTGGCGATCGTGCTGATGGCGCTGACGCTCTGCGTCGTCTTCACCTTCTTCCCGGCGCGCACGGCGTCGAGGACCGATCCGGTGCAGGTGCTGCGCTATGAGTGACAGCATCCTGGCCGTCCGCGGCCTCAAGCGCAGCTTCGAGCAGGGCGGCGTCCGCATCGACGTTTTGCGAGGCATCGACTTCGAGGTGCGCCGCGGCGAGATCGTCGCCCTGCTCGGACCGTCGGGCTCCGGCAAGTCGACCCTGCTCCAGGCGGTGGGCCTGCTCGAAGGCGGCTTCGAGGGCTCGATCGAGATCGATGGCGAGGCCGCCGCGAAGCTCAACGACCGCGACCGAACCCGCCTCAGGCGCGACAGCCTCGGCTTCGTCTACCAGTTCCACCATCTGCTGCCGGATTTCACCGCGGTCGAGAATGTGGTCATCCCGCAGCTGGTCCACGGCGCGACCCGGGCCGACGCTCGGGCTCGGGCGGAATCGCTGCTGACCACGCTCGGACTCGGCGAGCGCCTCACCCATCGTCCGTCCAAGCTGTCGGGCGGCGAGCAGCAGCGCGTCGCCGTCGCTCGCGCGCTCGCCAACAAGCCGGCGCTGGTCCTCGCCGACGAGCCCACCGGCAATCTCGACGAGGCGACGGCGGACGTGGTCCTGGAGGAATTCCTCCGCCTCGTCCGCGAGGAAGCGGGCGCCGCGCTCGTGGCCACGCACAACGAGCGTCTTGCTGCTAAGATGGACCGGGTCCTTCGCCTCCACGAAGGCCATCTGGAGCAATCGGCATGACCGACCTCACCGCCATTCCTGTCCAGAGCGCCGATGGTACGCCCACCGACCTTTCGCCTTATGCCGGCCAGGTCCTGCTGATCGTCAACACCGCGTCGAAATGCGGCTTCACCCCGCAATATGAGGGGCTGGAGGCGCTCTACCGCAAGTATAAGGACCGCGGCTTTGCGGTGCTCGCGTTCCCGTGCAACCAGTTCGGTGCGCAGGAACCCGGGGATGCGGAGGAAATCGCCAGTTTCTGCCGGCTGACCTACGACGTCACCTTCCCGGTCTATGCCAAGATCGACGTCAACGGCGCCGACGCCGCGCCCCTGTTCCGCCACCTCAAGAAGGAGGCAAAGGGCGTGCTCGGGAGCGAGGCGATCAAGTGGAACTTCACCAAGTTCCTGGTGGGCCGCTCCGGCAATGTCGTCGAGCGCTACGCCCCCACCACCGCGCCTGACGCGATCGCCAAGGACATCGAGCGCCTGCTCTGATCCGCGCCGATTCCTGTGGATGACGCCGCCGCGCGGCTTCCTTCCGGCGGGAACCGGCCCCATAAAGTCGGGGTGACCAGCCCTTACGTCCCGCTTCGCATTTTCTCGTCATATTCCATGCTGGAAGGCGCGATCACGCCCAAGGAGATCGCGTCGCGGGCGGCCGCGCTCGGCTTCCCCGCGGCGGCGGTGACCGACCGCAACGGGCTGTACGCGGTGATGCCGTTCACCGAGGCGAGCATGAAGGCCGGCGTCCAGCCGATCATCGGCGCCCTTCTCGGCGTGATGCGGCCCGGAGAACGGGGCGAGATCGACTATGTGCCGCTCTACGCGCAGGACGCGCTCGGCTACAAGAATCTGTGCGCCTTGGTCTCCTCGGCCCATCTCGACCGCCCGGTCGAGCTCGACGCCCATGTCGGCTTCGAAGCGCTCGCCGAGCGCAGCGCCGGCCTCATCGCTCTGACCGGGGGCGGGGAAGGGGCGGTCGCCCGACTGCTCGCCGCCGGCCAGCATAGCGCCGCGCAGGACTATCTCGGCCAGCTCGAAGCCATTTTCGACGGCCGCCTCTATGTCGAGCTCAGCCGCCGGGGCGATTCGGTCGAGACCGCGGCCGAGAAGGCGCTGATCGAGCTCGCTTTCCAGCGCCACCTGCCGCTGGTCGCGACCAACCCCGCCTGCTTCGCCGAGGCCGAGTTTCACCCGGCCCACGACGCCATGCTGTGCATCGCCCAGTCGAGCCAGATCGATCGCGACGACCGCACCCGCTCCTCGACCGAGACCTGGATCAAGCCGGCCGACGAAATGGCGCGCCTGTTCGAGGACGTGCCCGAGGCGATCGCCAACACCGCCGTCATCGCCCGCCGCTGCGCGTTCGGAGCGCCCAAGCGCAAGCCGATCCTGCCGAGCATCGCCGGCGACCTCGAGGCCGAGGCCGAGCAGCTTCGCCGCGACGCCCGCGCCGGCCTCGAGGAGCGCCTGGCCGTCTATGACGCTCTCCCGGCCGACGAGCGCCAGGCCTATTTCGACCGCCTCGCCTTCGAGTGCGACGTCATCATCAAGATGGGCTTCCCCGGCTATTTCCTGATCGTCGCCGACTTCATCAAATGGGCGAAGGACCAGGGCATCCCGGTCGGCCCGGGCCGCGGGTCGGGCGCCGGCTCGGTGGTCGCCTGGGCGCTCACCATAACCGATCTCGACCCGTTGAAGCTCGGCCTGCTGTTCGAGCGCTTCCTCAATCCCGAGCGCGTGTCGATGCCGGACTTCGACATCGACTTCTGCGAAACAAGGCGCGGCGAGGTCATCCGCTACGTCCAGGAGCGCTACGGCACAGACAAGGTCGCCCAGATCATCACCTTCGGGACGATGAAGGCGCGCGCGGTGCTCAAGGACACTGGCCGAGTGCTCCAGATGCCTTACGGTCAGGTCGACCGGCTCGCGAAGCTCGTCCCAAACCACCCGACCGACCCGTGGACCCTGTCACGGGCTCTCAACGGTGTCTCGGAACTGGCTGAGGAATATAGGAGCGACATCGAAGTCCGCCGCCTGTTCGATCTCGCCATGAAGCTCGAGGGCCTGCCGCGCCACAGCTCGACCCATGCCGCGGGCGTGGTCATCGGCGACCGCCCGCTCGATCAGCTCGTCCCGCTCTACCGCGATCCGCGCTCCGACATGCCGGTCACCCAGTTCGACATGAAATATGTCGAGGCGGCGGGGCTGGTGAAGTTCGACTTCCTCGGCCTCAAGACCCTGTCGGTGCTCCGCAAGGGCGTCGAGCTCCTGGAGAAGCGCGGCCTGCACGTCGATCTCGACCGCCTCTCCTGGGACGATCCCGAAGTCTATGCGCTCCTTCAGCGCGGCGACACGGTCGGCGTGTTCCAGCTCGAGTCTGAAGGCATGCGGCGCACCCTCGCCGCGGTGAAGCCGAGCAATTTCGGCGACATCATCGCGCTCGTGTCGCTCTACCGTCCGGGGCCGATGGACAACATCCCGATGTTCGGCGACCGCAAGAACGGCCGCGCCGAGATCGAATATCCCCACCCGCTCCTGGAGGACGTTCTCCGCGAGACCTACGGCATCTTCGTCTACCAGGAGCAGGTGATGCAGGCCGCGCAGGTCCTCGCCGGCTACAGCCTCGGCGAGGCCGACCTCCTGCGCCGCGCCATGGGCAAGAAGATCAAGGCGGAGATGGACGCTCAGCGCGAGCGCTTCGTCACCGGCTGCGCCGACAAGCAGATCACCAAGGCCAAGGCCAACGAGCTGTTCGACTTGATCGACAAGTTCGCCGGCTACGGCTTCAACAAGAGCCACGCCGCCGCCTACGCCCTCGTCGCCTACCAGACCGCCTGGCTGAAGGCGCACCATCCGGTCGAGTTCTTCGCCGCCTCGATGTGCTTCGACATGCACCAGACCGACAAGCTGGCGATCTTCACCGATGATATGCGCCGCGCGGGCCACGCCTGCCTGCCGCCGTCGATCAACGCCAGCCACGGCGAATTCTCCGTCGAGCCGCACGGCGATGGCCACGCCGTCCGCTATGCGCTGGGCGCATTGAAGGGCGTCGGCGAGAAGGCGATGGACGCGCTGGTCGCCGAGCGCGATTCCAAGGGCCGCTTCGCCAGCCTCGAGGATTTCGCCGCGCGCATCGATCCGCGCCTCTTGAACCGCCGCCAGCTCGAAAGCCTCGCCGGCGCAGGCGCGTTCGACGAGATCGCCGAGCGGCCGACCGCCTTCGCGTCGGCCGAGACCATCCTCGCCGTCGCCAGCAGCGCCGCCGACGCCCGGGTGAGCGGGCAGGGCGGACTGTTCGGCGAAGGTCCCGCCAATGTCGTTCCGATCCGCCCGCCGCAGGTCGGCGAATGGTCGCTCGCCGAGCGCATGGCGCAGGAGAAGGAGGCGTTCGGCTTTTATTTCTCCGCCCATCCGGTCGACCGCTTCCGCCATATCGCCGAGGCGAACGGGGCGCGCACCTTTGCGGCGCTTTGCGACACCGCGGCGCCGGCCGAGGGCGGCCGAACCAACGCGACGATGGCCGCCCTGGTCGAGGACGCGCGCTGGCGCACCTCGCAGAAGGGCCGCCGCTTCATGATGGCGCGGCTGTCCGACAGCTCGGGCCAGTTCGACGCCACCGTGTTCGACGATTCCGCCTCGGCCGAGGTCGAGCAGGCCGCGAAGTCCGGGGCCTGCGTGCTGCTTGGGGTCGAGCTCGACCGCCGCCCTGGCGACGAGACTCCGCGCGTCACCGTCCGAAGCGTCACCAGCTTCGACAGCCTGTCGCGCCGCACCCGACTCCAGCTCGAGGTCGAGGCTGACGATCCCGCCGCCCTGCCGGCGCTCGCAGCGCTGCTCGGCGGGCATCGCGGCGGCAGCTCGACGGTGCGTCTCAAAGTCCATCACGGCCGTGGTCTCGCCGAGCTCATCCTCGGCCGCGACTTCCTCGTCGACGCCGAACTCGTCGCCCGCGCCGAGCGCCTCCCCGGCATTACCGCCGCGCGCCTCAGCGCCGAGGAAAAGCCGCGCCTCGCCCTGGTCGGCTAGGTCTCTTCACAGCTGCGCCGAACCATGGTTACACTCCCGAAAAAGATCGGGAGTGTGATGATGCTTGGCGCGATGCAGGACTGGCCGCTGAGGGTGACCCGGCTGATCGACTATGCCGAGAAGGAGCATGGCGCGCGCGAGATCGTGTCGCGCTGGGCCGACGGGACCGTCACCCGCACCGATTATGCCGGCCTCGCCCGCGACGCGCGCCGGCTCGCCAAGGCGCTGGAGCGGCTCGGAATCAAGCGCGAGGACCGCGTCGCGACTCTGGCGATGAACCATAGCCGTCACATCGTCGCATGGTACGGGACGATCGGCATGGGCGGGATCATCCACACGGTGAACCCGCGCCTGTTCACCGAGCAGCTCGTCTACATCTTCAATCATGCCGAAGACCGTGTGCTCTTCTACGACCACGCCTTCCGGCCATTGGTCGAGGCGCTGAAGCCGCACTTGAAGACCGTCGAGCATTATGTGTGCTTCGATGATCCCAGCATGGAGTTCGAAGCGCTGATCGGCGCCGAGGACGACGGCTACAAATGGGTCGAGGGCGACGAGCGCGAGCCCTGTATGCTCTGCTACACCAGCGGCACGACGGGAAATCCCAAGGGAGTCCTCTACGAGCACCGCTCGACCGTCATCCACGCCATGGCCGAGGTCGCTCCCGACGTGTTCGGCGTCGGCCGCCGCGCGGTCGCCATGCCGATCGTTCCGATGTTCCACGCCGCCGCCTGGGGCCTGCCCTTCGCGGCGCCGATCGCCGGCTGCAAGCTCGTGTGCACCGCCGATTACACGCCGAGCGCGGTGTGCGACCTGATCCATGACGAGGGCGTCACCCACACCGCGGCGGTGCCGACCGTGTGGCTTGGCCTGATGCAATATGTCGACCAGACCGGGCGCGACCTCGGGCCGCTCCAGATGGTCACGATCGGCGGCTCGGCCGCGCCGCGCGCGATGATCGAGTTCTTCGAGAAGCGCGGCGTGAAGGTGGCCCATGCCTGGGGGATGACCGAGATGTCGCCGATCGGCACGGTGGGCGCACGCCCGCACGACTGGGACGAGCTGTCGTTCGACCAGCAGATCGACGTCATCTGCAAGCAGGGCCGGGTGCCGTTCGGGGTCGAGATCCGCATCGTCGACGACGATGGCCGCGAGCAGCCCCGCGACGGCAAGAGCTCGGGCCGCCTCCAGGTCCGTGGGCCGTGGGTGATCGAGCGCTATTTCAAGGAAGAGCAGTCGGCGACCGACTCCGAGGGCTGGTTCGACACCGGCGACGTCGCGGTCGTCCACCCCGACGGGGTCATGCAGATCACCGACCGCTCCAAGGACGTGATCAAGTCGGGCGGGGAGTGGATCAGCTCGATCGAGCTCGAAAATGCCGCGGTGTGCTGCCCGGGAGTCGCCGAGGCGGCCGCGGTCGGCGTGCCGCATCCCAAATGGGACGAGCGGCCGCTGCTGCTGGTGGTCCGCAAGGACGGCTCGGACGTCGACGCCGACACCATCACCGCGCACCTCACCGGCCACGTCGCCAAATGGTGGCTGCCCGACGAGATCCTTTTCGTTGAGAGCCTGCCCCACACCGCCACCGGCAAGCTGCTCAAGACCGCCCTGCGCGAGCAATACCGGACGTACCAGCTCAAGGTCGCCTGATCGCTGCCTACATGCTTCCTTTACGATGAGGGGCTTAGAGAGCTTCCTTTGAGCGGAGGCTGGATGACGGCAGCGGTTCCTGACGCGATCCACGCCATGGCGCGCCCCGGCGTGCCGTCATGAGCGCGCGCGTCCCCGAGCTCCTCGTCGTCGTCGATACCGAGGAGGAGTTCGACTGGGCCCAGCCTTTCTCGCGCAGCAACACCGCGACCCGCTCGATTCCTGCCCAGGCGGCGGTTCAGCCGATCTACGACCGCTTCGGCGTCGTGCCGACCTATGTCATCGACTACCCGGTCGCGACCGATCCCGCCGCGGTCGCCTTCCTGCGCCGGCTCAAGGAGGAGGGCAGGGCGGAGATCGGCGCCCACCTCCATCCCTGGGTGACGCCGCCGCACTCCGAGAAGGTCAGCGCCCGCAATTCCTATGAGTGCAACCTGCCGCCGTCGCTGGAGCGGGCCAAGATCGTCGCACTGACCGAGGCGATCGAGTCGGCGTTCGGGGACCGGCCGACGGTGTTCAAGGCAGGCCGCCACGGCTTCGGGGCGAGCACGGCCCGCGCCATTTCGGCGCTCGGCTACAAGGTCGATTGCAGCCTTCTGCCCTATCACGACATGCGCGGCGACGGCGGCCCCGATTTCGCCCGCGCCTGCGCCGAACCGCACTGGCTCTACGCCGCTCCGAACGTTCTCGAAGTGCCGGTCACCAACGGCTTCTTCGGGCGCCTCGCGAGGGCCGGGCCCTCCATCGCCCACCTGTTCGACAATCGCGCCGCAGCGAAGCTTCGAATCCCCGGTCTGCTCGGCAAGGCCGGGCTCGTCACACGCTCACGGCTCAGTCCGGAGGGCATATCGGCGGCCGAGCAATGCCGCCTGCTCGACGCGCTGGTGAAGAACGGCAAGCGTGTCTTCACCCTGGTCTATCACAGCCCGAGCCTGGTGCCCGGCAACACGCCCTACGTGCGCGACGAAGCCGAGCTTGCCGCCTTCGTCGCGACGATTGGGCAGGTGTTGACCTACTTCCGCGACGTCATCGGCGGGCGCTTCACCACGCTTACAAAGGTCCATGCCCGGATGAGCGCCGAGCGGGCCGAATGCCCGCCCGCCGCCCAGCCAGGCCGGAAAGCTCAGTTCGATCCGCCGGTCGCAGCCGCCGGACGCGCCGCCCGCGGCTGATTGCCGCCCAGAGTATCGCCGAAGAAGCTGCCGCGGTACCAGCGCGGCGCCTGCTGGCTGTTCGCCAGCTCGCTGGTGATTCGGTAGTTCAGCTCGGCGAAGCGTGCGCCCGCGCGCCAGTTGAACGGCTGGCCCAGCTCGTCCTCGACGCCGTGATAATTGCCCGCCAGGAAGCCGCGGAACCGTTCCTCGCCGCCATTCTGGAAGCCGGTCATCAGGAACACCGAGGGGATGCCCTGCTGAACGAACGGATAATGGTCCGATCGGGTGAACAGGCCTTCCTCGGGCAGCGGATCGTCGGACAGGCGCACGCTCATCGCCTCGGCCGCGCGCCGAACCATCGGGCCCATCTCCGAATGTTCGGAGCCGAACGCGATCACGTCCTGGAAGTCGTAGCTGAGGATCGGCATGTCGAGGTTGACCACGCCGACGATGCGGCCGTCGACCACGGCGTTGTTGGCGAGGTAGCTGGCGCCGAGCAGGCCCTTCTCCTCGGCTGTCACCGCGGCGAGCAGGATCGGGCGGCGCGGCCGGTTGGCGGGGTCGTTGAACTTGCGCGCGACCTCGATCAGCGTGGCGATGCCGGTCGCGTTGTCCATCGCGCCGTTATAGATGTTGTCGGTCGATCCGGCCCCGGCCGGACGCTGGCCCTGGCCGTGCTCGTTGAGCGTGCCGACATGGTCGAGGTGGGCCATCAGCACGACATATTCGTCGGCGACTGAGGGGTCTGAGCCGGGAATGATGCCGACCACGTTGGGGCTGTCGAAGGTCACCGCCTGGGTGGCGCGCTCGGCACGGACGGTCTGCCTCAGCGCCATGCCGGCGGGACGGCGGTTGGCGGCGAGATCGGCGGAGACCTGCGCCCAGCTCCGCCGCGCCCCGGCGAACAGGGCGTTGGCGACCGGCGCGTCGGCGACCGCGATAAAGCGGAGCTGCTGGTGCGGCGGGCCGGCATTCCCCTCGGCATTGACCCAGGTCATGCTCGCCCGCGCGGTTCCGGCGGCGAGGCGGGCCATCGGCGACCGCGCCGCGGCCGCCTCGGGCCGCAACACGATCGCGCCGACGGCGCCGCGCGCGGCCGCCATCTGCGCCCGGGCGCTG
>NZ_JAANPA010000046.1 GCF_011320075.1 Sphingosinicella sp. YJ22 | reverse complement strand
ATTCGAATCTGCTCGACGAGCATGACGGGCCGAACAAGGCGATGGTCGGCTTCCTTCTGGAAAGCTGGCTGAACGCGGTCGCTCCGACCAATTTCGTGATGACCAACCCGGACGTCGTGGAGCGGACCCTTGAGACCAAGGGCGCCAACCTCGCCCGCGGCTTCGCCAACCTTCTGGAAGACCTCAACGAGGGCAACGGCATCGTCCGGCGGCGGACCGATCCCAATGCGTTCGTGAAGGGAGAGACGATCGCGGCGACCCCGGGCGAGGTGGTCTTCCAGAACGAGCTGTTCCAGCTCATCCAGTACACGCCGACCACCGACAAGGTGGCGGCCGAGCCGCTCCTCTACGTGCCGCCGCTGGTCAACCGCTTCTACATGATCGACCTGGTGCCGCGGCAGAGCCTGGTCAGATGGCTGGTCGAGCAGGGCCGCACCGTCTTCGTCATTTCCTGGGTCAACCCGTCCGAGGAGCAGCGCGATTGCGCGGTCGAGGATTATGTCGTCACCGGCATCGCAGAGGCGATCGGCCAGGTGCGCGAACGCACCGGCGCCAAGCCGGACCTGTTCGCCTTCTGCCTCGGCGGGACGCTCGTGGCGATCACCCTCGCCTGGCTGGCAGCGCAGGGCCGCGGGAACGAGGTCAATTCGGCAACTTTGATCGGATCGATGATCGATTTCGCCGACATGCGCGACTGGTCGGCCTTCGTCCACGAGTCGCATCTCGATGCGCTCGACGAGCATCTCGCCCAGCAGGGCTATATCGACAGCGTCGAGCTTCAGCGGCTGTTCTCGGCGATGCGGGCCAACGACCTTATCTGGTCGAGCGTGGTGAACCACTATCTCCTCGACAAGCAGGCGCCGCCGTCGGACCTGCTCTACTGGTTCGAGGACGGGGCGCGGATCCCCGCCGCCTTCCTCACCTCCTACAATCGCGAGCTTCTCCACGGGAACAGCCTTCGCGAGCCCGGCGCGTTCGAGGTGAAGGGAACGTCGATCGACCTTGGCGCGATCGAGACCCCTATCCTGTCGATCGCTCTCAAGGACGACCACGTGTCGGCCTGGGAAGCGGTCTATGACGGCGCCAAGCTGCTCAACGCCGACTTCGTCCTCGGCGGCTCCGGCCACAATGCCGGAGTGATCAACCCGCCCGCCGCCAACAAGCACGGCTTCTGGACCAGTGACGCCGATGCCACGACCGGCAAGGAATGGCTGGAGGCGGCAACCCGCAACGACGGTTCGTGGTGGCCCTGGTGGACGGAATGGCTTAACGCGCACGGCTCCGGCAAGCGGGTTCCCGCCCGCGCCATAACAGACGGGATCGAACCCGCGCCGGGAAGTTACGCAAAGGCTCCCTGATGACTTCCATGATTGATACCGTTCGCGCGTTCGCCGAAGGCGCCGCGGGACGGCTGCGACTGAACCGGCCGAAGGCGCTGCACGCTCTGGACCTCGAGATGGTGCTGGCGACGACCCGGGCCCTCCTCCAGTGGCGCGACGACCCCAATATCCGCCTCGTCCTGATCGACCATGCCGAGGGCCGCGGCTTCTGCGCCGGCGGCGACGTGGTCGCGATCGCCAATTCGGTGGCCGCGCATGACAGTGTCGCGGAGGAGTTCTTCCTCCACGAATATCGCATGAACCACCTGCTGTTCACCTATTACAAGCCGACCGTGGCGTTCATGGACGGAGTCACCATGGGCGGCGGAGTCGGCATCGCCCAGCCGTGCCGCTACCGCGTAGCGACCGAGAATACCCGCTTCGCCATGCCCGAGACGACGATCGGGTTCTTCCCCGACGTCGGCGGCGGCCGCTACCTCTCCCAGCTGCCGGGCTGTATCGGCAAGTTCCTGGCGCTGACCGGTGCCCGCCTCGACGGCGCCGAGTGCAAATATCTCGGCATCGCCACGCACTATATCCCCTCGGCGAGCCTCGAAGAGGTGAAGGCGCGGATGATCGAGCATCCGGAGCGCGCCGAGGGCATTCTCGGCCAGGCGAGCATCACGCCGCCGGACGCGAAGATCGCGGACAATGTCGGGCGCATCAACAAGCTGTTCGCTCCGGACCGGCTCGAGGACATCCTCGAGGGCCTCGAGGCCGACGGCTCGGACTGGGCGCTGAAGGAGCTCGCGGCGCTCAAGACGAAGAGCCCGCTGTCGTGCAAGGTCTCGCTTCGCCTGCTCGCCCAGGCCTATGGCATGCCGAGCTTCGCCGCCGAGATGACGACCGAATATGCGCTCGCCGTCCACATGACCAACCATCCGGATTTCCGCGAGGGCGTGCGCGCGCTGCTGATCGACAAGGACAATGCGCCGAACTGGACCCCGGCGACTCCGGAAGAGGTGACGGACGAGCTGATGGACGCGATGTTCGCGCCGCTGCCGGACGGCCAGAAGTGGACGCCGCTGGCGGAATAAGGAGAGGATGATGGCCGAGTACGAAACCATCCTGGTCGAGCAGCGGGGGGCGGTGACCTTGGTCACCCTCAATCGGCCGCAGCAGCTCAACGCGCTGAACAGCCAGGTGCTGGGCGAACTCATCCGGGCGTTTCGCGCTTATGATGCCGACAGTTCGCAGCGCTGTCTGGTGCTCACCGGCAGTGGCGAAAAGGCCTTCGCGGCCGGCGCGGACATCAAGGAGATGGAGAGCCAGGGCTTCGCGGCCATGTACGGCTCCAACTTCTTCGCCGGCTGGGAGCAGGTCACCGCGACGCGTAAGCCGTGGATCGCGGCGGTGGCGGGGTTCGCGCTGGGCGGCGGCTGCGAGGTGGCGATGATGGCGGATTTCATCATCGCGGCGGATACCGCCAAGTTCGGCCAACCGGAGATCAAGCTGGGCGTCGCGCCGGGCATGGGCGGATCGCAGCGGCTCACCCGCGCGATCGGCAAGGCCAAGGCGATGGAAATGTGCCTCACCGGCCGGATGATGGACGCCGCCGAGGCGGAGCGTTCGGGCCTGGTGGCGCGCGTGGTACCGGCGGCCCAGCTGCTCGACGAGGCGATGAAGACCGCCGAGACTATTGCGTCGATGGCGCCGCTCGCGGCGATCGCCAACAAGGAAATGGTCAACGCCGCGGACGAGAATTTCCTCGCCCAGGGCATATTGTTCGAGCGCCGGCTGTTCCACGGCCTGTTCGGGACCGAGGACCAGAAGGAAGGCATGTCCGCCTTCGTCGCCAAGCGGCAGGCGGAGTGGAAGGGGGAGTAGATTCCCCTCCCGCTTGCGGGAGGGGTTAGGGGTGGGGTTAACCAACACCCCGCGAGCGGAGAGTAGGCCCACCCCCGGCCCCTCCCGCAAGCGGGAGGGGATTTCGAAATGGCACGCGTCGCATTCATCGGGCTCGGCAATATGGGCGGCGGGATGGCCGCGAACCTCGCCAAGGCGGGGCATGACGTTCGGGCGTTCGACCTCAGCGAGGCCGCTCTGGCCAAGGCGGAAGAGCGCGGGTGCCTTCGCGCCGCGTCGGCCGCCGAGGCGGTCGCCGAGGCCGAGGCCGTGGTCACAATGCTGCCGGCCGGCAAACATGTCCGCGACGTCTATGAGACCAGCATCATCGGCGTGGCGCCGACGTCGGCGATCCTGATGGATTGTTCGACCATCGACGTCGCGACGGCGCGCGAGGAGATCGCCAAGGCCGAGGCCAAGGGCTACCGAATGGTCGACGCGCCGGTGTCGGGCGGGATCGCCGCGGCCGAGGGCGGCACCCTCACCTTCATGGTCGGAGGCTCGCCCGAGGCCTTCGCCGCGGCCCAGCCCTTCCTCGACCTGATGGGCAAGGCTGTGATCCACGCCGGCGGCACGGGCGCTGGGCAAGCGGCGAAGATCTGCAACAACATGCTTCTGGGCGCGTCGATGATCGCGACCTGCGAGACCTTCGTTCTGGCGCAGAAGCTCGGCCTCGACCCGCAGACCTTCTTCGAAATCTCGTCCAAGGCGTCGGGCCAGAACTGGTCGATGACCAGCTATTGCCCGGTCCCGGGCGTCGGGCCGGAGACCCCGGCGGACCGCGACTATGAAGGCGGCTTCGCGGCGGCGCTGATGCTCAAGGACCTTCGCCTGGCGATGGAGGCGGCGCAGGGCGCGGACGCCTACACGCCGATGGGCGCCTATGCCGAGGAGCTCTACACCCGCTTCGCCGAGAAGCTTGGCGGTGCCGGCAAGGACTTTTCCGGGATCATCAAGATGATCGACGACAGCTGGACCCCGCCCGCCGGCAGCGTGGCCCCGCCCCCGCCGCTCGGCGCCAAGATCTGATCAGAGGCCGGTTCACCATTTCCTAGGCTTCCTCCCCTACTGCGAACGGATGGGAGGGGGTCGATGAACTTGCCGGCCAGCGCAGCCACGGCAGACCAGACGGGCCAGCCGTTCGCGGTGTCGGTGGCGGCCGGCGTGCCCGACGCCCTCGACCGCCTCGCCGGCTCGATCGATCTCGACCACGGATTCCTTCGCGCCGCCTGGTTCCGGGCGGCCGGCGCGGACTCGACCCTGCTCGCCAACGGCGCCGACGGCGCGCTACTCGCGGCCTTTCCGACGGCCCGCGCGGGGCCAGCGGCGATCGGCGCCCGGGCGGTGGTCGGCGCCTATTGGCCGTTCCGCACCGTGCCGATCTCCCAACGGCTCGGCGATGCCGAGCTGGAAGCGCTGCTCGCGGACCCGCGCACCCGGGCCGCGCTCGGCCCGCTGTGGCGGATGGGGCCGTTCTACGAGGACGATCCGGCCGGCGCGCGGCTGATCGAGGCGGCGCCCAAGGCCGGCTGGACGATTCTCACGCGAAGCCTCGGCAACACGTTCGTGCTCGAGGTCGCCGAGCTGCGCGCGCAGGGGCCGTGGCCGCGCCCATCGACGCTGAAGCGAATCCGCAATTACGAGCGCCAGCTTGGCGAGGTCAGCTACGAGCGGATCAGCGGCGGCGACTGGTCGCCGGCGGTGTTCGACGCCCTCGCCGAGATCGAGGCGGCGAGCTGGATCGCCAGCCGCACCGACGGCAGCGGCGCAAAGTTCCTCAACGCCGCGTCGCGCGCCTTCTGGGAGAAGGCCGCGTCCGACCCGGTGCTGGCGGAGATGATGTCGGCGCTGATCCTGCGCGTCGGCGGCAAGCCCGCCGCCTTCTGCTTCGATCTCAATGTCGGAACGCTCCAGTACAGCATCGCGGGCAGCTACGAAGCCGCCCTCGCCAAGCTGAAGCCCGGCAAGATCGCCACTTACCGCAACATCGAATGGGCGCTGGAGCGCGGAATCACGCGCATCGACTGGGGCGCCGGCGACGGCGGCTACAAGAGCGAGATCGGCGCCGTGAAGGGGCCGCGCATCGTCGACTGCCTGTTCGTGCGCAACGCGTTCGTCGCGTCGATGCTTCGCCCGCGCTGGGAGCGGCCGGTCACCGACGGCAGCGGCGACGATGCCCGCAAACTGCCGTTGAGCCGGCGCGAGCTGCTGCTGCTCGCCAGCCTGATCACCGCCGCAACAGCGGGCGCGCTCGCCGAATAGTCAATTCGCGAGGACGGCTTTCAGCGCCATCCGCCAGGCATCGAGCCGCGCCGAGCGCGTGTCCTCGTCCATCGCCGGCTCGAAGCGCTGGACCTCGCCGCGCATCGCCGCCGCTTCCTCGAGGCTCGCGAACAGGCCGCAGCCGACGCCCGCGAGCATCGCCGCCCCGACCGCGGTCGTCTCCACGAAGGCCGGCCGCTCGACGGTGACTTCGAGCATGTCGGCGAGGTCCTGGGCGAGCCAGTCATTGGCGCTCATGCCGCCGTCGATCCGAAGGCGCGTCCACTCCGCGCCATCCGCCGCGAAGGCGGTCATGAGGTCGTGGCTCTGATGGGCCATCGCCTCCAGGGCGGCTCGGACGATCTGGGCGCGGCCCGTCGCGAAGCTGAGCCCGGAAATGCTGGCGCGGGCATCGGGCCGCCAGTGCGGCGCTCCGAGGCCAGTGAGCGCGGGCACGATCACCGCACCGCCGCTGTCGGGGATGGAGCGCGCCAGCTCCTCGCTTTGCGCCGCGGTGACGAGAAGGCCGAGGGAATCGCGCAGCCATTTGATCAGGCTTCCGGCGACGAACACCGAGCCTTCCAGCGCATAAGCCATGGCGCCGTCCAGCCGCCACGCGACGGTGGTCAGCAGGCGGTGGTGCGACGGCTGCGGGTGTGCGCCGGTGTTGGTGAGGATGAAGGCGCCTGTGCCGTAGGTCGCCTTGGTGTCGCCCGGCGCCAGGCAGGCCTGGCCGATCGAGGCGGCCTGCTGGTCGCCGGCCATGCCGGTGATCGGGATCGGCGCACCGAACAGTTCCGGCGACGTCGAGCCGTAGCGGCCGGCGCAGTCGACGATCTCGGGAAGAGTGGCCGGCGGCACCTTGAACAGGTCGAGGAAGCCCGCGTCCCACATGCCCTTCTGGATATCCATGAGCGCGGTGCGGGCGGCATTGGTCGCGTCGGTGACGTGGAGGCCGCCGGTCAGCTTCCACACCAGCCAGGATTCGATCGTGCCGATGGCGAGGTCGTCACCGGCTTCCTTCAGTTGCGGCCAGCTCGCCATCGCCCAGGCGATCTTCGAGCCGCTGAAATAGGGATCTAGGAGAAGGCCGGTGCGCTCCTGAAGCGGCGGCTCGTAGCCCTTCTCCTTCATGCCCGCGCACAAAGCTGCGGTTCGGCGGTCCTGCCAGACGATGGCGGGGGCGAGCGGCTCTCCCGTCCGCTTGCTCCAGAACACGATCGTCTCGCGCTGGTTGGTGATTCCGATGCTGGCGATCGCGGCGGGCCCGCCGACCTTGGCGACGCAGGTCCGCGCGCAATGGAGCGTAAAGTCCCAGATTTCGCGCGCATCATGCTCGACCCAGCCGGGGCGGGGATAATGCTGGGTGAATTCCTTCTGGACGATGCCGCGGCATTCGCCGTCCGGCGCGAACAACATCGCCCGTGTGCTGGTCGTGCCTTCGTCGATCACGAGGATAAAACGTTCGGACATCCTACACTCCGGCTTGCCTGAGCTTGTCGAAGGCCGCTCCTTCTGTACTTCCGCTAGAAGGAAGAGGGGCCCTTCGACAAGCTCAGGGCAGCCGGTCTAGGGGAGCGCATGGACAGTTTCGACCTGCTCGTCATCGGCGGCGGCATCAACGGGGCGGCGATCGCGCGCGACGCGGCCGGGCGCGGGCTGTCGGTGCTGCTGGTCGAGCGGGACGACCTCGCCAGCCACACAAGCTCGGCGTCGTCGAAGCTGGCGCATGGCGGGCTGCGCTATCTCGAGCAATATGAGTTCCGGCTGGTGCGCGAGTCGCTGCGAGAGCGCGAGATCTTGCTGCGCAACGCGCCGCACATCGTCCGGCCGCTGCGCTTCATCCTGCCCGATCCCGCCGGCGGCCGGCCGTGGTGGCTGATCCGGCTCGGGCTGCTGCTCTATGGCCTGCTGGCCGGGCGAAGCTCGCTGCCGCGGCCGCGGGCGGTGCGAAAGGACGACTCGGCGGCGCGCGCGCCGCTCAAGGACGGCCACATGCTCGCCGAATATTGGGACGGCTGGCTCGACGACGCGCGGCTGGTGGTCCTGAACGCGATGGACGCGAAGCTGCGCGGCGCCGAGGTCGGGACGCGCACCGAGCTCCTGTCGGCCCGGCGCGAGGGCGAGCGCTGGCTCGCCCAGCTGTCGGGCGGACGCGAGGTCGCGGCGCGGATGGTCGTCAACGCGGCGGGGCCGTGGGTGTGCCAGGTGCTTCACGAGCGGCTGGGCGAGCAGACCGAGGCCGGCGTGCGGCTGGTCAAGGGCACTCACATCGTCGTGCCGCGGCTCTACGACGGCGACCACGCCTATATCCTCCAGCAGCCGGACGGGCGGGTGGTGTTCGCCCTGCCCTATGGCGAGCACAACCTGGTCGGTACCACCGACACGCCGGTGGCAAAGCCGGAGGACGAGGCGCCGGAGCCAAGCGAGATCGCCTATCTGTGCGAGGCGGCCAATCGCTACTTCGTGCGCCAGACGGATCCCGCGGAGGTGGTGTGGTCATTCGGCGGAATCCGGGCACTCTACGACGATGGCGCCGCCGACGCGAAGGACGTGACCCGCGACTACCGCCTCGAGCTCGACGACGAGGGACCGAAATTACTGTCCGTGTTCGGCGGCAAGATCACCACGGCACGGGCGCTGGCGAGCGAGGCGCTCGACACGCTCGGCGTCGGCGGCCTCAAATTCACCGCGACCAGCCACCTGCCTGGCGGTGACATCGACATCCACTTCAACGGCTGGCTGGGCGAGCTCGCGCAGTGGATGCCGCAGCCGATGCTTCTGCGCATGGCCCAGGCCTATGGCACCCGGCTGCGCCGGGTGGTGGAAGACGCCGCGAGCCTCGACGATCTCGGCCGCCATTTCGGCGCGGACCTGTACGAGGCGGAGGTGCGCTACCTCGTCGACAAGGAATTCGCGCGGACTGCCGAGGACGTCGTCTGGCGCCGCACGAAGCTCGGCCTTCGCCTGTCGTCGAAGGAGCAGCGCGAGCTCGGGAATTTCATTGCCTCGCTCCTCGTCCAACGGGACGCCACAGCACTGGAACGGCTTCCCGGTGACACGGGTTGAGCCGCCATGGCTGAGGACGAACGAATCATCGGCTGGCTCGTCGACCAGAAGCAGCGGGTCGAACTGCTCCAGCAATTCCCGCCGCGCTACGAGACCACTCTCGCGGACCATGTCACTCTCGAATCCGGAACCGACGCGCCGCTGCCCGAGGCGGCCGTCGGCGAGATCGTCGGGCGCGCCGACGACGGCGAGGGCGTCGAGGCTCTGGTCGTGGCGATCGACGGCAGCACCGACCGGCCGGGCGGCGGCACCTATCACATCACCTGGTCGCTCGCCGAAGGGCGCGAAGCCAGGGAGAGCAACGACGTGATCGACCGGGACGGCTGGAGCGACCTCGACCTGCCCGAGCCGGTGACCCTGCATCCGGCGGAGTTCTGAGCGGCCGGGCTTTCCCTCCCGGAGCGATCGGCTAAGACGGGGCGTCCCTGCACAAGGAGCGTTCTGCTGATGCGCCGATTGATCCTGTTGCCGCTCCTCCTGACCGCCTTCGCATTTCCCGCCGCTTCACAGCCAATCGACATCCCACAGCCGCCGCCGGCGCGCATGCCGGCGCCGCCGGGCGCGCCGGGCGTCAGCGTCATCCATGCCGGCACCCTGCTCGATCGGCCCGGCCGGCCGCCGCGGCGCAACGCCACCATCGTCGTCCGCGACGGGCGCATCGAATCGGTGCAGGACGGCTTCATCGATGCGCCCGCCGGCGCGCGGGTGATCGACCTTCGCGACCGCTTCGTTCTGCCGGGCCTGATCGACAGCCACGTCCATCTCGACAGCGACCGCGCCGGCAATGAAGGCTTCATGGCCGACTTCACCGACAGCGTCGCGCTTCGCTCGCAGGAGGCGGCGTGGAACGCGCGCAAGACGCTCGACGCGGGCTTCACCACGGTGCGCAACCTGGGTTCGAGCGACGGCGTGACTCTTGGACTGCGCGACGCCATCACCCGCGGCTGGGCGATCGGCCCGCGAATCGTCGATGCCGGCGGCGGCATCTCAGCGACGACCGGCCATTCCGACCCGACGCTCGGCATCCGCGAGGAGCTGCACGACGAGCTGCGCGCCGGCGGCACCAATTGCGATGGCGCGGAGGACTGCCGCCGTGCGGTGCGCCGCCAGATCGCGCGCGGTGTCGACGTCATCAAGATCGCCACCACCGGCGGGGTCAACAGCCGCATCGGCCTCGGCCTCGGCGCGCAGATGTTCGAGGACGAGGCCCGGGCGCTGATCGAGACGGCGCATCTCTACGGCCGCCGGGTCGCGGTCCACGCGCACGGCGCCGACGGCGTCAATCTCGCGCTTCGGCTCGGCGCGGATTCGATCGAGCACGGAACGCTGATGGACGACGAGAGCATCCGCCTGTTCCGCCAGGGCCGGGCCTATTATGTGCCGACCCTGTCGACGGTGAACGGCTATCTCGAGCGCATCCGCACCAATCCCAACGCCTATTCGCCCGAGGTCCGGCGGAAGATCGACTGGCGAATTCAGATCACCGGGCTTTCGCTCCAGCGCGCCCACCGCGCCGGCGTGCGGATCGCGTTCGGAACCGACGCCGGCGTGTCGATGCACGGGCGCAATGCCGACGAGTTCCCGCTGATGGTCCAGCACGGCATGACGCCGGAGCAGGCGATCGTCGCCGCAACCGTCAACGCCGCCGACCTGCTCGGGCTGGCCGACGAGGTCGGAACGCTGGAGCCCGGCCGAGTCGCCGACATCGTCGCGGTGCGCGGCGACCCGCTCAGCGACGTCGGCGTGCTGCGCAACGTCAATTTCGTCATGTCCCGCGGCCGAGTTCACCGGCACGACCAGTAGGAGTCAGTCATGTTCGCACTCGATCGCCGCCAGTTCCTGTTCGGCACCGCGGCGACCGGCGCCCTTGCGGTTGCCGGCTGCGCGCCGATGGCGCGCACCGCATCAACCCATGCCGGCGCCGCAGCGCAGGCGCGGGCGATCTACGACAGCGTGTTCGAGCGGATGCTGCTCCTGTCGCCCCAGACGGCGACCAATCTCGGCCTCGACACGGGCCCGCGGGCGGCGCTCAAGAGCCAGCTGGCCGATCGCGCGGTCACCGGCCGCATCGGCTGGTGGGGGCCGCTGATCGACGCGCTGCCGCAGCTTCGAGCGATCGACGCCGGCGGCCTGTCGCTGCGCGAGCGCGCCTTCCGCGACACCGCGATCTGGTTCGGCGAGCGGGCGGTCGAGAGTCGCGCCATGACCTATGGCGCCGGCCAGACGCCCTACGTGCTGACCCAGCTCTACGGCTCCTACGTGTCGGTGCCGAACTTCCTCGACACCGAGCACAGTATCGAGACGGCGGCCGATGCCGAGGCCTATCTCGCGCGCCTCGACGATTATCACCGCAACATCGACGCCGAGGTCGCGATGACGCGCGCCGACGCCGCCGCGGGCGTGATGCCGCCCGACTTCATCATCGACAAGGCGATCACCCAGACCCACGCTGCTCTGGCTGAGCGCGGCGGCGAAGCGGGCATCGTCCAGTCGCTCGTGCGCCGCGCCCGCGAGAAGAACCTCCCCGGCGACTGGGAATCGCGCGCGATGCGCCTCGTCGACGGCCCGATCGCGGCGGCGCTGGGCCGGCAGGCGGAACTGCTTCAGGATCTGCGCGGTCGGGCCGGCGACACCGCCGGCATCGGCAGCCGCCCGCAGGGCGCCCAATTCTACGCCAACACGCTGCGTTACTATACCAGCACCGGCCTGGATGCCGAGGCGGTGCACCGCCTTGGCCTCGAGGAAGTGGCGCGCCTCACCGCCGAGGCCGATCCGCTGCTGCGCCGGCAGGGCATCGCCGAGGGACCGATCGGCCGGCGGATCGCGGCGCTCGAGCGGTTGCCGGGCCAGCTCTTCGCCAACGACGATTCCGGCCGCCAGGAGCTCCTCACCTACATTACCGGCTGGATCGAGCGGCTACGGGTGCGAATGCCGGAGATATTCCTCTCCATCCCGACCAGCCCGATGGAAGTCCGGCGCGTGCCTGTCGCGATCGAGGTGGGGTCCGCCGGGGCCTATGCGCAGGCGACCGACCTTGCCGGAAGCCGGCCGGGCATCTTCTACATCAACCTCCAGGACGTCAGCGCCCGCCCCCGCTTCGGTCTGCCGACCCTGACCGCGCACGAAGCGGTTCCGGGGCATCTCTGGCAGGGCGCGATCGTCAACGCGGCCGCCGATATCCCGATGCTGTTCCGCGCGACCGGAATCTCCGCCTTCGCCGAGGGCTGGGGCCTCTATGCGGAGTCGCTGGCGGACGAGCTCGGTTTCTATCGCGACGATCCGCTGTCCCGGATCGGCATGATCCAGAGCTTCCTGTTCCGCGCCGCGCGGCTGGTGGTCGACACCGGGATCCACGCCATGGGCTGGAACCGCGAGCGCGCGATCACCTACTTCATGGACACGGTCGGCCGGAACCGCGGCGCGACCGAGCGCGAGATCGACCGCTACATCGCGCGGCCCGGCCAGGCGACCGCGTACAAGATCGGCCATAACGAGATGCTGCGCATCCGCGACGAGACGCGGCGGCGGCTCGGACAGCGGTTCGACATCAGGGCCTATCACGACATGGTGCTGCTGGCGGGCGACGTGCCGCTCGAGGTGCTCGCCGCGATGGCACGGGATTGGGACGGCGGCCGGGTCGCCTGAGACAAGAGAGGAACAGGGGAATGACCCATCAGATCAGCCGCCGAAGCTTCCTGCTCGGTTCAGCCGCAGCAGGGGCCTTCCTCGCAGCAGGCTGCGCGCCGACGGCGCGGACCGGCTCGGCCGCCTCCAGCGCCGCCGCGCAGGCGCGCTCGCTCTACGACGCAATCTTCGAGCGGATGCTTGTGGCGTCGCCGGAACTCGCCACCGGGCTCGGCCTCGACACCGGCGCCCGGGCGGCGCTGAAGAGCCAGCTCAGCGACTCCTCGCCCGCCGGCAAGCTCAACCTCTACGCCCCGCTCGCCGCCGCACAGCCGCAGCTGCGGGCGATCGACCGGAGCGCGCTCAGCGGGCGCGACCGCGGCTGGCTCGACACCGCCTTGTGGTTCGCCGAGCGGGCGAACGAGGCGGCGACCTTCGACTATGGCGCGATCGGTGGATACAATTACCCCATTCCCTACATCATCTCGCAGCTGTCCGGCTCATACCAGTCGGTGCCGGATTTCCTCGACAGCCAGCACAAGATCGAGAGCGACGCGGACGCCCAGGCCTATCTCGACCGCCTCGACCAGTTCGCGCGCAACGTGAACCTGGAGGTCGATGGCGCTCGGGCGGACGTGGCGCGCGGCGTCATCCCGCCGACCTACATCATCGACAAGGCGCTCAATCAGACGCGGGCGCTGCGCGACGAGCGCGGGGCTCAGGCGGGGCTGGTGCGGTCGCTGACTCGGCGCGCGCGCGAGGCGAACGTCGCCGGCGACTGGGAGACGCGGGCCGTTCGCATCGTCGACGGGGCGCTGGCGCAGGCGCTCGACCGGCAGATCGCGTTCCTGACCGACATTCGCGGCCGCGCCGGGACGAGCCCGGCGGCCAACCGGCTTCCGGACGGCGACCGCTTCTACCAGACGGCGCTTCGCTTCCACACCAGCACCAACCTGACTCCGGAGGAGGCGCACCGGATCGGTCTCGAGCAGGTGCGCGAGGTCAGCGCGCAGGCGGAAGAGCTGCTGCGCCGCGAGGGGCTGACCCAGGGCACGGTCGGGGCGCGGCTGCGTGAGCTCGGGCAGCAGCAGCGCTTCCTATACCCCAATACCGACGCCGGGCGGGCGCAGATCATCGCCGACCTCAACACCCACATGGACATGGTGCGCGGGCGGATGCCGGAGATGTTCAATGCGCAGACCATCCCGACCAGCGGCATGGAGATCCGCCGCGTGCCGCCGAACATCGAGGAAGGCGCGCCGCGCGGCTATGCCCAGGGCGGCTCGCTCGACGGCACGCGGCCGGGCGTGTTCTACATCAACCTGGTCAACACGAGCATCTGGCCCAAATGGTCGCTGCCGACGCTCAATCATCACGAGAGCGTGCCGGGGCATCTGTGGCAGGGCGCGATCGTCAATTCGGCGCAGAACATCCCGCTGCTTCACCGCTCGCTCGGCATCCCGGCGTTCGGCGAAGGCTGGGGGCTGTACGCGGAGACTCTTGCGGACGAACTTGGCGTCTATCACGACGATCCGCTCGGCCGGCTCGGGATGCTTCAGAGCTTCCTCTACCGCGCGGCGCGGATCGTCATGGACACCGGCATGCACAGCCGCGGCTGGGAGCGCGACGCGACCATCCGCTACTTCCAGGACACGGTCGGGCTCGACCCGATCTCGGCGACCAGCGAGGTCGACCGCTATGTCGTGTGGCCGGGCCAGGCGACCGCCTACAAGCTCGGGCATAACGAGGTGCTCAGGATTCGCGACGAGACTCGGCGGCGGCTTGGAACAAGGTTCGACCTCAAGAACTTCCATGACCTGGTGCTGCTCTCCGGCGATATGCCGCTAGAGGTGCTGGCAGGCATGGCGCGCGAGTGGGACGGGAGCCGCCTTCCATAACAGGGCAAGCGGCCGAGTAGCGCGTCATGCATAGAGCTTGCATAATTATGCAGAGGTATGCATATGGCCGCGCATGTCGGTTGAAGTCGCCATTTTGGGAGCGTCGGGTTTCGTGGGAGCGGAGCTGCTGCGGCTGTGCGCGCAGCATCCGCTGCTCGAAGCCACGCGCCTGTTCGGGGACAGCCAGGCGGGGCTGAGCCTCGGCGAGGTGCATCCGCATCTCGCGCCGGCCTACGCCAAGGCGAAGATCGAGAAGTTCGAGGCCGACGCGGTCCCTGACGTGGACCTGGTGTTTGCGGCGCTTCCGCACGGTCATTCGCAGAAGGTGGCGCGCAAGCTGGCGGAGGCCGGCGTGGCGTTCGTCGATCTGGGCGCGGACTTCCGGCTCGACAGCGCGCAAGATTACGAGCGCTGGTACCATGAGCCGCACCAGGCGCCGGACCTGCTCGGCGATTTCGTCTATGGCATTCCGGAGCTGAACCGCGAGCGCATCCGGGGATCCAGGCTCGTCGCGGCGGCGGGCTGCTACCCGACTTCGGCGATCCTCGCGCTGTTGCCGCTGGTCCAGGCGGAAGTGATCGAAGCCGACAGCATCATCGTCGATGCGGCCTCGGGCGTCAGCGGCGCGGGCAAGAGCCTCAAGGACAGCACCCACTTCAACACGGTCGACGAGAATTTTTCGGCCTATGGCCTGCTCAATCACCGCCACACCGCGGAGATGGAGATGGCGCTGGGCGGCCAAGTGCTGTTCACCCCGCACCTCGCCCCGATGAACCGCGGCATCCTCGCGACCTGCTATGCGACCGCGACATCCGACGCCGATCCGTTGGAGATCCTGCGCGCGGCTTATGCCGACGAGCCGTTCGTCCATGTGTCGGGGGCGCTGCCCTCGACCAAGTGGACGCTGGGGTCGAACGCCATCCACCTCTCCGCCCGCCGCGATCCGCGCACGGGCCGCGTCGTCGCGCTCGCAGCGCTCGACAATCTCGTCAAAGGCGCAGCCGGGCAGATGATCCAGTGCGCCAATTTGATGCTCGGCTTCGATGAGGAGTCCGGGCTGCCGAAATGTGGAGTTTGGCCATGAGCGTTACCGCGGCGGAGGGCTTCCTTGCCTCCGGCCTTCATGCCGGGATCAAGTCGCGGCGGCGCGACATGGCGCTGCTCGTCACCGACGATCGCGCGCCGGTCGCCTGCGCGGCGGTCTTCACCCAGAACAAGTTCGCGGCGCCGCCGGTGGTGCTCGACCGGCAGAAGCTCGCCGAGAATGGCGGGCGAGCGGCGGGCATCGTCGTCAACAGCGGCAACGCCAATGCCGGCACCGGCAGGCCCGGCCTTGCCGACGCCGAGGCCATGGCGTCGGCTGCGGCCAAGGCGGTGGGCGTGGCCGAGGAGCATATGCTGGTCTGCTCGACCGGGATCATCGGCACGCCGCTGCCGATGGAGAAGATCCTGGCGGCGATTCCGAAGCTCGCCGAGAAGCTGTCCAAGGAGGGCGGCGAGGACGCGGCCTACGGTATCCTCACCACCGACAAGCTGCCCAAGCAAGCGGTGATCCATGGCTCGACCTTCACATTGGGCGGCATGGTCAAGGGCTGCGGCATGATCGCGCCGAACATGGCGACGATGCTCGCCTTCCTCACCACCGACGCAGAGGTCGACCGCGATGCGTTGCAGCGCATTCTGGCGGAGGCGTCGGACCGCACGTTCAACACTCTGAACGTCGACGGCGCCACCTCGACCAACGACAGCGCCTTCTTGATGGCGAGCGGGCGGCGCGGGCCGGCCGACGTCGCCGAGTTGGCCGACGCGGTCCATCGGCTGTGCGAGGATCTGACCCTGCAGATGGCGCGCGACGCCGAGGGCATGACCAAGATGGTCCGCCTGCGCGTCACCGGCGCGGCGAGCGACGCCGAGGCGCGGGCCGCGGCCAAGTCGATCGCCGAGAACAACCTGGTCAAGTGCAGCTGGTACGGCGCCGATCCCTATTGGGGCCGGCTTCTCGCGGCAGCGGGCTCGGCGGGGATCATGTTCGAGACCGAGAAGAGCGCAGTGGCCTATGGCGGCATCAAGGTCGCCGCCGAGGGCGCTCCCCTGCCACATGACGAAAAGGCGGTCGCGGCTCACATGGGCCAGGAATGCGCCGAGATCGAGGTCATGCTCGGGCTCGGCGACGGCGAGGCCCAGGTGATCGGCATCGACCTCGGCCCCGGCTACATCAAAGAGAATAGCGTCACGTCATGACCAGCCCCGCAACCACCGCGCAGGTCCTGGTCGAGGCCCTGCCCTATATTCGCCGCTTCGCCGGCAAGAGCGTCGTCGTGAAGCTGGGCGGCAATGCGATGGACGATGCGGTCGAGCGGGCGATCGCGCAGGACGTGCTTCTGCTCCGCTCGGTCGGCGTGCGCTGCGTGCTGGTCCATGGCGGCGGGCCTCAGGTCGACCAGATGATGAAGCGGGTCGGCAAGAAGCCGGAGTTCCGCGACGGCCTTCGCGTCACCGACGCGGAGACGCTCGAGATCGTCCGGATGGTGCTGGTGGGGAAGGTCAACCGCGACCTCGTCGCTCGGATCAACCAGGAAGCCGGCGACGATCCGGTCGCGGTCGGAGTCGCGGGCGAGGATGGCGGGCTTCTGGTCGCGACCCCGCGCGAGGCGGCCCTCGGCTTCGTCGGCGACGTGACCCATGTCCGCGCCGACCGGCTCGCCAAGCTGCTCGACGACGGCCTTGCGCCGGTCGTGTCGACGATCGGATCGGACGAAACCGGCCAGCCCTACAATATCAACGCCGACGAGGCGGCGCGCGCGATCGCGGTGGCGATGGGCGCGGAGAAGATCGTCTACCTGACCTCGGCCCCGGGGCTGCTCGAGGACGTCAATGACGAGAGCAGCCTCGTCCAGCGGCTGAGCTCGGACGAGCTTCGCGAGCGACTCGGCGGCGGCAGCGTCAGCGCCGGAATGATCCCCAAGCTGCGCGCCTGCGCCGACGCGGTGGACGGCGGCGTCGGCAGCGCGCACATCATCGACGGCCGGGTGCCGCACGCGATCCTGATCGAGCTTCTGACCGACGCGGGCATCGGCACGATGATCACGAGGGGGACGGAATGAGGGACCTGCTGACGCTGCACGAGATCGGCGCCGAGGGCGTCGCGGAGATCCTGGCGTTGTCGGAGAGCGCCGACCTCGGCGCGCCGCTGGCCGGCAAGGGCGTCGCACTGGTGTTCGAGAAGCCTTCGGCGCGGACCCGCAACTCGATGGAGATGGCGGTCAGGCAGCTTGGCGGCCATCCGATCTACATCCAGAAGGACGAGGTCGGGATCGACACGCGCGAGACGGCCGAGGACGTGGCGCGCACCCTCGCCTGCTATCACTCGGTGATCGCGGCGCGGGTGATGGATCACGATCATCTGACGCGCATGGCCGCCGCGGCCGACACGCCCGTCCTGAACATGCTGTCGGACACCGACCACCCGCTCCAGGGCCTCGCCGACCTGCTGACCATCAAGCAGCTGGTCGGGCGGGTCGAGGGCGCGCGCGTCGCCTATGTCGGCGACGGCAACAACAATGTCGCCAAGTCGCTCGCCGAGGGCTGCGCGCTGGCTGGCGCCGAGCTGGTCATCGCGAGCCCCGAGGAATTCCAGCTCGCCGACCCGCCCACGGGCGTCCGCCAGGTGGTGAGCCCGGCCGAGGCGGTGGTCGGAGCGCAGGTCGTCTATACCGACGTGTGGGTGTCGATGGGCCAGGCCGAGGAGACCGCTCGGCGCAACGCGGCGCTGGCGCCCTACCAGGTCGACGAGGCGCTGATGGCGCTAAGCGACGACGCCTGGTTCCTTCACTGCCTGCCGGCGCGGCGTGGCGAGGAAGTCGAGGCGGCGGTGATCGACGGCCCGCGCTCGGGCGTGTGGCGGCAGGCGGAGAACCGCATGCACACCGCGCGCGGCGCGCTGGCGTGGATGGTGGGGTGATGGATTCGGTGCTTCCCCATCCTCCCTGTGCGGCGCAGCCGCATGGGGAGGGGGACCGCTCGCGAAGCGAGTGGTGGAGGGGCTGTTCGAGCCTCGCGCCAAGCCCCTCCACCGCCTTCGGCGGTCCCCCTCCCCATCGCTTCGCGACAGGGAGGATTATGCTGTGACCGATACGCGCGAGCGGAGGCTTCGGGCGCTGGCGGACCTGATCCGCGCGGAGCCGATGTCGAGCCAGGAGGAGCTGACCGAACGGCTTCGAATGCTCGGCTATTCGCTGACCCAGGCAACGGTGTCGCGCGACCTGGAGCAATTGGGCGCGGTCAAGGTGAAGCGCGAGGGGACCTTGCGCTACGTGCTGCCCGACCAGATCGGCGCGCGCGACTGGGCGGGCGTCAATCTCGAGCGGATCATCCGCGACTGGGTCCTCGAGGTCGAGCCGGCCGGGCCACTGGTCGTTCTGCGCACGCCGCCGGGGACCGCCCATCTCGTCGCGTCGACCATCGACCAGGCGCAAATGTTCGAGATCGCCGGAACGGTGGCGGGCGACGACACCATCTTCCTCGCCATCCGGGACGGCAATCCGATCGCCGAGGTGATCCGCCGTTTCGAGGCTTTGATGGGCCGCGGACGGACCGACACGATCGTATAACGAAGGACGAACATGACTGACGCACCGAAGAAGGTCGTGCTGGCTTATTCCGGCGGGCTCGACACCTCGATCATCCTGAAGTGGCTTCAGACCGAATATCGCGCGGAAGTGGTGACCTTCACTGCCGATCTCGGCCAGGGCGAGGAAGTGGAGCCGGCGCGGCGCAAGGCCGAGCTGCTCGGCATCAAGCCGGAGAATATCTTTATCGACGACCTGCGCGAGGAGTTCGTTCGCGATTACGTGTTCCCGATGTTCCGGGCGAACACGGTCTATGAGGGCCAGTACCTGCTCGGCACCTCGATCGCCCGGCCGCTGATCGCCAAGCGTCAGATCGAGATCGCTCGCCAGGTCGGGGCGGACGCGGTCAGCCACGGGGCGACGGGCAAGGGGAATGACCAGGTGCGCTTCGAGCTCGGCTATTATGCGCTCGAGCCGGACATCAAGGTGATCGCGCCATGGCGCGAATGGGACTTCGCCAGCCGCGAGCAACTCATTGATTTCGCAGAGAAACACCAGATCCCGATCGCCAAGGACAAGCGCGGCGAGAGCCCCTTCTCGATCGACGCTAATTTGCTCCACTCGTCGAGCGAGGGCAAAGTGCTCGAGGATCCGGGCGCGGAGGCGCCGGAATATGTCCACCAGCGCACCATCTCGCCCGAGGACGCGCCGGACAAGCCGACGATCATCTCGATCGACTTCGAGCGCGGCGATCCCGTCGCGATCGACGGCCAGCGGATGTCGCCGGCGACGCTGCTGACCGCGCTCAACAAGCTCGGCCACGACAACGGGATCGGCCGCCTCGACCTGGTCGAGAACCGCTTCGTCGGGATGAAGTCGCGCGGCGTCTACGAGACTCCCGGCGGGACCATCCTGCTCGCGGCGCACCGCGGGATCGAGAGCATCACGCTCGACGGCGGCGCCATGCATCTCAAGGACGAGATCATGCCGCGCTACGCCAAGCTCATCTATAACGGCTTCTGGTTCTCGCCCGAGCGCGAGATGCTTCAGGCGCTGATCGACAAGAGCCAGGAGCATGTCACCGGTACGGTGCGCGTGAAGCTCTACAAGGGCAATGCGACGGTGGTCGGCCGCGAGAGCCCGTTCGCGCTCTACGACCAGGATCTGGTCACGTTCGAGGAAGGCTCGTCGAGCTACGATCAGCGCGACGCGGCGGGCTTCATCCGGCTGAACGCGCTTCGGCTGCGCACGCTGGCCAGCCGCGACCGCAAGGCGGCGCGCGGCGAGTGAGGCTCGCGGTTCTCGAGACCGGGCGGCCGCCGGAGGCATTGGTCGGACGGTTCGGCACCTATCCGGACATGTACGGACGGATGCTCGAGCTCGAGGCCCGGCCGAGCTATGACGTCGCGGCGGGGGAGTTGCCGGAGCGGCCGGAGGACCATGACGGCTATATCGTCAGCGGGTCGCCGGCGGGGGTGTACGATCCGCTGCCATGGATCGGCGCGCTGTTCGGCTTCCTTCGCGAGGCGCGCGGCAAGGCGAAGCTGGTCGGCATCTGCTTCGGCCATCAGGCGATGGCGCAGGCGTTCGGCGGCAGCGTGACCAAGTCGGACAGGGGCTGGGGCGTCGGGCTTCACGATTATTCGGTGGCCGAGCGCCAGCCCTGGATGGACGGCGAGACGAGCGTTGCCATTCCGGCGTCGCACCAGGACCAAGTCATCGCCCAGCCGCCGGGGTCGGTGGTGACGATGGCGAGCGCGTTCACGCCCTATGCCGGACTCGCATGGGGCGACGAGGCGATCTCCTTCCAGTTCCACCCGGAGTTCGAGCCGGATTATGCCAAGGCGCTTATCGAGACCCGGCGCGGGCGGCTGGACGATGCCGACGCGGCCATCGCGTCGCTCGACCGCCCCAACGACAATGCCCGGGTGGCGCAGTGGATCGCGCGGTTTTTGAAGGGCTGATCCTTAAGCCCTCTCCCCAGCGGGGAGAGGGTTGGGTGAGGGGGATCCGACTTAGAGAATAATCGCGGACATCGAGCCCCCTCACCCCGACCCTCTCCCCGCTGGGGAGAGGGAGAGAGCTTAGAGCTCGACGAACTCGCCGCCGATCGAGCGGGAGAAGCCCTGGAACTCGGCGATCGCGCGGCCGTCGGCGGTGCGCACGCTGACATT
>NZ_JAANPA010000045.1 GCF_011320075.1 Sphingosinicella sp. YJ22 | reverse complement strand
ATGCGCGCGCCGACGCCGACCGCCGCCGCCGAGCTCGCGGTGCCGGTGCGCGCCGACCTGCTCGCCCAGGTGCGCCAGATGGGCCATCGCGCCGAGCGCTGCGCCGCCCGCACCGTCGAGCGCGCCGGCGAGCGGCTCGAGGCCCTGCTTCGCCACTGGCCGGAGCGCGAGGAACTGCTCGCCCCCCAGCAGCAGCGGCTCGACGATCTGGCCGAGCGCCTGCCCCGCGCCTTGCGCCAGCGGCTCGACCGCGCCCGCGCCGAGCTCGCCCGCGACGCCGGCGCGCTCCGCCCGCAGCTTCTCAACAACGCCCTCGCGCGGGCCCGCGAGCGGCTGGCGACCACGTGGCGCATGGCCGAGCTCGTCCATCCCGAACGGCCGCTTCAGCGCGGCTTCGCCAGGATCGAGAGCGGCGACGGCCGCACGCTGACCAGCGCCGCCGCCGCGCGCGCCGCCGGCCGGCTCAACATTCATTTCGCGGATGGCGCCGTGCCGGCTTTCGTCGAGGGCGCGGTTGAGCCTAGGCGGCCGAGCCGCCATATGAAGGAGCAACCGGGGCAGCCCAAGCTGCTCTGAGGAGACAAGACCAATGCTCATGTCGAACCGCGGCCGCCCGGCGCGGCTTCACTATCTCCCCGGCACCTATCGCGTGCTGAGCGCCGGCGACCATGTCGTGTGCGCCGTCACCAAGCAGGCGATCCCGCTCGGCGAGCTCAAATATTGGAGCGCTGAGCGCCAGGAGGCCTATGTCAACGCCGAGGCGGTGATGAAGGCCGAGGGCCTGTCCTGAGCATTGCCGCCAGCTTGGGGTGAAAGGGAGGAAATGGAGGCGAGCGAGGCGGACACGATGATGCGCGAGGCGCTTCAGGCGCGGCGCGCGGGCCGCGCCAGCGAAGCGCGCGCGATGTTCGAGGCGATCATCGATCGAAATCCCGATAATGCAGCGGCGCTGAACTCGCTCGGTCTCCTGCTGCTCGAGAGTGGCCAGGCGGGCGAGGCGATCGCGCGGTTCAGCCGGGCGACGGAGGTCGACCCGAAGGCGGCGCCGCTCTGGCTCAACCTGGCCGAGGCCTGTCGCGCCGCCGGCCGCGTCGACGAGGAGATTGGCGCGCTCGACCGCGCGCTTGCGATCGATCCCTATCTGCTGCCGGCCATGCTCAAGAAGGCGCAGGCGCTGGAGCGCGCCGATCGGCCGGACGAGAGCGCCGCCGCCTATCGCAACCTCCTCGCCGCGTCGCCCGATACGCCGGCCCTGCCGGAGGCGATCCGCAGCGCTCTGGCGCACGGGCGCGAGGTCGTGCGCGCCGCTGGCGAACGCCGCGCGGCTCAGCTCGAGGCGCCGCTGCGCCAGGTCTACGAAGCCTATGCGGATTCCGATCTTCACCGCGTCCGGGCCTATGCCGACCACAGCACCGGCCGCCGCAAAATCTACCAGCCGAAGCCGACCGGCGGTCATTTCCCCTTCATTCCCGCGCCCGAATATTTCGATCGCAGCCTCTTCCCCTGGTTCGACCGGCTGGAGGCGGCGACCGATCTCATTCGCGGCGAGCTGCTGTCGATCTGGGCCGAGGACGAGGCCGGCTTCCAGCCCTATGTCGCCTTCGATCCGACGCAGCCCGTCAACCAATGGGTCGAGCTAAACCACAGCCCCCGCTGGAGCGCCTGGTTCTTCTGGCGGGACGGCGTGCGTCAGGACGCGCATTGCGCGCGCTGCCCGGAGACGGCCGCGCTACTGGACTCGCTGCCGCTCATCGACATTCCGGGCAAGGCGCCATCGGTGATGTTCTCGATCTTGGCGCCGAAGACTCGCATTCCGGCCCATCATGGCACCACCAATGTGCGCGTGACCGTCCACCTGCCTCTGGTCGTGCCGGCAGGCTGCGGCTTCCGGGTCGGAGGGGAGACTCGGGAGTGGCGCGAGGGCGAAGCCTGGGCGTTCGACGACACGATCGAGCACGAGGCGTGGAACGACAGCGATCGTCCGCGCGCCATATTGATCCTCGACGCCTGGAACCCTTTCCTGACGGAGGCCGAGCGCGCCGCGGTCCGGGTGATCGGCTGAGCGCGCCTACTGGTCGCGGCGCACCCTGATCGCGATCTGGCGGTTCACGTTGGCGAGGAAGGAGCCGGCTGCGGCGCGGCGGATCCGGATCGGCTGTCCCACGCGCGGCTCGGCCGAGAGTTCGCGGCTGTCGATCTGGCGCCAGCGGGCGCCGTCCTCGAGCGTGAAGCGATACTTGCCATAAGCGTCCTGGCTCACGGCGCGGATCGTTCCATTGATCTCGCTGACCCCCTCGTCGCCGTCATCGCCGCCGAAGACGTTCAGGTCGGGCAAGACCAGGCCGAACAGCGACCGGCGGGTACGCTGGATCTGCTGCCGCTCGACCACCCGGATCTCGCGCGACGTCTCGGCAGCCGCCAGCGCCGCCACTTCCCGGTCGTAACAGGCGAGCCGCTCCTGCGGATCGGCGACCGCGCGGCACGCGACGGCCCGCTGGAAGGCCGGGGGCGGTGACTCCGCGTTCGGCGGCTGGGCGACGGCCGGCGCGGCGAGGATCGCGGCGAGCGGGATGACGACGAGGCGCGGCGGCATGGCTGCTCCCTTGAACCGGGTTGATTATTCGCAGGTTAGCGGCTGTCCGCGCCTGCGCAAGCGGGTCGCGCCGGCCACAGTCAGCCTTTGAACCGTGTACCGGCTCATGTGACTTTTTTACTACAGCCGGCGACAAAGACGGAGGAAGCGGGGGCGCGCCATTGCTTGGCTTTCCGCTGATCTCCTAAACAGGGCGCGTGTAGCTCGTGAAGTCGCTTCGCATGCGCGCACTTGCCTTTCGGCCGCGATCGTCGGCCGAGGGGGTGGGAATGCGGTTCGCCGCGTGAATGAAAGGGGATCAATATAATGGCTTCCAACCTCCGTCTGCGTCTGCTGACGTCGACCTTTGCTGTGGGCGCCGCTCTGGCTGCTGTCCCGGCTTATGCTCAGGACGATCAGCCGGAATCGCCGGTTCAGACGTCGCAGGATCCCACCGCTGGCCAACAAGACGACGATCTTGTGGTCGTCACCGGCTCGCGCATCGCGTCGCGCCGCGATCTGACCTCCACCAGCCCGCTGGCGGTGGTGCAGGACGAAGAATTCACCCTTTCGGGCTCGGTCAACGTCGAGCAGGTGATCAACACGCTCCCGCAGGTCATCCCCGGAGCGACCGCCTTCTCGAACAATCCGGGCGGCGGCGTCGCCACCCTGAACCTGCGCGGCCTCGGCTCGCAGCGTAACCTCGTGCTGGTCAACGGCCGGCGCTACATCTTCTTCGACACCAACCAGGTGGTCGATCTCAACACGATCCCGCAGTTCCTGATCGACAGCGTCGACGTCGTCACCGGCGGCGCCTCGGCGGTCTACGGTTCCGACGCGCTTGCCGGCGTCGTCAACTTCCGCCTGCGGACCGATCTCGACGGCATCATCCTCGGCGGCCAGTACAGCATCACCGAGGAAGGCGACGGCCGCCGTTACAACGGCTATGTGGCGCTGGGCAGCCAGTTCGCCGACGGCCGCGGCCATGTCGCGGTCTATGCCGAATATTACAATCGCGGCGACATCTTCCAGGGCGACCGCGACTTCTCGCGCAACGCGCTCGGCGACGGCGCCGGCACGACCGGCCAGACGGCGGCGTGGGGCGAGCCCGTTCCGGGCCTCATCCCGCTCGGCTCGGCCGGCGTTCCCCAGGGCCGCTTCGTCGCCGTCGGTGGACCCTCGGTCGGCGCGGGCACCAACTATTCCGGCCTCGGCGCCTTCTTCCAGGCGCCCGGCACGAGCATTCCCTATTGCGGCGGCCCGTGCAGCTACAACTACGCTCCGGCCAACTATCTGATGGTGCCGCAGGAGCGTTGGACGCTCGGCGGCTACGCCGAATATGAGGTGGCGGAGGGCATCAACGCCTATGCCGAGGTCACCTTCATCAACAACCGCGTCCAGAACGAGCTGGCGGCCACCCCGATCACCCAGAACGTGGACTACAGCCTCGCGGCGATCGATCCGTTCGTGAGCGATGCCGACATTGCCCAGATGCGGCTGATCGCTGCGCGGCAGCAGCAGGCGATCAATACCGGCTCGACGGCGTTCGGACCGATCACCGCGGGGGCGTCGACGTTCCCGGCGCTGGCGACGGGCTGCGACGATCCCGACGGCGCCGGTCCGCTTCTCGCCGATCCGGCCACCTGCGATACGGTCCGGCTCCAGACGAATACCCGCACGACGGGCATTTCGTCGCGCAACGTGTCCGACGATCGCAATGCGTTCCGCGTCCTCGTCGGCATGCGTGGCGATCTCACCGACAACCTGACCTACGACCTCTATTATTCCTATGCCCGCACGCGGAACGCGTCGGTCCAGTTCGGCAACGTCTCGCGGTCGGCGTTCACGCGGCTCGCGGCGAACGGCACCTGCAACGTCTTCGGCGCGGACCTGCTGAGCCAGGATTGCGTCGACCAAATCTCGATCCTGGCCCAAAACCAGGACATTTCTGAGCTGCAGGTGGCGCAGGCGTCGGTCTCCGGTTCGCTGTTCCAGATCCCCTGGTCGACCGACCCGGTGGCCTTCGCGGCCGGCGTCGAATGGCGCAACATGCTCGGCCAGTTCATTCCGGACACCGCGCTGTCGTCGGGCGACGTCGTCGGCTTCAACGCCGGCCAGCCGACCCAGGGCGCATATAGCGCCAAGGAGGCGTTCGCCGAGCTTCGCATCCCGATCATCCAGGACGGGTTCATCGACCGGCTCGAGCTGAATGGCGCGGCCCGCTACTCCGACTATTCGCTCGACAATGTCGGCGGTGTGTGGACCTACGCGGCCGGCGCCGAATTTGCCCCGATCCGCGACATCACGTTCCGCGGCCAGTACCAGCGGGCGATCCGCGCGCCGAACGTCCAGGAGCTGTTCGGCGGCCAGCAGGTCGGCTTCCCGCCGGCGACCGATCCGTGCGCCCTGCCCTCGGCGGCGACCAACCCGACGATCCGGGATGTCTGCATCGCCACCGGCGTGCCCGCGGGCAGCGTCGGTTCCCCGGCCCTGCAGCCCAACTCCCAGATCCAGGGTTCGTTCGGCGGCAATCCCAACCTGCAGGAAGAGGTCGCGGATACCTGGACGGCCGGCGTGGTCCTCCGCCCGCGGTTCATCCCGCGGCTCAACATCACTGTCGACTATTATGACATCCAGATCGACAGTGCGATCGCGGCGGCCGGCGGCGGCGTGAACAACATCCTGAACCTGTGCTACAACGTCATTCAGGATGCCAGCAGCTCGCTCTGCCAGCTGATCAACCGCGATCCGATCGGCGTCATTTCGGGTCCCCCGTTCGTGGTCAACGCGAACAACGCCAACCTGGCGTCGTTCACGACCGAAGGCATCGACTTCCAGGTCGACTACAACATGCCGCTCGGGTTCAGCCTGATGGGTGCCGGTGAGTCGCGGCTGAGCTTCTTCTTCCTCGCCAACTACTCGTGGGAGAACAACTTCACGCCGCTGGTCGATCTGCCCGACGACGTGGTCGAGTGCTCGGGCCGGTTCGGCCTCAACTGCGGCAACCCGACGCCGGAGTGGAAGTGGTCGAGCCGCCTGTCCTTCGTCGACGGCCCCTTCACTGCCAGCCTGCGCTGGCGGCACCTTGGGGAGGTCAACGACGACGATGACTCGACCGACTTCATCGTCGAGCGGATCAGCGCGTACGACCTGTTCGACCTGTCCTTCGCGTTCGCCGTGGACGACAACCTCACGCTGAACATGGGCATCAACAACATGTTCGATAAGTTGCCGCCCATCGTCGGCGACAACCAGGAGCAGGCGAACACCTATCCGGGCAGCTACGATGTCATCGGACGGGACTTCTTCATCTCGGCGAACCTGCGCTTCTAACCAAAGCCAGTCGCAAAAATCGGGGACGGCGGGTCAAACCGCCGTCCCTTTTTTTGTCCGCCGCTCAAGCGCATGGAGCTGCGGTCCGACCAAATCCGCGGGAGTCCGGCATGACGCTGCTCGACGAGCTTAGGGGCCTTTTCTCCGCGGGGAAGGAACAGGATGCCGAGCTGGCGCTGCGGCGGGCGGCAAGCGCAGGCGACGGCGAAACCTTGTTCGCAGTGGCCAATTGGCGGCTGTTCGGCCTTCACGGACGTCGCGATCTCGGCCAGGCTCACCGGCTGCTGGAGCAGTCGGCCGATTGCGGGAATATCGAGGCGGTGCGGCTGCGGGCGACGCTGATCGGCAATGGCACTGGCTGCCCGAGCGATCCGGACACGGCAGCCGCGATCCTGGCCGGAATTCGGGCCAGGGACGCCTATGCGGAGCTTCAGCTCGGCTTCGCGGAGAAGATGCGTCCGGACGCCGAAGTCGCGGCGCTCCCGGTCGAGAGGCTTTCGGATTCACCCTCGATCCGGGCGGTGAGAGGGTTTCTCTCGCCCGAGGAATGCGATTACGTCATCACTCTTTCAGCACCGCATCTCCAGCCGTCATTCGTCATCGACCCCCAATCCGGCCGGCGCATTCCCCACCCGGTACGCACATCGAGCGGCATGAGCTTCGGGCCCACCCAGGAAGATCATGTCATCCACAAGATCAATCGAAGGATCGCGCGCGTAACCGGGACTCGCGTCAGCTGGGGGGAGCCTCTTCACATCCTGAGCTATGCCCCCGGGCAGGAATATCGGCCTCACGTCGATTCGCTGCCTGGCGTGACCAACCAGCGCCACTGGACGGTGCTGATCTATCTTAACGACGGCTATGTCGGCGGCGAGACCCGCTTCGATTCCGCAGGCATTACCTTTGCCGGCCGTGCCGGCGATGCCCTCATCTTCCGCAACGTCGACGAGGAGGGGCGGCCCGACCTCGACAGCCGCCACGCCGGTCTCCCGGTCATGGCCGGTACCAAATGGCTGGCAACGCGGTGGATCCGGCAGCGCGACTATCACCCCTGGGCCGTGACCTGACAACGGGCAGGGCGCCCGATCCGGAGGATCAGGGCTTGGCGGGCGAACGTCCGGCGATCACCCAGGCGAAGGGCCGCCGGGAATCGGGATCATCGAGCGTCGCGGGCGCATCGACCGCAAGTCCGGCATCGGTCAGGGCCGCGGCAAGCCCGGTGACCCCGACCGTGTCGAGTGCCGCCGCTTCGAGCGCGGCGATCCTGGCGAGCTCGTGCTCCGCCTTGGCCGCGAGCACGGACAGCGCGTTGACGGTCTGCTCCGGCGGTCCCCGCCGCCCGAGTTCGAGCGACTGCAGGATGGCGGTGACGAACTCCGCAGCCACCGGCTGGCCTGGGAACGCGGCGCGGGCCTCGTTCGGAGCGGCGCGGAAGAGCGGAGGAATGGGGAGCCCCGAGGACGAGCCCAGCCGGGCGAACTGGTTCGCTCGCGTAAGATAGCCGCTGTCTCGCGCCGCCCAGCGCAGCGCTACCGCCCTGGCGCGGTTGTGCCCGAGCACGGGGCTCGAATGGTTGTGGACGACCAGCTGGAAGCGGCCGCCTCCGCCAAGAACCCGCGCCAGCTCGGCCACCGACCGCTGCTGGTCGGCATATTCGATGCCGAACTGGCTCGTGACCGCGTCGAAGCTGCCGTCCGCGAACGGCAGCGCCTCGATCGACACCCCCGACTTGAGCTTGACCCCCCGCGGCGCCGGCGGCAGCGCGGCCGCATAGTCGACGCCGGTCAGCTTCAGGTCGGGCCTCGCGCCCGCCATCCGCGCGAGGACCGTGCCATCGCCGGTCGCGAGGTCGAGCACTCTCGCGCCTTTGCGCAGCGTCCCGGCAAAGTCCCGCCACGCCGCACGCAGCGCCCGGTCGATGCCCGGCGCGTCGGGAAGGCAGGCCTGCGACGCCCGGCCGGCGTCGGTCCAGAAGCTCGTCCAGGCCTGGCGGGGATCGGTCACGCCTTCGCCGCCACGACGTCGAAGGCGACCGTCAGCCGCTCGCCGCCGGCGAACGGGCGGGTCCCGTGGAAGAGATAGCTCGGGAACAGCGCAAGCCGCCCCGGTCGCGGTTCGATCGAGGCAAGCGGCTCGAGTCCGAGGGACAGCTGTTCCGGAGGCCGTCCCAGCTCGAGCCAGCCGTCGCGCGTGTCGCCAGCGCCAAGCGAGGGCGGCAGGCTGATGTAGCAGGCGGAGCTCAGCACGCCTTCGGGATGGACATGGTTGACGTGGAATCCTTGCGACGTGAGCCGGACCGACCAGCTCCCCTCGATCGTCATCGTCGAGTCCCGATGTCGCAGAAGGGGATGGTCGCTGTCGCGCGGCGGCAGCACCTCGACGTGCGACCGAACGGCGGCGAAGATCGCGTCGTGCAACCGGGCAATTTCGGGCTCGTGTCGCCAAAACAGCCGCCCGCGCGTCTGGGTGCCGCCGCGCAGCGACTGTCCGATCGGATGAGCCCGGGTGCGGTGGAGACCGCGAAGCAGGTCGGCGACGGCGGTCAGTTCCGCCGACGACAGGCCGATGTCGCCGGTCCCGTAGAGGCCCGGCTGGCCGGACAGCCACTCGTGGCGCGGGTCGCCGATGAGCCGCCAGGCGAGGTCGAGATGCGCCCAGCCATTCACCGAAGCGGGATCGGCAGCGGTCACCTTTTCGAGAAATCGCGCCGCCTGGGCCGCGTCGCCCGCGCGCAGCGCGATCCGTCCGCGTGCGAACCAGAGGTCCGGACCATCGAGCTGACCGGCCGTTTCATCAAGCAAGGCAAGCGCAGCGCGGGCGTCGCCGGCCTCGCTGGTGAAGATGGCCTCCATCAGGCGCATTTCCGGCTCATCCGCAATATGGCCGCGGGCGCTCCGAAGGGCTGCCAACGCCTCGGCATAGCGTTCGCCGCGGGCAAGGCTGTGCCAGTGGGAATAGTGGAGCGCCCGGTCCTGGGGCCGGCGCTCGATCGCGTGCTGATAATGACTGGCGAAAGTGTCGCCCTCGCCAGCCTCCGACCGCATCCGCGCCAGCACCTCATGACCGACGGTCCAGCCGGGATTGCGCTCGACGGCGTCGGCCAGGATGGTGAGCCCGAGCGAATTGCCCTCCGCCTCGAGCGCCTCAGCCATGCCGAGCGACAGCTCGGGATCGTGCGGACGTTGCTCCAACGCCCGGCGATAAAGATCCGAGGCGCCTGCTTCCCCTCGCTCCATTGCGATCCGGGCGCGCCCATGGAGCGCGTTGACCCCGGACGGGTCGGCCTGGAGGGCGGCATCATATGCCTCGGCCGCCTCGCCCGCACGACCCAGCAGCTTCAGAATGCCGGCGCGGGCGGTAAGGGCCCGTGCGTCGGCCGGTCCGGCGGACAGGATCGCGTCGAGGTCGGCAAGCGCCTCATCGAGCCGGCCGAGCTTCTGGAGAACCAGGACTCGGTTGTAGCGTGCCTCCCGGAAGCCGGGATTGAGCGCAAGAGCGCGGCCATATTGCGCCAGCGCTTCGTCGAACGCGCCGAGCTCCTGCAGCAGGTTCGCGTAGTTGCCGGCGATCTGGGGATCGTTCGGGGCCAGGGCCGCGGCCCGCTGGAATGCCGCTCGCGCCGCCTCGGCATTGCGGCCTTTCTTCTCGACGAGCGCGAGCAGGTGAAGCACGGTCGGATGGTCTCCGACGGCGCGCCCAAGCTCCCTCAGGTCCTGTCGTGCTGCGTCGATGCGTCCGTTGAGGAACGCCTGCTCGGCGCGCGCGAAGAGGCTGTTGACGGCATTGGGGTCCATCGGCCGATCGCGGGCTCCACCCATCATCGCGCGTTCAGAAATTCCGGAACCAGCCGGTGATGGCATATCGCCCGATCGGTGCGAACGGGGGGACAAACGTCACGTTATGCTTCTGCGGCACCGCGAACAGGTTGAGCGCGTTGAACCGTGGCTTGAAGCCCTGCACCACGTCGCCCTCCTCGTCGTAGAAGTTGAGGTAGCCTCCCCATTCGGGCCGCCAGTCCTCCGCGCACATGTTGAGCACATAGGCGACCCGCCAGCCCTCGGCGACATGGCTGTCGTCGTGCAGCGCCAGGAACTGGTTGGGGGCGTACAGAGTGGCCTGGGCATCGGCCTTGACGAGGTCGGTCATGCCGGTGACCTCGCGCACGAAGGCCATGAACGGGGCATCGTTGATGAGCTCGACGATGGCCTCGTGCGGGCCGCCGGGCGCCCAACCCTCCAGATAGGCGTGGACCATCGGATATTGCGCATAGAGAAAGCCATAGTCCCGGCCCCGCAGCGCGGCGCCCAGCTTCTCCTGCAGCGCTGCCATCTCCTCGCGCGGCATCGTCTTCAGCTTCGGCTGCGGCACGTTGTGCGGTCCGTCGGGTCCCGCATGCCAGGCGATTCCCCAGGGAGTCTGGCGTGCAAGGATCGCGTGGACGTTTCGCGCCGATTCCTCGGTCAAAACGTCGCGAATCTGGACCCTTCGCTCCGCGGCAAAGCGGCGCGCCAGTGCCTTGCGGTCGAGATTCGGGTTGATGTCGAGGAGGCGAATTTCGTCGGCCATGGATTGCGGCACTTCTCACATAAGCGCGCGCCATTACAAGGGCGGCCCTGATGGATTGGCAAGGCAGGTTGCGGCTCGGCGGGGGCCATGATGTCGACGCGCTGGCGACGAGGTTCGCCGCGCAGGGCTGGTTGCATATCCCGGACTTCCTTGCCGGCGATTCGGCGAACGCGCTTCACCAGGAGCTGCGCGGCCGCGGCGACTGGCGCCAGGTGCTCACGACCAGCAGAGGCTATGTCGAGCTGGACCGGCCGACCCGCGCCGCGATGGCCGCGGAGCAGGCGCGCGCGCTCGACGACGCCGTCTACGCGCAGGCGCGAACCGGTTTTCAATATCGCTACGAGACGATCCGCGTGCCGGACGCTCCAGCCGAGCGCGCCGCGTCGGACGACCCGCTGGCCGCATTCGCAACCTGGCTGTCGGGAGGAGAGGCCCGGGACTTCCTCCGTGTCGTCACAGGCGCGGCCGACATCGCCTTCGCCGACGCGCAGGCGACGGCCTATTCGCCGGGCGACTTCCTTACCGGCCATGACGATCGAATTGCCGGCAAGGGCCGCCGCGCCGCCTACGTCCTCAGCCTGACGCCGCAATGGCGGCTCGAATGGGGAGGGCTTCTGCTGTTCCACGGCGCCGACGGCCATATCGACCATGGCCTTGTCCCCGCCTTCAACAGCCTCAACCTGTTCGCCGTCCCGGCGATGCACAGCGTCAGCGAAGTGAGCCGGGCGGCCGCGTATCGACGCTATTCGATCACTGGCTGGCTGCGCAGCGGCGACGCCTGACCTGCCCGCCCGTCGTCCGGAATATCGAAACCGCGTCTGCTCTTCGTCGAAACCAGAGGGCGTTTCGTCGATCCGACGCGCGCCAATGCCGTATTGCTGCCCTAATCGGGTAACACGGCGAGTCAGGGTGTGAAAAAACGTGTCCCGATGAATCCCGATCTCCGCGCGGTCCTGGCCGACCCGCGCTATTTCCTCCACCGGATCGATCCGGTCCTTGGTCGGGTTACCTTCATCCCGACGACGGCGCAGAGACTCGCGCGACCCAGCTTCATCGATGGGCGGTCCGATTTCGCCACCGGCGCGCCGGTCGACTTTCCGCTCGACGAGGCGGTCGCCCAGACGGGAATCGGCGAGCCGCCCGGGAGCCCCGGACGCTTCATCTTCCATGTATCCTTCTGCGGATCGACGTTGCTCTCGCGAATGCTGGAGCTGCCAGGGTCGGCATTCGTGCTCAAGGAGCCCAATTGCCTGGTCGATCTTGCCGACTGGAAGCGGCGGGCCGGGCCGGCCGGCGATCCGCGGCTCGGTCCGGCGCTCAGCCTCGCTCAGGCCTGTCTCGGCCGCCGCTGGGCAGCCGTTGAGCCGATCATCGTCAAGCCGTCCAACTGGGCGAACACCCTGCTCGACGAGCTGACCGCCGATCCCGCGTCGGTGCAACCGCTCTTCATCACCATGGAGCGGCGGCCGTTCCTCGTGGCGGTGCTGCGTGGCGGCCGCGACCGTCTCGCATTCACGGCCCGTGCCGCCCAGCATTTCGCCTCGACCAAGGCAGCGCAGAAGTTGGTGCGAGAAGCGGTCGCCGCCGCCTCCGACCCGCTGGGCCGCGCGGCCAATCTCGCCTTGCTCGCCCTCCATCTTCAGCTCGATTTGTTCGCTTCAGTCATACGCCGGGCGGGCTGGGACGGCCGCTGCGTCGCCGACTCCGGGACGATCACCGCCCGGCCCGCCGAAGCGGCCCTGCTGGCCAATGCCATCCTCGCCCTCGGCATCGCGCCGTCGCGGCTCGCCGGCCATGCCGCGACGCGGGCGATGGAGAACGCCAAGGGTCCCGGGCGCAGCTTCCTGCTGGAAACGCGTCAGGCCGAGGACGCGGATATCGAGCGCTACCACGGCACGCTCATCTCCTCGTCGCTTCGCTGGGCCGAGCGGACCCTGGGCGCGCATCAACGGCTTGGCGGGGCCGGGGCGCTGCCCGCCGCCGGCTGACGCGACCCGCTCAGGCGGGCTTCTCCAGGCTCGGGCTCAGGACCAGCTTGCCGTCGCCCTCGTCGACCTTGACCCTTTGGCCGTCGCGGATCTCTCCGCGAAGCAACGCGTCCGCGAGCGGGTCCTGCAGATATTTCTGAACGGCGCGCTTGAGCGGTCGAGCGCCATAGACGGGGTCGTAGCCGACCCGTCCAAGCCAGGCGCGGGCAACGTCGCTGAGGTCGAGGCTGATCTTGCGGTCGGCGAGTAGTTTCCCGAGCCGCTCGACCTGGATGTCGACGATCGGGCCCATATGCTCGGCGCCGAGGCGGTGGAACAGGATGATCTCGTCCAGCCGGTTGAGGAATTCCGGCCGGAAATGCGCGCGCACCACCTCCATCACCTGCGGCTCGACCTTGCCGACATCCTCGTCGTCGGTGAGGCTGGTGAGGTACTGGCTGCCGAGGTTCGAGGTCAGGATGATGATCGTGTTGGTGAAGTCGACGGTGCGGCCCTGGCCGTCCGTCAGCCGGCCGTCGTCGAGCACCTGCAAGAGGATGTTGAAGACGTCGCCATGGGCCTTCTCGACCTCGTCGAACAGTACGACCTGGTAGGGCCGCCGCCGCACCGCCTCGGTCAGCACGCCGCCTTCCTCATAGCCGACATAGCCGGGAGGGGCGCCGATCAGGCGCGCGACGCTGTGCTTCTCCATGAACTCCGACATGTCGATACGGACCATCGCGTGCGAGTCGTCGAACAGGAAGTCGGCGAGCGCCTTGGTGAGCTCGGTCTTGCCGACGCCGGTCGGGCCCAGGAACAGGAACGAGCCCATCGGCCTATTGGGGTCCTGGAGGCCGGCGCGGGCACGGCGAATGGCGCGGCTGACGGCCTCGACCGCGGCCGCCTGGCCGATTACGCGCTTGCCGATCTGCGCCTCCATCTGGAGAAGCTTGTCGCGCTCTCCCGCCACCATCCGTTCCATCGGAATGCCGGTCCAGCGGGCAACGACGCCGGCAATGTCTTCCGACGTGACTTCCTCGCGCAGCATCACCCCTTCGCTGGCGGCCGCGGCGTCGGCGAGCTGCTTCTCGAGCGCCGGGATGCGCCCGTATTGGAGCTCACCGGCCTTCGCGAGATCGCCGCCGCGCTGCGCCTGCTCAAGCTCCAGACGCGCCTGGTCAAGCTGCTCCTTGATCTTGGATTCGCCGGCGATCTTGTCCTTCTCGGCCTGCCACCGTTGGGTCAGTTCGGCCGACTGCTCCTCGAGCGCGGCCAGCTCCGCCTCGAGCGCTTCTAGCCGGTCGCGCGAGGCCTGGTCGCTTTCCCGCTTCAGCGCCTCGCGCTCGATCTTGAGCTGGATGATCCGGCGGTCGAGAGTCTCGATCTCCTCGGGCTTCGACTCCACCTCCATGCGCAGCCGCGACGCGGCCTCGTCCATCAGGTCGATCGCCTTGTCCGGAAGGAAGCGGTCGGTGATGTAGCGGTTGGAGAGCGTCGCCGCCGAGACGATCGCCCCATCGGTGATCCTTACGCCGTGATGGAGCTCATATTTCTCCTTGAGCCCGCGCAAAATCGAGATCGTGTCCTCGACCGTCGGCTCGCCCACGAACACCGGCTGGAAGCGCCGCTGAAGGGCCGGGTCCTTCTCGACATATTTGCGATATTCATCGAGCGTGGTCGCGCCGATGCAGTGAAGCTCGCCGCGCGCCAGCGCCGGCTTGAGGAGGTTGCCGGCATCCATCGCGCCTTCCGATTTGCCTGCGCCGATCAGCGTGTGCATCTCGTCGATGAACAGGATGATGTCGCCCTCGGCCTGGCGGACCTCGTCGAGCACGCCCTTCAGCCGCTCCTCGAACTCGCCGCGATATTTCGCGCCGGCGATCAGGCTGCCCATGTCGAGCGCCATCAGGCGGCGGTCCTTGAGGCTGTCCGGCACGTCGCCATTGGCGATGCGCAGCGCGAGCCCTTCCGCGATCGCCGTCTTGCCGACGCCGGGGTCGCCGATCAGCACCGGATTGTTCTTGGTGCGGCGGGCGAGGATCTGGACGGTTCGGCGGATCTCCTCGTCGCGGCCGATGACCGGGTCGAGCTTGCCCTCGCGCGCGGCTTCGGTGAGGTCGCGAGCGAATTTCTTGAGGGCGTCGTAGCGGTCCTCCGCGGACTGGGTGTCGGCGGTGCGGCCGCCGCGCAGCTCGTTGATCGCATTGTTGAGGGCTTCCGGCTTCACGCCGGCCTCGGCCAGCGCCTTCCCCGCCGCGGTGGTGGTGGCGAGGGTGAGCGCGAGCAGCAGCCGCTCGACCGTCACATAGGAATCGCCGGCCTTCTGGGCGATCTGCTCGGCCTGGTCGAGGACTCGCAGAGTCTCGGCGTCGAGCCCGGCGGGCGTCGAGGCTCCGGTGCCGGTGACCGAAGGCTGGCGCGCCAGCTCCTCGTCGACTCGCCGCACCGCGACGCTCGCATTGCCGCCGGCGCGCGCGATCAGCCCCGCGGCCATGCCCTGGTCGTCCTCGAGGAGGGCCTTGAGCAGGTGCGTCGGCGTGATCCGCTGGTGGTTCATCCGGGTCGCAACGGTCTGCGCCGATTGCAGGAAGCCGCGTGCCCGGTCGGTGAATTTCTCGATGTTCATGACACCCCTTCCTAGCCTCGCATCGATGTAGTGTTGCCCTTGTGCAACACAAGAGCGGCCGCGCCATCGCCCGGAAAACCCGGAAAAAACCCGGTAGGCGTCTTGCCTTGGTCAAACACGACGTTAGTGTCTCGCCGGTCTAAATCATCGGAAAAATCGAGGATGCCGATGCGCCACACATTGTTACGGCTCGCCCTGGTTGCGGGTGTCACCTTCAGCGCTCCTTTCGCCAATGCCGAGGACGCCGCGTCGACCGCGACGGCCGCCGCCGTTCAGCCGGGCGCCGCCGGAGCGGCCACGCCGCAGGAGCTCGTGCGGCAGGTCCGCATCCCCTACGAGACCTTCACCCTCGACAACGGCCTGCGTGTCGTCGTCCATGAGGACCGCAAGGCCCCGGTCGTGGCGGTCAGCATCTGGTACAATGTCGGCTCCAAGGACGAGCCGGAAGGCCGCACCGGCTTCGCCCACCTGTTCGAGCACCTCATGTTCAACGGGTCCGAGAACGCCCCGGGCGAATATTTCGAATATACCCGCGCGATGGGTGCCACCGACCTCAACGGCACCACCTGGTTCGACCGCACCAACTATTTCCAGACCGTGCCGCGGCCGGCGCTTGAGCGCTCGCTGTTCCTCGAGGCGGACCGCATGGGCCACCTGCTCGGCGCCGTCACCCAGGAGAATCTCACCAATCAGATCGGCGTCGTCCAGAACGAGAAGCGCCAGGGCGATAACGAGCCGTTCGGTCTCGTCGAATATGCCCAGCTCGAGGCCCTGTTCCCCGAAGGCCATCCCTATCGCCATTCGACGATCGGCTCGATGGCCGATCTCAGCGCGGCGACCATGGACACCGTCCGTGAGTGGTTCCGCGACAATTACGGCCCGAACAATGCGGTGCTCGTGCTTGCCGGCGACATCAACGCCGCCGAGGCGCGGCCGCTGGTCGAGCGCTATTTCGGCGACATTCCGCGCGGCCCGGTCAACGAGCCGGCCCAGGCCAGCGTCCCGACGCTGCCGCGCCGAGTCGACCAGACCATGCGCGACCGAGTCGCCAACACGCGTCTCTATCGCGACTGGGTCGTCCCCGGCCTGCTCCACGAAGACATCGTGCCGCTCACCGTCGGCGCGATGATCCTCGGCGGCCTCGACAGCTCGCGCCTCGACAACCAACTCGTCCGCGAGGACCAGAATGCGGTCCGCGTCGCCTCCTTCGTCCAGGACTTCCACCGGGTCAGCATGTTCGAGGTCCAGGTCGACGTGAAGCCGGGCGAGGATGCCAATGCGGTGTCGCGCCAGCTCGACCAGATCATCACCGATTACGTGACTCGCGGCCCGACCGACGACGAGGTTCGCCGTGCGGTGATGCGCATCCTGTCGAGCCGCGTTCAGGGGCTCGAGCAGGTCGGCGGCTTCGGCGGCAAGGCCGTCGCGCTTGCCGAGGGCATGCTCTACGCCAATGATCCGAACTTCGTTCAGACCCGCCTCGAGCAGCTCGCCACCGTCACCCCGACCCAGGTCCGCGACGCGATGCGCCGCTGGCTGCGCCGTCCGGTCTATGCGCTCACGGTCGTTCCCGGCGAGCGCGAGGCCTATGAGGAGGCCCCGGGCGTCCGCAGCCGCACCGGCGGCGTCAACGTCACCACGCCGAGCCAGCGTCCGCGCTACTATCGCACGCCGCAGGCCGGCGAGCAGCCGCTGGCGCCAGTTCACTGGAACCAGCAGCAGCCGACCACGCAGCGTCCGCTGCCGCCGATCGGCACGCCGCCGACGCTCGACTTCCCGGATGTCGAGCGGGCGCGCCTGTCGAACGGCATCGAGGTGGTCTATGCGCGCCGCAACGTCGTTCCCGTGACCCGCATGGCGGTCGAGTTCGACGCCGGCACGGCCGCGGACCCGGCCAACCGGCTCGGCACCCAGGCGCTGATGCTCAACCTGCTCGAGGAAGGCACCACCCGCCTCAACTCCACCCAGCTGGCGGAAGCGCAAGAGCGGCTCGGCGCGACCATCTTCACCGGCGCCTCGCTCGACCGCACCACGGTCGGCCTGTCGGCACTGACTCCGAACCTCGCGCCCTCGCTCGACTTGCTCGCCGACGTCATTCGCAACCCCGCCTTCGCTCCGGCCGAGGTGAATCGGGTGCGTCAGCAGCAGCTCGCGCAGATCGCGTCCGAGCTGACCCAGCCGTCGGCGCTTGCCGCCCGCGCGCTTCCGGTCGTGCTGTTCGGCAACCAGCATCCCTATGGCAAGCCGGGCACCGGCACCGGCAGCGCAGAGGTCGTCTCGACGCTCACCCGCGACGAGCTGATCCGCTTCCACCAGAGCTGGATCCGGCCGGACAATGCCCGCATCTTCGTGGTCAGCGACCTGCCGCTTGCGCAACTTGTCCCGCAGCTCGAAAGCCGTCTCGGCAATTGGACGGCCCCTGCGGTTCCGCGCGGCGTGAAGACCTTCCCGCAACGCGGTCCGGAGACCCGCTCGCGAATCGTCCTCGTCGATCGTCCGCAGTCGCCCCAGAGCATCATCCTCGCGGGTCAGCTGCTCGACGTCGTCGGCACCGCCGACACGCTGGCGCTGAACGCCGCCAACCAGGTGCTGGGCGGCGACTTCCTCGCCCGCATCAACATGGAGCTGCGCGAGCGTCGCGGCTGGTCCTACGGCGCCCGCGGCTCCGTCGGCATGCGCGAGCATCAGTTGCCCTACGTCATCCAGGCGCCGGTCCAGTCCGACCGCACGGCTGACTCGATCCGGGCGATCCAGGAGCAGTTGCGGATGTTCTTCGGGGATCAGGGCGTGCAGCCCAACGAGCTGCAGCGCGTGATCGCCGGAAGCACCGGCACGCTCCCGGGCCAGTTCGAGACGTCGCCGGCCGTGCTCAGCGCGCTTCAGAGCAACGCCCTCTATCGTCGTCCCGACAATTATTGGGAGACGGTGGCGGACCGCTATCGCGCGATGACCGCGGAGCAGCTCGACCGCACCATCCGCGAGACCATCGATCCCGACGACTTCGTCTGGGTGGTGGTCGGCGACGCCGCGCGAGTCCGTCCGCAGCTCGAGACGCTAGGCATGCCGATCGAGGAGATGCGGCTCGCACCGGCGGCGCCGGTCCAGGCTGCGGCGCCGCGCCCGTCCGGCCAGCTGCCGGTGTGCAGCCGGACGGTCACCGACCGCTGCGTGCAGCGCGGCGGCCGGTAATCCGGACCCGAGAATGAGAAAGGCCGGGCCCCACCGCCCGGCCTTTTTCTTTGTCTCCAATCCGGGGGAACGCTCAGCCGATCAGGCGGGTGACGTGGCCCATCTTGCGGCCCGGGCGCGCCTCGCGCTTGCCGTAGAGGTGGAGGTGGGCGCTGTGGTCGGCGAGCAGATCGCACCAGCGCTCGACGTCGTCGCCGATCAGATTCTCCATTTCGACCCGCGGCACGACGAGGTCGGTCGCGCCCAGCGGCAGGCCGCAGATCGCGCGGACATGGTTCTCGAACTGCGAGGTCAGCGCCCCCTCGGTCGTCCAGTGGCCGCTATTGTGGACCCGCGGCGCCATCTCGTTGAACACCGCGCCCTCGGCATCGGCGAAGAACTCGATCGCCAGCACCCCGACATAATCGAGCGCTCCGGCGATCCGCTGCGCCAGTGCACGGCCCTCGGCCACCGCTTTCTCCACCTCGGGTCCGGCAGGCGCCTCGCTTCGACGCAGGATGCCGTCGACATGGATGTTGCGGGTCGCGTCCCAGAACATCGTCTCGCCGCCGCGACCGCGGCACAGCAGGATCGAGAACTCGGCCGCGAAGGAAACGAACCCCTCCAGCACCGCCGGGGCGCCGTGGATCGCACCCCAGGCGGCGTCGGCGTCGCCGGGCGCGGCGATCTTCGCCTGGCCCTTGCCGTCATAGCCGAAGCGCCGGGTCTTGAGGATCGCGGGGCAGCCGATCTCGGCGATGGCGCGGTCGAGGTCGGCTCGGCTGTCCACCGCCGCGAAGGGGGCGGGGCGTCCGCCCTGATCGCGCGCGAACTGCTTCTCGGTCAGCCGGTCCTGCGCCGTCTCCAGCGCCCGGCGCGGCGGGACCAAAGGCACCCGGTCGGCGATCGCGCTCAGGGGCCCGGCGGCGATATTCTCGAATTCGTAGGTGGCGACGTCGACGCTCTCGGCGAAGCGCGCCAGCGCCTCCTCGTCGTCATAGTCGCCGCGGGTGAAGTCGGCCGACACCTCGGCCGCGGGCGGCGCCGGGTCGGGCGCGTAAATGTGGGTGCGGTAGCCGAGCTGCGCCGCCGCCATCGCCAGCATCCGGCCGAGCTGGCCGCCGCCGACGATGCCGATGGTCGACCCCGGCCGGACGATCATTCCGGGCTTTCGGCGACGGCGTCCGTCTGCGCGCGCCGCCAGGCCGCGAGCCGCTCGCCAAGCTCGGGGTCGCTGACGGCGAGGATCGAGGCGGCAAGCAGGCCGGCATTGGCCGCGCCCGCCTTGCCGATCGCCAATGTCGCGACCGGAATGCCGGCGGGCATCTGGACGATCGACAGCAGACTGTCCAAGCCGGACAGCGCCTGGCTCTCGACCGGCACGCCGAGCACCGGAAGGGTCGTCATCGACGCCGCCATGCCGGGGAGGTGCGCCGCGCCGCCGGCGCCGGCGATGATCACCTTGAGGCCGCGCTCCGCCGCCCCGGTGGCATAGTCGTAGAGGCGCTGGGGGGTGCGGTGGGCCGACACCACGCGGACCTCGTGCGCGACGCCCAGAGTCGTCAGCATGTCGGCGGCGTGGCGCATCGTCTCCCAATCGGAGCGGCTGCCCATGATGATGCCGACGCGCGGCGTCTCTTCAGACATGCTTACCTGGCTGTGCGTGGAACCGAGCGGGCTTCTTATCGGCGCGATGCCGGACCTGCAACGACCAGCCGCTTTTCCCTCTCCTTAACCCTGTCGGGGTAGGGTTTGAGAACGCCGCTTCGCACGAGAGGGACTGACGTGAGCGCATTGGGCAACATTTCCGGCATTCCGGTGGAGGAACTGACGCCGGCCGTCCAGGCCGAGCTCGGCCGCCTCAGCGACGAGAATGCCCTGCTTCGCGCCTCGATGGCCGAGCTGCGCACGCGGCTCGAAGAGATGGAGCGCTTGTCCGAGAAGGACGCGCTCACCGGCCTGCCCAATCGCCCCGCTTTCATGCGCGCCATCGACCGCGTGGTGAGCCAGGCGAACCGTCACGGCACCCCGGGCGCGCTGCTCTATCTCGACATCGACGATCTGGAGGCGGTCAACGCGCGGCATGGCCAGGTCGCCGGCGACGCCGCGCTCATCCACGTCGCCAGGCTGGTCGGCGAGCTCGTCCGCGGCACCGACTTCGCGGCGCGGGTCGGCGGCGACGAATTCGCCATCGTGCTCGACCATCTCGACGCCGACAGCGCGATCGAGACCGCCGAACGGATCGGCCGCTGCATCGAGAGCAATCCGCTCGACCTCGGCGGCGGCACCTTGCCGCTCAAGGCGACGGTCGGGGTCGCGTCCATCCTGCGCGGCGACACGGTCGAGGACGTTTGCCGCCGCGGCGAACTCACCATGCGCAAGGCGAAATCCTTCTGACGCCTCAGTGGAAGTCGCGCGACTTCACCTTGATCCTCGGCTCCTGATCGCTCTCCCGTAGCGGCAGCGCCGGCCGCTTCGGCCCGTCGCGCGGGTCGCGGCCGCCCCCCTTGGCGCCGTCGGCGGGGCTGAAGCGGTGGGGGAACTGCATCCGCCCGACCGAATGGAGCAGGCCGCTCTGGTCCTCGAGCCGCTCGCCGATGACGTGGATAACGTCACCCTCGCGCTGCACCACACCCGTCACGCCGATCATCGGCGCCGCCATCACGATCGGCCGCTGCGCCTCGAACCGGTCCTTCCACAGGATGATGTTGGCGATTCCGGTCTCGTCCTCGATGGTGAGGAAGGTGACGTTGGTCGTTCCCGGCCTCTGGCGAATGAGGACGATTCCGGACAGTCTGATGCGGCGGCCGTCGCTGATCCGGCCGAGCGCCGAGCAGGGGACGATTCCGCGCCGCTCCAGCTCCGGCCGAAGGAAGGCGAGCGGGTGGGCGCGAAGCGACAGCTGCACCGAACGATAGTCCTCGACCACCTCGCGCCCGTCGGTCATCGAGTCGAGCGCGACCGCAGGCTCCGTTTCCTGCGCCTCGATGGCGGCGAACAAGGGCAGCACCTTCTCGCCGAGCCCGCGCACCCGCCACAAGGCCTGGCGCCGGTCGAGGCCAAGCGAGGCGAACGCGTCCGCCTCAGCGAGCCGCTCCAGCGCCGCCACCGGAACCCCCGAGCGCCGCCACACATCCTCGACCGACGCGAACCGCCGCTCCAGCCGCGCCGCGAGGATCTGCGCGGCATGGATGTTGGACAGCCCCTTCACCATCCGCATCCCGAGCCGCAGGGGGAGAAGCTTGTTCCTCCCCCAGCTTGCTGGGGGAGGGGGACCATCCGACGAAGGCGGATGGTGGAGGGGTAACCCGGCCGTGCGCTGCCCTACCCCTCCACCATGCTGCGCATGGTCCCCCTCGCCCAGCGAGCGGGCCGGAGGGGCGCACGGCCGGACTCCGGGCGCGCGGAGCGGGCGGGCGGGGCGGG
>NZ_JAANPA010000044.1 GCF_011320075.1 Sphingosinicella sp. YJ22 | reverse complement strand
CCAAGCGTGTCCTCTTCCGATCTGGAGAGAGCTTAGAGCTCGACGAACTCGCCGCCGATCGAGCGGGAGAAGCCCTGGAACTCGGCGATCGCGCGGCCGTCGGCGGTGCGCACGCTGACATTGTAGACGCCGGAGCGGCCGACGAGGGCGGCCTCCTGCGCCTCGGCGACGAGGACGTCGCCCTCCCCGGCAGCGTCGAGGAAGACCATCGTCGCCTGCGCGCCGACGCTGCGCAGATTGCGGCTGTTGCAGGCATAGGCGAAGGCGGTGTCGGCGAGCGCGTAGACCATGCCGCCATGGGCGCGGCGGTGGCCGTTGAGCATGTCGGCGCGCACCGTCATGCGGATGCGGGCATAGCCCTCGCGCACCTCCTCGATCTCGATGCCCCAGGCGGGGCCGGTGCCCTCGGCGGCGAGCATGGCGCGCGCGACCTTGTCGGCCACTTCATCTGCGTTCATGGGAGCGGGCATGGCTTACGAGACCATCGACTTCAAGCTGGGCGGCCGCGTCGCGCGGCTGACGCTCAACCGCCCGGACCGATTGAACAGCTTCACCGTGCAGATGCATTGGGAAGTGGCCGACGCGCTCGGCAAGCTGGCGGACGCGCGCTGCCTGGTGATCACCGGGGCCGGGCGCGGCTTCTGCGCCGGGCAGGATCTCAACGACCGGGCGGTGGCGCCGGGCGAGGCGGTCGACCTCGGCGAGTCCGTCGAGCGCTACTACAACCCGCTGATCCGCAAGCTCACCAGCCTGCCGATGCCGGTGATCGCGCGGGTCAACGGCGTCGCGGCGGGCGCGGGCGCGAACATCGCTTTGGCCTGCGACATCGTCATCGCGGCGAAGAGCGCAAAGTTCATCCAGTCGTTCGCGGCGATCGGCCTCATCCCCGACAGCGGCGGGACGTGGGTACTGCCGCGGCTGGTCGGCCAGGCACGCGCACTCGGTCTGGCCCTCACCGGCGAGCCGCTGCCGGCGGAGAAAGCCGCCGACTGGGGGCTGATCTGGAAGGCGGTCGAGGATGACCAGCTCGACGGCGAGGTCGATGGGCTGGCGGCCAAGTTCGCGGGCGGCGCGCCGCGCGGACTTGCGGCGATCAAGCGGATGATCCGCGAAAGCTGGGGCCAGAGCCTCGACCAGGAGCTGGAGCGCCAGCGCGACGCGATGCGTGAATTGGGCTTCAGCGAGGATTATCGCGAGGGCGTGCGCGCCTTCATGGAAAAGCGCGCTCCGAATTTCACGGGAAAATGACCAGATGAAGCCTTTGACCCTCCTCAATTATGCGCGCGACCAGTGGGTTCAGGGCGCGGGCAGTCTCGTGGAGCTGCCGAGCGCGGTGACCGGCGAGGTGGTCGCGGCGACGGGCTCCAGCGGGCTCGACTTCAAGGCAATGCTCGATCACGCGCGCAACGTCGGCGGACCGGCGCTGCGTAAGCTCACCTTCCACGAGCGGGCGTGGATGCTGAAGGCGCTCGCCAACGCGATCATGGCGCGCAAGGAGGAGCTGTACGAGCTGTCCTACGAGACCGGCGCGACCCGGACCGACGGCTGGATCGACATCGAGGGCGGCGCGGGCACGCTCTTCTCCTTCTCGTCCAAGGGCCGGCGCGAGCTTCCCAACAGCCGCGTGCTGATCGACGGGGCGATGGAGCCGCTGTCGCGCGGCGGCACCTTCGTCGGCCAGCACGTATACACGCCGCTTCAGGGCGTCGCGGTCCACATCAACGCGTTCAACTTCCCGGTTTGGGGAATGCTCGAGAAGCTGGGCCCGACCCTGCTCGCGGGCGTTCCGGCGATCGTGAAACCCGCGTCGGCGACGGCGTGGCTGGCGGAGGCCGCGTTCCGGATCATGATCGAGGCGGACGTGCTTCCGCAGGGCGCGCTCCAGTTCATCGCGGGATCGACCGGCGACCTGCTCGACCATCTGACGCTTCAGGACGTGGTGAGCTTCACCGGCTCGGCGGCGACGGCGATGAAGCTTCAGAGCCACCCGGTGATCGCGCGCGAGAGCGTCCGGTTCATTGCAGAGCGCGACAGCCTCAACGCCTCGGTGCTGGGGCCGGACGCGGCGCCGGGGACTCCGGAATTCGATCTCTTCGTCAAGGAAGTCGTCCGCGAGATGACGGTGAAGGCGGGGCAGAAATGCACCGCGATCCGGCGCGCGATGGCGCCGGCCGAGCATCTCGACGCGGTCCAGCAGGCGATCGCCGACCGGCTCGCCAGGGTGAAGATCGGCAACCCGCGCGAGGAAGGCGTGACGATGGGCGCGCTCGCCAGCCAGGACCAGCGCGACTCCGTGCGGGCCGCCGTTGCCGAGCTGTCGCGCTCGGCGCGCGTCGTCGCCGGCGACCCCGACCGGTCATGGGGCAATGGCGGCGCGTTCCTCGAGCCGATCCTGCTTCGCTCGGACGACCCCTGGGGCTCGCCGGCGATCCACGATGTCGAGCCGTTCGGGCCGGTGTCGACGATCATGCCGTACAAGGATCTCGACGACGCGGTGGCGCTCGCCAATCGCGGCATGGGCAGCCTGGCGCTGTCGCTGTTCACCTATGACAACCGCGTGGCCGAGGATTTCGTGCTGGGCGCCGGCGCCTATCACGGCCGGATGATGATCCTCGACCGCACCTCGGCCAAGGAAAGCACGGGCCACGGCTCTCCCCTCCCCGTCCTGGTCCATGGTGGTCCGGGCCGCGCCGGCGGCGGCGAGGAGATGGGCGGCATTCGCGGCGTCACCCACTATATGCAGCGCACCGCTCTGCAGGGTGCGCCGGAGATGCTGTCCAAGGTGGTCAAGCAATGGCTTCCGGGCGCGGACAAGCCGACCGGCGACACCCACCCCTTCCGCCTGCGCATCAGCGAATTGGACATCGGCTACACGCTGAAAACCGCGAGCCGCACCGTCACCCTGGAGGACGTCGAGCATTTCGCCCATTTCACCGGCGACACCTTCTACGCCCACATGGACGAGGAAGCGGCCAAGGCGAGCCCGATCTTCGAGGGCCGCGTGGCCCACGGCTATCTCATCCTGAGCTTCGCCGCCGGCCTGTTCGTGGAGCCTGCACCGGGGCCGGTTCTGGCCAATACCGGTCTCGAGAACCTCCGCTTCCAGACGCCGCTCTATCCGGGCGATTCCATGCGCGTTGAGCTGACGGTCAAATCGAAGAGCGTCCGCGACGAGGAGCGCGGTGAGGTGCGCTGGGCGGTGTCGATCTTCAACCAGAAGGACGAAGTGGTCGCGACCTACGACCTGCTCACGATGAACAGGCCGTAGTTAGGCCGTTGGAGATGGATCGCTTCGCCGCTACGCTGATCGCAATGACCAGCGTCGTTGAACCGGAGTGACTATGCGTATCGCCGGCATCGCCTTCCTCCTCGCCGCCTGCCAGGCCGCGCCGGCGCCGCAGTCCTCGACGGCGAGCACGCTCGGCGCCGAGCCGGTCAATTACGGCTACACCGTCGCCGCGACCTATCCGCACGACAGGCGCGCCTTCACACAGGGGCTGTTCTTCCTCGACGGGCATTTGTTCGAGAGCACCGGCCATGTCGGCCAGTCGACCATCCGCCGGGTCAATGTCGAGGACGGCCGGGTGGTGCAGAGCGTGCCGATTCCGCCAGGCATGTTCGGCGAGGGCATCGTCAACTGGGGCGACCAGATCATCTCGATCACCTGGCAGGACGGCATCGGCTTCCGCTGGGACCGCGAGAGCCTCAGGCAGACCGGCACCTGGCGCTATCCGGGCGAAGGCTGGGGCCTGACGCAGAACGGCACCGACATCATCATGAGCGACGGCACCGCCGAGCTCAGGTTCCTCGACCCTGAGACTTTGCGCGAGCGGCGGCGGCTGACGGTGATGGCGAACGGCCAGCCGGTCACGCAGCTGAACGAGCTCGAATGGGTCAATGGCGAGATCTTCGCCAATGTGTGGATGACTCCGCGCATCGCCCGGATCGACCCGCAGAGCGGCAACGTCACCGGCTGGATCGACCTGTCCGGGCTGGTCCGCGACAATGGCGACAACCAGGACGCGGTGCTCAACGGCATCGCCTACGACCAGCAGCGCGACCGGCTGTTCGTCACCGGCAAATATTGGCCGCGGCTCTACGAGATCGACCTGGTGCAGCCGGGACAGCCGGCGCGCTGACCACGCGGCTTTCGACGGGATGATTTCCTGATCGGCTGAAAGACTGGAACGGCGGTGCCGAACCGCCCGTTTTGTCGGCAGATTCCCAGTAGGAGTGTGCCCGATGAAAGTCGCAGACGTGATGACCGCCGATGTCGAGACGGTGAAGCCCGACCAGTCCATCCAGCAAGCCGCGAGCTTCATGCTGCGCGCCGACGCCGGGTCGGTCCCGGTATGCGACGGCGAGCGGCTGCTCGGCATGGTCACGGATCGCGACATCGCCGTGCGGGCGGTTGCCGAAGGGATGGGACCTGACACGCCGGTGCGCGAGGCGATGACCTCCGACATCCATTATTGCTTCGAGGACGAGGATGTCGAAGCAGTCGCCGCGAAGATGAGCGAAAGCCAGGTGCGCCGGATGCCGGTGGTCAGCCGCGATGGCCAGAGGCTGGTCGGGATCGTCGCGCTGGGCGACATCAGCCGCTCCAACGAGCACGACATCGCCGCATTGGCGCTCGACGGGATCACGGACCCGGGCGGCGAGCACAGCCAGAGCTAGGCTCGGAAATTTCCGCTCGTCCTGAGCGAAGTCGAAGGGCGTAGGCACGGGCTGCGGTTCGGACGCCCTTCGACTGCGCTCAGGACGAGCGGGTTGCCAGAGGATTGCCCGCCCGCCTCCGCGCGAGCGCTCCGGCGATGCTGGCGCAGACCAGCAGCTGGAGCGTGTGGTAGAGCATCAAGGGCAGGAGAACCGGAGCGACCGCGGCGGCCGGGAACAGCACTTTCGCCATCGGCGCGCCGCTGGCGATGCTCTTGACCGAGCCGCAGAACAGGATCGCGTCGCGGCTTCCGCTCGGGAAGCCGCCAAGCCGGCCGATCGCCCAGGCCGACGCGAGGACCAAGGCGAGCAGCAGCAGGCACAGGCCGACGAGGATGGCGAGTTGCGCGGTCGGGAGCTGGTCGAAGACCCGGTCGACCATGGCCGCCGAGAAGGCGCCGTAGACGGCGAGCAGGATCGTGCCCTTGTCGACTCCGGTGGTCAGCGCCGGGCGCTTCTCGATCAGCGGGAAGACCCACGGCCGCATGGCGTGGCCGAGGATGAAGGGCAGGAACAGAAGCACGAAGATGCGACCGATCCCCGACGGCGAGATCGCCGCGCCCTGGGCGTCCAGCAGCAGGCCGGCGAGCAAGGGCGTCACGAACACGCCGGCCATGTTGGAGAAAGCGGCGGCAGCGACCGCACCGGCGACGTTGCCGCCCGCCATCGAGGTGTAGGCGATCGAGCTCTGGACGGTGGACGGAACGCAGCACAGGAACAGGATGCCGGTCCAGATCATCGGATCGAGCAGGCCCGGCATCAGGAACATCATGGCGAGGCCGATCAGCGGGAACACACCATAGGTGACGGACAGGATCGCGGCGTGGAGCTTCACGTCGGCGAAACCCGCGACCAGCGCCTCGCGCGGGAGTCGGGCGCCGTGCAGGAAGAACAGCGCGAAGATCGCCGCGTAGGTCACATAGTCGACGACCAGGGCGGGGGCGGAGGAAACCGGCGCGACGATCGCCAGCGCGACCGCCCCGATCAGCCACAGGATGAAGCGGTCGGGGAGCAGGCGGCGGAGCATCGCGTTCCGCTACGGGCTAAGCGTCGTCGGGAGCAAGCCGCCCGTCAGGGACGCTTGTCGAGGCTGAGGCCGTCGCCGTCGCGGTAGCGGGTTTCGATGAACCGGCGCTCGACGTCGAAGCTGGCGATTCGCTCGCAGCCGACCTTCTCGCACAGATGATCGAGCTCGTCGGCGACAATGGCGAGGCTGTCGGCGAGGCGTCGGCTGTGGTCGGAGCCCGGCGCGCGCTGCTGCGGCGGCAGGCCGAGCCAGGTGTTGACCAGGCCCGGCAGATGCTGGCCGATCAGCCGCTGGGCCTCGCCGCCGTCCGACGTGTCCGACGAGGTGCCGGCGAGCGCGGGCTCGAGCTCGCGCAGGCGGGCGACGATTCGGTCGAGCGCCGGCGCGGCCTCATGCGGCAGGCCGCGGGCGCGCTGGACCAGCCAATCCTCGGTCTGCGACGCGAGCCGGTCCAGGCGGTGGGCGGCGGTGGCGTCGATCACTGGACCGAGATCGTGGCCCTGGCCGCGTCCGCTCGACGGCCAGAACAGCACCAGCACGGAGATGATGAAGGTGGCGATCAAAGCGAGCGGCGCTGTGATCCAGCCGAGAACGCCCGTCGAGATGCCGGCGATGATCAGCAGCAGCATCGCGACGAAGGCGATGGCGGCGTTGCGCAGGCGACGGCCGACCGCTCGCACTCCGCGCTCGAGCCGGCGCTTGTTGGCCTCGCGCGCGGCCTGCGAGCCGAACTGGCGGCGCAGCTGGTCCTCGAACTCTCGGCGCATGGTCAGGCCCCGGGCTGCGGGCCGTCGTCGCGGTAACGGCTCTCGATGAAGCGGCCCTGAGTTTCGAACGCGTCGCGCTCGTCCTTGGCGAGCTTGCGGCCGAGATCGTCGAGCGCAATCCGGGCGGCATCGAGGCCGGCGACGAGGCGCTGGTCGACGCTCATGCCATCACCGTCCCGCTCGCTGCGATATTGGGTAGGGACGGCCTCGTAGCGGGTGATGAGGTCGGGCAGATGCTGGCCCATCAGGCGGCGCGCGTCCTGGGCGAGCGGGTTGAGGGGATCGAGGGTGGCGAGCTGGCTCTCCAGCATCGGCAGCTGGGCGCCGATCGCGTCGACCCGGCTTCCGGCCGCGGGCGGAAGGGCCGTTCGGTGGCGGCTCAACAGGCTGCCGAGCCGCTGGACGACCGCCTTGTTCGGCATGTCCTCCTTGAACGGCTCGACCGGCCGTTCCCGAGCGGCGAGCGCCGGGGCGACGCCGAGGCCGAGAACGGCGAAGACGACCATTGCGATCACGACGAAGAATAGCCCGCTGAGGCCGATCGGCCCGACGACGAGCCCGAAGGCGATGGTCGCGAAGATGAGCGCGGCGATGGCCAGCCCGACATTGGTCAGCCGCCGAGCGACCGCGACGGTGCCGCGCTTGCGCCGCTTGCGAACCAGCGAGCCGAGATCGCGCGTGTCGTCGCGATGCTGGAAGGCATCGAAGCTCGACGTGACGCGGACGATCTCGCTATAGTCCATCCTATCCCTCGATCGCCGTGAACGGCGAGGTCTGGTTGGCGATACGGCTCTGCTCGACGCCTTCCGCGCGGGCGATATAGCCCTGGCTCTTCTCGACTTCGGTGGTGAGCACGTTGACGGTCTGCTTCATGCTTCCGAGCGCCTCCAGCTTGAAGCGGTCGACCGCGTCCATCGTGTCGTAGATGTTCTGGAAGGCGCGCTGCAGGGTCTGGAGCGGGATGGTCGAGGACGCCGCCTGCTTGTGGATCTCGGCGGTCTGCGACTTCAGCAGCTCGCCGGTGCGGTCGATGATCGTCGCGGTCGTGGTGTTGAGCGCGGTGATCTGGTCGAGGACCAATTTCTGGTTGGTCAGCGCCGAGGCCACGGTGACCGCGGTGCGCAGGGCGGCGACGGTGGTGGTCGACGCGCGGTCGACGCCCTTCACGAGCTCGACATTGTTCTTCTTGACGAGATCGAGGGCGAGATAGCCCTGAACCGTCACCGCCATCTGGGTGAGCAGATCCTGGGTGCGCTGGCGGGTGTAGAACAACGCGGTCTCGCGGATCGCCTTGGCCTTGGCCGGATCGGTGGCGTCGAGCTCGGCGGCCTTGTTCTCGAGCCGCTCGTCGAGCGTCTTGGAGATGTGGATCATCTGCTCGAGCCGGCCCATCGTCTTCCACAGATTGGCGCGCTCGACGTCGATCGCGGCATTGTCCTTGAGGAGCTCGTCCTTGCCCGAACCGAGGTGGCCGAGGATCTTCGAGATGTGGGTCTGCGACGACTGGTACTTGCGGAAATAATTGGTCAGCGACCCGCCCATCGGGATGATGCCGAGGAACTTGCGCTTGGGGCTCAAGGCGCCGTTCTTGCCGGGATCGAGATCCTCGACGACTCGGCGAAGCGAGGTGAGGTTGGCGCCGATCCCCGTATCCTTGTCGATCGCCCTGATCGGCCGATCGAGGAAGCGGTTCGACGAATTGGCCGCGTCGGTGATCTCCTTGCGGCCCATATTGGTGAGCTGATCGACCTTCTGGCCGAAGGCGGGCGAATTGGCGTCGAGGGCGACCAGCTCGTTGATGAACTCGTCGGCCTTCTGCTCGAGCTGGCTCTTCTGGCCCTCGTCGAGCGGCACCAGCCCCGCGGCCTGATGAGCCGACACCGGCGTCAGCGGCGCCGGAGGCTCGAGCGTCAAGGTGGTTTCGCCCGTCGTCGTCTGGGTAGCCATCGACCTTACTCCCCGTCTCTCCATCTCCCGCCAGAGATAGGCCCCCGCCTCCATCCTGCGCAAGGGGGGTGTGTATTATTTGGATAACACACGAATTTTGATCAGCCGCAGGATCTTGTTTGCTATTGCGAAGCGTTCGCATTGCATTGCCGGTTCGGGGATGCTAGCCGCGGCGCAGAACATCCAGGGGTTGCTTCCAGTATGCGTCGAATTCGTGTCGCGGCCACGGCCGCAGTGTCTCTCCTCGCCCTGACCGCCGGTCCGGCATTCGCGCAGCCGGCGATCCCGGATGCCGAGGCGGATGGTGCCGTCGAATCCGCCGAGGGCGCCGCCGAAACCGAGCAGAGTTCCGACACTGTCGTGGTGACCGCCGCGCGCACCGCGCTGCCGCCGTCGGCGCTGCCGCTGACCATCGACGTCATCGGCAAGGAAGACCTCGACCAGCAGATCGCGATCGCGGGATCGGTGACAGATGCGGTCGCCAACCTCACGCCGTCCTTCTCGCCGACGCGCCAGAAGCTGTCCGGCGCCGGCGAGACGCTGCGCGGCCGCTCGCCGCTCTACGCGATCAACGGCATCCCGCAGTCGACGCCGCTTCGCGACGGAAGCCGCGACGGCTTCACCATCGACGGCTTCTTCGTCGACCGGGTCGAGCTGATCTACGGGTCGAACGCGCTCCAGGGCATCGGCGGCACCGGCGGAATCGTCAACCAGGTCACGGTCGGCGCGCCGCGCGTTGAGGGGCTGTCGGGCCGGGCGCTGGTCCAGGGCACGTTCGACAACGATTTCAACGGCGACGGCTTCGGAAGCAAGGTCGCGGGGCTCGCCCAGTACCGCGCCGGCCGCTTCGACGCCTCGGTGGGCGCCGCCTATGAAACGCGCGGTCTCTATTACGACGCCGAGGGGCGCCCGGTCGGAATCAACCTCACCCAGGGCGAGACGATGGATTCCGACGCGGTCTCGCTGTTCGGGCGGTTCGGCTATGAGCTGTCGTCCAGCGCGCGGCTCGACCTCATCCTGTCCCGCTTCGAGCTCGAGGGGAACCATCGGTACGTTCCGGTCGCCGGCAACCGCCTGACCGGCCTTCCGACGAGCTCGCGTATCGGCACTCCGCCGCTCCTGCCGGCGACCAATCTCGCGGAGAGCGCGTCGCTGTCGCTGACCGACGGCGACCTGTGGGGCGGCAATTTCACCAGCCAGCTCTTCGTCAGCCGAACCCAGGAAACCTTCGGCGCCGACGTCAACCCGCAGCCGAGCCAGCAGGACCCGACAATCGCTCCCGTCGGCACCCTGTTCGACCAGACCGAGAACCGCTCCCGCAAGATCGGCGCCCGCGCCAGCTACGAGCGCGCCATCCCGGGCTTCGAGGACCTCACCGCGACGGTCGGCCTCGACGCGCTGTGGGACCGCACCGAGCAGCGCCTGATCGCGACCGACCGCACCTATGTGCCGCCGACCTACTTCCGGAGCCTCGCGCCGTTCACTCAGCTGAACCTGCGCCTTCTCGACGGCCTGTTCCGCCTCGCCGGCGGCGCGCGCTGGGAGAATATCGAGATCAAGATCGACGATTATCGCTCGATCGCCTCGACCACGCTGGGAACGCTGGGACGCTACGAAGGCGTCGACGTCGCCGGCGGCAGCCCGACCTTCGACGACCTGCTGCTCAACGGCGGAATCATCGTCGAGCCGCTGCAGGGCGTGCGCGCCTATGCGAGCTATGCCGAGGGCTTCACCGTTCCCGACGTCGGCCGGATCACCCGCTCGATCGGCACTCCGGGAGTCGACATCGACAGCTTCCTCGACATCAGCCCGATCGTCTCCAACAACCGCGAGGTCGGAGTCGAGGTTCGGCGCGGACCGCTCGACGCCAGCGTCAGCTATTTCTGGTCGTCGAGCGACAAGGGCCAGCTGCTCTTCCTCAACGCCAACAACGTCTTCGACGTTGAGCGGCTGCGGGTCGAGATCGAGGGCATCGAGGTCAATCTCGGCATCGCGACCCCGATCGACGGCCTCCGTCTGTCGATCGGTTACGCCGACCTCGAGGGCCGCTACGACAGCGACTCGACGCCCGACGGGATCGTCGACACCGACCTCGACGGCGTCAACATCTCGCCGGACAGATTGAACCTCGCGGCGATCTTTAATCGCGGGCCGCTGGCGCTGCGCCTGCAGAGCCAGCATTATCTGTCGCGCAGCTTCGTCGGCAAGGTCCGCGATCCGCGCAACGATTTCGGCGGCTATGACGTGGTCGACGCCTATGCCCGCTACGACACCGGCCTGGGCGGAATTAGCCTCGCCGTGCAGAACCTGCTCAATGCGCAATATGTCGACTACAGCAGCGACACCCGTCGGCCGACGGACAATTTCGCCTTCTTCGCCGGGCGGGGACGGACCTTCACCCTGAGCTGGGATTACCGCTTCTGATGCGGCGCTGGCTCGCCCTTCTCCATCGCTGGACGGGCGGGTTCGCCGGGCTGCTGCTGGCTGTGCTCGCGCTCAGCGGCACAGTGCTGGTGTGGGAGGAAGCCTGGATCGGGCTGCCCGGAACGGGCGACGCCCTGCAGGTGGACTCGGCCGCGACGGGCGCCGCGGTGGAAGCGGCGATTGCCGTCGACCCCGCGCTCAGCCGAATCACCTTCGCCGACGAGGGGATGGGACTTCACCAGGCCATCTACACCAATGGCGGCGGCGCCTATCTGACTCAAGGCGGCATGGTCGTGGATCGCTGGGACAGCCTGTGGGGGCGCCCCGAGCTGTGGCTGTTCGACCTCCACCATTATCTGTTCATGGGCGAGACCGGCAAAGTCGTGACCGGCGTGCTCGGGCTGCTTCTGCTCGCCTTCGCGGTCACCGGCCTGATCCTGTGGTGGCGAACGCGCCGCACATTCGCGTTCCGACTGTGGCCGACGGAGCTGACGAAGAGCGCGATCATCCGCCAGCATCGCGACATCGGGGTCGTCGCCTCGCCCCTGCTGATCCTGACCGCGCTGACCGGCGCGTTCATGGTCTTTCCGGGACTGTCGGACGCGCTGCTGTCGCCCTGGGCGAAGGCGGCCGCTGCCCCGGCCCGCCCGGCGGCGGCAGGGGCGGTCGGGCCCGACACGGACTGGCAGGCGGTCATGGCCGCGGCGCAGCGGGCCTTCCCCGAGGCCGTGCCGCGCCGCCTGATGATGCCGAAGGAGCCCGGCGCGCCGCTCGTGCTGCGCATGCGTCAGGCCTTCGAGTGGACTCCGAACGGGCGCAGCTATGTCTATCTCGACCCGGCTACGGCACGCGTCCTCTCGGTCGACGATCCGGCGGCCGGCGACACCGCCTCGGCGATCGGGGAGAAATATTATCCGGTCCACGCGGGCAAGGTCGGCGGCCTGCTGTGGCGGCTCATGCTGACCTTATCGGGCCTGAGCCTGTTCCTGCTCGGCACGCTCGCGACCTGGAGCTTCTGGTTCCCGAAGGCGGCGAAGCGCAAGCCTCGGCGCGTCACGCCGGCCGCGGCCTCTCAGCCCGCGGAATAGCCGCCCGGAAACCTGGCTTCGGTTCAGCAAAAGCCGCCCGAACCTGAACGAACGCTAACGATCGGGTTCAGGCCGAGATCAGCCGAATCAGGGTAAACCCTTATTCAACGCCGGGAAATTTCCCGCGGCGGATGATGAATAGGAGTTACAAGATGCGCAACAAGATCGCACTCGGCATCGTGGCGGCCGCCGTCGCCATCCCGAGCTTCTCCGCGCCCGCCGCGGCGCAATATTATGGCGGCTATGGCCAGAGCTACAGCCCCTACGACCTCAACCGTGACGGCCGGGTCACCCGCCGCGAGATGCGCCGGGTGCAGGAAATGCAGCGCCAGCAGGCCCGCTATGGCAACAGCTATTACGGCAACAGCTACGGCTACAACCAGGGCGGCTATTACCCGCAGTCGTACAATAGCGGACAGTACAGCCGCTATTACAACCAGCAGGGCTATTACAGCGGCCCGACCTGGCGCGGGAATGACGGCCGCTATTATTGCCGCCGCTCGGACGGCACGACCGGCATCCTGATCGGCGGCGCCGCCGGCGCGCTGATCGGCAGCCAGGTGGCCGGCCGCGGCGACCGCACTATCGGTGCGATCCTCGGCGGCGCGGTCGGCGCGCTGATCGGCCGCGAGGTCGAGCGCGGCAACGACCGCAACCGCTGCAACTAAACGCAGCGCACGAGTTCGGCCGGACGGCGTAATGTCCGGTCCTGTAGGGAAGGCGCCTCGGCTTCGGCCGGGGCGCCTTTTCATTTGGGACGGGAACCGCCGCTTGCTTTCGCGGATTGCGCCCGGCATTCGCCCGTTCAGGGGTCACGAAGCCGGAGAGGTTCATGAAGCCTGTACTGCTTACCGCCAGCATCGCCGCACTGATCGCGGTCGCCGCCTGCAACCAGACCGAGCAGGCCTCCACGAATCAGCCGGTGCCGGACAATGCCACCGGCAACGCGGTCGCGTCCGCGGCGCCGGGCTCGGTCGCTCCCCAGCAGGCCTATGACATCCGCCACGAGCGCTACGAGGAGATGGGCGACTCGCTGAAGGCGATCAATCGCGAGCTCAAGGGCGGATCGCCCGACGTGCCGCGGATCCAGCGCGAGGCGGCGACCCTCGCCGGTCTCGCCGAACAGATCCCGAGCTGGTTCCCGGCCGGATCGGGCCCCGACGTCCACACCAAGAGCCGCGCCAAGGCCGAAGTGTGGTCGGATCCGCAGGGGTTCAGCCAGGCCCATGCCCGCTATCTGGAGCAGGCGCAGCGTTTCAACCGGGTGGCCCAGGGCGGCGACGTGAACGCCATCCGCACGGCAGCGCAGGACCTCGGCAAGTCCTGCAGCAATTGCCACGACCGCTATCGCGGCCCTGAAAGGTGATCGAACCGGACGCCGCGCCGGGCGCTCTGCAGCGCCCGCGCGTGCGCATCTGGGATTGGCCGACGCGCGCGTTTCACTGGCTGCTCGTGCTGCTCATCCCGGCCTTGTGGTGGACCGCGGAGAACGACCAGGCGGAGATACACGTACTGCTCGGGCTCGGCGCATTCGCGCTTATCCTGTTCCGGCTGTTGTGGGGTCTGATGGGAAGCTCCACCGCGCGCTTCGCGAGCTTCATCAGGGGGCCGCGCGCGGTCATGTCCTATCTAAATGGTCACGCCGCCAAGGTCGTCGGGCACAATCCGCTCGGCGGACTCAGCGTCGCGGCGATGCTTGCGTTGCTGACCGTGCAGGCCGGTCTCGGCCTGTTCGCCACCGACGATGACGGCGAGGTGTTCGGGCCGCTGTCGCTGTGGCTCGACGAGGACATGGTGGAGACGATCACCGAGCTTCACGAGACGTTGTTCAACGTGCTGCTCGTCTTCATCGCGCTGCACATCGCCGCGATCCTCTATTACGCGCTGGTGCAGCGGAAGAATCTGGTCGGCCCGATGCTCACCGGCCGCGGCGGCGCTCCGGAGGGGGTCGAGGAGATGCGCGGCGCGCCCGCCTGGCGGCTCGCGGTCGCGGCGCTGGTCACGCTCGGCGCGACCGCCTGGCTGTGGACCCAGCTATAGCTCCGGCAACACCTGGTTCGCTTCGCCCCAGCCCTGCAGCTTGCGCGAGGAGGCGCGCTTCAAGAGCAGCTTCGCGTCGCGGATGGTGAAGCGGTTGCCGCCTTCCATCTCGTCCAGCTCGTCCCAGGCGATCGGCGCGGCGACCGGGGCGCCGTCGCGGGCTCGGGCGGAATAGGGCATGATCGCGGTCGCGCCGCGCTGGTTGCGCAGATAGTCGATGAAGATGCGGCCCTTGCGCTTGGCCTTGGCGAGATTGGCGGTGAAGCGGCCGGGCTCGCTCGTCGCGAGGGCGACGGCGAAGCGCTGGGCGAAGTCCTTGACCTCCGGCCATTCGGCCTTGGGCTGGAGCGGCACTATGACGTGGACGCCCTTGCCGCCGGTCAGCATCGGGAAGGTCTGGAGGCCGATGTCGGCGAGGATCGCGCGAAGGTCGTTGGCGGCGCGCTTCACCTCGGCGAAGCCCAGGCCTTCGTCGGGATCGAGGTCGAAGACGAGGCGGTCCGGCTTCTCGATGTCGGCGTTGAGCGAGCCCCAGCCGTGGAACTCGATCGTGCCCATCTGCACGCACGCGAGCAGACCGGCCGCGTCGTCGACATAGAGATAATCCTCGGTCTCGCCGTTCTTCTCGGTGACCGGGATGTGGTGGACGTGTTTGCCGAAACTGCCGCTGTCATGCTTCTGGAAGAAGCATTTGTCGGCAAGGCCCTGCGGGCAGCGAACCAGGCTCAGCGGGCGGTTGGCGGCCCATTCGAGCATCAGCGGGGCGACCGCTTCCTGGTATTCGAACAGCTCGCCCTTGGTGATTCCGGCGTCGGGATAGATGACGCGTTCGGGGTTGGTGACTTTGACGCCGCCTGAAGCAGCGGACGGGCGTTTGCCCGACTTCTGCGCGGAACGCCCTTCGACTTCGCTCAGGACGAGCGGGGACTCGGTTTCACGCACCACCTCGGACGCAGGCTTATCGTTGCGCAGGCCGAGGAAGCTCGCATGGCGAACGACGCCTTCGCTGGTGAATTCGGCGAAGGTCACTTCGGCGACCAGATCAGGCCGGACCCAATGGGCGCCGCGGGCTTCCGCGCGCGGCACGTCGGCCGCGGCCTTCTTGCGTTCGAGCCGCTTCAGCCTGGAAAGCAGATCCTGCTCGGTGGTCATCGAGAAGCCGGTGCCGACCTTGCCGGCGTAGCGCAGCTCCCCGCCCTCGTTGACTGCGAGCAGCAGCGACCTCAGGCCGCGCGTCTTGCTGGTGCTGGGAGTCCAGCCGATGATGACGAATTCCTGGCGGCGGGTGCACTTGATCTTGAGCCAGGTCTTGGTTCGGCCGGAGCGGTAGGGCGCGTCGGCCTTCTTGGCGATGACGCCCTCCTGCCCCGCCTCGCACATCGCATCGAGCAGCTCGTCGCCCGAGCCGACGATGTGCTCGGCGTAGATCAGATAAGGCGGCTTGCCGGGGCCGAGCAGCGACGCGAGCCGCTGCTTGCGTTCGATCGTCGGGAGTTTGGCGAGGTCGTCTCCGTCGACCTGGAGGACGTCGAACAGGAAGCAGGTGAGGCCCCTGCCCCCTTCGCTGATCGCCTGCTGGAGCGCCGAGAAGCTGGTGCGGCCCTGATCGTCGACGGAGACGATCTCACCGTCGAGGAGCGCGCTTGCGACCTCCAGCTCGGCGGCCGCGGCTGCGATCTCGGGAAACTTGCCGGTCCAGTCGAGGCCGGAGCGGGTGAACACCTTGGCGCGGCCGCCGGCCACCGCGATGAGCGCGCGGTAGCCGTCATATTTCATCTCGAACAGCCAGTTGCTGCTCGACGGCACGTGATCCACGAGAGTCGCCTTCTGCGGCTCGCGAAAGGCCGGCATCTTGAGCGCCTTGGCCCCGGCGCGGCGGAGGGCTTGGTCGCGCGCGGGCGCGGGCGCGACCTTCGCCTTGGCCACGGGCTTGGCCTTGGCCGCGGGCTTGGGCTTCATGCCGGTGACCCAGGACTTGAGCTCCTTGGCCTTCTTGCCCGCGGCGATCTCCTGCATCGAGCGGCCGGTCTTGATCGACGTGAGATAGCGCTCGACGAGGCCGCCCGACGCGCCGGCATGATCGTCGGTGACCTTCTTGAGCATCCAGTTTTCCGCGCGTTCGCCGGACCGCGGCTTCAGGCGGAACATCACATATTCGCCCTTCATCCGCTCGCCATCGAGGATGATGTGGAGGTGGCCTTCCTCGAGCCCCTTGCGCGGGTCCTTGCCCGGCAGGCTTGCCCAGGTGCCGCGGTCCCACAGCATCACCGTGCCGCCCCCATATTGGCCCTTGGGGATGGTGCCCTCGAAGGTGGCGTAGGAGAGCGGATGGTCCTCGGTGCGGACCGCGAGGCGGTTCTCCTTGGGGTCGAGGCTCGGCCCCTTGGGCACCGCCCAGCTCTTCAGCGTGCCGTCCAGCTCCAGCCGGAAATCCCAGTGGAGGCGGCTCGCGTCATGCTTTTGCACCATGAAGCCGTCGCCATGGCCCCAGGCGAGCTTGTCGTAGGTGCCCGCGGGCTCCGCGGTCTTCGTGAAGTCCCGCTTGGCGTTGTATTTGGAGAGCGGGTCGTCCTTGGCCACGGGCGGAGAGCTCAGCGCCTACCGCCTGCGCGCTTCTTCTCGGGGGCGGCCTTGGCGGCGGGTTTACGCGCGGGCGCCTTCTTGGCCGGCGCTTTCTTCGCCGCCGGCTTTCGCTTGGGCGCCTCCTCGTCGTTGGCGGCGCCGGGCTTGGCGATGCTCTTCTTGAGGGCGGCCATCAGGTCGACGACGTTCATGCCCTTCTGGGGCGCCTTGTCGTCGTCCTCGTCGGTGTGGATGGTCTTGCCCTTCGACTTGCGCTCGATGATGTCCTTGAGCGCATCGATATAATGATCGTGGAACAGGGCCGGGTCGAACGGCTTGGACTTCTTGCTGATCAGGGTCTCGGCGAGGTCGAGGAGTTCCTCGTCGGGCTTTGAATCCTCGATGTCGCGGAAATAGCCCTGCGCCTTGTGGACCTCGTCGGCGTAGCGAAGCGTCTCCAGAACGATGCCGCGGCCGCAGGGCTTAAGGCTCACGACATATTCGCGGCCGCGCAGGGCGAGCTGGCCGATCGCTACCTTCTTGGTGCGCCTCAGCGCCTCCCGAAGCACGATATAGGCTTCCTCGGCGAGGTCGTCGGCCGGGACGACGTAATAGGGCTTCTCGAAATAGAGGACGTCGATCTCGTCGGCGTCGACGAACTGGGTGAGCTCCAGAGTCTTCTTGCTCTCGAGCTTGGCGGACTCGATCTCCTCGTCGGTGAGGATGACGTAATTGCCCTTCTCGATCTGGTAGCCCTTGACGATCTCGTCCGGGTCGACCGGCCCGACGCCTTCCACTACTTTCTCGTAGCGGATGCGCTTGCCGGTCGGCTCGTGAATCTGGTTGAAGGCGATGGTCGCGCCGCTCTTGGTCGCGGTGTAGATTTCCACCGGGATCGACACGAGGGCCAGCCTGATCTGGCCCTTCCAATATGCGCGCGCTGCCATCGCCTTCTCACCTACTGTGGATCGATTCGCCTCCGATTCAATCGCTGGAGGGCACGGCGGTTCCCCGGCCCGGCGCGGTCTTTCGAAGCGAATATACCACGCCGGTCGCAAGGATGGCCACGGTGAGGCCGAGCGAGACGGCCGGCGGGAACTTCGCCAGGCCGAACAGGTCGGCGACGAACACCTTCGAGCCGATGAACACCAGCAACACCGCGAGCGCGTGCTTCAGATAGTGGAAGCGGTCGATCATCGCCGACAGCGCGAAGTAGAGCGCGCGAAGGCCGAGGATCGCGAACACGTTCGAGGTATAGACGATGAACGGGTCGGTGGTGATCGCGAAGATCGCCGGGATCGAGTCCACCGCGAACACGACGTCGACGATCTCGACCATGATCAGCGCCAGAAACAAGGGCGTGATCATGCGCACCGCGCGGCCCGTCACCGGGTCCGCCTTGGTGACGAAGAAGCGCTCGCCGTGAAGCTCGTCGCTCACCCGGAAACGCTTGCGGATCCAGGCGAGGATGGGCGACTTGCCGACCTCATATTCCTCGTCCGCCGAGGTCCACATCTTGATGCCGGTGTAGATGAGGAAGGCGGCGAAGATGTAGAGAACCCAGCCGAAATTATCGACCAGGGCGGTGCCGAAGCCGATCATCAGGCCGCGCAGCAGGATGACGCCGATGATGCCCCAGAACAGCACCCGGTGCTGGTAGATCCGAGGCACGGCGAAGTAGCCGAAGATCATCGCGATGACGAACACGTTGTCCATCGCGAGGCTCTTCTCGACGAGGAAGCCGGTGACGTAGTCGAGGCCGGCGGTGTCGCCGCGCTCGATCCACACCCAGGCGCCGAAGGCGAGGCCCATGGCGATGTAGAAGCCCGACATCATCAGGCTTTCGCGAACGCCGATCTCGCGCTGCTTGCGGTGAAGAACGCCGAGGTCGAGGACGAGCAAGGCGACGACGATGCCGAGGAACGCCGCCCAGAACCAGAGCGGCGTCCCCAGGAAATCACTCAGGAGAAAATCCACGCCCGATCTCCCCTGTTAGTAGCGCCGGCCGCCGAACAGGCGGCGAAGCGCATGCTCGACGAGCGAGTGACGATGGGAGCGGTGGTAGAGCGGGTAGTGGCTGCGCGAGCGGCGATAGCCATGGCCGCCATGATGCGCGTGGCGGCGGTGACCGCGGAGGTCCGCGATGATCTGGAAGATCCAGAAGAGTCTGAAAAGCTTCTTCATTGCCGTCTCCGTTCGATAGTTTCATCGATCGGGTCGGCGCGAATGAATGAGATTTGGGCCAAAGGTCCGAACCTGCATCGAGCTAACCCGATGCGGTCCGACATCACGAGCAGCTTGCGCTGGTCGCCAGAGGGGCCCGGTCCCGCACGGATGAGTTAGGAACGGCTCCGACACGGTTCAAGGGGGTCGGCCGCAATTTTGCACTGGCCGCACTTGGCTGTATGCGCACGCCATGATCACGGAAGGGACGGCGATGGCGGATATGGAGCAGCGCGAACGGGCTCGCTTGTTCGAGGGGCTGAATCCGCAACCGGGGGATTCACTGCTCGCCATCATCGGAATGGTCCGGCGCGACCCGCGGCCGGACAAGATCGACCTCGGCGTCGGCGTCTATCGCGACGCGGCCGGCAACACGCCGATCCTGCGCGCGGTCAAGAAGGCCGAGCGAATCCTCAACGAGACCCAGGAGACCAAGGCCTATCTCGGCGGCGAAGGCGACGTGCGCTTCGTCGAGCTGATGAAGGACATGGTGTTCGGCGCCGGCGCGTCGAGCGATCCGCGCATCGTCGGCCTGCAGACCCCGGGCGGCTGCGGCGCGCTTCGCCTCGGCGCCGAGCTGATCCGCACCGCCAATCCCAATGCGCGCATCTTCGTCGGCCAGCCGACCTGGCCCAACCATGTACCGCTGATCGGAAGCGCCGGCGTCGGGCTGGTCGAGCATCCTTATTATGACTGCGAGGGACGGCGCGTCCTGTTCGACGAGATGATGGCGGCGCTGGAGACGGCGCGGGCCGGAGACCTCGTCCTGCTCCACGGCTGCTGCCACAACCCGGCGGGCGCCGACCTCAACGCCGACCAGTGGCAGGCGGTGGCCGACCTGGTGGCCCGCCGCGGCCTCATCCCGTTCATTGACATGGCCTATCAAGGCCTCGGCCACGGGCTCGAGGAAGACGCCGCCGGCGCCCGGCTGGTCATCGCTGCGGCCGACCAGGCGCTGGTCGCCCATTCCAACGACAAGAATTTCGGAGTCTATCGCGACCGCGTCGGCTCGCTCCACGTCAAGGCTGCGGACGAGTCCCAGGCGCAGACGGTCTATTCCAACCTGATGGTCATCGCCCGCACGATCTGGTCGATGCCGCCGGACCATGGCGCGGCGGTCGTGCGCATCATCCTCGACACGCCGGAGCTCGCCGCCGACTGGCACGCCGAGCTTGCCGAGATGTGCGCGCGGATCCGCTCGCTTCGCGCCCGCATCGCCGGCTTCGACCCGCGTTTGGCCTATATCAACGAACAGAACGGCATGTTCTCGATCCTGCCGATCGGAGGCGCCGCGGTCGCGGACCTGCGTGAGAAGGAGGGGATCTACATGGCCAATTCGGGCCGCTTCAACGTCGCCGGCCTGTCGGACGACAATGTCGAGCGTTTTGCGCGTGCGGTCGTCGCCCGGCTTCCGGAGAATCTGTGATGGCCGCCGCGGCGCCTGCCAAAGAAACATCGAGCAAGTCCGGCGGCAACGCGCCGGACCCTGACTTTGACTGGCGACGGATCGCCACTCTCGTCCACATCAGCCGCGAGCTCGACCGGATCGAGGAGCAGGAGCTCGTCCCCGGCCGCAAGGTCCTCTACCAGTTCAGCGCGCGCGGCCACGACATGGCGCAGGTCATGCTCGGAACGCGGCTCACCAAGCCGACCGACGCGGTGTGCGGCTATTATCGCTCGCGGCCGCTGCTGCTGTCGCTGGGCGTGCCGCTCGAGGACGCATTGGGCTCCAACATGGGCCGCGCCGGCGGCTATTCGGACGGGCGCGACATCGGCGTCGTGTTCAACTTTCCCAATCCGGCCGGTCCCTCGGCGCTGCCGATGTGCGGCGGCGTGGGCGCGCAATATACGCCGACCGCCGGCTGGGCTCAGGCGATCCGCTATTACCAGGACGTCTTGAAGGACCCGGCCTATGCCGACGCGATCGCGGTGGTTCTGGGCGGCGACGCGTCGGTCGCGACCAACGGCTTCTGGTCGGCGCTGACCATCGCGACGACCCAGAAGCTGCCGATGCTGTTCTCGATCGAGGACAACCAATACGGCATCTCGGTCCCGTCGACCTTCCAGACCCCGGGCGGCGACATCGCGCGCAACCTGGAGAGCTTCGGCAACCTCAAGATTTTCGCCGGCGACGGCACCGAGCCCGCGGAAGCGGCGCGGCTGATTGCCCAGGCGGTCGAGCATGTCCGCGGGCGCAACGGCCCTGCCCTGCTTCGCCTCAAGGTGCCGCGCCTCCAGGGTCACAGCTTCCAGGACACCCAGGCCTATAAGGCGGCGGATTTCGTCGAGGACGAGTGGCGCCGCGACCCGCTGCCCAAGCTCAAGTCGTACATTGTGGGCTCCGTCCTCAGCGAGGAGGAATGGGATTCGATCGGGCGCGAAGCCGCGGACGTCGTCGCCAAGGCGCGCGAGATCGCCGAGGCGCGGCCGGTCGCCGACCCTGCGACGGTTCTGAAGGGCGTGCTGTTCGACGGCGAGATGCAGCAGGAAGGCGGCCAGTGGACCCACGGCTACACCGCCCCGCCCTCGCGCGACGAGCCGAAGCCCGAAGGCCCGCGAATCACCATGGCGGCCGCGATCCGCCGGACGCTCGACCAGGAGCTGACCACCAACCCGCGCATGCTTCTGTTCGGCGAGGATATCGGCCCCAAGGGCGGCGTCCATGGCGTAACCCAGGGCCTCCAGGAGAAGCACGGGTTCGACCGGGTGTTCGACACCAGCCTTTCCGAGGAAGGCATTGTCGGCCGCGCGGTGGGAATGGCGATCGCGGGGCTGTTGCCGGTGCCCGAGATCCAGTTCCGCAAATATGCCGAGCCGGCCTACGAGCAGATCAACGATACCGGCACGATGCGCTGGCGCACCCACAACCGCTTCGCGGCGCCGATGGTCCTGCGCATGCCGATCGGCTTCCTAAAGTGCGGCGACCCCTGGCACAGTCAGACCAACGAGGTTCAGTTCGTGCACAATCCCGGCTGGCTGGTCGCGGCGCCGAGCAATGCCGAGGACGCGGTCGGGCTGCTTCGAGCGGCGCTGCGCGGCAACGATCCGGCGGTGTTCTTCGAGCATCGCGCGATGCTGGACGACAGCTGGGCGCGGCGGCCGTGGCCGGGCGACGATTACGTCCTGCCGTTCGGTCGGGCGCGCAAGACGCGTGAAGGCGACGACATCACGATCGTGACCTGGGGCGCGATGACCCCGCGCTGCGAGGAGGCGCTGGGCGAGCGGTCCGGCGACGTCATCGACCTGCGCACGCTGGTGCCGTGGGACAAGGAGATGGTGCTGGAGTCGGTGCGGCGCACGCGGCGCTGCCTGATCGTCCACGAGGATCTGCGCAGCGGCGGCTTCGGCGCCGAGATCGCGGCGGTGGTTGCGGACGAGGCCTTCCTCGACCTCGACGCGCCGGTCGCGCGCGTCACCATGCCCGACGTGCCGAGCCCGCATAACCCGGTGCTGCTCGACCATGTCGTGCCCTCGGTCGACGCGATCCGCGCCAAGATCGACGAGCTGGTGAGCTTCTAAATGATCGACATCATCGTTCCCGTCGAAGGCGAAGGCACCCAGGCGACGGTGCGCGCCTGGCTCAAGCAGGTCGGCGACACGGTCGCCGAGCATGAGCCGCTGGTCGAGCTCGAGACCGACAAGGTCGCGATGGAGGTGCCCGCGCCGGCTTCGGGCGTGCTGACCGAGATTCTGCTTCAGACGGATTCCGAGGCGTTGCCGGGAGCGGTGCTGGGGCGGCTGTCAGCCGCGACTGAAACCGCCTCCCATTCCGTTCGGGCTGAGCCTGTCGAAGCCCCTCCCTTGCCTGATGACTCAGAACGAGAAGGAAAGCCCTTCGACAAGCTCAGGGCGAACGGGGTCAGGGAGATGCGCCTCTCCCCCTCGGTGAAGCGGGCGTGCTTGCAGCATGACATCGATCCGACTCGGATCGAGGGCACGGGGCGCAACGGGCGCGTCACCCGCGCCGATGTCGACCGCGCGGTGGCGGAGGCGACCGTCACCCATGCCGGGCCGCCGACCACTGCCCAGCCGCGGGTCGAGCATCCGCCGAGCACCGGCATCGCCTCGCACTCGGTCCCGCACGACCGTATGCGGCTGAAGATCGCCGAGAACATGCTTCGCTCGGTGACCGATGCGCCGCACGTTACCGCGGTGTTCGAGGCGGATTTCAGCGCGATCCAGCGCCACCGCGAGGCACACAAGGCGGCGTGGGCGAAGAAGGGCGTCAAGCTCACCTACACCGCCTATATCGTCGCGGCGGCGGCGGAGGCGATGAAGGTGGCTCCGGCGATCAACAGCCGGTGGCATGCCGACCGGCTCGAGATTTTCGACGATATCAACCTAGGCGTCGGCACCGCGCTCGGCGACAAGGGGCTGATCGTGCCCGTGCTTCGCCAGGTCCAGCGGCTCAACCTCAAGGGCATCGCCGCGGGCCTCGACGATCTCGTCGAGCGGGCGCGCAAGGAGAAGCTCACCGGCAAGGATGTGACCGGCGGCACCTTCACCATCTCCAACCACGGCGTGTCCGGCTCCCTGTTCGCCAGCCCGATCATCATCAACCAGCCGCAATCGGCGATCCTCGGGATCGGAAAGCTGGAGAAACGCGTGGTCGTGCGCGAGGTGGACGGGGTCGACACCATCCAGATCCGGCCGATGGCTTATGTCAGCCTGACCATCGACCACCGGGTGGTGGACGGTCACCAGACCAATATGTGGCTGAGCCGGTTCGTCGAGCTTCTGGAGAGCTGGCCGGCGGAGTAGCTGGAAACCCGGACCATGTAGAGGGCACCACCCTCCCCGCTCGGAGGGTTTGGGCTTTGCAGAGAGTTAGCGTGTCTCGGTGGCCGGTGCGGTCGCGGCGGGCGGCTGGGCCGGGGCCGCTTCGCTGCTCGTCTCAGGACGACGGCGGACTCCGCTCAGCTCCGGGATGGCGTTTGCGCGGCCGAGCGGGCGCTGCTGCTGGGCGTTGGGCGCGCTCTGCCCGGTCAGAGTCCAGCGATTGGTCGTCGAACCGGCCGGCTGCGCGGCGGCGCGATCGTTGATGATTTGGCTGGCGCGCTCGCTGCTGGTCGGCTCGTAGCGGCGCAGCACCGCGCGCTGGAAGCTGTCGACGCTGTGGCCGCCATTGGCCGACTGAGCCTCGGCGGCGGCAGCAGCGGCGGCGGCATCGCGCGAGTCCACCGGCACGCCGGCGGCAGCGAGCGCCGCGCGGTCGGGCTGGCCGAAGCCGCCGCGCCAGGCG
>NZ_JAANPA010000043.1 GCF_011320075.1 Sphingosinicella sp. YJ22 | reverse complement strand
CAGGCGGTGCGCGCCGCGCGCACCGCCTGCCGCTCGGCGATCACCGCGGGATCGGCCGCCGGCTTGTTGCGCAGCTTGTCGAGCGCGGCCTGCTTGGCGGCGCGCGCCGCGGCCATGCGCTCGTTGAAATCGGGACTTTTGAAACCGGCCATTCGAACTCCACTGTATCAGGGCCGCCGCCGCGACGGCTGGATCGGCCCCTAGCCCCAACTCCGCGCCGCGGCCAGCGATCCCCGCCTTGTCGCGGATTCCCGCAATGCGCTCCGGCGCACCGCCCCTGTGGATAGAACATCCGGGCAACTTGCCTCCCCGCCTCCCCGCTCCCATAGTTCCGCCATGTCAGACGATCTGTTCGCGTCCTCCTCCCGCACGGCGGCCGAGTATGACGCCTCCCATATCGAGGTGCTCGAGGGGCTGGAGCCGGTTCGGCGGCGGCCCGGAATGTATATCGGCGGCACCGACGAGCGCGCGCTCCACCATCTCGCCGCCGAGGTGCTCGACAATAGCATGGACGAGGCGGTCGCCGGCCACGCCACCCGGATCGAGGTGACGCTCGAGCCCGGCAACCGGCTCACCATCACCGACAACGGCCGCGGAATCCCGGTCGACGAGCATCCCAAATATCCCGGCAAGTCGGCGCTCGAGGTGATCCTCACCACGCTCCACTCCGGCGGCAAATTCTCCGACAAGGCCTATGCGACCTCCGGCGGCCTCCACGGCGTCGGAGTCAGCGTCGTCAACGCCTTGTCAACCGACACCGTGGTCGAGGTCGCCCGCAACCGCGAGCTCTACCGCCAGACCTTCGCGCGCGGCCTGGCGACCAGCCCCCTGGAGAAGATCGGCGCCGCCCCCAACCGGCGCGGCACCACCATCGCCTTCACCCCCGATCCCGACATCTTCGGCGAGGCGGCGCATTTCCGCCCGGCACGGCTGTACCGGCTCGCCCGCTCCAAGGCCTATCTGTTCGCCGGGGTCGAGATCCGCTGGCGCTGCGATCCGTCGCTGATCAACGACGGCGAGGACATCCCCGCCGAGGCGGTGTTCCAATTCCCCGGCGGCCTCGCCGACCATCTCAAGGAGCAGGTCGGCGTCCGCGAGTGCGCGACCAACCAGTTCTTCGCCGGCAAGCAGGAGTTTCCGGGCGGCCAGGGCAATGTCGAATGGGCCGTCGCCTGGCCGCTGTGGAGCGACGGCGCCGCCTCCTATTATTGCAACACCATCCCCACGCCCGACGGCGGCACCCATGAGCAGGGCCTTCGCGCCGCGCTGACCAAGGGCATCCGCGCGTTCGGCGAGCTGGTCGGCCAGAAGAAGGCCAAGGACATCCAGGCCGAGGATTTGCTCGCGCCCGCCGAGCTGATGCTGTCGGTGTTCATCAAGGACCCGCAATTCCAGAGCCAGACCAAGGACCGGCTCACGTCACCGGATGCGGCGCGGCTCGTGGAAAATGCGGTCCGCGACCATTTCGACCACTTCCTGTCCGATCACATGGATCGCGGGCGGGCGCTGCTCGGCTACGTGCTCGACCGCATGGACGAGCGCCTGAAGCGCAAGCAGGAGCGCGAGGTCAAGCGCAAGACCGCGACCTCGGCGCGCAAGCTGCGTCTGCCCGGCAAGCTCACCGACTGCGCAAACGACGATCCCGCGGGCACCGAATTGTTCATCGTCGAGGGCGACAGCGCCGGCGGCTCGGCCAAGCAGGCGCGCGACCGCAAGACCCAGGCGATCCTTCCGATCCGCGGCAAGATTTTGAACGTGGCCTCCGCCTCCGCGGACAAGATCCGAGCCAACCAGGAGATCGCCGACCTCACCCTCGCGATGGGCTGCGGCACCCGCGACCGCTGCAATCCCGACGACCTTCGCTACGAGCGGATCGTCATCATGACCGACGCCGACGTCGACGGCGCCCACATCGCCACCCTGCTCATGACCTTCTTCTTCCAGGAAATGCCGGACGTCGTCCGCAAGGGCGCGCTCTACCTTGCGCAGCCGCCGCTCTACCGGCTCGTCAACGGCGGGACGATCGAATATGCCCGCGACGACGCGCACCGCGCCGAGCTGGAGCGCACGGTGTTCAAGGGCAAGAAGGTCGAGGTCAGCCGCTTCAAGGGCCTCGGCGAGATGAATCCGGGCCAGCTTCGCGAGACCACCATGGACCCGAAGTCGCGCAGCCTGATCCGAATCACCCTGCCCCAGGATTATGAGGAGCGAAGCGCCGTCCGCGACCTCGTCGACCGGCTGATGGGCCGCAACCCCGAGCACCGCTTCGCCTTCATCCAGAGCCACGCCGCCGAGCTGGACGAGGAAGCGATCGACGCATGACCCGCTTCGCCAGCGTCCCGCGCGTGACGGCCTACGGCGCCGTCGCGGCGGTGGCGGCATTGCTGCTGTGGGTGCTCTACGGCCGCTGGCCCGAGACCTTCGTGCTGCCCTATGTGCTGGCGCTCGTCGCGACGGCGGGGTGCGGGCTGTTCATCCTCTTCGCGACGGTCACCGACGCGGTCAACAACCCGCGCCGGGGAGTCCGGATCCGCCCGATCCGGGGCTTCGACGTCGCCGTCGGCGTGCTCCTCGCGGGCCCGTCGCTGTGGGCGCTGAGCCCCTTCCTCGACGCCTTCTGATCAGGCCGAGGCGGCGGCGGATTCGATCGACGCCTCGATCATCCGCTCCCACATCGCCGGGTCGCCGGCCCGCGCCGCCGCCTCGTCGGGCTCGCGCATCGTCTTCAGGATCGACACCGCGTCGTCGCGGTACATGAACCACACCTCGTCGACCTTGTCGGCGGCGGACGGATCGTCGCCATCGGCATTGGCGCTGAGCACGCGCCCCGCGATGACTCGGGCGATGCGCTCGACCAGACTGGTGGTGGCAACGGGCATGATGGTCCTCCCAGGAAAAGCTTCGGACCTGTAACGGTGGAAGCGGGCACTGGTTTCGATTAGATTTGCCTTCGGGGGGACATCATCATGCGAGCTTTTCTCATCGGCCTTGCCATCGCGTTGCCGGCGGCGCCCGCCGTCGCAGTCGCCCAGCCGCCGGCGGCGGCCCCGGCGTCGCAGGAGCTTCGCGAGGCGGCCGAGGCCGTCGTCAACGTCCTTCGCGGCACGGGCGACCTCGGCACCACCTTCGCTCCCGGCTTCCTCGCCCAGGTGCCCGAGGCGCAGATCAACCAGATCTCGGCAAGCCTCGCCCAGCAGCATGGCGCGGTCCAGGCGCTGGACTCGGTCCAGCCCCGCTCGGCGACCGCGGGCACGATCCGAATCCGCACCGAGCGCGCCATCCTGGTCATGGACCTCGGGATCGAGCCGCAGGCGCCGCATCGAATCGTCCAGCTGCTCGTCACCGGAGTCGAGCCGATCGGCGGCGACAGCTTCGCGGCGATCATGCAGGAGCTTCGGGAACTGCCCGGCCAGGTCAATTTCGCGGTGGCGCGGCTCGACGAGTCCGGTCCGACCCTGGTCGCGAGCCACAATCCCGACCAAGCACTGGCGATCGGCTCGACCTTCAAGCTGATCATCCTCGGCGAAATCTCCCGCCAGGTCGGCGCCGGCCGGCTGGGCTGGGACCAGGTCGTGCCGATCGAGCGCCACTCGCTGCCGAGCGGGCTGCTCCAGGATTGGCCGCTCGGATCGCCGGTCACGGTCCATACGCTCGCCGGGCTGATGATCTCGCGCAGCGACAACACCGCCACCGACGCTCTGCTGCGCCTCGCCGGACGGGACAATGTCGAGCGAATGATGGCGACGATGGGCATGCGCTCGGCGGCGCGCAACCGCCCGTTCCTGACCACGATGGAAGCGTTCCAGCTCAAGGCCGAGGACGCCCCGGTCATCGCCCAGTGGCGCGGCGCCGACGAGGCCGCCCGCCGGCGCATGCTGCGCGAGCGCTACGAGGAGGGCGGAGCGGCGATCGACGTCACCCGCCTCGGCGCCGGCACGCCACTGGCGATCGACACGGTGGAATGGTTCGCGTCCGCCGCCGACCTCGCCCGGGTGATGGACTGGCTCCGCCGCAACGGCGACGAGACCACTCACGGCATCCTGGCGATCAGCCCCGGCATGCCGCGTCCCGCCGCCGCGCCGTACAGCTATCTCGGCTTCAAGGGCGGTTCGGAGGCCGGCGTGATCAACCTCACCTGGCTCGTCCGCAACAATGAAGGCGCTTGGCATGTGGTCACGGCGAGCTGGAACAACCCGGCCGCGCCAATCGACGAGGGCCGCTTCATCCCGCTCGTCGGCCGCGCTCTCCCGCTCGTCCGCTAACGTCCTTAACCCAATCTTATCCGCGGCTTTGTTAGGCAGCCGCCATGCAGCAGCGCGCCTCCTTCGGCCGCAAGGGCCAGGGCTCCGAGGAGCCGGAACGCCGACCGATCAGCTTCGGCAAAGCCGATGAGGCGAGCGAGATGGACCGCCGCCGCGAGGCGTTCATCGCCGCCGAGCGCGCCCGCCGCCAGCAGGAAGGCGATTATGTCGAGCCGCCCGGCTCGGACGATTTGCCCGCCTCCAGCAATGCCCAGCCGAAATCGATCGGCACGGGCTATATCTTGTGGTTCCTGCTCGGCCAGTTCGCCGCGCACCGTTTCTATGTCGGATCCAGTTCCATGGCGTTCGCCCAGATCAGCCTGCGGCTGGTCGGCGTGCTGCTCTTCCTGTCCGCCAACTTCTACGGCCTTTACCTGCTCGGCGCGGCGCTCGTCTGGTGGGCGGTCGACGGCATCATGCTGCCCGACCTGATCCGCCAGGCCAATGCCAGGAGCCGCGGCGCCACCCGCGCCTTCGCCTGACGGCTCAGCTCATCACCGCCGGCGCGACCAGCGGGAAGCGCGGGATTTCGACCGCGAAGCTCGACCCGTCCGACGCCACCATGTGGTAGCGCCCTTCCATCGACCCGGTCGGAGTCGCGAGCGGGCAGCCCGACACGTAATCGAACGCCTGGCCCGGCTCGATCACCGGCTTCTCGCCGACCACGCCCTCGCCGCTCACCTCGTGGCGGTTGCCGCGGCCGTCGCGGATCACCCATTCGCGGCTGACCAGCTTGACCCGCGCCTCGCCCTCATTCTCGATGCGGATGTGATAGGCCCAGAACCAGCGACCCTTGGACGGCTCCGACTGCTCGGGAAGGTAGCTGACCGACACCCGGACGACGATGTCGCCAGTCTTGGCGCTGTGGGGGAAAAGCTCTTTCACCGGGCCAACCTTCACCCCCGCGCCGGCGAGGTCAACCGCCGATCCGGTGGAGACGGTCGAGCAGGCGGTGGCGCGCGGCGAGGATGTCGGCCTGGCGTTCGATGAGCACGTCGCGGGCGAGAAAATGGCCGGTGACCGCGAAGCCGTCGAGGATGTCGGGCCAGCCCGGCGCCTCCTTGCCGCCGATCAGGAAGGTCGGCAGCCGCAGCAGCCGGTCGCGATAGGCCCCCGCCCCCTCCGCGCTGACCGCCCGCCCGCTCTTCGGGCTGACGTAGCGCAAATTCCCGGCTGTACCCGTCACCGCGCATTCGCCGAGGTCGAGGCCGAAGCCGAGCTCGCCGAGCAGGAGCAGCTCGTAGCGGACCAAAGCCGCCGCCCAGCCGCGCGCGCTCGGCGCCGCCTCGAGCGCCGCCAGAACCCCCGAGAGGCCGGCATAGAGCGCCGGATAAGGCTGACCCTCGGGAAGCGCGGCCGCGGTCAGCGCCGTCACCCATTCGATCGCCGCGGCGGCGAGCGGCTCGGCGAGGAGCGGCGCGCGGCTGTGCGACAGCTCGGCGGTCAGGTGGGAAAGTTGCTCGTCGGTGCGGGCGCGGAACTCGGCGGCGATATCGTTGCCGGGGACGAGCACCGGGCGAAGCGCGCGCGAGCGGCCGCCGCGAACATAGCCCACCTGGACGCCCTCGGCCGGAGTCAGCGCGCGCACGATGGCGCCATGCTCGCCATGCGGGCGGACGGCGATGATGATGGCGTCGGTCTGGAGCCGCATGGCGCGGCCGGTCTATCAGCGCCGGACCGCGCGGGCCACTCCGCCAAGGCCGAGGCGCCGGACGGCGCGCTTGGCGAGCGCGACGGAAGAATCGAATGCGTCGAGGGTTCGAAGCGTGGTGCGGTTGCCGAACGTGTCGCGCACCAGAAGCAGATCGTGGCTGGGCAGCGCGGCGGTGGCGAACTGGCGCTTGTGCTGGCCGTCGCCCTCGGTGAAGTCGAAATAGGCGAAGGCCTTTTCCTCGAGCAGCATGCGCATCGCCTCGAGCTGAAGGACGCTGCCCGGCGACAGCGGCGCGAGCTCGGCGCGATAGCCGAGATAGGCGTAGAGCAAAGTCCGCCCCTGCGCCGGCGCGTAGAGATAGGCGATCGGCCGCTCGCCGAGGAACAGCAGCCAGCCGCGCATCGCGCCCCGTTCCGCCAGCGCGCGCATCTCCGGCAGCGCGTCGGCGGGAAGGCCCGCGTCCAGCAGCCTCTCCTGATAGGTGTCGGCCGAGACGGCGCGGGCATGGGAGAAGAATTCCCCGACCTCGCCGGGCCGGCTGTACTGGCGGACGTCGAGGGTGCCTCCGGACGCCTCCGCGAGCTTGCGGCGCTTGCGCTTCAGGGTCGAGCGGGCGTTGCCGGACAGACTCGCGAACCATGCGTCGAAGTCCAAATCGAGTCGGGCATAATGGCGCGGATAGGACTGGCGGACGAAGGCGCGCAGGCCCAGCGCATGGAGTGCCTCGCCCATCGCATCGGGAAGCGCCCGGATGAAATAGCCGTCGGCCTGGGGCGGCAGGCCCGGCAGGGTCAGCGGAACGCCGTCCAGCGCCTGCTCGAGCGGCACCGACAGCCGGACGAGCCGCCGTTTTACGCTCGCGAGCGTTCGCGCGCCGACCTGGAACGGCAGCGCGACCGGCGTGGCGACCGCTTCAGCCGACACGACGGGTTCGCTCATAGCGGGCATTGCCCCAGGCCTGCTCGGCCATGCGCCCGAAGGTGAGCAGCCGCGGACTGCGGAACGGCCGTGCGCCGCCGCCGAGCGCGAGATCGCCGAGATCGGCGAAATGCGCGGTCGGCAGCGTCTCGCGATGGTCGGCGAGGTAGCGGCACAGGCGCTTGAAGCGGCTCACCGCAAGGCCGTTGCGGCGCAGGCCGTCGCGGCTGGCAAGCTCGAAGCTGTGGGTGACGATGGTGACCAGCGGATGATCCTCGCGCACCGCATGATCGAGCGCGGCGCGCATTTCCGCGAACGAGACCGCGCACAGCTGGAGGTGGCGCAAACGGCCGGGCTGATGCTCGATCTGGCCGACCGGGATCTCGACGACTCCTTCGACCATGGCCGGCGCGAGCTGCGCCCGATCGACGGGAACCGCGCTGAGAGGCTCGCAGCCATTGTGGCTGCTGTCGTAACGCAGGCCGAGCGCGCCGAGCGCGCGCAGCGTGTCGGCATTGGCGGCATAGCTTCCCGCGCGGAACGCGATCGGCGCCGGCGCCCCGGCTTTCGTGAGCAGCGCGCGGGCCTGGGCGATCAGGACCTGCTGCTCCTCGAAGGCAAACTGATTGAGCTCGCGAAACGCCTCGCCGGAGCGCGCCCAGAAGGGATGGAGATGGAGCTGGACCTCCTGCCCGGCGGCGAGGATCGGCGCGACCATGCACTCGACCGGCTCGATGCCGTGGACGAGCGCCGGCATCGGGTCGACGAAGAAGCAGGCCTTGAGCCCATGTTCGGCGAGCAGGCGCAGCTGGTAGGGCACGCCGACCCCGGCCGCCTCGTAGGAGCGCGCGAAATTGTCCTGCCACGACCGGCCGGCCTGGTGGTGGCGCCACACCAATTCGGTGTCGACGGTGATGAGCACGCGGGTCGCCATGACGCGGCCTTAGCCCGGCACGGCGAAACAAAGCGTAAAGCCGTCCCCCGTCACGCCATCTTTACCGCTGCGGGCGCAAAGCCGGCGCGATGTTGATGCGCGGGACCCAAAGCGGCGATCTGGTCATTGCCCCGGCGACGCCCGCCGCGTTCGACGCGGTCGCGGCGGCGGCCGACCCGCGCCACGCCTTCCTGCGCCACGCCTGGTTCGAGGCCGAGGCGGGCCAGCGCCTGCGCGCCCTGGTCGTGCAACGGCCGGACGGATCGCCGCTCGCCGCCCTGCCCCGCCTGCGCCGCGGGGTCGGGCCGATCGGCATCGCCGCGATCCCCGGCAGCTACTGGCCGTTCCGCAGCTTCCCGGTCGCCCTCGACGCGACCGCGGCCGAGCTTGCCGGCCTGCTCGCGCGGCGCGAGATCCGCTCCTTCCTCGGGCCGGTCTGGCGGATGGGCCCGGTGCTCGCCGACGATCCCACCGCCGAGCGCCTGCGCGACGCCGCGCCGGCGGCCGGCTGGACCATTCTGCCGCGCCGCCTCGGCGCCTCGTTCGAGCTCGACTTCGCCCGACTCCGCGCGGACAGTCCCTGGCCGCGCACCTCGTCGCAGGCGAGCAACCGACGACGCGAGCGCAAGCTCGCCGCTCATGGCGAGGTCGAATATCGCTTCGTCACCGGCCGCGACTGGACGGCGGCCGACCGCGACTCGATCGCCCGCATCGAGGCCGAATCCTGGCTGTCCGGAATCGGCGGCGCGGCCGACGCCAAGTTCCACGATGCCGAGCGACGCCGCATGTGGGAGCGCGCGGCACAGGACCCCGCAATCGCCGACATGATCACCTGCAGCCTGCTGACGGTCGGCGGCGCACCGGCGGCCTTCGCCTTCGGTGTCGAAGCGGGCGGGGTCCGCCACGACATCGCCAACGGCTACAGCCAGCGCTTCGCCGCCTTCGGCGCCGGCAAGCTGCTGCTCTACCGGGATTTCGAGCGCGCCGCCGACCGCGGGATCACGCGCGTCGACTGGGGCTCGGGCGACGCCGGCTACAAAAGCGAGATGGGCGCCACCGAGGGCCCCGAGATCGTCGACCTGCTGCTCGTCCGCTCCCGGCCGCTGGCGGCGGCGTTGCGACGCTGGTGGAGCCGATAAGCCCCGCTACCGGGTGCGTTCCAATGCGATCGCGGTGACCTCGGCGAGCGCGGCCTCGGCCTGGGCGGCGGGGACGATCGGGCGATCGAGGAACGCTGCCAGGACCCACTCGGCGCCATCCGGGCTGCGGAACCAGGCGATGTCGTTGAACGCGGTTCCGCACGTCCCAGTCTTGTCGCCGGCCGGCCATTCCGCGGGCAGTGCCCCGCGGACCCGGCGCTGGCCGGTGGTGGTGGCGCTGGTCCAGGCGCGCAATTGCTCGCGGCTTGGGCCCCCGAGAACGTCGCCGAAAATGAGGCGGCGCATCGTCTCGCCGTAAGCCGTCGGCGTGGTGGTGTCGCGCGGGTCGCCCGGCCGGTTTTCGTTGAGCTCGAGCTCGTAGCGGTCGAGCCGGGTCTCGGAATCGCCGATTCCGCGCAGCCACGCCGTGAACGCCGCCGGGCCGCCGACCCGGCGCAGAAGCAGGTTGGCGGTCGCGTTGTCGCTCTGGATCTGGCTGGCCGCGGCCGCCTGCGCCAGGGTGATTCGCCCGGTCGGCAGAAGCCGCTCGGCAACCGGCGCATGGCCGCGCACCGTGTCGGCCGGGGTGAGCGGAAGGACGTCTTCCATCCGCCAGCGCCCGTCATCCGCGCCGTCGAGCATCATCGCGGCAAGCTGGAACTTGAAGGTCGAGCACATCGCGAAGCGCTCGCCCGTGCGGTGACCGAGGACAGTCCGCCCGCGTCCGTCGAGCAGAGCCACGCCGAGCCGGCCGCCGGTGCGGCGCTCGATGTCGGCCAGGCGCGAGTCGGCTTGCGCCGGCGCCGGCTGAGCGGCGGGTATCGGCGATGCGCAGGCTGCGAGAAGAGCGAGCCCGGCGGCGAAGAGTCCCCGCATCATCGTCCCGTCCGCTGCATGTCATGTGCGTCCCTGGGCATGCGCACGGTGAGCGTGCCGAGCTCCTCGGTGAGGACGATCTGGCAGGCGAGCCGCGAAGTGCGGGTGACATGGGCAGCAAGGTCGAGCAGGTCGTCCTCCTCTTCGCTGGCGGGGGGCAGGCGGTCGAAATCCTCCGCCGCGACGATGACATGGCAGGTCGAGCAGGCCATCTGGCCCTCGCACGTCCCTTCGAGCGGCTCGCCGACCGCCTGGGCAACGTCGAGCAGGCGCTCGCCGGCGGGCGCCTCGACCTCGCGCTCCTCGCGGCCGTCGGCGGAAATGAAGGTCACCCGAGTCATGCGGCGAGGCTCAGCTGGCGTTCGGCGGCGGCGTCGATGAGGTCCAAGGCGAGGCTCAATTCGTCTTCACTGGTGTAGCGGCCGAAGCCGAGGCGGATCGAGGAGCGCGCCGCGGAATCGTCGAGGCCGAGCGCGCGCAGCACGTGGCTGGGCCGGCCCGAGCCGCTGGCGCAGGCCGAGCCGGCGGAGAAGGCGACCTCGCGCACGTCGGCGATCAGGCGCGCGGCGTCGACTCCGGGGCGGCGGATGTTGAGATTGCCGGCATAGCGGTGGCCCGGCGATCCATTGAGGATCCAGCTGTCCATGCGGGCTCGGGCGAGGTCCGCCAGCCTCGCGACATGCGCCTGGTCCATGTCTGCGCGCTCGACCAGCAGCTTGGCCGCCGCGCCGAAGCCGACGCACAGCGCCGGCGACAGGGTCCCCGAACGGAGGCCGCCCTCCTGCCCGCCGCCGTGGAGAAGCGGATCGAGCGCGACTCCATCGCGCACCCACAAGGCGCCAATGCCCTTGGGACCGTGGACCTTGTGGGCGGACAGGGCGACCATGTCGCAGGCGTCGAGCGGTAGCGGCACGCGTCCGAACCCCTGCACCGCGTCGCACAGGAACAGCGCGCCCCTCGCACGGGCGAGCCCGGCCAGTTGCGCCACCGGCTGGATCACGCCGATCTCGTTGTTGACCAGCATCGCGGCGACGAGGCCGGTGCGCTCGTCGATGCGGGCGGCGGCAAGGTCGAGATCGACGAGTCCGTCGGGACCGACGGGGAGGATGTCCACCTCGACGCCCATGCGGCCGAGCCATTCCACGGTGTCGAGCACGGCGGCGTGCTCGGTCGCCACCGTCACGACGCGCCGCCGATCTTCCGGCAGCCGCGCGAACGCCCCTTTCAGCGCCCAGTTGATCGCCTCGGTCGCGCCTGAGGTGAAGAAGAGCCGTCCGCCTCCATTTCGCTGCAGCGCTGCAATCACCTGCTCCCGCGCCACTTCCACCGCAGCCGCCGCCTCCCGCCCGAGCCGATGAGCGCTGTGCGGGTTGGCGAACTTGTCGTCCAGCCACGGCCGCATCGCCGCCGCCGCCTCGGGCGCAAGCGGCGTCGTCGCCTGATAATCGAGATAGATCGGCGTCATGCCGCGGAGCGGCGCTGCGCGAGCGCTTCCCAGGCGGCGGCGCAGGCGTCCACCTCCTGTGCCGTCGTTTGCGGGCCGAAGCTGACCCGGATGATCTCGCGCGACGCGGTCTCGTCCCAGCCCATCGCCGCGAGGACGTGGCTCGGCTTGAGGCTGCCCGACGAGCAGGCACTGCCGGCGGACACGGCGATTCCGGACAGGTCGAAATGGATCAGCTGCGCTTCGCTCGGCACGCCCGCCATCCGGTACGCCCCGATCGTCGGGATGCGCGGCGCGCCGGCGGCGACCACCTCCGCTCCCGCCGCGACCAGCCGCGCTTCGAGCCGGGCGCGAAGCTCCGCGGCGCGCTCCATCCAGTCCTCGCGCGTCTCGAGCGCGGCGGCGAAGCCGACGATGCCCGGCAGATTGTGCGTGCCGGGACGATAGCCCTGCTCCTGCCCGCCAATCGCCTTCAGCAGCGCATGGCTGCGCACCAGCAGCGCTCCGACGCCCGGCGGCCCGCCGAGCTTGTGCGCCGACACGGCGACCATGTCGGCATCGGGAAGCGCAAGCTTGCCGGCGCTCTGCGCCGCGTCGGCGAGCAGGACATGGCCCTGCGCGCGGAGCGGCGCGAGGTCGCGCCATGGCTGAAGCACGCCGGTCTCGTTGTTGGCGACCTGGATCGCGGCCGTGGCGGGAAGCGCCTGGGCGGGATCGATCACGCCGTCGGCGGACACCGGCAGGCGGGCCGCGCCCCCGGCGGCGCGATGCACCGCATCATGCTCGACCGCGGTCACGGCGAGCTGCCCGGCCGGCCGGCCGCGCAGCGCGATGTCGATCGCCTCGCTTGCGCCCGAGGTGAAGATCACCTCGCCGTCCCAGCCGAGCGCCCGCTTGATCCGCGCCCGCGCATCCTCCAGCGCCGCCCGAGCCGCGCGGCCCTCGGCATGGGGCGAGCTGGGATTGGCCCAGCGCTCCATCGCCTCCGTCATCGCCGCCTTCGCCGCCGGCAGGATCGGCGTCGTCGCGGCGTGATCGAGATAGATGCGGGGGCGCTGGGACACGTCGAAGACTCAGATTTGTGGAATTTCGCGAAATTCCCATATAGGAGGCGCGCTCATTCCGGCCCAGCCGGTCTCACCCTATTCCAGACGCAGGTGCAATGCCCGAAGTCATTTTCCCCGGTCCCGAAGGCCGCCTCGAAGGTCGTTTCCAGCCCGGTCCGCGCCCGCGCGCGCCGGTCGCGATCATCCTCCACCCGCACCCGCAGGGCGGCGGAACGATGAACCACCCGATCACCCTGGCCCTGTACAAGGACTTCGTGAAGCGCGGCTTCGCGACGCTTCGCTTCAATTTCCGCGGAGTCGGGCGCAGCCAGGGCATCTTCGACAACGGCATCGGCGAGCTGTCCGACGCGGCGAGCGCGCTCGACTGGATCCAGCAGGTCCATCCCGAGGCCGAGCAGACCTGGGTCGCCGGCTTCTCCTTCGGCGCCTGGATCGGCATGCAGCTCCTGATGCGCCGGCCCGAAGCGCGCGGCTTCATCTCGATCGCGCCGCCCGCCAACATGTATGATTTCAGCTTCCTGGCGCCCTGCCCGGCGAGTGGAATCATCATCCAGGGCGAGGCCGACGAGGTCGTCACCCCGCCCGCGGTGGTCAAGCTGGTCGAAAAGCTGCGCACCCAGCGCGGAATCACCGTCGAGCACAAGACGATCCCGGGCGCGAACCACTTCTTCGTCAACGAGATGCCGGAGCTGATGAAGGCGGTCGACGACTATCTCGACTTCCGCCTCGATCCGAGCTGCCCGATTCGGTGACATCCCAAACCCCTCCCCTTCAGGGGAGGGGATCAAGGGGTGGGGGCGAGCCGCAGGCTCGTACGGCGCGGAGCGCCGTCACCACCCCAACCCCTCCTCTGAAGAGGAGGGGCTTATCAAAAGCCGCTTAGGAGCGAAGCTTGGCGAACACGCCCTGCAGCTGCATCGCGTTGGACATGTCGCCCTCGACCTTCAGCTTGCCCTGCATGAACGCGGTCATGCCGTCGAGCTTGCCCTCGGCGAGATCCTGCCAGTCCGCCCACGACACCTTGATCGTCGTGTCGGCCGGGCCGTCCTCCTCCGTCACCTGCTGAGCGGCGCCGTCGAGCATCACTACGCCTTCGCCGCCAAAGTCGATCTTCACGCGCTTGCCCGGAAGCCAGGCCTGGGCCTCGTTCATCCGGCCGGCCATTTCGCTCTTGGTCATCCTCGCTCTCCTCGTAGGGGTTTCCCCACACCTACCCCGCCTTCCCGACCGGTCAAGCGCTGACACGGATGTCAGTATGGTTCAGCCCCGCGACAGAATCGCGCCCCCAGTCTGCCGGTCATTGTTCGCGTAAGGGGAGGGAATGACATGAGGGGAATGAAGCTCGCAATCGCGGCGCTCGGCGCGACGGCGCTCGCCGGTTGCGTCCAGGAGGCCCGCATCGCGATGCCAGCCGATCTCGCCGCCGGGACCGAGCGGCTCGAGGTCGCCGGGATGGGCCATGGCGAGCGCGGCGACTTCACGCTCGGCGCCTCGCAGGGCCGATTCGTCCGCCAGGCGCTCCAGACCCGAGGCCACATCCTCGTCCACAATGTCGGCCGCGGCGGCTTCGACATCGCCGGTCCCGAGCTTGGCGGCCGGGTGACCGCCAGCTGCGGCTTCCACGAAAGCGAGCTCGACGCCGGCGCCGTCACCGTGTCCGGCGACCGCCTCGCCTACGGCTGCGAGTTCGAACGCGACCGAGAGCCCCTCACCGCCCAGCTGCTGCTCGCCGAGGTGCCGACCTCGCGCGGCCTTCTCGCCGGCCGTACCCGAGCCGGCGAGCTCCAGCTCGGCGACATGCGGATCGGGATCCGCGCCATCCACGACATGGAGGGTGGCCGGGTCCCAAGCGGCACTCCGCTCGGCTACGCCTTCGACATCGACGGCCGGCAGATCGGCGCGGTCGACCTCAACGGCGGCAACAAGACGATCTACGCCCCCCGAGCGCCCGGCACCGAGCGCGAGGCGGTGCTGATGGCCAGCCTCGCGCTGTCCGTTTTCTGGGATCCGGGCGCCTAGCTGGAATATCGCCGCCGGTGCCGCTAGTCGGTCGCCATGACCACCAAGCGCACCGGCGGCCGAATCCTCGTCGACCAACTCCGCACCCAAGGCTGCGACCGCATCTTCACGGTGCCGGGCGAAAGCTTTCTCGCCGTCCTCGACGCACTCCACGACACGCCCGAGATCGATCTCGTCGTGTGCCGCCAGGAAGGCGGCGTCGCCTATATGGCCGATGCCGACGCGCGCATGACCGGCCGTCCGGGAATCGCCTTCGTTACCCGCGGCCCCGGCGCCACCAATGCCTGCGTGGGGATCCATGTCGCGCACCAGGATTCGACGCCGATGATCCTGTTCATCGGCGACGTCGCGCGCGGCGACCGCGACCGCGAGGGCTTCCAGGAGGTCGATTTCGGCCTGATGTTCGCGCCGCTCGCCAAATGGGTGGCGCGGATCGAGGACGCCGCGCGAATCCCCGAATATGTCGCACGCGCTTGGAGCACCGCAGTCTCCGGCCGTCCCGGCCCGGTGGTGCTGGTCCTCCCCGAGGACATGCTGACCGACTCGGTCGAGGCCGTGGACCGCCCGGCCGTCCCGCGCGCAGCGCAGGCCGCAGACCCCCTCGCCGTTTCGGCGATGATGGATCTCCTGAAGGACGCCACCTCGCCCATCGCCATCGTCGGCGGCGCCGGTTGGTGCCGAGGCACCGCCGCGCCCTTCGCCGAATGGGCGGAGCGCATTGGCCTCCCTGTCGCCGGCGCCTTCCGACGCCAGGATTCGATCCCCAACGACAGCCCGGTCTGGGCCGGCAATCTCGGCTACGGGCCCAATCCGAAACTGGTCCAGCGCGTCAAGGACGCCGACCTCGTCATCGCGGTCGGCGCCCGCCTCGGCGAAGCCACCACCGACGGCTACAAGCTGATCACGCCCGACCATCCCGACCAGACGCTCGTTCACGTTCACCCGGATCCGTCCGAGCTCGGCCGGGTCTACCGCACCGACCTGCCGATCTGCGCCGACGTTAAGGAATTCGCCGAGCTCTGCGCCGCCTGGGACGACGAGGTCATCCATTTCGATGCCGGAGCCCAGGCCCATGCCGACTGGCTGGAGTGGTCGACGCCGAAGCTCAACGACACCGCCCTCGACATGGGCCAGGTCGTCCTCGCCCTGCGCGACGCGCTTCCGGCCGACACCATCATTTGCAACGGCGCCGGCAATTTCTCCGCCTGGTTCCACCGCTTCTGGCGCTATGCCGGCTGCCCGAGCCAGCTCGCCCCGACCAACGGCTCGATGGGCTATGGCCTGCCCGCCGCGGTCGCCGCCGCGATCCGCGCGCCCCACCGCCAGATCCTGTGCGCCGCCGGTGACGGCGACTTCCTGATGAACGGGCAGGAGCTTGCGACGGCGGTCGCGCAAGGCGTCGACAACCTGCTGATCCTCCTCGTCGACAATGGCAGCTACGGCACCATCCGGATGCACCAGGAGCGCGAATATCCTTGCCGCCTGAGCGGCACGACCCTGGCCAATCCCGATTTCGCCGCCCTCGCCCGCGCCTACGGCGCCTGGAGCGCGACGGTCGAGCGAACGGCGGATTTCGCCGGCGCGCTTAAGGAAGCGATGGCGCAGAAGGGCGTTCGCCTCCTCCACCTCAAGACCGACATCGAGCAGATCACCCCGGCCCTGACCATCTCCGCGCTGCGATCCCGCGCCTAGCGGCGAAGGATCGAGGGCCGCTTCGGCCGGGCGGCAAGCGCCTCGAGGTTGAGCGGCTCGGCAAGCTCGACCCCGGCCTTGCCGTCGCGGACCCAGCGCACGGTGCCGTGCACCATCGGGCCCTCGGTGATCTCGATCTCAACCGGCTGGTCCGGAGCGATCGCCAGCTTGAACTGGTCGAACATCACGCCGCGAACGGAGATGTCGCGGATTCGGACCGGCTCGCGCGCGCTTCCCGCGCGCAGCGTCGCCGTGCGCAGCAGCTTCTGCCGCGGCGGGCGGCTGATCTTGCGCCCAACCGCCTTGGCCTCCCCCAACTCGGCCAGTTGGGCGGGCACTTCCGACGGCGGAACGGCCTTGCCGTAGACCCAGCCCTGGATGTGCGAGCAGCCGAGCTCGGTGATCAGCCCGATCTCGTCCTGGGTCTCGACCCCCTCGGCCGTCGTCTCCAGCTCCAGGGTCTCGGCGATCGCCACCACCGCCTTGATGATTGCGACATTGTGCGGATCGTGGCTCGCGCCCTTCACGAAGGACTGGTCGATCTTCACTTTGTCGAACGGCGCCTTCTTCAAATAGGCGAGCGAGGAATAGCCGGTGCCGAAATCGTCGAGCACCAGCCGAACGCCGGCCCGCTTCAGCGTCTTCAACATGTCGGCGGTGGTCTGGTCTCCGTTGAGGAAAACCCCCTCGGTGATCTCCAGCTCAAGCCGATCGGGGTCGAGGCCCGACTGGGCAAGCGCGTTGGTCACGATCGCCGGCAAGGTCGGCTTCATGAACTGGACCGGCGACACGTTGACCGCGATCCGCGCCGCGACCGGCCACGACGCCGCCTCCTCGCAGGCGGTGCGAAGCACCCACTCGCCGATCGAGTGGATGAGGCCGCAATCCTCGGCGATCGGAATGAACTCGGCGGGCGACATCGGGCCGTGCTCGGGATGGTCCCAGCGGATCAGCGCCTCATAGCCCGCCACCCGCTTCGTCGCGGTGCTGACCACCGGTTGGTAGACCAGCCGGAACTGACCCTTGTCACGCGCCGCGCGAAGCTCGTCCTCCACCGTTTTGCGGGTCTGCGCCTGGGTCAGCAGATCGTCCCGGAAGAAGCAATAGGCGCCCCGTCCCGACGCCTTGGCGGCATAGAGGGCGAGGTCGGCGTTGCGCACCAGGGTCTCGGAATCGCGGGCATGGTTCGGTGCCAGGGCGACACCGATCGAGCAGCCGATCGACAGGCTGGTGCCGTTGAGCACGTAGGGCTGCGACAGCGCGACGATGATCGCGTCGGCCAGCCGCTCCAGCTGCTTCTCGTCGTTGAACTTGGACAGGATCACCTGGAACTCGTCGCCGCCGAGCCGCCCGACGAGGCCGATGGTCCCGACCGTCCGCTCGAGCCTCTGCGCGACGACCTTGAGCAATTGATCGCCGGTCTGGTGACCGAGCGTGTCGTTGACCGCCTTGAACCGGTCGAGGTCGAGCATGAACAGGGCGATGGGACGCTTTGAGATCTCGAGCTGCGAAACCATCTGGGCGAGCTGGTCGCGCATCCGCGCCCGGTTGGCGAGGCCGGTCAGCGAATCCGACAGGGCCAGCCGCTTGATTTCGGCGTCCGAGCGGCGCTCCGCGGTGAGGTCGGTGCCGTAGCCGGCAAAGCCTGCGAACTCGCCCGACTCGTCGAGCAGCGGCCGGCCCCAGATGCACCAGATGAGGTCGGTCGATCCGTTCGCCGCGCGCACCTCGAAATTGGAGAAGGAGGTCCGCGCGTTGAGGTAGAAATTCAGAGTCCGCTCCGAGCCCGACACCTCGCCGCTCATTTCGAGAAGCTCGATGAGCGGCCGGCCGAGCGGGCCGGCTTCGTCCTCGTCGAGCAGCTTGGCAACCTTTGCCGAGATGTAGACGAGGCGTCCGGTGCGGTCGGTGCGCCAGAACCAGCCGCTGCCCTGCCCTTCGAAGCTGCGCACCAGCTCGATGGCGAGGTCGTCGCCGAGCTCGGGGCCGGCCTGCTCCGCGATCTCGCCCGGACGTGCGTTGCGCAACCCGCTGACCAGACGCGACTTCAGCTTCATCCAGCGCTTCCCGCCGGCTCCCGCCCCCCGACGGTCACCGTCCCCAGAGTGACACCTGGCCCGCGCGCGAAGGCCCGGGCACCAGCGTTGCTACCAGTCCCGGTCCTTACGGTTCGTTAAATGCCGGGGGCGCCCGGCCGGCGGCCTCCCTTGTGCGTCGGCTTGGTCAGATGTCGTCGCCGAGCAGGCCCTTGACCTTGCCCTTGAACTGCTGGCCCTTGCCGTGGAGCTCCTGCGCCGCGCCTTCGTCGCGAGTCGCCGGGTTGGCGCTCTGCTGCTTCAGCTTGCCGGCCGCCTCGTTGACGTTGCCCTTGATCTTGTCGCCAAGCTCACCCATCGAATTTCTCCAAATTGTTGCAGTTGCTTAGACGAACGAAGCCCCTGGGCGAACGTTCCTCCCGTCACAGCCCGAACGGCCACAGATCGTCCTCGCCGGGGCGTTGCGGGCCGGGCAGCGGGGTCACCGCCTCGGTCTCTTCGAACCAGACCCAGCCGTCGAACTGGTTGCCGAGCTCCGCCTCGGCATAATGGCTCCAGCGCTCGGTCTCCGGGCGGTAGATGACACCGATGAAGCGCTCGAGCCGCGATTCCAGAGTCGCCTCGGGCGGATCGCGAAGGTCGAGGAGGAAGCGCGGCTCGCCCGTCTCGAAGCTCAACCGCTCCCAGCTTCCGGGCAAGGACGGGCGGACCTGCTTGACCCGCATCGGCGCGTCCCAGTCGTCGGCCGCGGCGACCGTGCCGGTGTGGGTCCCGAAGCCGATCAGCCGCGCCGCGTCGGCAAACCGTTCCTTGACCAGCTGGCCGATGTTGAGCTCGCCCCTGACCTGGCCCATCTCGGTATGCGCGGCGTTGCCGATGTGGCTGTTGTGCGCCCACACCACCGCCTTGCTGTCCGCCCCTGCGGCGTCGAGCAGCTGGCACAGCGTCTCGAACATATGGGTGTCGCGCAGATTCCAGCTCTGTGCCGAGCCGTGATACATCGCCCGGTAATAGGCCTCGGCATTGGCGACGAGCCGTGCGTTGGCCGCCGCGTCGAGCCACTCCATGCCGTCCTGGTAGCTGTACTGCATGCGGTTGGCCTGGAGGTCGCGAAGCATCGCCAGCACCTGCTTCTCGCACTTCGCATAGCCCTCGCTCAGCGCGACCGCGCCATAGGCCGCCGGATTGCGGCTGTAGGGCTGCAGGCAGGCATAGCGCGCCCGCGCGATCTCCGACGCCTCCGGATCGACCTCTTTGAGATAGTCGATCACCGCCCGCATCGACGCGCTGAGATTGTAGAGGTCGAGCCCGTAGAAGCCGGCCTGCCCCTGCTCCGCCCGCCCCTCGTTCCACCGGTGAAGCCAGCGCACGAAGCCGTCGACCTCCGCGTTGCGCCACATCCAGGTCGGGAAGCGCTGGAACGCCGCTTCCTCGCCGTCGCGGCGCGGGCGGTGGCGGACGAGGCGGTCGATGTTCGCCGCATCCGGCCAGTCGGCCTCGACCGCGACGATATTGAAGCCGTGCCGCTCGATCAGTCGCCGGGTGATGGCGGCGCGGGCGCGGTAGAATTCGGACGTGCCGTGGCTCGCCTCGCCGAGCAGGATCACGCGCGCCTTGCCATAGCGGTCGAACGCCTCGGCGAAGGCGGCCTCCGCGATGTCGGGGAGCGGCTCAACGAACGACGCGAGCGGATTCATGACCTCTGCTCCGGCCAGCCCTGCTCGCCGATCAGCGGCACGAAGCGCACCGCCTCCAGCTCCTCGCGATCGAAGCGCTCGCCCCGGCGCCGCACTCGCACCAGCCGCTGCGCCCCGCCCGGCGCGCCGACCGGCATGACCAGCACGCCGCCGTCCGCAAGCTGGTCGAGCAGCGCCTCCGGCACGTCGCGCCCGGCCGCCGCGGCGAGGATCGCGTCATAGGGCGCGCCCGCCGCGAAACCGAGGGTGCCGTCGCCCTCGACGATCCGCACGTTGTCATAGCCGAGCCGCTCCATGCGCTCGGCTGCGAGCCGCGCCAACTCGCCATGGCGCTCGATCGCCACCACCTCGGCGGCGATGCGTCCAAGGATGGCGGCGGCATAGCCCGACCCGGCGCCGATCTCGAGCACGCGCTGGCCGGGCCGGACTCGCGCCGCGTCGATCATGAAGGCGACGATATAGGGCTGGGAGATGGTCTGCCCCGCCTCGATCGGCAGCGGCCGGTCCTCATAGGCCTCGCCGGCAAGGTCGGGCGCGACGAACAGCTCTCGTGGCACCTCGCGGAAGGCGCCGAGCAGGGCCGCGCCGACCAGGCCCCGGCCGGCGATCTGCTGCGCCACCATCCGCTCGCGAAGGGCGCCGAAATCTGGCATTCATTTCTCCTGCCGCGGCTGTAACCGACACTCGCCGCCGCCGTTCCGGAAGGGAGGTGACAATGGCATCCATCGACAGCGCATTCGCGGGCTCGATCCCTGCCATATACAACCGTTGCCTCGGGCCGATGCTGTTCGAACCCTATGCGCTCGACCTCGCCCGCCGAGTCGCACCCCTTCGGCCCAGGGCCCTCCTCGAGACGGCGGCCGGCACCGGCATCGTCACCGCCGCGCTGGCCGAGGCCCTCCCCGAGACGGACATCGTCGCCACCGACCTCAACCAGGCGATGCTCGACGTGGCGGCCGAGCGGATCGCGTCACCCCGGGTCGCCTTCCAGGCGGCGGATGCACAGTCGCTCCCCTTCGCCGACGACGGCTTCGACGCGGTCGTGTGCCAGTTCGGCGTGATGTTCTTCCCAGACCGCGTCGGGGCCTATCGCGAGGCGCGCCGGGTGCTGCGCGGGGACGGCGCCTTCATCTTCAACGCGTGGGACAGCCTCGATGCCAATCCCGCCTCGAAGGCGATGGCGGAGGCGATGGGCGAGGTCTTTCCCGACGATCCCCCCTCTTTCCTCCAGCGCACGCCGTTCGGCTATCACGACCCGAGCCGGATCGAGGCCGACCTGCGCGCCGCGGGCTTTTCCGACATCTCCTTCGAGACCGTGGTCCTGCCCTGCCGCGCTTCCTCGGCGCACGAGGCCGCGACCGGAATGTGCCGCGGCAGCCCCCTCCGCGCCGAGATCGAGGCGCGCGACGCGACGCGGCTCGACGCAGCCGTGGAAGCGGCAGCGAAGGCGCTCGAACGTCTCTCAGGTCCCGCTCTGGATGTGGACATGTCCGCTCACGTCTTCACGGCGAGAGTCTGAAAGGCGAGCGGGCCAGGGTTCCGCACGATGCACGAGCGGATCATCGGCCTCTACGACGAAACGGCGGACGCCTGGGACGGGGTCCGTGGCCGCGGCTTGTCCGCGCCGGAGATTCCTCATCTCGACGCCCTCGCCGATGCGCTCCCGCCCGGCGCCAGGATCCTCGACATCGGCTGCGGTGGCGGCGCACCGGTCGCCGCTCGGCTCCTCTCACGCGGCTTCGCGGTCACCGGCGTGGATTCGTCGCCGAACCTGATCGCCCGCGCCCGCGAACGCTTCCCGCAGGCGGATTGGCGCGTCTCCGACATGCGCCGCCTGGCCCTCGGCCGCCGCTTCGACGCCCTCCTCGCCTGGCACAGCCTCTTCCACCTCGCCGCCGACGACCAGCGCGACATGTTCCCGGTCTTTGCCGCCCACGCCGCACCCGGCGCCCTGCTCATGTTCACCAGCGGCACCGAGGCCGGCGAGGCGATCGGCGAATGGCAAGGCGAGCCCCTCTACCACGCCAGCCTCGCGCCCGATGAATATCGCGCGCTGCTCGCGGAAAATGGTTTCGAAGTGCTGGCGTTCACGTCAGGCGAGCCGGGCGGCTCCGGACCTACGGTGTGGCTTGCCCGCTACGCCGGTCGGGCCGACCAATCTTCGAGCTGAAGGTCGGGAATGCCTTGAAAGTCTCGTGGGTTGAGCGTTGCCAGGATCGCGCCGGCGACGATCGCCTGCGCAGCGATCATGCGGTCCGCGATCTGCCTGCGAGAATAGCCCAGTGCCGCAACGATGCGGCCATAAGCGACAGCGTCCTCGGTGCGGAAATCGATCTGATCGAAGCCGGCGAGCATGAGATCGAGACGTTCACGTAGCAGCGCCGCATCCTGGGGGTCGCGATACACTCCGCCTTCGAGCTCGACGCGAGCCACCACCGATAGGAGCGGGCGAGATTCCAAGGCGTCAACCCGGTCCACGATCTCGGGCTCGCCGTCACGAAGCAGGATCGCGACGCTCGTGTCGAGCAGGTGCGCCACCCGCTAGAGGCCAGGCCGTTCGGGAAACTCGATCGGCTCCCGCTCCTGGATCTTCGACGGCCTCGGCAGCCTGCGCAGCGCGGCGATCATTTCGCGAGTGGTCATCTTCGGCTTGCGCGTGATCGTGGCGCCGCTGCCATTCTGCTCGATCAGAAGCTCGTCTCCGGCGCTGATTCCCAATTCCTTGGGCAGACGCACGGCGACGCTGTTGCCGCTCTTGAACGCTTTGGTCCTGATCACACCCATAGCGCGTATATACGTGTATAGACGAAATCAGATCAACCCCGCCAACGGACTCGACGGGTCGGCGTAGCGGCGCTGGCCCATGCGGCCGGCGCGGTAGGCGAGACGGCCGCTCTCGACCGCGGCCTTCATCGCCCGCGCCATCATGATCGGGTCCTTGGCCTCGGCGATCGCGGTGTTCATGAGGACGCCGTCGCAGCCCAGCTCCATCGCCACCGCGGCGTCCGAAGCGGTGCCAACTCCGGCGTCGACCAGCACCGGCACCCCGGCGCCCTCGACGATCAGCCGGATCGTCACGCGGTTCTGGATCCCGAGGCCCGAGCCGATCGGCGCGCCCAGCGGCATGATCGCCACCGCGCCGGCTTCCTCGAGCTGCTTCGCGGCGATGGGATCGTCGACGCAATAGACCATCGGCTTGAAGCCCTCGGCGACCAGCACCTCAGTCGCCTTCAGCGTCTCGCGCATGTCGGGATAGAGCGTCTTCGCCTCGCCCAGCACCTCGAGCTTGACCAGCTCCCAGCCGCCCGCCTCACGCGCCAGCCGAAGGGTGCGGATCGCGTCCTCGGCGGTGAAGCAGCCCGCGGTATTGGGCAGATAGGTGTAGCGCTTGGGATCGATGAAGTCGGTCAGCAGCGGCTGGTTCGGGTCGGACACGTTGACCCGCCGCACCGCGACGGTGACGATCTCCGCCCCCGACGCCTCGACAGCCGCCGCGTTCTGCTCGAACGACTTGTACTTGCCGGTGCCGACGATCAGCCGGGAAGTGAAGCTCTGGCCCGCGACCGACCAGCTGTCGGAGGCCTCGATCTCATTCATTGCGTTCATGGCTTCGCCCTAGTCCGTCGCCTCGAACAAAGTCGAGGGGCGGGTTCAGCCGCCACCCACAAAAGTGACGATCTCGAAATCGTCGCCGTCCTCTACCTTGACCTCGGCCAGGGTCGAGCGCGGCACGATCTCCAAATTGCGCTCGACCGCGACCTTCTCCGGCACCAAACCAAGCTCGGCGGCGAGCTCGGCGATGGTGATCCCCCCGGTCACGCGCCGGTGCTGGCCGTTGACCGTGATCGAGAGCGTGCCGTCGGTGGTCGTCATGTCCAAGGCTTTCCACTGCAATAAGTTAGTCATATAGGGCCGCGCCAATGGCGAGCCGCCCTACCATCTATGTGCTCAACGGTCCCAATCTCAACCTGCTGGGACTTCGCGAGCCGGAAATCTACGGATCCGACACGCTCGACGACATCGCGGGGCGCTTGGAAGATCGTGGCCGTGAGCTCGGTTTCGCCATCGACCTTCGCCAGTCAAACCATGAGGGCCACCTCATCGACTGGCTCCACGAGGCCGAGGCCGAGGGCGCGAGGGCGGTAATCCTCAACGCCGGCGGCTTCACCCACACCTCCGTCGCCCTCCATGACGCGATCAAGGCGGTCGCGGTGCCGGTGATCGAGGTCCATTTGTCCAATCCGCAGGCGCGCGAATCCTTCCGGCACACAAGCCTGGTGGCTCGCGCCGCCAAAGGGAGCATCTGCGGTTTCGGGGCGCTGGGCTATGAGCTCGCGCTGGACGCGGCCGCACGTCTCTGACAGGGAGCCCCGAACAGGGGATAGACTATGAACGACGATAACGGGTCCAACGGGGCCATGCGGGTCGACACCGACCTCATCCGCCAGCTCGCCGAGATGCTCAACGCCAACGACCTCACCGAGATCGAGGTCGAGGATGGCGACCGCAAGATTTCCGTGAAGCGCACCATCGCCGCCGCTCCGGTCATGCACGCCGCGCCGATGGCGCACGCGCCCGCCGCCGCCGCAGCGCCCGCTCCGGCCGCTGCCCCCGCCCCGGCC
>NZ_JAANPA010000042.1 GCF_011320075.1 Sphingosinicella sp. YJ22 | reverse complement strand
AAATCATTTCACATAATTGGAGTTCAGACCTCTGCTCTTCCGATCTCCGGCGCCCAGCCGCGCGCCGTGCTCGCGGTCGGCGACAATGCCGCGCTGCCGGTCGCCCAGGCGATCGCCGCTCGCCCCGACTGCCAGGCCCGCTTCGGCGCCGCCGCCACCCGCCTCGCCGAGCTGATCCGCACCCTCAACGCGAGCCCCTCGGCGCTGTCCCAGGTCCGCGCCGACGCCAACGGGCGGGTCACCGAAATCCCGCCGCAGATCGCGCTCGGCGAAGGCACCGGCCACGTCATGGTGGTGATGGTCGGCCGCTATCGTCCCGGCGCGCCCGACACCCAGCCCTGCTCGCTGCGCGTCGCCGCGATCAACTTCCAGGCGCGCACCGGTGAAAACCGCACGCCCGCGCTCGGCTATGCAATGGCGCTGCTTCGCGGCGACACCACCCGCAACTGGTTCATGGGCGCCGCCTGCGCCCGGGAGCAGAATTCGTGAGCCGGCGGACACGCCGTGCCGCGCGCGCCGGCATCACCTCGTCCGCGCCGCGCATGCCGCTGCTGCCGGGCGCGGTCGGACTGTCCGCCATCGCGCTGCTCGCCGCCGCCTGGACGACGAGCTGGGCGCCCGGCGAAGGCCGCGGCGCCGAGCCGCCGACCGCCTTCACCGTCGAAATCCCCGCCGCCCGGCAGCGCGCCATCAACAGCTGGGAGCGCTTCTTCATCTGCTACGACCTGCTCGATCCGCAGATCGTCGACCTCACCCTGCGCGCCAACCAGCGCGCCACCGGCTCGCTCGATTTCCCGGGCGAGCGGGTCGAGGTCCAGCTTCCCGGCGCGCAGGCGCAAGACGCCGCCCCCACCCCCGCCGGCGGCGAGGACGAGCTGATCCGGGCACGCCAGTCGGTGCTCGATTCCGCGGTCCCCGCGCGCATGGCCCAGGTCCGCCAGCAATGCGTCGGCGGAACCGGCGGTTGATCTGCGGGATTGAGGCGGCATCCTGATGCCTGACGAGCCCGACCTTCTCGCCCCCGGCCCGGCGCCGCAGATCGGGCCCGATTTCCATGTGATCAGCCCGCTCGGCCGTATCGGCGACGGCCTCGTCTATGCGGCGCGCGACGGCCTGACCCGGGTTCGCCTGCGCGAATATGCCCCACTCGGCGTCGTCCGCCGCAGCCCCGACGGAGAGCTCGAGCCGACCGACGAGAAATTAGCCGCCACCTGGCGGGAAGGCCTCGCCCAATTCCTAGCCAAGGGTGATGCGCTGGCCGCGATCCGGCACCCGGGCATCGCCCCGATCGTCGCGACGAGGCCCGGCGGCTATCTCGTCGGCGAGCCGGTCGGCGAACCGCTCAGCGCCGCCCTCGCCCCCGGTCTCAAGCTCAGCCCCTACGAGATCCAGCTCCTCGCCCGCGACCTCGCCGCCGCCCTCGCCGAGGTCCACGCCCGCGGCCTCGTCCATCTCGACGTCAGCCCCGACACGGTCAGCATCGCCAGCGGCGCCGTCCAGCTCACCGATTTCGCGGTCGACAACCGCCCGTTCCTGCCGCTGCTCGAAAGCCAGGAGGGCTTGGTCCGGCCTGGCTACAGCCCGATCGAGCTCCACGACGGCACCCTCGCCGAGCCGCTCGGCCCGCGCGCCGACGTCTACGCCGCCTCGGGCCTCGTCTTCCGCCTCATTACCGGCCGCGATCCGGCGCCATGGCAGGACCGCTGGCGCGACCCTGATGCCTCGGAACTGCCCGAGCTCGACCCCTATCCGTCCGCCTTCCTCGCCGCGATCCGCCGGGGCATGGCGGTCGAGCCCGAGCAGCGCTTCGCCGACGCCGCTTCCTGGCTCGCCGCGATGGGCTCGCCGCCCGCTCCCCCCATCGCGCCGCTGAAGCGCGACATTCCGCCGGAGCCCGTGCCCGAGCCGGCGCCCAACGCCGCGCCGCCGCCTGCTCCGCCCCCACAACGCCGATCCTCTGCGACGCCCATTTTCATCCTCGCCATCATCCTGCTCGGCGCGGCGGTCGGCGCCCTCTATGCCTGGCAGCAGGGCTGGTTCGCTCCACCGGCCGAGGAGCAGACCGACAATCGCTCCGCCCCACTCCCGGAACCTCAGCGCGAGCCGGCCTCGCCGACTCTCCCGGAGATCCAGCCTGGCGGCACCGTCTCCGGCCTCCTCACCCGCAACGACGAGCGCCGCTCCGGCGGCGGCTATCAGGACAGCTTCACCCTGGCCGGCCGCCGCGGCCAGCGCCTCGAGCTGCGCCTCAGCTCAGGCGATTTCGACCCGCTCGTCGAGATCACCGGCCCGGGCTTCCGCGCCTCCAACGACGACGACGCCGACGCCGGCACACGCGACAGCCGACTCGTCGTCACTCTGCCGCGCGACGGCACCTACAGGATCAACGTCGCGGGCAGCAGGCCCGGAGCGACCGGCGCCTATCTGCTCGAGCTGGTCGAGCCGCCCCCCGAGCCCGATCGCGACATCGTCACGCTCGACCTCGGCCTGGCGTCCGGCCTCGCCGGCGAATGGCGCGCGCTGGACGACCCTGATTGCCAGGAGCCGGCGGTGAACACCGTCCTCGGCGATCAGCTGATCTCCCGAATCGGCGGCGACACCTATCGTCACCGCATCGTCCAGACCGGCAGCGGCGCGATCCGAACGATCGTGGTCGACGGAAGGCTCGAGGGCCGCGCTTTCGAGTTCCGGCTCGATCCGGATGGCGACGCCTACGAGATCGCGGGGGAACGCTGGGTCCGCTGCTGAGCGGCCCGAAAATGGTTGCGCCTCCGGTGAGGCCTGCCCTACCTGATCCATGACGGGTCGGGCCGCGAGTCCGGCCGGTGGCCTGAGCTTTTGCCGAACTGCCATCACGGGGGACTTCATGGAGCTTCAGCAAGGCGCGAACACTTCTGTCGGAAGCGGTGCCCTCACGATCGCGGTCGAGCTTTCCGCGCCGTCCGGCCTGGACTCCGACGTCTCCGCCTATCTGCTCGGCGACAACGGCAAGGTCCGCGGCGACCACGACATGATCTTCTACAACCAGCCGAGCGGCGCCGACGGCGCGGTGAAGCTGGCTGACAAGTCGGCGAGCGGCGCCAGCTTCGATGTCGACACGTCGCGTCTGCCCGCCGGCATCGCCAAGATCGTCTTCTGCGTCACCATCGACGAGGCGCAGGCCCGCAAGCAGACGCTCGCCCAGCTCAGCAACGCCCGCATCGTCGTTCGCCGCGGCGGCGACACGGTCGCCAGCTTCGCGCCCCAGCTGTCCGGCGCCAGCGAAGCCGCGATGACCTTCGGCGAGCTCTACAAGCGCAACGACGAGTGGAAATTCCGCGCCGTCGGCCAGGGCTTCAACGGCGGCCTCGGGCCGCTCGCCCGCTCCTTCGGCATCGATGTCGCGGACGAAGCGCCGGCTCCGCCGCCGCCCCCTCCACCTCCGCCGCCCCCTCCGCCCCCTCCGCCTCCTCCTCCGCCTCCGCCGCCGCCGCCGCCGCCGCCAGCACCGGCGCCAGCGCCGAGCCCGGTCAATTTGTCGAAGGTCACGCTCGACAAGCCCGGCCAGTCGGTCAGCCTGGAGAAGCGCGGCGGCTCGTTCGGCGAGATCGTCGTCAACCTCAACTGGAGCCGCGGCAAGAAGAGCTTCTTCGGCGGCACCAACGCCATCGACCTCGACCTGGGCTGCCTGTTCGAGATGAACAATGGCGCGATTGGCGTCGTCCAGGCGCTTGGCCGCGTGTTCGGCGCCTATCACCAGCCGCCCTTCATCCAACTGGACGGCGACGACCGCACCGGCGACGTCTCGAAGGGCGAGACGATGCGGATCAACGGCGCCTACTGGAACGACCTCAGGCGCATCGCGATCTTCGCCAACATCTACGACGGGGTTCCGAACTGGAGCGCCACGGACGGCGTGGTCAGCGTGTCGATGCCCGACCAGCCGCCGATCGAGGTACGCATGACCGAAGGCCGCAACGACATGCGGCTGTGCGGCGTCGTCCTTCTCGAGAATGTCGGCGGGCAGCTGCGCGCCACCCGCATCGTCCAATATTATCGTGACCAGAGCGAGCTGGACCGCGCCTATGGCTGGGGCCTGCGCTGGACCACGGGCCGCAAGGATTAAGGAAGCACCCCGACGTGATCAGAAAATATTATACCGGCTCGATCCTCTTCACCCTCTTCTGCCTGGCGCTCGGCGCCTGGGTCGGCTGGGAGTATAGCGACGGCAATATCGTCGGCACGCTCGCCATCCTGTGGATCGTTCTGGTCCTCGGCGTCCTCGAGGTTTCGCTGTCCTTCGACAATGCGGTGGTCAACGCCACCGTGCTCAAGGACATGGACGAGAAGTGGCGCCGGCGCTTCCTGACCTGGGGCATCGCCATCGCCGTGTTCGGCATGCGCATCATCTTCCCGGTCGCGATCGTCGCCATCGCGGCGAGCCTGGGGCCGATCGAGGCGGTCCGCCTCGCGGCGACCCAGCCGGATCTCTACGAGCAGTATATCAACGACGCCCATGTCGGAATCGCCGGCTTCGGCGGCGCCTTCCTCGCCATGGTCGGCCTCAAATTCTTCTTCGACTCCGACAAGGAAGTGCACTGGATCGCGGTCATCGAATCGCATCTCAGCAAGCTGTCGAGCGTGACTGCGGCCGAGGTCGCGGTTCTCCTGGGCGCCTTGTGGGCGATCTCCTCGACCCTGCCGGTCGAGGACGCCAACACCTTCCTCATCGCCGGGATCGCCGGCCTGCTCACCTTCATCGGCGTCCAGGCGATCGGCGAGCTGCTCGAAGGCGAGGAGGACGTCGTCACCGGCCAGGTGGTGCGCTCCGGCGCCGCGTCCTTCCTCTACCTGGAAGTGCTCGACGCCAGCTTCTCGTTCGACGGCGTGATCGGCGCCTTCGCGCTGTCCAACAACATCTTCATCATCGCCCTCGGCCTCGGCATCGGCGCGATGTTCGTCCGCTCGATGACGATCATGCTGGTCGATAAGGGCACTCTGTCGGAATATCGCTATCTCGAGCACGGCGCCTTCTGGGCGATCATGGCGCTGGCCGCGATCATGCTTCTGTCCGCCAACGAGGCCGTCCACATTCCGGAGACGATCACCGGCCTGATCGGCGCCGTGCTGATCGGAACCGCCTTCTGGTGGTCGGTCCGGCACAATCGCCGGAATCCCGAGCCGGCAGAGGCCGATCCGGTGAAGCCGACGGGCGCCCATGGCGACAGCACCGACACGCTCGGGCCGACCGAATCCAAGCCGATCTGATCACGAACAAGCGAGGGGAGACGCACCATGTCGATCAGCCTGTCCAAAGGCGCCAACATCAGCCTTTCCAAGGAGGCCCCCGGCCTCAGCAAGATCCAGGTCGGCCTCGGCTGGGACACGCGCAGCACTGACGGCCAGGATTTCGATCTCGACGCCAGCTGCTTCCTGCTCGCCGCCGGCGACAAGGTGCGCTCCGACGCCGACTTCATCTTCTACAACCAGCTCAAGTCGTCCGACGGCTCGGTCGAGCATACCGGCGACAACCTCACCGGCGAGGGCGAAGGCGACGACGAGGTGATCAAGGTCGACCTCAGCCGGGTGCCGGCCGAGATCCAGAAGGTGTCGGTCGCCGTCACCATCCACGACGCCGAGGGCCGCCGCCAGAATTTCGGAATGGTGACCAACGCCTTCATCCGCGTCGTCAACGAGGCCAACGGCAGCGAGATCACCCGCTACGACCTCAGCGAGGACGCCTCGACCGAGACTGCGATGATCTTCGGCGAGCTCTACCGCCATGGCGAGGAGTGGAAGTTCAAGGCGGTCGGCCAGGGCTATACCGGCGGCCTCGGCCCCCTCGCCCGCAATTTCGGCGTCAACGTCTGACGCGGATTCGTGACGGGGGCAAACAACCTACGTCGAAAAGGAGCAATTAGATGGGTGTGTCACTTTCCAAGGGCGGCAATGTCAGCCTCAGCAAGGAGGCGCCGGGCCTGCAGACGGTCCGGGTCGGCCTGGGCTGGGACGTGCGCGCCACTGACGGCCAGGCCTTCGACCTCGACGCCAGCGCCTTCATCCTGAACGGCGACAAGGTTCGCAGCGACGCCGACTTCATCTTCTACAACAACAAGAACGGCGCCAACGGCGCGGTCGTCCACCAGGGCGACAACCTCACCGGCGAAGGCGAAGGCGACGACGAGGTCGTCATTGTCCAGCTCTCGAAGCTGCCGCCTGACGTGACCAAGATCAGCTTCGCGGTCACGATCCACGACGCCGACAACCGCCGCCAGAATTTCGGCATGGTCTCGAACGCCTTCATCCGCGTCGTCAACGACGCCGGCGGCGCCGAGATCGCCCGCTACGACCTGTCGGAAGACGCCTCGACCGAGACCGCGATGATCTTCGGCGAGCTCTACCGCCATGGCGAGGAGTGGAAGTTCAAGGCGATCGGCCAGGGCTTCGCCGGCGGCCTCGGCCCGCTCGCCCGCAACTTCGGCGTGAACGTCTAAGCTGATGACCGAGCTGGTCCCAGGCCAGCGTGTCGAGCTTCACGAGCCGGTCGTCGAGCTGCGCCTTTCGGGCGCGCGGCTCGGCGACCTCTCGCGCTCCCTCGGCGGCCTGCTGATCGCGCTCGACCAGCACAAGCGCATCGCCCCCGACTTCGCGCCGATCGACATCGAGACCCGCGAGCTTCGCCCGGGCGCCGGCTACGGCCCCAACGGCGAGATCTGCCTCGATCTCGCCGCGGTGCCTCCGCAAGTCGAGCGGCTCATTTTCGTCCTCTACCTCGCTTATGGCGGTCCCGCTCAAAGCCTGCGCGAGTTCGAGCGGCTGAGCCTGTCGGTCGGCCAGTACACCGTCACTATGGACCTCGCCGGCCGCGACGAGAGCGCGGTCATTTTCGCCGAGGTCTATCGCCGCGGCCAGGGCTGGCGGCTCTGCTCCAACGGCCAGGGCTTCGTCGGCGGCATGGGCGCGCTCCTGTCGGCGCTCAACATCGACTTCGCCATTCCCGCGCGCGCCCACCGCGACGTCGGCCCGTCGCCCGGCCATCACGACCACGGCCGCGACCACCGCCCGCCGCCGGGCACCAGCTATACCGGCAGCGGCTTCGCGGTCGACGGCCGCCACATCCTCACCAACGCCCATGTCGTCGAGGGTATGTCGAAGTTCGACGTCGCCAGCGACCAATTGAACGCCGCCGCCGAGCTCGTCTTCGTCGACCCGCGCAACGACATCGCCCTGCTCCGAGTGCCCGACCGGCCCCTCCCCGTCGCCTGCTCCTTCCGCGACGTCTTCGACATCCACCTGGGCGAGGACGTCATCGTCCTCGGCTTCCCGCTCCAGGGCCTGCTCGGCTCCGGCCCGCAGGCGACCACCGGCAACGTCTCGGCCCTGTGCGGAATCGGCAACGACACCAGCGTCATGCAGTTCTCAGCGCCGATCGCCAGCGGCAACAGCGGCGGGCCGATCCTCGACCAGTCCGGCCAGGTCGTCGGCCTCGTCTATTCCTCGCTCAACAAGGAGCGGCTTCGCGACGGCGGGATCAACGCCGAGAACATCAATTTCGGCGTGAAGGGCGCCGTCATCCGCGCCTTCCTCGCCACCGCCGGAATCGAGCCGCGCGTCGCCCCCAGCGGCCCGCCGCGCGGCCGCGCCGACATCGTCCGCGAAGCCCGCGCCTTCATCTACCGAATTCGCTGCGAAGCTTGAGCCGGGCCCATGGAAACGCGCGAGGTCGAGCTTCCGACCGGAACCCTGTCGCTGTCCGTCGAGCGCGCGCTTTGGCCGCTCGACGCGCTGTGCGACTTCGCCACCCGGCGCAATCCCAAGCGCGCCTTCCTGATCGTCTCGAAGGTGCTCGGCCGCCACATCCCGGCCGCGCCTTCGCTGATGCGCCAGTCGATGCGCGACCTCGCCGCTCAGATCCCGCACGACCTCCCCGGCCCGGTCCTCGTCGTCGGGCTGGCCGAGACCGCGGTGTGCCTCGGCCAGGGCGTCTATGAGGAGCTGGCGCGGCGGCCGCGCTGGGACGGCCTCTACCTCCACTCCACCCGCCAGCAGGTCGACGCGCCCTTGCTGTGCCGCTTCGAGGAGCCGCACAGCCACGCCTCGGCCCACCTCATCTACCGGCCCGAAGGCTTCGACCTCGACCGGGTGCGCTCGCTCGTCCTCGTCGACGACGAGATCTCGACCGGCAACACCCTCGCCAACCTCGCCGCCGCCCTCGCCGGGCACCTGCCCAGCCTCGAGCGCATCGTCGCCGCCTCGCTCACCGACTGGTCGGGCGGCCGCGACTGGCTCGGCCGCATGCCGCGCCCCGCGTCCAGCGCGAGCCTGCTCAGCGGTCGCATGTCCTGGCAGCCGAATGGCGAGGCGATGGACGTCGAGGCTTCCACGTTCGACAACGCAGCGCCGAAGCTCGGCACCCTGGATCAGCGCCAAAACTTCGGCCGCCTCAGCTGGCGCGGCGAGGCGCTGCCGCTGCCCGCCCCGCAAGTCCCCGCTGGCGCGCCCGTCCGGGTCGTCGGCACGGGCGAGTTCACCTACCCCGCCTTCCTCCTCGCCGAGCGGCTTGAGCAGGCCGGCCACGACGTCGTCATGCATTCGACGACGCGCAGCCCCGCCCTACCCGGCGGCGCGGTCCGCCACATCCTCAATTTCCGCGACAATTACGCGCCCGAAATCGCCAACTTCCTCTATAATTGCGAGCCCGGCAGCGGGCGCGTGTCGCTGATCTGCCACGAAACGCCGGGCATAGACCCGGAACTGGCGGGCGCGCTCAATGCCCTGTGCCTCGATTTTGGAGCGGTGACGTGAGAGCGATAGCCCTGGTCGATCTCGACGACACCCTGTTCCAGACCCTGCGCAAATGCCCGCCCGACGTGCCGCAGGACCGGCTCGTGCCGCTCGGCTTCGCCCGCGACGGCTCGCCTTTGAGCTACGCCACCCCCCGCCAGGTCGCGATGATCGAATGGCTGGCGGAGACCGCCTGGCTGGTGCCGGTCACCGCGCGCAGCCGCGACGCGCTGATGCGCGCCCATATTCCCTTCTCCGCCGCCATCGCCGCCCATGGCGGGGTCATCCTCGGCGAGGACGGGAGGCCCGACGCCGACTGGCATGCCCATATCTCGGCCCAGGCCAAGGCTTGCGCGAGCGCCCTTCACACCCTGCGCGATCGCATCGCATTGGAGGCGGAGGAGCGCCGCGCCGACCTGCGCGTCCGAGTGCTCGATGAGGAAGGCGTCGGCCTCTACGTCCTCGCCAAGCATCAGGAGACCGACGAGGGCGCTCTGCACGCCACCGTCGACGCGGTGCTGGACGAGGTGCCGGCCGGCTGGACCGTTCACCGCAACGGCAACAATGTCGCGGTGATGCCGCCGTGGCTCGGCAAGCAGCATGCGGTGGCGGCGCTCCTGCCCCGCCTCCGCGCCGCTCATCCCGACGCGCCGGTGATCGGCATCGGCGACAGCGTCACCGACGCGCCCTACATGGCGCTGTGCGACTATGCGATGATGCCTCAGGGCTCGCAGCTCGCCCGCGCCGCGCTGGAGCCTTTGCTGTGACCGCCGCCCCCGCCCGCGCAACCGAGCCGCCTTTCTCCGGCAGCTACGCGCCCGAGGACGTCACCTTCCTCCTCAAACCCGCCGAGCTCGCCCCGGTCGACGTCGCCACCAAGGAAGCGCTGATCCAGTCCGGCAGGCGCCATTATTCCGAGATGCTGTCGCCGGAATCGCCCCCCGGCGACGACTATCTCCGCCTCTACGAGCAGGCGCTTGCCCGCAACGGCGCCCGCCTCGCCCAGGACGTCGTCGACCTCGCCGGCGCCCTCGCCGAGCGCGCCGGCGACCGCGACGAAGTCGTCATCGCCTCCCTCGCCCGCGCCGGCACGCCGATCGGAGTCCTGCTCCGCCGCGCCCTCCTCCGCCTCGGCAAGCGCCCGAGCCATTACTCGATCAGCATCATCCGCGACCGCGGCATCGACCGCGAGGCGCTTCGCCACATCGCCGAGCGCCACGATCCGAGCGACGTCGTGTTCGTCGACGGCTGGACCGGCAAGGGCACCATCACCCGCGAGCTCCACGCCAGCCTCGCCGACCGCCCGTTCGGGTTAGCGCCATTCCTCGCGGTCGTCGCCGATCCCGCCGGCTGCGCCGACCTCGCACCGAGCGACGAGGATTATCTGATCCCCTCGGGCCTGTTGAACGCCATCGTCTCCGGCCTCGTCAGCCGCTCGGTGCTCAACGACGACCTCGTCGGCCCCGGCGATTTCCACGCCTGCGTCTACTACCGCCACTTGGCCGCGCAGGACCGCTCGCGCGACTTCATCGAGCAGATCGATGCGCTGATGAGCGCCATGCAGCCGCGCCAGCTCGCACCGAGAAACTCGGCCGCCCGCGCCGCGGCCTGCGAGGACATGGTGGGGCGGATCATGGCCGATTGCGGCCTCGCCGACCGCAACCGGATCAAGCCCGGGGTTGCCGAGGCGACCCGCGCCGTCCTCCGCCGGGTCCCCGATCGCCTGCTGATCAAAGACAGCATGGACCCGGACGTCGCCCACCTCGTTCTACTCGCTCGTGAGAGAGACGTAACGATCCACCCCTTGCCCGGAAGCCATGGCTACCGGGCGGTGGCGGTGATCCGAAGTCTCGGCCTGGACTGACGGGAGGGGCAGGCATGGACGCACTTGAACTCGGCGCGACTCTCTACGTCCCAGCGACTCGCACCGACCTGTTCGACATCGTCAGCGGCCGCCGCCACCCCGGCCTGCGCTCCGCGGTGCTCTGCCTGGAAGATTCGATCCGCCCGGCCGACGTTCCGCAGGCACTCACCAACCTGGCCGTTCTGCTCGAACGCCTCGGCGAGGAACAGGCGCGGCTGCCCGTCTTCATCCGCCCGCGCGACGACAGGATGCTCGCGCATATCCTCGGCTTCGCAGGCATCGAGGCGATCCAGGGCTTCGTCATCCCCAAGGCGACCGCCGACAGCCTGCCTTCCTATCTGCGCGCGCTCGCCAGCGACGCGCACCTGCTGATGCCGACGCTGGAGACGCGCGAGGCGTTCGACCAGGCCGAGCTCGCCCGCATGCGCGAGCAACTGCTCGCCATCCAGGAGCGCATCCTGTGCATCCGCATCGGCGGCAACGACCTCCTGCACACGATCGGGGCGCGCCGTTCCGCGGTTCGCACCGCCTATGAAGGCCCGCTCGGCGGCACCATCGCCGGCCTGGTCACCGCCTTCGCGCCGTTCGGCTTCGCGCTGTCCGCGCCGGTGTTCGAGCATTTCGACAGCCCGGACCTGCTGCGCGAGGAAGTCGAGCATGACATCGAGCACGGCCTGCTCACCAAGACCGCGATCCACCCGGCACAGATCGAGGTGATCCAGTCCGCCTACCGGGTCCGCGCCGCCGAGCTCGCCGAGGCGCGTGAGATCCTCTCGGGCGACCGCGGCGTCTTCGCTCTCAACGGCTCGATGTGCGAGCCCGCGACTCACCGCCGCTGGGCCGAGGCGGTCGTGAAGCGCGCCGCCATTTACGGCGTGCATCCGGAGGCTGTCGCCGCAGCCGTCTAGACTGGGCCGAACGGGTCCTTGGACTGGTCGTAATAGAGGTCCACGAAGCGGATATTCTCCGCAAACTTGTTGATGTCGCCCTTAGCGAGCTGGCTTCCGATCTCGCGCAGCCGGGCGAGCAGCTTGTCGAGGCTCTCGTTCAAGAGGAAGCTGGCCGACTTGCCGGTCTCGCGGAACACCTCGGCGCGGTGGTCGGGCGGGATTTCGATATAGGATTTGAGCAGGGTCGGCAGATGGGTCGCCTTGATTCGGCCGAGCTCGTCGAGCTCGACCTGCATCTTGCGCGTTGCGGCCGCGCGCTCGAGCTCGCCGATCTGGTCTCGGATCAGAACGACGCGCTCCCAGGACGAGGTCGGCAGCTTCTCGCGCCACTCAGCCGTCAGCTTCTCCTCGCGGCGGCGCGATTCCGGGCTCTGCCAGATGTCGTCGGGCACCTCCTCGACCGCGGGCCCGGGCGTCGGCTGCGGGCTCGCGAAGAAGTCGCGCAGGCTGTCGAAAAGGCCCTTTTTGGTCACTCCCCAAACCTAGGGAAGAGCCGGCGGCTGCGAAAGGGCCTTGCTCGGCGATCGGCTCAGCGCTGGATGGCCCGGCGCCGCGGAGTGCGCTCGCGCGGCAGCGGCGGCAGGCGCGGCTGGCTGACCGTCAGAAGCTCGGCGTGGCTGATCGCGCCGTCGGAATCGCGGTCCAGCCTCACGAAATGGCGGCCGAACTCGGCGAGAAGCTCCTCGCGCGCGATTCGGTCGTCGCCGTCGGCGTCGATCGCATAAGGCCCCGGCAGGGCCGTCGCGCTACCCAGCCAGACCGTCGCCCAGCCCGAATATTCGATATAGCCGAGCTGGCCGTCGCCATCGCGGTCGGCGGCGGCGAAGCTGCGCAGCAGCGCCTCGTTGAGCTCGACCCGGCTGGTGCGGCCGTCGCGGTCGGCGTCGAACGAGGCGATGGCGAGGCCGATCGGCTCGGCGGTCTCGCTGATCGGCACCGCGCTCACCCCCTCCGGCGGCTCACCGGGGCGGACCTCGACCGGTGCCTCGGGCTGCGCGGCGGCAATCAATGCGACAAGACTGAGCAGGATGGGCAAGGCGCTTCCTTCGGGAACGAGGGGACCGGCCTCAACCGGCGGGACTGGCGACCCGCTCGCGGCGGCGGTAGCTTTGCAGCAGCTGGTTGGCGCGGGTCACCGCCGCCTGCATCTGCTGAGGCGGCAAGTTGAGCCCGGCGATCGCGTCGCGCGCGCGGCTGTCGCGCATCGCCTGGGCGGCAAGGAACCAGGCCGCCGCCTCGTTTGGCGACGCCGCGACGCCGAGGCCGTTCTGATAGAGCAATCCGACCCCGAGGAAGCCGGCGCCGCTGCCGAGCTCCGCGGCACGGCGATAATAGCGCATCGACTGGACGTAATCGGGGCGCACGCCGCGGCCGTTGGCGTACATCACGCCCAGGCTGACATGGGCGTTGACGTCGTCATTGCCGGCCGCCTGGCGGAACAGCCGAAGCGCCTCGCCGGGGTTCTCGGGAACGCCCTGGCCGAGGTCATGCATCACCCCCAGGCGCCACTGGACGCTGGGATTGTCGCGGACGACCCGGCGATAATATTCGGCGGCGCGGGCATAGTCCTGCCGGACATGGCGGCCGGTGTCGTAGAACCAGCCGAGCAGGGCCACGGCATCCTCGTCGCCACGCCCGGCAGCCGCCTGGACGCGCTCGAACGCCTGCGCTTCCTGTCCCTGGGCGAGCAGCCGCCGGGCCTCGTCGGTCGCCGGCGATGCGAGCGCCGCGGAGGCGGTGGCCAGGCTGAGCGCCATCAGGAAGGACCGAAGCATCGTCACTCCTCGAGCAATTTCAACACTATGGCAGCAGCAGGCTGGCGTCGCCATAGGAGTAGAAGCGATAGCCCCGCGCGATCGCATGGGCATAGGCCTCGATCATCCTTTCTCTGCCCATCAGGGCTGAAACCAGCATGAACAGGGTCGATCGCGGCAGGTGGAAATTGGTGACGAGGCCGTCGACCGCGCGGAAACGGTAGCCCGGCGTGATGAAGATTGCGGTGTCGCCCTCGAACGGGCGGACCAGGCCGTCCTCGCCCGCGGCGCTCTCGATCAGGCGAAGAGAAGTGGTGCCGACCGCAATGACCCGGCCGCCCGCGGCGCGAACCTGGTTGAGGCGGTCGGCGGTGGCGGCGTCGATTCGGCCCCATTCGCTGTGCATCACATGATGCTCAGTGTCGTCGGCCTTGACCGGCAGGAAGGTGCCGGCGCCGACGTGGAGCGTCAGCGTGACGTGCCCGATCCCGGCCTCGTCCAGCGCGGTCATCAGCCGCGGCGTGAAATGAAGCGCAGCGGTCGGCGCGGCGACGGCGCCGGCCTCGCGCGCGAACATCGTCTGATAGTCGGCCTGATCGCGGTCATCGGTCGGCCGGCGCGATGCGATATAGGGCGGCAGCGGCATCGTTCCGGCCCGCTCGAGCAGCAGCTCCACCGGCTCGTCGCCGTGGAAGCAGAGCAGCGCCGAGCCGTCGTCGCCCTTGTCGAGCGCGGTGGCATGGACGCCGGCGCCGAAATCTATGACGTCGCCGACCCGTACGCGCTTGCTGTTGCGCAGGAAAGCGCGCCATTCGCGTACGCCCTCGCGCTTGTGCAGCGTCGCGCCGATGCTGGCCTCGCCGCGCTTGCCCTCCAGCTGCGCCGGGATCACCCTTGTGTCATTGAAGACGAGCAGGTCGCCGGCCCGGAGGAGCGACGGCAGGTCGCGCACCGAATGGTCGGCGAGCTCTTCCCCGACGACCAGCAGCCGCGCGCTATCGCGCGGCTCGGCGGGCCGAAGCGCGATCCGGTCGGTCGGAAGCTCGAAGTCGAAAAGGTCGACGCGCACCGATCAGTTTTGCGGGGTTGTCGTCCCCGGAGCCTGCTGCGGCGGCACCTGGCGCTGGGTCGGGCTGCCGGTCAGCGACGGCACGTTCATGACGGTGAGCCCGCCGGGCTGAGCCGGCGCGGGCGGCGCGTTGGCCGCGGCGATCTCGGCGGCGGTCGGCGGCGGCACATTGTCGGCGCCGATCGACGCGCGGACGATCCGGGTCGGCTGGGCCGGCGGCTCGCCGCGGGTGATGCGGTCGACCACGTCCATGCCGCCGACGACTCGGCCGAATACGGTATAGTCGCGGTCCATCGACAGGCGCGGCACGAACATGATGTAGAACTGGCTGTTGGCGCTGTTCGGATCCTGGGTGCGCGCCATCGCGACGGTGCCGCGCAGGTGGGGCAGGTCGTTGAATTCGGCGGTGAGATCGGGAAGGTCCGACTGGCCGGAGCCGGTGCCGGCGGGGTCGCCGCCCTGGGCCATGAAGCCCTCTATCACGCGGTGGAACGTCAGGCCGTTGTAGAAGCCGTTGCGGGTCAGGGTCTTGATCCGCTCGACATGGCCCGGCGCCGCATCGGGGCGAAGCTGGATCGACACCCGGCCGCCATTGGACAGGTCGAGGACCCAGGTGTTCTCCGGCTGAAGCGCCGGCGTCGTGGTGGCGACACGGTTCGCCGGGATGACGAAAATCGGGGCGACGGTGTTCACCGGCTCCGGGGGGCGGCGACGCTGGCCCTGGCCGCCCTGCGCCAGTGCCGGGTCAACCACCGCCAAAGCCACAAGGGCGGCAGCCAACATCTTGAAACGCTTCATCTAATTCGATCCCACCCGATTCTCATGGAGAAGCGGCATATTAGCCGCTTGCGCGTCAGCCCTCAACCGTCCGGCCGATCCGTTCCACGCGCGCGCGCACCTGATCGGCGACGCTGGGCGTGACGAAGCGGCTGATCTCTCCGCCATAGAGCGCGATCTCCTTAACCAGACGTGACGCGATCGGCTGAAGAGCGACGTCCGCCATCAGGAAGACGGTCTCGATGTCGTCGTTGAGCTGCTGGTTCATGCCGGCCATCTGATACTCATATTCGAAGTCGGCGACCGCCCTCAGTCCGCGGATGATGATGCTCGCCCCCTCGCGCTCGGCGAAGTGCATGAGCAGCGAATCGAACGCGACGACGTGGATCTCCGTCGCGGCGCCGTCGACCCCGTCAACGATGCCGTCGACCTCGCGGCGGACCATGTCGAGCCGCTCGTCGAGCGTGAACATCGGCGATTTCGACGCATTGGTGGTGACGCCGATCACCAGCCGGTCGACGAGATGCGCGGCCCGGCGGATGATGTCCATGTGCCCGAGCGTTACGGGGTCGAAGCTGCCTGGATAGACTCCGGTCCTGACCATCCCCCTGCCCCTCTTAATGGTCGCGCGTGACGGCGAAGCGCGCGATGTCGCGCAGAAGCTCGGCTTCCTCGCCGAACGTCTGGAGATGCTCGATCGCCTGGCCGACCAGCAGGTCCGCCTGCTGCCGCGCCCGCTCGGGGCCGAGCAGCGACACGAAGGTCTCCTTGCCGGCCTCGCCGTCCTTGCGGACCCGCTTGCCGGTCCGCGCCTCCTCGCCCTCGACGTCGAGCAGGTCGTCGGCGATCTGGAAGGCGAGGCCGAGGTCGCGGGCATAGCCGCGCAGGCTCGTTCGACCCTCCGCCGGCACCCGCCCCATGATCGCCGCCGCTTCAAGGCACCAGCCGATCAGGGCGCCGGTCTTGAGCTGCTGAAGCCGGGTGACCCCGGACAGGTCGAGATCGCCGCCGCCCGCCGCCAGGTCCATCATCTGACCGCCCGCCATGCCGGCCGGCCCGGACGCCCTCGCCAGCTCGGCGATCAGCTCGGCGCGGACGAACGGGTCCTCATGGGTCGAATCGCCGGCGAGCACCTCGAAGGCGAGCGCGTAGAGCGAGTCGCCGGCGAGGATCGCGGTGCTCTCGTCGAACGCGCGGTGGACGGTCGGCTTGCCGCGGCGAAGATCGTCATCGTCCATGCACGGCAGATCGTCGTGGATCAGCGAGTAGACATGGATGCACTCGACCGCGAGCGCGGCGCGGACGGCGCGCGCGGGATCGACCTTGAACAGCCGGCACCCCGCCGTGACGAGCAGTGGCCGAAGCCGCTTGCCGCCGCCGATCGCCGCATAGCGCATCGCCTCGTAGAGGCGCGCGCGCGAATCCGGCGGGACCGGCAGGAGCGAGTCGAAGGCGCGGTCGATGTCCGCCGCGACGAGCTCACGTGCCTCTTGGAGCCGGTCGGGGGCCTCGGTCACGCGAAGATCAGCCGTCGCCAAACGGCACCGTTCCCGAAGGCGCGCCGTCGCGGCCGAGCGTGATCTTCTCGATCCGCGCCTGCGCCGCCGCCAGCCGCGCCTCGCATTGCTGCTTCAGCCGGTCGCCCTCGGCATAAAGAGTGATCGCCTCGTCGAGCGGCGCCTCGCCGCTCTCGAGCTTGCGCACGATCTCCTCGAGCCGCCGCAAGGCGGCCTCGAACGAGAGTTCGGCAACGGCAGTGTCTGTCGACGGGGTGGGTTCAAGCATCCCGTCTCGAATGGACGGCGTCTGCTAGGCGGTCAAGGTCAGCCGGTTCTTGCGCCCGGGAGAAAGGTCCCGATCGCGGTGTTGATCACCAGGTCGACCAGCGCGTCCCGAGCGCGCTGGAGCCGGGCGAGCTCCACCCCTGCGATCATAAGGCCGCGGATTTCCGCCGCGTCCTTCATCCCCTTGATGAGAAACTCAAAGTCAGCCGCGCTGAGTTCTCCGCGAGCAAGCTGGCCGCCCCATCGTTCCACGTCCTTCGCACGTTCTAGTGCATAGGCCTTCATATCGTCGATGCCGCGCTTCTTGGCACCCTTCACATATTCCGAAGCAATACCGACGATGCCTTCGCCCACTTCCTTCAAGAAGCCTTCAATTTTGGACATGTCTCCCCCCGTCAGCAATCCGTGTCCTTGCCTTTGTTGGCTTCCAGGCAAATGATGTCGTCAAAGGCTCCCGAAGTCTGACGTCGAGCCTCATCGACGAAGGTTGCCCCCAACGTTCTTTCGCGCTTCCATCGTTCGAAAAAGCCGCCTGCGAGGTTTCCTTGAGGGTTCAGCAGGATATCCCACTGGGCTGCGCTTAATCGGTTACGCGGCATGCCTGCCGCAAATTCGCGCGCTGAAGAAAGTCGCACTCGCAGACGTTCAACTTCGTCCTCGTGACTCTCGTACGGCTCTGTCGCCTTTGCCATCATTGCCAAAGTCTCAGCCTTGAGCTCGGTGGCATAGCGGTATGATTCTAAACTATAATCCGCGATGAGCGGCGTACAGGCTACTGCCACAACGCTGATGATCAAGAGAAGTAGACGTTTCGACTGATCTAACACGATCATAGACCGGCTCCCCCTACCACAGGGATATGGTGGGCGTATTTGATCAATACAGCAAGTGAAACTGCGCTACTGGAAGGACGGAAGACTTCAGGTCACGCGGCACTGTACCAGAACACGCCGTCGCGCACCTCGCGGACGGCGCGGCCGGTGACTTCGAGGTGGCGCAGGTGGGCCAAAGCTTCGCCGGTGGCGAGGCCGTAGACGCTGTCGTCGATCGCACGCCCGAACAGGATCGGGAAGCAGTCGACCGCGCGCTTCGGCTCGGCGAGGCGCTTGACGAGCGCGTCGAGGCGGCCGTGATGGCCCTTGGCGAGGACGTCGAGGCGGGCGTGGAGGCCGGTGAACGGCTCGCCATGGGCGGGAAGCACGAGCAGGCCGGGGTCAAGCGCCTTCAATTTGTCGATGCTGGCGAGCCAGTCGCCGAGCGGGTCGCTTTCGGGCTCGCTGAGGCTCAGCGACACGTTCGAGGTGATCCGCGGCAGCACCTGGTCGCCGGCGATCATCACGCCGCCTTCGCCATCGACCAGACAGGCATGTTCCGGCGAATGGCCGTTGCCGGTGACGATCCGCCATTTGCGGTTCCCGATCGGAATGACGTCGCCGTCCTGCATGCGGATGATGCTGACCGGCACCGCGCTCACCGCGGAGGCGAAGCGCCCCCAGCCCTTGGCCGCTTCCGCAGCGATCCGCTCCTCGGTCCAGCCGGCGGCGCGCTGATAGGCGGCGGCCTCGGGCGGCGGGACTTCGCGCACGTCGAGCGTCAGCATGCGCGCGAACAGCCATTCGCCGCGCGTCATCCACAGGCGCACGCCGAACCGCTCGCAGAGCCAGCCGGCGAGGCCGATATGGTCGGGATGGAAATGGGTGCAGATGATCCGGGTGACGGTGCGCTCGGCCAGCGGCCCGGTGAACAGCGCTTCCCACGCCTCGCGCGCGACCGGGATATTGAGGCCGGTGTCGACGAGCGCGACTCCCCCTGCCCCGGACTCCGATCCGGGGTCGCCATCGTCCAAAGCCCAGACGTTGATGTGCTTGAGCGAACCCGGCACCGGCAGCCGTGCCCAGCCGATTCCCGGCGCGATCTCGATCAGCTCGCCCAGCTCCGGCGCCTGGTGCCCCCGGGGATAAATGAGGCCGCGGTGGCTGGTCGGCTCAGGCCCGGTCAGGGAAATGTCGGGCGCAGAGGGACCGCGTCCCGTTTGGGCTGAGCCTGTCGAAGCCCTGACCTCTTCTTCCATGCCCATGGCAAAGCAGAAGGTCAGGCCTTCGACAAGCTAAGTTTCATGCAGAAACCGAGTCGCCTCAGCGCTCGGCCGAGTCCTCGTTCGCCGGAGCCGCATCGGCCGGATCGCCGACGCCCCACAGCTGCTGCTCGGCGGTCAATGCGACCTCGGCCACGCGGTGGGCGGCCTCGCGCTCGGCGCGAAGCTCCTCGATGAGCGCCTCGCGGTCCTGCTGGATGCGCGGATCCTGCGGCGCAGCCTCGATGCCCGCCTGCTTGGCCGCCTTGGCGACCGCGGCGTCGAGCTCGCGCTGGCTGGTGAGGCCGAGCGTGACCGGGTCCTTGGGCTGGATGTTGGCGATGTTCCAGTGGCTCCGCTCGCGGATCGCCTGGATCGTCGAGCGGGTGGTGCCGATGAGCTTGCCGATCGCGCCGTCCGAAAGCTCGGGATGGTTGCGGATCAGCCAGGCGACGCCGTCCGGCTTGTCCTGGCGCTTGGACACCGGCGTGTAGCGCGGGCCCTTGGTGCGCACGGCCTTGTCCGGCTCGCGCTGAAGCTTCAGGCGGTAGTTCGGGTCGGCCTGGCCGCGGTCGATCTCCTCCTGGGTGAGCTCGCCCGAGCGCAGCGGGTCGCGGCCGGTCAGCTTGGTCGCGGCGGTGTCGTCGGCGATCGCCTGCACTTCCAGGATGTGAAGGCCGCAGAATTCGGCGATCTGCTGGAACGTCAAAGCGGTGGTCTCGACCAGCCAGCTGGCGGTCGCGTGGGGCATGAGCGGCTGGGCCATCTCTCCCTCTCCTCATGGGCTAGAAACGATAAGGGCCGCCCCGTCACGGAGCGGCCGCTTGTGGCGCAGACCTTAGGCCGATGGCAGTGCGCGCGCAAGCGGAACCCGTTGGGGGGACTCAGGCCTCAACGAAGACGGCGGACGCCTGCTCCGCCGGCTCGTGGTCGATCGGGAACAAGGCCTCGAGGAATTGCCGCGCGCTCTCGTCCCAGCCGAAATGGCCAGCATAGGCGGCGCAGGCGGCGCGGTCGCGGGTCAGCGCCTGCGCGGTCGCCCGCGCGAGGTCGTCGTCCATCGCGGCGACCTGGTCGGTGAGGACGTCGATCGGACCTTGCACCGGATAGGCGGCGACGGGCGTGCCGGCGGCAAGCGACTCGATCAGGACCAGGCCGAACGTGTCGGTGCGGCTCGGAAACACGAAGACGTCGGCGCTGCGATAGGCGGCGGCGAGATCGGCGCCGGCGATCTTGCCGAGAAAGCGGGCCTCCGGGAATCTTGCCTTGCAGGCCTCGAGCGCCGGGCCGTCGCCGACGACGACCTTCGTGCCCGGGTGGTCGAGCGTCAGGAACGCCTCGACGTTCTTCTCGACCGCGACCCGCCCGACATAGAGCAGAATCGGGCCGGCCAGCCCGTCGAACGCCGGATGGCGCGGCCCGTCGGCCGTGAACAGCTTCAAATCGACGCCGCGGCCCCAGTGACGGGTGTGGGGGATGCCGTTGTCGTGAAGCTGTTTCTCGACGGTCGGCGTCGACACCATGACCGCCTTGGCGGGCGCGTGGAACCAGCGGATATAGCGCCAGAACCATCGCGCCGGCAGTTTGGTGCGCTTGGCCACGTAATCGGGGAACTGGGTGTGGTAGGCCGTCGTGAACGGCAGTCCGTGCTTGATGCAGTGGCGGCGCGCGGCGAGCCCGAGCGGACCTTCGGTGGCGACGTGGATCGCGTCCGCGTCCGCTTCCTCGATCCGTCTGCCGACGCTCGCGGCCAAAGCGAGTCGGATCTCCGGGTAGGTCGGGCACGGCAGCGAGCGGAACTGGTCGGGCGCGATCACCTCGACATGATGGCCCATCTGCTCGAGCTCGTGGCGAACCGCCTGGAGCGTGCGCACGACACCGTTGACCTGGGGCGCCCAGGCGTCGGTGACGATGAGGATTTTCACGGCGGCAACCGCTATGCCGCCGCCTTCAGCTTGAGCTTCACCGGCTGGGTGACCCGCTTCTTGATCTCGTCCGGCCAGTGCAGGATCTCCATCGTTCCGTCCGCATGCTCGACCAGGGCCGTGCAGCCTTCGACCCAGTCGCCGTCATTGTAATAGACGGTACCGCCGAAATCGCGAATCTCGGCGGTATGGATGTGTCCGCAGACGACCCCGTCGACGCCCTTGCTCCTGGCCTCGTGAGCAAGCGCCTCCTCGAACCGCGAGATCACCGAGACGGCGCTCTTCACCTTGTGCTTGGCGTGCTTCGACAGCGACCAATATTCCATGCCGAAGAAGCGGCGGAACATGTTCACCGCGACATTCAGCTGCATCAGGGTGCGGTAGGCCCAGTCGCCGAGGAAGGCGAGCCAGCGGTGGGCGAGGACGATGGCGTCGAACTCGTCGCCGTGCACGACCAGCAGCTTGCGCCCGTCGGCGGTGGTGTGGACCGCCTTCGGCTGGATCTCGACCCCGCCGAAATTCATGCCCGCGAACTGGCGGAACATCTCGTCATGGTTGCCGGGGATGTAGATCACACGGGTTCCGCGGATGGCGCGCTTCATCACCCGGCGAACGATCGCGCTGTGGCGCTCGGGCCAGTAGTAGCGCTTGCGCATCCGCCAGCCGTCGATGATGTCGCCGACCAGATACAGGGTCTCGCTGTCGACATGGTCGAGGAAGTCGATGAGCATGCGGTCGTTGCAGCCGCGCGTGCCGAGATGGACGTCGGAGATCCAGATGGTCCGGTAGCGCCGCCGCGGCTCGCCTGAGGGGCCGAGGCCCTCATCGTCTTCCGCGGGCGCCTTGCGCAGGTCGGCAAGCTCGCTCCTGGCGAGGTCGCTCAGCCGCGTCACCGAGTTCATCACTTCCTCTCCCGCCGCCTCGACCCGCTCCCTATCGCTTATTCTTGTTACAATTTGAACTGCTCAACACGACAGCTTGGTGACGCATAGAATGGACGGGATTGCGCCCTGCCCTGCGGCTGCTAGCGTGACGCCGCGATGATCGACTGGACGGTCCGGCAGACGATTTGCGGGCTCGACGAGCTCGATGCGCTGGGCCGCGCCGAGGTGACCCACTTGTTGTCGATCCTCGATCCGGATCACCCCGAGCCGTCCGCGTTCAACGCGGCGCCGCCGCAGCGCCGGCTGACCCTGCGCTTCCACGACGTCATCCTGCCCTTGCCCGGCATGGTCATGCCGACTCGCGACGACATGGCCGCCCTTCTCGAGTTCGGCCGCGCCCTACCGGCGCGCGACCCTGCCCATCTCCTCATCCATTGCCATATGGGCATTTCGCGCTCGACCGCGGCGATGGTCGCGGTGATCGCCCAGGCGCATCCGGGCGCCGGCGAGGACGAGGTCGTCGCGCAGATCGAGTCGGCCCGCGCCAAGGCGTGGCCCAATTCGCTGATGATCCGTCACGCCGATGCGATGCTCGGCCGCGACGGCCGCCTCGTCGCCGCCGTCGGCCGGCTCTACCGCCGCCAGCTCGAGCGCCACCCGCAATTCGCCGAGCCGCTCCGCCAGGGCGGCCGCCTCTGCGAGGTCGAGATGGCCGAGGCGGCGGAAGGCTAGGAAGGGCCACCCCTCGCCCCTCCGCGAAGGCGCGGAGGGGAGCGTCTGTGGCGGCACTCCCCTCCAGCCCTTGCTGGAGGGGCCGGGGGTGGCCCCTCTTTCTTCCTAAACCGCCTCGACGATCGTCACATTGGCGGTGCCGCCGCCTTCGCACATGGTCTGCAGGCCCCACTTCTTGCCGCGCCTGCGAAGCGCGTGGACCAGCGTCGCCATCAGCTTCGTCCCCGACGCGCCGAGCGGGTGGCCGAGCGCGATCGCGCCGCCATTGACGTTGAGCCGGTCCGGGTCGGCGCCAGTGTGCTGGAGCCAGGCGAGCGGCACCGGCGCGAACGCCTCGTTGACCTCGAACAGGTCGATGTCGCCGATGCTCATGCCCGCCCGCTGAAGCGCGCGATCAGTCGCATAGAGCGGCTCCTCGAGCATGATCACCGGGTCGCCCGCGGTGACCGTCAGGTTGTGGATCCGCGCCAGCGGAGTCAGCCCATGCGCCTTCACCGCCTCGGCCGAGGCGATCATCACCGCGCTGGCGCCGTCGCAGATCTGGCTGGCATTGGCCGCCGAGATCACCCCTTCCGGGCTGAGCAGCTTCACCGAGGCGATGCCCTCATAGGTCGCGTCGAAGCGGATGCCCTCGTCGCGATCGTGCATCTCCTTGCCGTCCGGCCCGTCGACCTCCAGAGCCACGATCTCGTCGCCGAAATCGCCGCGCTGGGTCGCCGCGATCGCCCGCTCGTGGCTGGCGAGCGCGTAGCGGTCGAGCTTCTCACGGTCGTATCCCCATTTCCTGGCGATCATCTCGGCGCCGATGAACTGGCTGAACTGGATCCCGGGATATCTGGCCTCCTGCCCCGGCGACTTGGGCCCGCCGAGCCCTTCCTTCATGAACAGCATCACCGTCGAGCCCATCGGCACCCGGGTCATGCTCTCGACGCCCGCGGCGATGACCACGTCCTGGGTGCCGCTCATCACCGCCTGGGCGGCGAAATGGATCGACTGCTGCGAGCTGCCGCACTGGCGGTCGACCGTCACCGCCGGCACATGCTGCGGCAACCTGGAGGCGAGCACCGCGTTGCGGCCGACCTGGAAGCCCTGCTCGCCGCCCTGGCTGACGCAGCCCATGATGACGTCGTCGACCGCAGCCGGGTCGATCCCGCTGCGCTCCACCGCCGAATCGAGCACCGCCGCCGCCATGTCGACCGGGTGCCAGCCCGCGAGCCTTCCGCCCTTGCGCCCGCCCGCCGTCCGGCACGCCGCGACGATATAAGCTTCCGCCATCTCACCCGCTCCTCGACTTATCCCCGGCCCTTGCCTTTAGCAGCCTTGTCCCGCTTGGCGAGCCGCCATAGTCGTAGGGCCATGCAGGCCTATCACGACCTCCTCCAGCGCATCCTCGACGAGGGCGTGGCGCAGCAGGACCGCACCGGCGTCGGCACGCTCAGCGTGTTCGGCCACCAGATGCGCTTCGACCTGTCCGAGGGCTTCCCCCTCGTCACCACCAAGAAGCTCCACCTCAGGTCGATCATCATCGAATTGCTGTGGTTCCTGCGCGGCGACACCAACGTCAAATGGCTTCAGGACCGCCGGGTCAGCATCTGGGACGAATGGGCCGACGAGAGCGGCGACCTCGGCCCGGTCTACGGCAAGCAATGGCGCGACTGGGAGGGCCCCGGCGGAGTCCATATCGACCAGATCGAGGCGCTCATCGACCTCATCAACCGCGATCCCGCCTCGCGCCGCCAGATCGTCAGCGCGTGGAACCCGGCCGAGCTCCACAAGATGGCGCTCGCCCCCTGCCACTGCCTGTTCCAGACCCAGGTCGCCGACGGCAAGCTGAACCTCCAGCTCTACCAGCGCAGCGCCGACGTCTTCCTCGGAGTGCCGTTCAACATCGCCAGCTACGCCTTGCTCACCCACATGCTCGCCCAGCAATGCGGCCTCGAGCCCGGCACCTTCGTGTGGACCGGCGGCGACTGCCACCTCTATTCCAACCATCTCGACCAGGCGCGCCTCCAGCTCACCCGCGACCACCGGCCGCTGCCGACGCTCCACATCCTGCGCAAGCCGGACTCGATCGACTCCTACGACTATGAGGATTTCGAGATCCTCGGCTACGATCCCCATCCCCACATCAAAGCCGAGGTCGCGGTCTAGCTCCCCTCCCGCTTGCGGGAGGGGCTGGGGGTGGGCATGGCCGGGGCATGACTGATGCTGGCAGCCCCACCCCCGACCCCTCCCGCAAGCGGGGGGGGGGAATCCGAATTACCCTGGGTG
>NZ_JAANPA010000041.1 GCF_011320075.1 Sphingosinicella sp. YJ22 | reverse complement strand
GCCGTGCGGCGGGGCTCCTCGGGCCGGTCGCGCGGGGTCGACGGGCTCGGCGTGCGCGCCGGCTCCGGCTCGGCGATCGGCTCGGGCTCCGGCACCGAGGTCTCGCCGCCCGCCGCCTCCTCGGCCGGCCCCGGCTCGTCCCCAAGCGCGGGCGCGGACGCCTCCGTTTCCGGCGCCGTCGACACCAGCCCGATATCCTCGGCGAACGACACTTCCATCGCCGGCGGCGGGGTCAGCGCGCCCGATGTGTCGAGCAGGAACTTCAACGCGACGATCAGCGCGATGTGGCCGACCAGCGCGACGCCGAAGCCGGATGCCTCGGTCCGCTCCATCAGCGCCGTTCCTGAGCCGCCGTGCTGACCAGCGCAACGCGGCGCAGGCCCGCGGCATGAAGCTCGCCCATCACCGTCATCACCCGGCCATAGTCGAGACCCTGGTCGGCGCGCAGATAGATGCGCGGCCCGCCCGCCTCGGTCGACCCGGCGGCGATCTGCTGAAGTCTCGCGCCGAGCGAAGCGCCGTCCACGGAATCGTCATTGACGAAGATCGCGCCGGCGGGGTCGATCGAGATGCTGACCGGGTCCTGCTCCTGGCTTAGCGCCTCGGCCTTGCTCTCGGGCAGGTTCACCTCGACGCCGCTGGTCAGCAGCGGCGCGGTCACCATGAAGATGATCAGCAACACCAGCATGACGTCGACGAACGGAGTCACGTTAATCTCCGCCATCGGCGCCCGCCGCCTGCCGCGGCCCGACACGGGACCGGTCGACATGCCCATTTAGGCCTCCAGCTCCAGCTCGCGGGACAGGGTCCCGTGGAAGCCGTCGGCGAAGCGTGCGAGGCGCGCCTCCATTTTGTTGATGCCGTGGGTCATGCGGTTGTAGGCGATCACCGCGGGGATCGCCGCGAACAGGCCGATCGCGGTCGCGAACAAAGCCTCGGCGATGCCGGGCGCGACCACCGCGAGATTGGTGCTCTGCTCCGCCGCGATGTCGGTGAAGCTGCGCATGATTCCCCACACGGTCCCGAACAGGCCGACGAACGGCGCCACCGATCCGACCGTGGCGAGGATGTTGAGCCGGTCCGACGCGCTGTCGACCTCGGCCGCGACCGCGGCGTTGAGCGCCACCGCCAGCCGCGAGCGCGTGCCTTCGCGGTCGACGCTGCGGCCGCTCGTCGAGCGGCGCCACTCGGCGATTCCCGCCGACAGCACTTTCGCGGACGGGAAATCCTCCTTGCCGCGCGCCTCGTAGAAGCGGTCGATGTCGTCGCTCTTCCAGAAATCGCGCTCGAACCGCTCGTTCTCGCGCGCGACGCGGCGCATCTTCACCCACTGGGCGACGATGATCGCCCAGGTCCAGATGCTGGCGAGCAAAAGGCCGATCATCACGGCCTTCACGACGATGTCGGCCTGCAGGAACAGGGCAACCGGCGACATGCTGGCGACTGCGGCGGCTCCGGTCGTTTCGGCTAGGCTCACTCTTTTCCTTCCTTCGCGGCTAATGGCTTGAACAGCTCGAGCCATGCCTTGGGCTGCCGCTTCGGGCGTCCGTCCGGGGACATGAACGCCGCGACAATTGTCGCATCGGCAAGCAATTCCTGCCCGCGCATGACTCGCTGATGAATGGTTGCGGTGGCCGCGCCCACCTTATCCAGGCTGCTGACCACGACGATCTCGTCGTCGAGCCTGGCCGGGGCGCGATATTTGATGTTCGCCTCGGCGACCACATAGACGCCCTCGCCGGCGTCGAGCGTGGCGCGCTGGTCGACTCCGATCGCTCGAAGCATGTCGGACCGCGCCCGCTCCATGAAGCGCAGGTAATTGGCGTAATAGACGATGCCCGCCGCGTCGGTGTCCTCGAAATAGACGCGCAGCGCAAAGCGATGGGTGCGGCCGTCGAACGCGCCGCGATAGGGTTTGTCGATTTCGGTCCCGCTCACCGGCTCCGGCTCTAGAGGCAGCGGAATCACGGGGGCAAGCGCAAACCCTTAACCAAAGGATAGGGCGAAGTATTTTTGCGTTGACGCAATGTCACCTCAAGGTTACATGTCACCTACAGGTTACATGGAGTGGGGAGTGCAATGGGCCAAAGATCGGATATCGAGGTTGCCGACGAGCTGAGCCGGCGCCGTGCGAGGACGCTGCCGTTGCTGGCGATCATCTTCCTGACGCAGCAAGCCTCTTATCTCGCCGACCGCTATGAAGGCCCGGCCACAGCCGTGCGCACGGTCGACCACGTCAAGGTCGGCGCTTGGCTGATCCTGTCGATTGTCCTCCTGCTCGCGCTCACCACCGGCGGCTTCTGGTTCAAGTCGCGCAATGTCCGCGCCCTGCTCGACGACGAGGTCACGCGCGCCAATCGCGCCGAAGCGCTCAAGCTCGGCTTCGTCACCACCATGATCAGCGCCTTCGCGATCTACGGGCTGCTCGCGTTCGAGCCGGTGAGTGCGCGCGACGCGATCCACCTGCTGGTCACTATCGGCGTCGCCACCGCGTTGGTGCGCTTCGGCCTCCTTGAAAGGCGTGCCCACCTTGGCGACTGAGCGCCTCGCCAACCGCCTCAACGAACTTCGCGGCGAGCGCGGCTATACCCAGGCTGCGCTCGCCGAGCAGGTCGGAGTCAGCCGCAAGACCGTCAACACGGTCGAGAACGGCGTGTTCGTCCCATCGACCCTGCTTGCGCTGAAGCTCGCCCGCGCGCTCGATTGCCGCGTCGAGGACATCTTCTCGGTCGAGAGCTAGCCGCGCTCTGCGTCCGAATGAGCCGGATCAGGTCTCCCTGCACCGCACGAATGTCGATGAATGACGAGTGGAGATCAGCTCTCGAACAACCCCGTCTGGTCGTTGCTCGGCTGCGGCAGCCCGAGATGCTTCCACCCCGGTCCGTTGAGGCAGCGTCCGCGCGCCGTGCGGGCGATGAGGCCCAATTGGATGAGATAGGGCTCGATCACCTCCTCGATCGTGTCCCTCGGCTCGCTCAGCCCCGCCGCCAGGGTCTCCACGCCGACCGGGCCGCCGCGATAGATGTCGGCGATCATCGTCAAATAGCGCCGGTCCATCGCGTCGAGGCCGAGCGCGTCGACCTCCATCCGGGTCAGCGACGCGTCGGCGACCTTGGCGTCCACCGCCGCCGCCCCCGCGCTCTCGGCGAAATCGCGCACTCGCCTCAGCAGCCGCCCGGCGATGCGCGGAGTCCCCCGCGAGCGCCGCGCCACCTCGCGCGCGCCGTCCTCGGTGATCGCGAGGCCGAGCAGCCCTGCTGCCCGCCGCACCACCTTCTCCAGCTCGGGCGTCGTGTAGAAACTGAGCCGCACCGGAATTCCGAACCGGTCCCGCAGAGGCGTCGTGATTAGCCCCTGCCGCGTCGTCGCCCCGACCAGGGTGAATTTGGGCAGGTCGATCCGGACCGAGCGCGCCGACGGCCCCTCGCCGATCATCAGGTCGAGGACCCGGTCCTCCATCGCCGGATAGAGGATTTCCTCGACCGCGGGCGACAGCCGGTGGATCTCGTCGATGAACAGGACGTCGCCATCCTCGAGATTGGTGAGCAAGGCGGCGAGGTCGCCCGACTTGGCGATCACCGGCCCCGACGTGGCGCGGAAGCCGACTCCGAGCTCGCGCGCGATGATCTGCGCCAGGGTCGTCTTGCCGAGCCCCGGCGGCCCGAAGAACAGGACATGGTCGAGCGCATCGCCGCGCCGCCGCGCCGCATCGATGAACACGCGCAGGTTCTCGCGCGCCGCCTGCTGCCCGACAAACTCGTCCAGGCTCTTGGGCCGAAGCGCCGCGTCCACGTCCTCGGGCCGGCGGTTGGGAGTGGTCAGGCGCTCGTCGGTCACCGCCCTCGCATAGCGCAGCGCCCGCCTCTGTCTAACCCCTTGATCCGTATCAATCACCGTTACGGGAACGAATCCCTGAGACCGCCCGTTTCCTGAACAAGAGCTAAACTCAGGTATTTACATGGCGAGCATCTTCCGTTGGGAGGAGCAGGAACGCTCCTCGCAATTCCTCAACGACGGCTTTCAACAGCGACTGGCGGCTTGGAACCGGCGGCGTCTCGCGCCCGGATTCCCCTCCGACAACTGGCAGTCGCAGATGGACGAGGACCATCGCATGCAGCGGCTCGAGGGCGCGTTCCTGGAGGAGCTTCGCGGCGAGATCGCGGCGCGCGCCGCGCAGGCGCCCACCGACGTCGACGGCTTCCTCGCCTGGTTCGAGGACCTCCAGGTCACCGGCCCCGGCCAGGGCGATCCGCTCTTCCCGTGGCTCGCACGCGAGGCGAGCGTCGACGAGTTCAAATATTATCTCGGCCAGGAAGCCGCCGGCGAGGCCGGCTTCGACGACCTTACCGCAATGACCCAGGTCAAGGTTCCGCCCGACGCCAAGATGGAGCTCGCCAACAATTATTGGGACGAGATGGGCCGCGGCAATCCCAAGGGCATGCACGGCCCGATGCTCGACGCGCTGATCCGGGAGCTCGGCCTCAAGGCGGAGATCGCGGACACCGTGTGGGAGAGCCTGGCGCTCGCCAACGCGATGACCGCGATGGCGGCCAACCGCCGCTACGCCTTCCACTCGATCGGGGCGCTTGGAGCGATCGAGCTGACCGCGCCCGGCCGCAGCCGCGCCGTCGCCGACGGCCTCAAGCGGCTGGGGTTCGACGGCAAGGCGCGCCGCTATTTCGAGCTGCACGCGGTTCTGGACGTTCGCCACAGCGAGGACTGGAACGAGAAGGTCCTTCGCCCGCTCGTCGCCGAGGAGCCGAATTGTGCCACCGCGATCGCCGAGGGCGCGCTGATCCGGCTTCAGGCCGGCGCGCGCTGCTTCGAACGCTATCGTCAAGTGATGTGGGGATAAGCGCCCATGTTCCTTGAATCCGTCCAGACTCCCACCACCGGCCTGGCTGCAAACCTCTCGCCCCGGCCCGCGCCGCGCCCCACGGCGCGGTTCGGCGGTCCTGTCGACAGCGAATATGGCCGGCTCGAGCAGGTGCTCCTCGCCGACCCGAGCCACCTCTCGCTGGTCCCGTGCAACTCGGTCAGCAACGAGAATCACCGCGAGGGCCTCCAGCCCTGCCAGGCGCGAGCGACCCGCCAGCATTCCGGCCTCGTCGCCGCGTTGAAGGCGGAAGGCGTCGACGTGCGCCTCGTCCCCGCCCACGCCGGCCTCCCCGATCTCGCCTTCACCCGCGACACCAGCCTGATGACCCCCTGGGGTCTGCTCGGCCTGTCGCCCGGCGCGAGCCACCGCCGCGGCGAAGTCGACGCGGTGATGGCTGCAGCCAAGGCGGCCGGCGTGCCGATCCTCGGCCGCATCGAGCAGGGCCGGGTCGAAGGCGGCGACGTCGCGATGATCCGTTCGGGCGTCCTCGCCATCGGCATTTCCGGCGAGCGCACCAACGCGATGGGTGCCGAGCATCTCGCCGCGATTTACAAGAGCAAGGGCTGGGAGGTGATCCGCTATCACCTCGACCCGCACTTCCTCCACCTCGACACAGTCTTCTGCATGGTCGACCGCGACCTCGCCATCGCCTGCACCGACGTGCTCGACGAGCGCTTCATGGAGCGGGTCGAGGATATCGGCATCGAGCTCCTGCCGCTCGCCTACAAGGAAGCGCGCAAGCTCGGCTGCAACCTCCTCTCGCTCGGCGACAAGCGGGTCGTGACGTCGGGCACCTGCTCGCGCATCGACGTCGAGCTGGCGTCGCGCGGCTACCGCTCGATCGCCCTCGATTTGAGCGAGTTCACCATGTGCGGCGGCGGCGTCCACTGCCTGACGATGCCGCTGCGCCGCGCCGCCGGCTGAGGATGGCCGGGCCGGGAGCCCTGTCCGAAGACGAAGCCGCGCACCTCCGCCTGCTCCAGGCGCTCGAGGCGCGTGGCTACGACTTCGTCACCATCACCCCGGAGAGCCACCGCCGGGTCCTCGCCCGCGAGACGATGCGCGAGGCCAGGAATCTGCGCGGCGTGTTCGGCTGGAGCCTGCCGTTCGCGGAGGAGGTGGTCGGCCCCGAGCTGTTCGCCCTGCTCCGCGAAGGCCGACTGCTCCAGGAAACGGCCGCCGGCTGGAAGGCCAAGATCCGCGTCTCGCGCATCCGCGGCCGCCTTTTCATTCACTCCGCCTTCCCCACCGAGAGCGACGAAAGCGTCTTCCTCGGACCGGACAGCACCCGTTTCGCCGACTTCATCGTCGATGAGCTCGGCCGGCGCGGCGGCGTCTCGCGCCTCGTCGATATCGGCACGGGCGCCGGCGTCGGCGGCATCATCGCCGCGGGCGTCATGCCGGACACGCAGGTCGAACTCGCCGACATCAACACGGCCGCGCTCAGCCACGCCCGAGTCAACGCCGCCTTCGCCGGTGTCGAGGTGACCACGATCGAGAGCGACGGCGTCGAAGCCATCGAGCCGGGCTTCGACCTCGCCATCTCCAACCCGCCCTTCATTTTCGAGGAAGACGCCCCCGCCTATCGCCGCGGCGGCGCCATGCACGGCGCCGAGCTGTCGCGCGACTGGACTCTGGCGGCTGCCCGCAAGCTCGCCCCCGGCGGCCGAATCCTCCTCTACACCGGAAGCGCCATCGTCGACGGCCGCGACGAGCTCCGCGAGACCCTGGAGCGCGAACTGCCCGCCCTCAACTGCACCCTCGAGTGGCGCGAGCTCGACCCCGACATCTTCGGCGAGGAACTCGAGAAACCCGCCTACGCCGACGTCGACCGCATCGCCGCGATCGGCGCGGTGGTGGAGAAAGCCACCTAACCCTCCCCGTCATCCCCGCGAAAGCGGGGATCCAGCTTCTTCTTCTAGTCTCGGAGGAAAGGCAGCTGGATTCCCGCTTTCGCGGGAATGACAGAAGTTACTTGGCCACCTTCTTGAGCGCGCTACGCACCAGCGCGTCGAGGGTCGCCTCCGGCCCGATCTCGGCCTCGGCCTTGGCCACCGCCTCCGACGCTTCCGCCGGCCGGAAGCCGAGATTGAGCAGCGCCGACACCGCGTCCGCCGCGAAGCCGCCGCGCGCGGGCGCCACGCCCCCGCCACCAAGGCCTAGCGCGACGCCGCCCGCCTTGTCCTTCAATTCGTTGGCGATGCGCTGGGCGAGCTTGGGGCCGACGCCGTTGGCCCGCGCGATCATGCGGTGGTCGCCGGCCGCGATCGCGCTGTGCAGCTCGTCCGCCGACAGCGCCGACAGGATGGCGAGCGCCACGCGGCTGCCGACGCCCTGAACGCTGGTCAAAAGCCCGAACCAGTCCCGCTCCGCCGCGCTCGAAAAGCCGACCAGCCGGATCATGTCCTGCGCGACCAGCATCTCGGTATGGAGCACGACCTCCTCGCCGACCGCGCCGAGGCTGGCCAGGGTGCGGCTCGACGCGAACACCAGATAGCCGACCCCGTTGACGTCGATCACCGCATGGTCCGCCGAGAAACTGTCGAGCCGCCCGCGCAGCTTGGCGATCATGCCGCCACCCCGCGCCGAGCGCTGGCCAGGTGGTGGGCATGGGTGATCGCCACCGCGAGCGCGTCCGACGCGTCCGCCCCGGCGATCTGCGCCCCCGGAAGCAGCCGCTGCACCATCGCGTGAACCTGGTTCTTGTCCGCCGCCCCGGTTCCGACCAGCGCCTTCTTGACCAGCCGCGGCGCATATTCGCCGACCTCGACCTTCGCCTGCGCCGCCGCGAGCAGAACCACGCCGCGCGCCTGGCCGAGCTTCAGCGTCGACTGCGGATTGTCGTTGACGAACACCTCCTCGACGGCCGCTCCGCCGGGCCGATACTCCGCCACGACCTCGCCGAGCGCCTCGTGCAATTTCGCCAGCCGCTCGGCCAACGGCGCGCGCGCGTCGGTGCGCACCTGCCCGTTGGCGATGTGGGACAGCCGGTTGCCCTCGGCCCGGATCACGCCCCAGCCAGTGCAGCCCAGGCCGGGATCGAGGCCAAGGATGATCATTTGCCGGGGTCTAGCAGCTTGATTGCGGGCCGCGAAGCGGCGACATGGCGCCCATGCCGATCCCCGAACAACTCCGCGAGGCCGCGAAGGTCTCCAAGGCGTGGCCCTATGAGGAAGCACGCAAGCTGCTGAAGCGCTATCCCGACGGCCCGGGCGACAAAGGCATCGTCTTCGAGACCGGCTACGGCCCCTCCGGCCTGCCGCACCTCGGCACCTTCCAGGAGGTCGCGCGCACCCTGATGGTCCGCCGCGCTCTCACCGAGATGGTCGACTGGCCGACCCGCCTGATCGCGTTCAGCGACGACATGGACGGCATGCGCAAGGTGCCGCCCGGCGTTCCGCACCAGGACATGATGCACGCGCATCTCGACCAGCCGCTGAGCCGCGTGCCCGACCCCTATGGCTGCGGCCACAAGAGCTATGCCGACCACAACAACAACCTGCTCCGGCAATTCCTCGACCGCTTCGGCTTCGACTACGAGTTCAAGGCCTCGTCCGACTGCTACAATAAAGGCCATTTCGACGAGGCGCTTCGTCAGGTCCTGCGCAAATATGACGACATCATGGGCGTCATGCTGCCGACCCTCCGCGAGGAGCGGCGCCAGACCTACTCGCCGGTCCTCCCAATCAGCCAGGTCAATGGCAAAGTCCTCCAGGTCTCCGTCGAGGTGATCGACGCTGAGGCCGGCCTCATCCGCTACGTCGAGCCCGAGACCGGCGAGAGCGTCGAGCAGTCGATCCTCGGCGGCGGCGCCAAGCTTCAGTGGAAGGTCGACTGGGCGATGCGCTGGTACGCGCTGGGAGTCGATTACGAGATGTCCGGCAAGGACCTGATCGACAGCGTGACGCAAAGCTCCAAGATCGTCCGGGTCCTCGGCGCCCGCCCGCCCGAGGGCTTCAACTACGAGCTGTTCCTCGACGAGAATGGCGAGAAGATCTCCAAGACAAGGGGCAACGGGGTCACCATCGACGAATGGCTGACCTACGCGCCCGAGGAGAGCCTCGCTTTCTACCTCTACCGCGAGCCCAGGAAGGCCAAGCAGCTCTCGTTCGGCATCATCCCCAAGGCGGTCGACGAGTACTACCAATTCCTCGCGGCCTATCCGGCACAGGAATGGGACAAGCGCACCGGCAATCCCGTGCATCACGTGCATTCCGGAAAGGTGCCGGAGGTGAAGCTCCCGATCAGCTTCGCCCTGCTCCTGAACATCGCGAGCCTGCCCGGCGTGGGCGATGCGAAGACGATCTGGAATTTCCTCCAGCGCTACAATCCGGAGCTGAGCCCCGAGAACAGCCCTGCGCTCGACCAGCTCGTCGGCTACGCGGTCGAATACGGAGTCCGCTTCGTTGCGCCATCACTGCGCCGGCGCCCGCCGAGCGAGGAGGAAGCCGGTCTGCTACGGCAGCTGGATGAAATTCTCGCCGGCTTCGAGGGCGAGCCGGATTGGGGGGACGAGGATCCCGCGGTCGTCCTCCAGAACCACGTCTACGAAGTCGGCAAGGCTCACTACGGCAAGGAGCGACTGCGCGACTGGTTCAAGGTCCTCTACGAGACCTTGCTCGGCAGTGAGCAGGGCCCACGCATGGGCAGCTTCTTCGCCCTTTATGGCATCGAAAACAGCCGCAAGCTGATCGCCGAGGCGCTGACCTCCAAAAACTAAGAGCGGCCCCACGCGCGTGGAGCCGCTCTCGGATTGTCCCGCCGCGCGGGGGATAGTTGATACGCGCGGCGGGACTTGGCGTCCCCTCCGCCCAAGGGGCGGGGCGAAGGGGACTAGCTTGGGCGGTGGTTAGCCGCGGCGGCGGTCGGCGTCGCGACGCTCGAGGCGGAGCGACTGGCGGACCTGCTGGACCTGCCGCTGGAGCAGCGAGAATTCACGCCGGTCGATGCCGTTGCGGCTGAACTGGCGGAAGTTGCGCTGCACCTGGGTCGCCTGGCGGCGCAGGCCGTTGGCCTCGCGCGGCGAGATGGCGCCGCGGCGCTGGGCCTGGGCGATCTGGTTGTGCAGCTGGTTGATCTGCTGGCCGATCGCGGCGCCGTTATGGCCATAGCCATGGCCCTGATAGCCCCAATTCTGGGCGGCGGCCGGGGTTGCGACGACCGCCGCACCGGCGATCACAGCGGAGATGACGATCTTGCGCATGGAAAACTCCTTCACTTGAAACGCGCCGCCTTTGTTGGCGACGCTCCCTAACTGGAGCCCGCGCGTCGCAATCGAATGTCGGCTGGCGGGGGAATTGGTCGCGAATTGTCGCGGACTATTTCGCCCCGGGACAGGTCGTCAGCCACCGTTCACCCGCCCGCCCCTGTCATCCCCGCGAAAGCGGGGATCCAGCTGCCTTCGCGCCTTCGCAAAGGAGGCTGAATGAGCTTCGCTCGTTTGTGGCTCCCGCTTTCGCGGGAATGACAGAAAAGGCTTAGGCCGCCGGCCGCGGCGCGAGCAGGCGGGGGAAGGTCGCGCGCAGGTCCCTGAGCTTCGGCGCGTCATGCGCCATGATGTAGGGGCTGCGCGGATTCCGCCGCATATAATTCTGGTGATAGTCCTCGGCGGGCCAGAAGCCGCCGCTCTCGACCCGCGTCGCGATCGCCCGCCCGAACCGCCCTGACCGCCCGAGCTGGGCGATATAGGCCTGCGCCACCCGGCGCTGCTCGGCATCCTGCGGGAAGATGGCGGAGCGATATTGCGGTCCGTGGTCCGGCCCCTGCCGGTTCACCTGCGTCGGGTCGTGAGCGACCGAGAAGAAGATGTGCAGAAGCTGCCCGTAACTCACCGCGCGCGGATCGTAGACGATTCGCACCGCCTCGGCATGACCGCTCCGGCCGCCGCCGACGGTCTGGTAATTCGCGTCGCCCGCGCGACCGCCGGCATAACCCGCGGTGACGCTGCGCACCCCCGCGACATGCTCGAACACGCCCTCGACGCCCCAGAAGCACCCGCCAGCCAGCACCGCCGTTGCGCTGGTCCCGCGCGCCGCGACGTCGCTCGCCGGCGCCGGAATGGTGACCGCAGCATGGGCCGGCAGCGAATTCTGCACCCCCATCGCGTAGAGGCCGGCGACGGCCAAAGCAGTTGCCATGGTGGCGGAAAGGACGACGCGCTGCATCGTCCTGCTCATGCCGCCCGGAAGGTCATCGCGACGCCGTTCATGCAATAGCGAAGCCCGGTCGGCCGCGGCCCGTCCTCGAAGACATGGCCGAGATGGCCGCCGCAATTGGCGCAATGGACCTCGGTCCGGCGCATTCCGAGCGTGCTGTCGGTCGACGTGCCTACGCCGCCCGGAAGCGGCCGCCAGAAGCTCGGCCAGCCGGTGCCGCTGTCGAACTTGGTCTCGGACGAGAACAGGCGATGGCCGCAGCCCGCGCAGTGGAAGGTGCCGCGGCGATGCTCGCGGTCGAGCGGGCTGCTCCCGGCGCGCTCTGTGCCGTGCCCGCGCAGGACTCGATAGGCGGCGGGGCTCAAGCGCTGCCGCCACTGCGCGTCGCTCAGCCGGAACGGAAAAACGCGTTGCTGCGCCGAGCTCTCGCCGCCGCAGCCGATCAGCATGGCGACTGCGAAGGCGCCGCAGCCGCCGAGCAGGGTTCGTCGATCGATCCGGCTCATGCGCAGGCCATAACACGAAATCGCCTGAACCTGCACTGAGCGGGCGCCGCCCGGCCTCCTGACGAAATCCCAAGCCATCGCGCGCCGGCCGCGTTAGCTAGGCGCGATGGCGCGGCTTCCGGGCATCCTCCAGAACCAGATCGAGGCGCTGGCCGGCCAGCTTCTCGCCGCGCCGGGCGTTCCGCGCACCGATTTCGCCGCCCCGCCGGGCGAGCCGGCGCTGCTCGCGCCCGATTCCGTCTCCTGGCGGGTGTTCGACAACCCGGTGACTTTGTTCGTCGGCGGCATCGCCGCGGTTCTGCTCGAGCTCGCCGAGCCGCGCATCCGCCACGGAGTATGGGACCACAGCGACTTCCGCGCCAACCCCTTGGCGCGCCTGCAGCGCACCGGCCTTGCCGCCCTCGTCACCGTCTACGCCCCCGAGAGCCAGGCCCGCGCGATGATCGCCGGAGTCACGCGCGCCCATGGCGACGTCACCGGCACCACGCCCGCCGGCGAGGCCTATAGCGCGTCGGACCCCGATTTGCTCGACTGGGTCGGTGCCACCGCCCTCTACGGCTTCATGGAGGCATACAGCCGCTACGACCGCCCGCTGAGCCCGGCCGACAAGGACCGGGTCTTCGCCGAAGGCCGGGTCACCGCGGGCCTCTACGGCGCCACCGGAGCGCCCGGCAGCGTCGGCGGCTGGGATGCCCTGCTCGCCCGCATGACCCCGCGCCTGGAGCCGTCCGAGACCCTGCTCGAATTTCTCGCCATCATGCGCCGGGTCCCGGCCCTTCCCGCCGCCGCGCGCCCCTTGCAGCACGTCCTCATCCGCGCCGCCGTCGACATCCTTCCGCCCGGGATCGCCGCCCAGCTGCGCATCGCCGACCGCGGCCTTCGCCCGCTCGAGCGCCCGCTCGTCCAGGCGGCGGCGCGCACCGCCGGCGCCATCCTCATCCGCAACTGGCCCTCGGTCGCCGCCTGCCGCCGTCTCGGCCTTCCCGACGACTGGCTGCAGCGCCGCGATTGACCTATCGCCCGGCCATGGATCCCCTTCACCCGAGCTGGCGCGAGGCGCTCGAGGACGAGCTCGACAGTCCTTACATGGCCGCCCTCCGCGCCTGGCTCGACGCCGAGCACCGCTCCGGCAAGCGCATCTTCCCGGACGCCGACAACTGGCTGCGCGCCCTCGACCTCACCCCATTGGACGAGGTCCGCGTCGTCATCCTCGGCCAGGACCCCTATCATGGCGAGGGCCAGGCCCACGGCCTGTGCTTCTCGGTCCAGCCCGGAATCCGCACCCCGCCCAGCCTCGCCAACATCTACAAGGAGCTGGACGCCGACCTCGGCATCCCGCCCGCGCGCCACGGCCACCTCGAATATTGGGCCAGGCAGGGCGTCCTCCTCCTCAACGACGTCCTCACCGTCGAGCAGGGCCGCGCCGCCTCGCACAAGGGCCAGGGCTGGGAGCGCTTCACGGACTCCATCGTCCGCGCCGTCGCCGCCAAGGCCGAGCCCGTCGTCTTCATGCTGTGGGGCGCCCCCGCCCAGAAGAAGGGGGCGTTCGTGAAGAGCATCGACGCGGGCGGCCATCACCTCGTCCTCAAGGCCCCCCACCCCTCGCCGCTGTCCGCCTACAGGGGCTTCCTCGGCTGCAGCCATTTCTCGCGCGCCAACACCTTCCTGGAGGCGCATGGCCGCGGCGAGATCGACTGGCGCCTGCCCGAATGCTGACCTAGGGCGGAGCCATGTGCAACGAAGTGCGCCGCGCGGTCGCCCTCGGCCAGATCCACGACGAGTTCAGCGAGCTGCGCATCCCGCTCCGCTTCCCCGAGGGCCTGCCCAACCTCGCGCCGCTCGACAGCATCCGGATCACCGATCCCACCGCCATCGTCCGATCCGGCGCGGAAGGGACCGAGTTGGTCATGCGCCGCTGGAGCTGGCCCGGGCCGAACAAGAAGCCCGTCTACAATTACCGCTCCGAAGGCCGCGAGTTCGCCAACAGCACCACCGGCGGCCGCTGCCTGATCCCGGTCGACGGCTTCTACGAGTTCACCGCTCCCGCCGACCCCAAGGCCAGGCGCAAGCACAAATGGCTGTTCACCCGCCCCGGCGCGCCCTTCTTCTGCATCGCCGGCCTCTGGCGGACGAGCGGCGATGTCGGCGAGGCCTTCACCATGCTCACCACCGAGCCCGGCCCCGACGTCGCGCCCTATCATGGCCGCCAGGTCGCGGTCCTCGACCGCGGCGACTGGGGCGCCTGGCTCGATGCCTCCGTCCCGGCCCGCGAGCTGATCAGGCCGCTCCCCGCCGGCACCCTCGCGGTCGAGCAGATCAGCTAGACGCGCCGCTCCCGCAGGCCTAGACGACTCCCATCCCCGGGGGACCGCTGACGCGCGGTTGAGAGGGAGGCAGCAGCCTTCGACCCGCTGAACCTGATCCGGCTGACACCGGCGTAGGGAGGGAAGCGGCCTTTCCCGAAGACCGTCTCCCTCCACTGGAGAGGAAACGAGACATGGCCGACATTCCCGCGCGCACCGAACTGAAAGTGACCACCGGGCCCATCCGCGGCTCCCGCAAGATCTACGTGGGCGAGCACCGCGTCGCGATGCGCGAGATCGACCTCGAGCCGACCTCCGGCGAGCCCCCCTTGCGAGTCTACGACTGCTCCGGCCCCTATACCGATCCGGCCGCGACCATCGACATCATGGCCGGCCTCCCCGAGCTTCGCCGCGACTGGATCCGCGGCCGCGGCGACGTCGAGGAGGTGACCCAGCGCGAGGTCCGCCCCGAGGATAACGGCCAGCTCGGCCCCGACCGCTCCGGCGGGGTCCAGCCCTTCCCCAACGTCCGCCGCACGGTCCTCCGCGCCAAGCCCGGCGCCAACGTCTCGCAGATGCACTACGCCCGCCGCGGCATCATCACGCCCGAGATGGAGTATGTCGCCGTGCGCGAGAATCTCGGCCGCGAAGCCCTCCGCGAGCACATCCGGGACGGCCAGGATTTCGGCGCCGCCATCCCCGATTACGTCACGCCCGAATTCGTCCGCGACGAGGTCGCCCGCGGCCGCGCCATCATCCCCAACAACATCAACCACCCGGAATCCGAGCCGATGGCGATCGGCCGCAACTTCCTGGTCAAGATCAACGCCAATATCGGCAACTCCGCCGTCGCCTCGGACGTCGCCTCGGAGGTCGACAAGATGGTCTGGGCGATCCGCTGGGGCGCCGACACGGTCATGGACCTCTCCACCGGCCGCAACATCCACGACACCCGCGAATGGATCCTGCGCAACTCGCCCGTCCCGATCGGCACCGTACCGATCTACCAGGCACTGGAAAAAGTCGGCGGCATCGCCGAGGACCTCACCTGGGAAATCTACCGCGACACCCTCATCGAGCAGGCCGAGCAGGGCGTCGACTATTTCACCATCCACGCCGGCGTCCGCCTGCCCTACATCCCGATGACCGCGAAGCGGGTCACCGGAATCGTCAGCCGCGGCGGCTCGATCATGGCGAAATGGTGCCTCGCCCACCACCAGGAGAGCTTCCTCTACACCCGCTTCGAGGAGATTTGCGAGATCATGAAGGCGTATGACATCGCCTTCAGCCTCGGCGACGGCCTGCGCCCCGGCAGCATCGCCGACGCCAATGACGAGGCCCAGTTCGCCGAGCTCGCCACCCTCGGCGAGCTCACTCAGATCGCCTGGCGCCACGACGTCCAGGTGATGATCGAGGGCCCCGGCCACGTACCGATGCACAAGATCAAGGCGAACATGGACAAGCAGCTCGAGGCGTGCGGCGAGGCGCCCTTCTACACGCTTGGGCCGCTCACCACCGACATCGCTCCGGGCTACGACCACATCACCAGCGCGATCGGCGCCGCGATGATCGGCTGGTTCGGCACGGCGATGCTCTGCTATGTGACGCCGAAGGAGCATCTCGGCCTCCCCGACCGCGACGACGTCAAGGTCGGCGTCGTCACCTACAAGCTCGCCGCCCACGCCGCCGACCTCGCCAAGGGCCATCCGGCCGCGAAGATGCGCGACGACGCCCTCTCGCGCGCAAGGTTCGAGTTCCGCTGGCGCGACCAGTTCAACCTCTCGCTCGACCCCGACACCGCCGAGCAATATCACGACCAGACCCTCCCCGCCGAAGGCGCCAAGACCGCCCACTTCTGCTCGATGTGCGGCCCCAAATTCTGCAGCATGAAGATCACCCAGGAAGTCCGCGACTTCGCCGCCCGCCAATCCTCCCCTGCCTTTGCAGGGGAGGGGGACCAGCCGAAGGCTGGTGGAGGGGCCGCTCCGGCCCTTGCCGGAGCGGAGAGCCCCCTCGTCGTCGAGGAGGCGGAAGCCGGCATGGCCCAGATGAGCGAGAAATTCCGCGAGCTCGGCAGCGAGATCTATCTCGGCGCCAACGGCCGCGAGCACGACTGAGCCAGGGCCCTCCCCGCCGGCACCGCCCCGGGGAGGGCGCCTACCTTTTGCGCACGAACTCCGCGCGCAGCACCAGCCCCTTGATGCCTTCGAACTTGCAGTCGATCTCCTGGGCGTCGCCGGTCAGCCGGATCGACTTGATCAGCGTCCCCTGCTTCAGAGTCCGCCCCGCGCCCTTGACCTCGAGGTCCTTGATCAGGGTCACCTGGTCGCCGTCGGCCAGCACATTGCCCACCGAGTCGCGCACCACGACCGCCCCCACTTCATCCTGAGCCTGTCGAAGCCCCGCCCGCTTCGACGCCAGCTCAGCCGCCGGCATCCACTCCCCGCTCTCCTCGTCGAATTGATAATCCTCGTCGCCGCCGGTCATTTCGGGTCTCCTGTGTAAGAGCGTGCAGCAGGACGGGAGCGGCACTAGCACTGAGGCTGCATGACCGCAGCTAGGCGCATCGACCCTAAGGCTTTGCCGTGGGTTTGGACAAACGAACGAAGGAGATTTTGACCGCATTATAACCCCAGGCTTCGATCTCTCTTTTCGTTTCGTCAAAGGCGACACGTGAAAAAAATGGAATCGTGTAGTCCCCTTTTACGTTAGGAAAATCGCCGAATCTGTACTCGACGGTCCATTCATCAGGAAATGAGGATCTGAGAGCGTCTGCTGTTGCCTTGTCTGTTCTCGCCTCGATCTCATCGATAAACTTATCTTTAACGGTGGGATATCTCCGTAGCTGACGCTAGCGCCTTGTCAGTCAGAAAGTCTGGAAGGTTGACGATACTGGGGCTCGATAGGTGAATAGAATATTTCAGCCTCTTCTTTGGATCGTCTGCCATCAAATCCCCCCATCCCGCTGTCGTATCTTACTAAGCAGCCTGCAGGCCCACTCTTCCTCTCCCCAGCGTGTCGCAAACGCTTCGTTTACCTCAAACCAAGAGCCGTCGTCTCCCAATCCGTGGTTCATACCCATGCAGGAGCATTGGCAATCGTGACCTCGGGCATTCATGCAAGCTGGAGCGCAGACTTCTTGCTCCCGGAAGGGCTGGATGATCCAGACCTCACCGTACTTCTCGAGACTGCGATTCACGAAGTCGTTAAACCACGCTTTTGGGATTTCCCAATATTTTTCGTGGGAAAGCCAAGTCGGTCGATCTCGCCTGCCGTTCTGAAGCCAAATCGCGATTGTTGGGACTGTAGGGAAGCCTCAACCGATGCTTCTGACCTAGCTTTGTGCGACGGATAATTACAGGAATTGAGGTCTGGCCCCAGACCCTTTGAACGCTACCTGTCCCGCTCATCTCGTTCCGAATAGTATCGAGGGCGTCAGCCTTGTCTAGTGCTGAGACTACGACGCTTCAGTCTGCCCACTATCCGGTAGTGAGATGCCAGATCAGGCCCGCTGAAAGGATGACAGCAATCGCGATGAAGGCTCCGTTATGAATCGCGCCGAAGCCACCAGTGATTGCGGCGGGGATGCGCTCGATAACTCTGAAGCCACTCACGGCGTCAACGATGACCACGAGCCATCCGACCACGAAGGTGAATGCCGCCACATAGATCAGGATATCGAGTAAAGACATCGGGCCCCCGACCAACACTACCGAGCCACGATACAGGGATTGTCTCTAGAGTGCACTAGATGCGCCAATCCCTCTCCCGCCCCACCGTGAAATCCTATTTGCTTCCAAAATAGGATTTCGTCTGATCTACACTCGTGGATGAGCGACTCATCCCACCCCGTCCCCGAGCCCCGCGCCCCCGCGAGCCAGGAGCTTGCCGCCGCCGACCCCACCGAACAGGGCGCTCCGCCGCCCGCCGGCTACGACCCCGCCGAATATCGCTGGGTGCCGGTCCGCCGCCGCCCCCGCTATGACGGCTGGACCGAAGAGAAGCAGCGCCGCTTCATCGAGGTGCTCGCCGACACCGGCCTCGTCTCCGCCGCCGCGAAAGCCGTCGGCATGTCGCGCGAGGGCGCCAATCGCCTGCGCCGCTCGCCTCACGGCGCCGCCTTCGCCCGCGCCTGGGACGCCGCGCGCCACCATGCCGGCGGCGTCATTGAGGACATCGCCTTCGAACGCGCGCTCGAGGGCGTCGAGCACAATGTCTATGACGAGTGGGGCGAGGTGGTGACGACGAAGCGCGTCTATAACGACCGCCTCCTGATGTTCCTCCTCCGCCACCTCAAGCCCGAGCGCTACGCCGCGGCCGCGCCCGCCGCCCCTGTCGGGCCCGCCGAGCCGCGCGAGGCCGGGGTCGAGGCGTGCCTGCGCGCCATGGAGCCGCAGCTGCCCGCCCCGCCCGAGCAGCTGCACGAGCCCGAGGCGCTGGCGCACGAGCTGGATGTCGCCGACGCCGCCGACGGCAAGCTGCCCCACTTCCACTCGGAGCAGCGCCCGCCGAAGACCGCCGCCCGCATCGCGGCCGAGGCGCGCGCGGCCCAGGACGCCCGCGGCAAGGCGGCCTGGGAGAAGTGCCAGCGCAAGGAAGGCGAGCTGAGCCGCGAGGAATGGAACGACATGTGCCGCTACCTCGATCCCGCCAGCCGCGCCGAGAAGTCGCGCAAGCGCTATAGGTGAGACCCTGGTGTGACCTTCCAGCGAGAGGCGATGAGCGATGACCCGATCATGTTGACATTCCTCGGTCGCGCCCGATGCTTCGGCCTCTTCCGCCGCAAGTGAAGCCCGGACATGGTCAACACCGCCCCGCAGCTCGCCAAGTTCGCCTGCCTCGACTGCCGCACCGTGATGAAGCGCGCGCCGCTGCTGCCGACTCATCCGGCGATGCGCCGCGCCGCGCCGCGGCCGATCGAGGTGCGCCCGTGCCCGAGCTGCGGCGGCGAAAGCTACTGGGTCGGCAGCAACTTCCGAGCGCCGCCCAAGCACGACCGCAAGGCGTGGGACGTCGTCGCCCTGCTGGTCCGCGCCGGCCTTCCCTATTGCAAGGTGCAGGCGCCGCTGCCGCTGCCCGAACTGGCCGCGATGGGCATCCCCACCACCAAGGTGCTCGGGGCGAGCTACACGATCGGCCCATGGCCAACGACGATGGCGGCGGCGCAGGCCTTCGTCGCTCGTTACGGCGGACTGAGCCTCCCGTTCTGGCGCCCCGGCGAGCCGGTCCCGCCGCTCTAGCGCCGTGCCGAGCGCTCACCGCGCACCCGATCGTCCGCGGCCATGACGAGGCGATGTGAATCCCGGCGACAACGGATCGCCCTGTTCGAGGAGCTCTACGGCCACCTCTGGGATCTGGCGCGGCTCGCCGGCCCGCCGCCGCCCCGGCGCTCAGCGGTTCTTGATGTCGCTCACCGCCCCGCGCGACGGCTGCGCCGCGATGGTCTTGGCCTTCTCCTTCTTGGGCTTGCGGACTTCCTTGTTCGATTTCATCTGACCCTTGGCCATGGCAGTTCCTTTCGCGGGCGCGCTGCCCGTCGACTCGTCTCTAGCCCTTTTCGAGGCCCCGCGCGCGCCCTCGCTCGCTCGAGACCGTTTCGGCAACCTCCCGGGCCTGGCGCAGTTCAGCAAGGGTGAGCGCGCGCCCTTTCGTGCCGGGCCGCGCCCGCCGCTGGGAGACCGTCATGCGCCTATCGCCCGTCCTTGCCGCCTCGCTGCTTCTCTCCGCCTGCGGCGGCGCGGCCGATGACCAGGCCGCTCCGGCCGGCAACGCCGCGACCCCCGTGGCGCCGCCGCCCCCCGCCGCTCGACCCGGCCCGCCCTCGCAAGCCGGGTGGGACCTCCAGTCCAGCGACGAAGGCGCCGCGCTGGTACTCCTGTCCGCGCCGGACCGGGCCGCGATCCGCCTGTTCTGCCCGTCCGCCGGCAACCGCCTGCTCGTCAACGTCCCCGGCTTCCGCGCCGTCGGCAGCGAGGAGCGGCTGTCCGTCGGCAGCGGCGGCGAGGTCGCCACCCTGGTCGCCGACACGCGCGGCGACCGCCAGCGGGGCGGAGTGACCGGGGCCGGAGCGGTGCCGGCCAATCTCGCCGCGCTGATCGCCGGACCCGTCGCCGTCAATTACGGGCAGCAGAACAGCGGGCCGCATCCCGCGCCGCCGGCCGGGCTGGCTCGATCCTTCGTCGCCGCCTGTACCGATGGCGCCGCCGAACCCGCTCCGCCGGAAACGACAGCCGGTGCCGGTGCGTGCATGATGCAGGGCAGCGAGCGGCTCCGGGTCGCGCCGCTGCGCGCCGTCGGCACGGAACCCTTCTGGGGCGCGCGCATCGAGGGCCGCTGCGTCACCTATTCGCATCCCGAGGACCAGTCCGGCACCCGCGTGTGGACCCGCTACGCGCCTGCCCCGAACGGCGGCACCTGGACCGGCGCGCTCGGCGGCCTGCGCTTCGAGCTCACCACCCGCGCGGCGCCGGGCTGCTCGGACGGCATGTCCGACCGACGCTACCCGATCGCCGTTGAGCTTCTGGTCGGGGGCGAGCGCCGCCGCGGCTGCGCCGCGCCGCTTTGAGACGGAAGCGATGACCTACGCCGCCGACGCAACGCCTCACCCCGCCCGCAGGATCTTCGCCATCGGCCGGCCCTTGGCCAGCTCGTCGATCAGCTTGTCGAGATAGCGCACCTCGCGCATCAGCGGGTCGTCGATCGCCTCGATCCGGACGCCGCAGATCGGGCCGGTGATCGCGGCCCGCGCCGGGTTGAGCCCGGGCGCCTCGGCGAAGAAGGTCTCGAAATCGGTGCCCGCTTTCAGCCGCGCCTCGAGCGCTTCCTGCGCATAACCAGTCAGCCAGCGGATGATCTCGTCGACCTCCGCCTTGGTCCGCCCCTTCTTCTCCGCCTTGGCGACATAGTGCGGATACACGCTGGCAACACTCATCGTGTAGATGCGGTGCTTGGCCACTGCCTTCCTCCTCGCCGTCGGCGGCCTTGGCAGCAAAGCGCAGAGCGCCGCTGGCGGCAACCTCCGGGCCCCGGATGCCGGCAACGAAAAAGGGGCGCCGGTCGCCCGACGCCCCCGATCGCTCGTGGTGGAGAGAGCCTTAGTGGCTGTTCTCGGCCGCGTCCTCGCCGGCCTCGCGGACCGCCTCGGCCTTGTTCTCGCCGTCCTGGCGGACCTGGTCGGCCTGGTCCTCCATGCGGTCCTCGACCACATCGTTGGTGGCGTTGTCCGCCTGCTCCTCGATCATGTCGGCCTGGTTCTCGGCGGTCGCCTCGATATTGTCGGCCTTGTTCTCGGTCGCGGTCTGGTTGCACGCGGCGAGCGCGGCGAAGCAGGCCAGGCCCGCGGCCTTCACGATGATCTTCATGTCGAAAAAACCCCTGTCCGTTGAAAAACGGGGCGCCCGCTGCGGCGCGCGCCCCGAGCCCTGCGTGACATTTCAGCGCTCCCGCCCAAAACCCGGACCGGTACGCTTTGTTCCACCATCGTCACGACGGACCGGGCCGTGACCGGGACGGACCCGCGCCGTCAGGCCGCCCGCACCTCGACCGTCTGCTCGACCATCTCGCAGTCGCCGAACGCCGACAGGAAGGCGGTGTCGGCGGCGTCGCGGCCGATTCCGATCTTGGCCATTTCGCCTTCCCTGGCCATTCCGGTCGGGTCGACCAGATGCCATTCGCCGCCGAGGAATATCTCCGCCACCGCGTGGAAATCGGGCGGGTCGACCCCGAGCGCGTAGACGCTGGCGAACCGCGCCGGGATCGCCGCCGCGCGGGTCAGGGTGATCAGGACATGGGCGAAGTCGCGGCATACGCCGGCGCGCCGAACGAAGGTGTCGAGCGCCGTCGTCTCGCCGCTGCTGACGCCGGCGCGGTAGTGGAATCGCGTGCGGACGAAATCGCGCAGCGCCGCGACCCGGGCGCCGCCCTCCAGCCCGCCGAATTCCTGGTCGACATAATCCTGGAAGCGGCTGGCCGGGCAATAGAGCGAGTCGAGCAGATAGGGCACGGTCTCGCCGGGCAGCTGGTGCGGCGGCACCGCCGGCAGAGCGGCGATGTCGGCCAGCCTCCGCTCGATCCGAACAACCGCTCGATAGTCGGCGGTGAAGCGCCCCTCGCTGCGCAGCCAGATGCGCTCGCCGATCCCGTCCTGAGCCGCCACCCGGGCGAAATGGGCGCAGTCGCTGAGCTTCAGCTCGCCGCTCTCGACCACTTGCTCGGGCAGGTGCGCCGCCTCGATCTGGAGAAGCATGTCGACCGCGCAGGGCAGCCGATAGTCGATGCTGGAATGGATGGCGAGCCGCATGGACCCCGAACGCAGCGCCGCCCGTTTCGTGCCGGAGCCGCAATCAGCCGGCCTGCGACGTTGTGGCCGGTGCCGGCTCAGCCCTCGGCGACCTCGCGTCCGCCGCTGACCTTGATCTCGCCCTCGTCATAGCCGTCCCAATAATGAACCCGCTCGGCGGTCACCTTGACGAGGACGAGGCCCGGCGTGTCGATGCCCTGCTCGAACCACGCCTCGAGGTCCTTGGTCCAGTGGGCGGCGAACTGGCCCTTGTCCCGGATCAGCGCGGCTCGGCCCTCGACCGTCAGGAAGAAGGGCCTCATCCCGAGCATCCCCGACTTGGCCTGATAGGCGAGCCCGACCTGCGGATAGCGGCCGATGTCGGCGACGGTGCGGCTGTCGTCGCAGGTGAAGAAATAGGCGTCGCCGTCAAACTCCACGTCGCGGTTGTTGCTCATCGGCCGAGCCGCGATCGCGCCATTCTCGGTGCGGGTGGACAGGACCGCGAAGTCGATGTCCTTCATCTTCCCGGCAAGCTCGGCGAGGCTTTTGTCGGCCATCTTCTGTCTCCCGTCTGGGTCCGTCCGGATCGCCAACGGGCCGCGCCGGCAAAGGTTCATGGCGTCCCCGAAGCCATGCCGGGACGTCCCGGGGTGCGCTATCCCGACATCGATCAGGGCAAAGGCATTGTCCGCGCCGCCGCGGCGTCGAACGGCTCTCGCCCGGCCTATGCCGCGACCGATCGGTCTGGCAACGCCGCGCGCAACCTGCTAATTTGCGGCGGAAATTTCGGGAGGACGTGCCATGCGCCTGACGGCCCGCGCCACATTGGTTGCCATTGCCCTGATGCTGTCGGCGCCCGCCGCCGCGCAGGATGAGCCGCCGCCCGCCTCGTCCGAGATCGTCGTCACCGGCGCCCGCGAGCGCGAGCAGCAGGTGCGCGAGTTCGTCACCGCGCTGACCCCGGCGCCGCGGACCGGCTCGATCCCGCGCTTCATCGACGAGGTCTGCCCGCTCGTCGTCGGCCTGGTGCCGGCTCAGAGAATAGCCGTGGCCGATCGCATCCGCGCCGTCGGGGGCGAGGTCGGCATGCCCGTTGCCGGCGCGAACTGCGCCCCCAATCTGTTCGTCGTCGTCACCCGCGACAAGCGCGCCTTCGTCGAGACCCTGGCCAGGCGCCGGCCCGAATCGTTCGCGATGATGACCGCGCTGCAGATCCGCCGTCTCGCCCGCTCGCCCGGGCCGGCCGTCGCCTGGCAGCTGGAAGGGATGGTCGATTCCGACGGCATCCCGCTCTATTGGGATTCCGACCTCAACGCCTATCGCAACCAGAGCTTCGACGCCGCGAGCCGAATCCGCGCGACCTCGCGCCTCGCCTTCGACGCGGCGATCCTCGTCGTCGAGACCGAGTCGCTTGACGGCCTGACCCCGATCCAGCTCGGCGACTATGCCGCGATGCGGCTGCTCGCGAAGGTCGATCCCGCGCGCCTTCCGGCGTCGACGCCGCCGACCATCCTCAACGTTCTGACCACGCCGATGGGAAGCCCGGTGCCGATCACCATGACCAACTGGGACCTCGCTTTTCTGCGCGGCCTCTATGGCGTCGCGCCCAACGTCTATGTCTCGGGCCAGCGCTCCGACATCGCGCGGCGCGTGCTGCGGGACGTCGACTCTGCTGCGGCTCAGGAACTAGGCGAGGACTGAGCCGAGACGCTCAGCGCCGGCGCGTCCGAGCGTGCGCCGCGGCGAGCATCGCCGGGACATGGCCCTGCCAGTCGCCAGCGCTGTGGACCGCGAGGATTCGGCCGTCGCGGCCGATCAGGAACGAGGTGCGGTTGCTCATCGGCGATCCCGCGCGCAGGCGGACGTCATAGGCGTCGATCATCGCGCTCGTCGCCGTCGCCACCGGGAAGGCGCTTCGGCATGCCTCGACCGAGAAGCGGCGAAGCGTCGCGGCATCGTCCGCCGACACCCCGACGACATTGACGCCCAGCGCCCGGAACTCGTCCATCGCCTCGGAAAAGGCGCGCGCCTCGAGCGTGCACCCTTCGGTGAAGGCGCGCGGGTAGAAATAGAGGACGAGCGCGCCCTCGCGCAGCTGCTCGGTGAGATGGAGGCGGAAGGGCCGCCCGCCGACCGATCCTTCGGTCCAGAAATCGGGTGCCCGGGCGCCGACCGGCAATGCCGCGGTCGCCGGCCCCGCCAGCGCCAGCAGCAGCGCGGCGATCATCGCGTGGAACAGGCGCGTCATGGCAAAGTCTCCCCTGGCGTGGGGAGCCTATATCACCGGCAAGAGCGGACGGAAAAGGGCGCCGCCAGCCGGCGACGCCCTCTCCATCCCTTGTCACTGCGTCAGGATCAGCCCTGGAAGGCCGGCTGCTGGAAACCGAACAGGCCCGGCGAAGGCGTCCGGCCGGTCCGCCGCGGCGCGAAGGCCGGATTGGCGGGCTGCCTCGTCGGCTCGGCCACCTTGGTGGTCACCGCATCGGCGGTGGTGCTCATCGGCAGCGGCTCTTGCGCCGTGGCACCGTCGCTCGCCATACCCTCGCGGCGATCGAAGAAGGCCGCGCGCTTCAGCCGGCGCTTGAGCGACAGCGACGGATTGTCGGGCGTCGGACCGCGATAGGCGGCCTGGGTGTGGCGCCCGTAGCGCGACAGGTCGAGGCCCGCGGGGATCGCGGCCGGCGCAGCCGTGCGAGCGGCCAGGGGCATCACCGGAGCTGGCTCGATCGCGGCGGGCGCGACATGATCGGTCTCGACCGTCTCGGGCTCATAGACGACCTCGTCGCCGCGCCTGCGGCGCCGGTTCAGCGCGACCGCGCCGCCGACCAGGGCGAGCACGCCGATACCGGCGCCCGCGATCGGGAGCACGTCATCGGCCGCCGAAGCCTCGGCCTGCACCGGTGACGTCTGCTGGACCGGGATCGGCGCCGGGACGGCCGCTTCCAATGGAGCCGCGATCTGCGCCGGCTCAGCCGCCGGTGCCTCCGCAGCCACGGCCGGCGACGCGGTCACTGCCGGACTCGCGGCAGGCCTACGGGCCGGCGCCGCGGCCCGGCGAACCGGCGCGGTGGCCTCGGCCGCCGGAGCCGCACGGGTGGCC
>NZ_JAANPA010000040.1 GCF_011320075.1 Sphingosinicella sp. YJ22 | reverse complement strand
CTTGATCCCCTCCCCTGAAGGGGAGGGGCTGGTTGTGCGTTACGCCGCGACCGGCTGCGGGGCCGGTGCGGCGCCGCTGAGCTCGGCCGAGTAAGCGTCGATCCAGGCGTTGAGCATGAGGACGCCCCAGATCTGATATTGCGCGTTGACGCGGCCCGACAGGTGCTGGCGCCACAGGTCGCGCACCGGCTCGGGGCGGAGCAGGCCCTGGTCGCGAAGGCGGCGCTCGCTGAGCAGCTCCTCGGCCCAGTCGCGAAGCGGGCCGCGAAGCCAGGAATCGATCGGCACTCCGAAGCCCATCTTGGGCCGGTCGTAGAGCGCGCGCGGGACGTGGCGCTCGAGGATCTGGCGAAGCACCCATTTGGTCTGGCCGCCGCGCAGGTGGATCGACGATGGGACTCGGAAGCTGAACTCGACGAGGCGATGGTCGAGCAGGGGCGCGCGCGTCTCGAGGCTGACCGCCATCGAGGCGCGGTCGACCTTGGTGAGGATGTCGCCGGGCAGATAGGTGACGAGGTCGAGATAGCGCATCTCGGCGACGCGATCGGGGAGCAGGGCGTCGAGGCCGTCGTCGTCGATCGGGCCGGGGCGCTCGCGGCCGCCGAGCGCGATTGCGGCGGGATCGGGCCACTGGCTGATCAGCCGGCGATACTGGTCGCGGCCATGGAGCTTGAGCAAAGGCGCGAGCTTGTGGAGCTTCTCGCCGACGGCGCGCGGACGGACGCGCCCGGGCACGATCCGGAGCAGCGACTGCCACTGATTGGGCGACAGCGAGGTCATCGTTCCGGCCATCGCCGCGCGGACCGGGCCAGGCAGTCGGCCGAGGCGGCCGAGCAGGCCTCCTGCCGCGGCGTGGCGGTTGTAGCCGGCGAATACCTCGTCGCCGCCGTCGCCGGTCAGAGCGACGGTGACGTGCTGGCGAGCGAGCTTGGAGACCATGTAGGTCGGGATCTGCGAGGCGTCGGCGAACGGCTCGTCGAAGATTCGCGGAAGCTCCGGCACCACCGCGAGCGCGTCGTCGGGCTCGAGATAGAAGGTGGTGTGATCGGTGCCGAGGTGGCCGGCGATCTGCTCGGCATGGCGCGCCTCGTCATATTCGGCGTCGCGATAGCCGATCGAGAAGGTGCGGGTGGCGCCGGCGCTGTGCTGTTGCATCAAGGCGACGATGGTCGAGGAATCCACGCCGCCGGACAGGAAGGCGCCCAACGGCACGTCGGACATGAGCCGGATCCGGGTGGCGTCGGCGAGCAGGCGCTCGGCCTCGCTGACGGCTTCTTCCGGGCTGCCGAGGAACGGGTCGGCCTGCGCGCGGGCGACCTCGCGGTCGAGGCTCCAGTAGCGCTCGGCAGTAACCCGGCCGCTGTCGGGCTCGAAGGTGAGGATGCCACCGGGCTCGAGCTTGTGGACGCCCTCGACGATCGAGTGCGGCGCGGCGACGTAGAGGGTGCGGAGATATTCGGCGACCGACGAGCGGTCGATGTCGCGCGGCGCCTCGGGGTGGAGGAGCAGCGGGCGAAGCTCGCTGGCGAAGGCGAAGCTGCCGCCCTGATTCATCCAGTAAACGGGCTTCTTGCCGAGCCGGTCGCGCACCAGCCACAGCTTGCGCTCCTTCGAGTCCCAGTAGGCGAAAGCGAACATGCCGGTGAGGCGGCGCGCGGTCTCGGCGACGCCCCAATGCTGGCAGCCGTAGAGGATCACCTCGGTGTCGGAATGGCCGCGGAAGACGTAGCCCGCCGCTTCCAGCTCCGACCTCAAGTCGGGCGCGTTATAGGCCTCGCCATTATAGGTGAGGTGGCCGCTTCCGTCCGGGGTCGCCATCGGCTGGGCGCCGGCCTCGGTCAAATCGATGATCGCCAGGCGGCGGTGCGACAGCCACACGCCGGCCTCCGCGTCGCCCCACACGCCCGAACCATCGGGCCCGCGATGGCGGATCGCGTCGGACATGGCGAGCGCGAGGCGGCGGTTGGCGTCGGGCGCGCGGCGTCCCTTGGCGTCGATCAGACCGGCAATGCCGCACATAGATAATCCTCCGGATCGCCGACATTTAACCGCACCGGTCCGGCTTATCCAGAGAGGCGGCGGGCGTGCGCGCCTTGCTCCGGCCCGCGAAACCCGTAATGAACCGCTCTCACGAAGCGGCGGGCGAGTGAAGGGACTGTCGGTGAAGGGAATAATTCTCGCAGGGGGAAGCGGCACCCGCCTCTACCCGGTGACGCTCTCGGTCTCGAAGCAGCTGCTGCCGATCTACGACAAGCCGATGATCTATTATCCGCTGTCGACGCTGATGCTGGCGGGCATCCGCGAGATATTGATCATCTCGACTCCGCGCGACCTGCCGATGTTCCGCGACCTGCTCGGCGACGGAAGCCATTTCGGGATCGAGCTGAGCTATGCCGAGCAGCCGAGCCCGGACGGCCTCGCCCAGGCCCTCATCATCGGCCGCGACTTCGTCGGCAGCGATTCCGTGTCGCTGATCCTCGGCGACAACATCTTCTACGGCGCCGGCCTGGGCGGCTTCTGCCGCGAGGCGGCGGCGCAGCCCAACGGCGCGACGGTGTTCGCCTACCGGGTCGAGGATCCCGAGCGCTACGGAGTCATCACCTTCGACGAGAGCGGCAAGCCCGACGACATCGTCGAGAAGCCGACCGAGCCCAAGTCGAACTGGGCGGTCACCGGCCTCTATTTCTACGACAATGACGTGCTCGACATCGCCGCCAACATCCGCCCGTCCGCGCGCGGCGAGCTGGAGATCACCGACGTCAACCGGGCCTATCTGGAGCGCGGCGACCTCAGTGTGACCCGGCTCGGGCGCGGCTTCGCCTGGCTCGACACGGGGACCCATGAGAGCCTCCACGACGCCTCCGCTTTCGTTCGCACCATGGAGCTGAGGCAGGGGATCAAGGTGATGTCGCCGGAGGAGATCGCCTTCGACCTCGGCTATATCGACCCGGACCAGCTGGTCGCCGCGGCCGAGCGGCTCGGCAAGTCGGACTATGCCGCCTTCCTTCGCCGCCGCGCCGCCGAAGGGCGCAATCCGCCGCAGCCGTTCAGGACCTGACCATGGAGCGGTTCACCAAGGTCCTCGTCACCGGCGGCGCCGGCTTCATCGGTTCGGCTGTGTGCCGTCACCTGGTCGGCACCGGCGTTCGAGTCGTCAATCTCGACAAGCTCACTTATGCCGGCAACCTCGCCTCGCTCACGTCGGTCGAGGGTTCGCCGAACTACCGGTTCGTGAAGGGCGACATTTGCGACGGCGCCCTGGTCGCCCGGCTGCTCGAAGAGGAGCGGATCGACACGGTCATGCACCTCGCCGCCGAGAGCCATGTCGACCGCTCGATCGACGGCCCGGCCGATTTCATCGAGACCAACATCGTCGGCACCTTCACGTTGCTCGAGGCGGCGCTCGCTTACTGGCGTGGGCTCGACGAGGCGGGGCGGAGCGCGTTCCGCTTCCATCATGTCTCGACCGACGAGGTATTCGGCGATCTGCCGTTCGACGACAGCACGTTCAGCGAGACGACGCCCTACAATCCGTCCTCGCCTTATTCGGCGTCGAAGGCGGCGTCGGATCATCTCGTTTTGGCCTGGCACCACACCTACGGTCTGCCGGTGGTGCTCTCCAACTGCTCGAACAATTACGGGCCCTATCACTTCCCCGAGAAGCTGATCCCGCTCGCGATCCTGAACGCGCTGCACGAGCAGCCGCTGCCGGTTTACGGTGCCGGGGCGAACGTCCGCGACTGGCTCTATGTCGAGGACCATGCGCGGGCTCTGGCGCAGGTCGCGCGCAATGGCACGCCCGGCGAGACCTATCTGATCGGCGGCCGCGCCGAGCGCACCAATCTCGACGTGGTCAGGGCGATTTGCGCGCTTCTCGACGAGAAGAGGCCGCGGGCGGGCGGCGCCAGGCACGCCGACCTGATCAGCTTCGTCACCGACCGCCCGGGCCACGACCGCCGCTACGCGATCGACCCGACCAAGACCGAGCGCGAGCTCGGCTGGGCGCCGCAGGAGCGGTTCGAGACCGGCCTCGCCAAGACGGTCGACTGGTATCTCGCCAACGAGGAGTGGTGGCGCCCGCTGCGCGACCGCTATTCCGGCGAGCGGCTCGGCGCCGCCGCCCCGCGCAAGACCGCCTAGTCCGAGACCCTGCCGATCATCCGGGCGGGGTTGCCCGCCCAGGTCTCGCCGGCGGGCACGTCGCGGGTCACCACTGCGCCCGCCCCGATCATCGCGCCTTCGCCGATGGTGAGGCCGGGAAGGATCACCGCGCCGGCGCCGATGCTGGCGCCGCGCTTCACCAGAGTCGTCGGATAATCGACCGCGACGCGCGAGCGCGGAAAGGGATCGTTGGTGAAGGTCGCATTGGGGCCGACGAAGACGTCGTCCTCGAGCGTGATCCCGTCCCACAGGAACACGCCGCTCTTCAAGGTCACCCGGTCGCCGACCACCGCACCGCCCTCGACGAAGGTGTGCGCGCAGATGTTGCAGTCGCTGCCGATGCGGGCGCCGGCGACGATCACCGCATATTGCCAGACGCGGGTGCCGGCACCGATCGCGGCGTCGCCGACGTCGGCGAGCGGGTGGATGAAGGCTTCGCTCACTTACGTGCCTCCGCGAGGAAGGTGTCGTAGTCGCGGATATAATCCGCCTCGTCATAGGGCGCCGAGGCGAGCACCATCAGCACCGCGCCCGGTGTGAAGTCGCGCATTTCGCGCCACAGCATATTGCCGATCAACAGGCCCTTGTCCGCGCTGTCCATGCGCACCTCGCGCCGCTCGCGCCCGTCGTCGACCACAATCGTGCAGGCACCGGACACGCACACCGCCCATTGCTGAAGTTGTCGATGGGCATGGAAGCCGCGATCGGCTCCGGCCGCCCCGCCGAACAGATAATAGACCCGGGCGATGGCGAAGGGCAGGTTGCGCTCGCCCTCGAGCGCGACGAGGCTGCCGCGATCGTCGGCGATCACCGGATGGCGATAGAGCGCGCAATTGTCGAACAGGCGTTCCAGCAGCTGCAATGGGGGTCCCCGGCGAATATTCGCCGTCCGGCATATCCGCGCCGGCCCCGAGAGCAAGCCTTTCCGCCGGGGTGGGCGGTTGGCAGCCCCTGGGGCAGGCGCTAACCCCGTCGCTCCTCGTGCTCTTCCAAAGGCTTTCGATGAAGATCGTTCATGTGGTTCCAAGCTTCGCCCGCGGGGGCGGGGAGCGGCTCATGATCGAGCTTGCCAATCGCGAGGCGGCGGCTGGGCACGAGGTTAGCGTAGTCTCCGGCTTCCGCCTGCCCGAGGAGCGGTCGCACCAGGGTCTCAGCGAAGCCGTCGACCTCCGCTTCACCAGCCAGCGGCCGAGCGGCGGGGTGGCGGTCTATGCCGCGCTGCTGCCATGGATCTGGCGCAACCGGCGCTGGCTGCGGAGCCGGGACGTCATCCATTGCCACCTCACTTATGGCGCGATGTTCGGCTCGCTGCTCAAGCTGCTCGACGCGGTGACCCGCGGGCGCGGACCGGCGATCGTCGAGACCTATCACGCGGTCAGCATGCCGATCCCGAAATGGCAGCGCTGGCTCCACGCCCGCATGGCGTCGCGGCGCCACGGCCTCTCCTTCATGGTCGCCGACCCCTATTGGGAGCGCTTCCGGGCGAAGCGGCGGCGGATCGCCTCGCGGGTGATCCCGGTCGGCGTGAGCGAGCCCGATCTCGACGCGGTCGGCGCCGAGGAGCGCGCCTCCTATCGAGCCCAGGTCGGCATCCCGCCCGAGGCGCGGCTGGTGGTCGGGACTATCGGGCGCATCTCGCCGGACCGCCAGTCGCATCGCTACATTCCGATCTTCGCAGCGATCGCGCGGGCGCTCGGACCCGACGTGCATTTCCTGATGGGCGGCGATGGGCCGGACATGGAGCGGGTGCGCGAAGCGGTCGCGGCCCATGGCCTGGACGGCCGCGTCCATCTTCCCGGCCTGATCCGCGACCTGGCGCCGCCGATGGCGGTGATGGACCTCTACATCACGTCCAATGTCGGCGCGGTACCGGGCGTTGCGGGTCTGCAGGCGGTCGCGGCGGGGCTTCCGGCGATCGCCCTGCAGCTGGCGGAGGGCTATGCGGCCGGCGCCAAGGACTGGCTGTGGTCGAGCGCCGACGAGGGCGAAGTGGCGGCCAAGGCGGTGGAGCTGCTGCGATCGCCCGACCGGGCGAGATCGATTGCGGCCTCGCAGAAAGCCCATGTCGAGGCGAACCACTCGCCGCGCGCCATGGCTGCGGCTTACGAAGCGCTGTACCGCGAGGCGGCGTCGCGGCGTCGCGGCGCGGAGACCGTCTAGCTCCGGAAGCGCGCGGCGATGCGGCGGAAGCTCGCCAGCGGCGAGACCCGGTCGACATACCAGTCGAACACCATCTCGCCGTCGCGCACATTAAGCGTGTGGGGGCCGTGCCGGTCGGTGAAGCGCAGCCGGCCGAGCCGACGCTCGCGATAGCTGTCGGGAGTCAGCGCCTCGATCTCGAAACCGACGATCCCGTCACCATAGCCCGAGGTGAAATCCTGGCCGAGGCGGACCAGCCGGCCGCCGGAGCGGACGATGTTCCCGGCCATGCGCGCGCCCTCGGGCGACAGCCGGATGGGACTTGCCGGGTGGGGCCGGAACTCGTCGTCGAGGCTGTCCGCCGACCACAGAAGGAGCATGTTGGCGCCGAGCGCCTCGTCGTTCCCGAACAGATAGAAGCGGCCCTCATGGTCCAGCAGGGTCGGATCGAGGATCTTGGGGTCCCCGGCGACCTTGAGCGCACCGACGTCGCGGAGTGAGCCGTCCTCGAAGGCGAAGATCCGCGGCGCCGAGCAGGCGACCATCTCCGGGATGACGAGCTGGCGGCCGCCATGCTCGAAGGTGGCGGGATAGGAGACGTGGTTGGGGGCGTCCGACACGCGGCGATGCTCGCCGTCGACCAGCACGATCTCGCCGATCCCGGTGCTCGCGCGCAGCGCCTCGACAAGGATTCCGGGCGGATCGCTGCTGAAGAAGGGGTCGGCATAGAAGGTGTAGGCGGGCGGGACGTCGAGGGTTCGCCAGCTCGACGGGTCCGGGAAGCGCCCTTCGGCGACGAGGCCGGGCACGTCGGCGCCGCCGGTCGGGGCGGTCGAGACCTGCCAGCGTTTCTCGACGAAGGCGCCGTAAAGCAGGCGCCGGGCGAGCCGGCTCGCCGAGCCGAGGGCGAATCTCGCCACCGCGACATTGCTTGGAAGCCGGTAGTTGCGGCCGGTGCAGGGCTTGTCGAGCCAGCGGCCGGCAATGGCGTTGCGGACGGCCTCGTCCATGATCAGCGGGGAGTGGCGGTAGGCTTCGATCAGCGTCGCTCGCCACGACCAGGGAAAGACCTTGGTCTCGGCGAAGGCGGCGACGCGGCCGGCATCGAGCTTGTTGCCGATCGCCTGGACGATCTGGCCCATGACCTTCTCGCCCCGGGTGATTTCCCAGAAGCCGGCGGGGCGCCCGCGAAATTTGTCGGGGTCGCCATGGTGGTAGGAGAGGATCGAGGCGGGAAGGCACTCGGGCGGCGGTACGCGGAGCAGGCCCATGCCGAACTTGAGGATCACGTCGAAGCCGCGAAGCTCCTCGACGATCGCATCGGGCAGAGTCTGCCACGCGCCGTCATAGCCGGATTCGAAGGTGACGCGTCGTGCGATGCGCTTGCTCAGCCCGTCGACCGGGACGGAGCGGGTATAGGGGTTGCGCACCGCGCGCAGGTTGAGCGCGTAATAGGCGCCGTGGCGCAGCGCCTTCCGCTTCAGGCTGGTGTTGGTGCACGAAAAGATCGTGACTTCGTCGCAGCCGGTCACCGCGTCCACCGCCTCCCGAGCGAAGCGCGGCAGGGCGTCGTTATCGACGATGAGGGCGAGCTTCACTGGCGGGAAGCGCTCCGCGCGTCGAGCGGCACGACGTTCGATTCCTCCTCCGCCCCGACCGCGCTGAGCTGGCCGCGGTCGGGCGCGATGAGCTCGTTGAGCTTGTCGCGGACCGCGGCGCAATCGAGCCTGTGCACGGCGTCGCGCAGCATATCGATGTGGCGCTCGAGCGCGTCGAACGGCAGCGAGCCCTCGCGCGCCATCTGGATTCCGGGATGGGCGGTGGGCTGGGTGTCCTCGCCGACGAACAGCTCCTCATAGAGCTTCTCGCCGGGGCGAAGGCCGACATATTCGATGGCGATGTCGCCGGTCGGGTTCTTCTCGTCGCGCACCGACATTCCAGACAAAGCGATCATGTTTCGGGCGAGGTCGGCGATCTTCACCGGCTCGCCCATGTCGAGGACGAAGACCTCGCCCTTCTCGGCCATGGCGCTGGCCTGGAGGACGAGCTGGGTCGCCTCCGGGATCGACATGAAGAAGCGGGTGATGTCCTTGTGGGTGACGGTGACCGGGCCGCCGGCCTTGATCTGCTCGCGGAAGCGCTGGACGACCGACCCCGAGGAATCGAGCACGTTGCCGAAGCGGACGATGCCGAAACGGGTGGCGCAGCCATCCTGCTCGGCGAGGCCCTGGATGATCAGCTCGGCGACGCGCTTGCTGGCGCCCATCACGCTCTTGGGACGCACCGCCTTGTCGGTCGAGATCATGGTGAAGCGGGTGAGCCTGGCGTCGAACGCCGCCTTGGCGAGCACCCAGGTGCCGAACACATTGTTCTCGACTCCGACCGGCTCGTTCTGCTCGAGCAGCGGGACATGCTTGTAGGCCGCGGCATGGTAGATCGTGTCGATGCCGTGGTCGGCGATGACCCGGCGGACGAGCGGGTCGTTGAGCATCGAGCCCATCTCGGCGGCGAGCTCGGGGCGCTCGTCGGCCGGCAGCTGCTCCAGCGCTTCGAGGAGCTCCTGCTCGATGCTGTAGAGGGCGAACTCGCTGTGATCGAACAGGACCAGCTTCCTGGGCTGGGCGCGCAGGACCTGGCGGCAGATCTCCGAGCCGATCGAGCCGCCGGCGCCGGTGACGAGAATGGTGCGGCCGGCGACCGCCTGGCGGATGAGGCCGCTCAGCGGCTCGACGGTGTTACGGCGCAGAAGGTCGCCGACGTCGATCGGCCTGAGGTCGCTGATCGTGTAGCGGCCCGACATGATCTCCTCGGGCGCCGGGACGGTCTTCACCGCGAGGTTGAGCTCGGTAAGCCGCGAGATGGCCGACAGGCGCTGCGAGCGCGACGCCTTGGGCATGGCGAGCAGCACTTCCTCGACCCGCCGGCTGCGGGCGAGTTCGGGCAAGGCCTTGGGCGAATAGACCGGCACACCGGCGATGAGCTGGCCATGGAGCGCCGTATCGTCCTCGATGAACGCGGCGAGGTGAAGGTCGCCCTTGAGGCGAAGCGACTGGGCGAGGCTGATGCCGGCAGGGTTGACGCCATAGATGGCGATTCCGCGGCCGCCTTTCTCCCCCGTACCATCGGTCCACGCCGCGGCCAGAGAGAGGTGCATGGCGTAGCGGCCGAGGAACAGGATCAGGAAGAGGAAGCCGCAATAGATGATGCCGACCGAGCGCGGCACCATCATCTCGATTCCGGAGAAGGTGATCTGTTCCTGGGTCAGGTAGATCAGCACCACCCAGGCGACGGCGGCGAGAGCCGCGGCGGCGAAGATCCGCCCGGTCGCGCGCATGTCGAAATAGCGCAGGACGAGGTGATACACATGCAGCCGCCACAGGGCGAAGATGCCGACCAGGAAGGACAGGAAGGCCGCCCCGAGGACGACCGGCTCGGCCGGAAAATAAAGGATGCCGAGCCGCACGCTGAACGCTGCCCACAAGGCGAGCGCCATGGCGACCAGATCGAAGGCCATGAGGATCATGCGCTTCTGCGCGCGGCTCCTCAGCGAGATCTTGCGGACCGTCTGCATGATCAGCCGAGCACCTCCCGGATAATCCCTGCGAGCGCCTCGGCGCGCTGCTCGGTCAGATCGGGGCGAAGGGTCGGGTGGACCTCGACCGCCAGGCTGCTTCCGGTCAGCGCCCGAGCCACCGGGCAATCGGGCTCGGGAAGGCCGGCGAACGCCGCTTCGCGATAGACTTCGCTGCACGAGCCGGAGAACAGCCGGATCTTCGCCTCGGTGGCGTGGCGAAGGATCTCGGAGCGCAGCCGTTCGGCCTCGCCCTCGGGCGCGTCGATGTAGAAATAGTGGCGGTAATAAGCGTGGGTCACGCCGTCGCGCGGAGTGGGCACGCGAAGGCCGCGCACGTCCTTGAGCGCCTGCGTATAGCTATCCGCGTTGCGGGTGCGCGCCGCGGTCCACGAGTCGAGCTTGGCGAGCTGGGCACGGCCGATGGCCGCCTGCGGGCCGCTCAGCCGCCAGTTGGTGCCGACGCTGTCGTGGAGCCAGCGGAACATGCCCGGATTGACCGCGGGCGTGCTCACCTTCTCCCAGCTCTTGCCATGGTCCTTGAACGACCAGGCCCATTCCCAGGCCTTGCGGTCCTGGATGCTGAGAAAGCCGCCCTCGCCGCCGGTGGTGATGATCTTGTCCTGGCAGAAGGAGAAAGCGGCGGCGTCGCCGAAGCTGCCGATGGTACGGCCGCCGATCGCGGCGCCCTGCGCCTGCGCGCAATCCTCGATCACCTTGATCCCGCGCGGCGCGGCGAGCGCCATGATGCCCGGCATGTCGGCCGGCCAGCCGCCGAGATGGACCGGGATGATCGCTTTGGTGCGGTCGGTGAGCACCCGAGCGATCGTCTCGGGCGTGATGTTGCCGCTGTCGGGGTCGACGTCGGCAAAGACCGGGGTCGCGCCGACCAGCATCGCGCAGAATGCGGAGGCGACGAAGGTGCGCGGGGTCACCACCACTTCGTCGCCAGGGCCGACGTTGAACGCCTTCAGCGCGAGCTCGAGCGCGAGCGAGCCGTTGGCCAGCGCGATGCCGTTGCCGCCGCCGAAGCGCTCGGTGCAGGCGTCCTGAAAGGCGAAGACGTCGGGGCCGGTCCACTGGTTGACCTTGCCGGAACGGAGCACCCGCGCCGCCGCCTCGACCTCGTCCTCGGCATAGAAGGGCCAGGCTTCGTCGGGACGAAGCGCGAGGTCCTGAGACGGCGCCGCGACGTCGCGGTTGCCCTTATTGGTAGCGGCCGACACTGAAATTCCCCGAAAACTCTAGATTTCGCTCTACCCCGATCCGTCCCTCAAGGGAAGCGACGGGCAGTTCCCGGCGGCCCCGGCGGTGTCGGAGGCGTCGCCTCCGAACCCATGAACTCGTGCATGGTTGCCGATCCCTCCGCACTGATTCCGCGGGGCCTGACCAGGCTCCACACGGTCATGAGGATGATCCTGATGTCGAGCCAGAAGCTCCGGTTGTCGACATACCAGGTGTCGAGCGCGAACTTCTCCTCCCAGGACAAGGCGTTGCGGCCGTTGACCTGGGCCCAGCCGGTGAGGCCCGGGCGGACGTCGTGGCGGCGCGCCTGCTCGGCCGTGTAGCGATCCAGATATTGCATCAGCAGCGGGCGCGGACCGACCAGGCTCATGTCGCCGCGAAGCACGTTCCACAGCTCGGGCAGCTCGTCGAGGCTGGTGGCGCGAAGAAACCTGCCGGTCCGGGTCAGCCGCTTCGAGTCCGAGGCGACGTCGCTGCCGAGCCGCGCGTCGTCGCGCATCGTGCGGAACTTGAGCATCTCGAACGGCCTGCCGTGAAGGCCGGGACGCTGCTGTCGGAACAGCACCGGGCGGCCCATCGCCAGCAGGACGGCAAGCGCGACGATCAACAGGATCGGCGCGCCGACCACCAGCGCGATCGCCGAGACCGCGATGTCGAGCAGCCGCTTGGCCATGTCAGAGCCCCGCCGCGGCGATGATCGCCTCGTTGACCCGATGCACGTCGAACTTGCGTTCGGCGAGGCGGCGCGACGCCGCACCCATCGGGGGAATCAGAGAGGGGTCGAGGATGAACTTCTCCATGCCAGCGGCGAGACTGTCGGCGCTGCGCACGTCGACGAGGAAGCCGTTGACCCCGTCCTCGACCGTCTCGCGGCAGCCGACCGCGTCGGTCGTCACGATCGGGCGGCCCATCGCCATCGCTTCGAGCGACGAGCGCGGGGTCCCCTCGCGATAGGACGGGAGCACATAAACGCTGGCGTCGGCGAGGGCCGGGCGAACGTCGTCGAGCTTGCCGAGGAAGTCGACGGCGCCGTTCCAGCGCTCGAACTCCTCCTGGGTGATGCCGTCAGGGGAGGGGTCGAAATAGCCGACCAGGCCGAACTTCACCTGCGGGTGGCGCTTCTTCAAAGCGGCCGCAGCCTCGGCATATTCGCGCACCCCCTTGTCGCCGAGCAGACGCGCGATCATCAGGAAGCGCGGTTCGGACGGCAGGGGCGCGGGCGTGAAGTGAGCAAGGTCGATGCCCGAGCCGTTCACCACATGCGCCTCCTTGCCGCGCAGCAGCTTGTGGTCTGTGAAGAACTGGCGGTCGTCCGGATTCTGGAAGATGACGACATGCGCCTTCCTGAGCGCCCGGCGATAGAGGAAGGTGGCGACCGCCCGGCCGATCCGCCGCTTGGCGCCCGCACCGGGAATGAAGGCAAAGCCGAGGCCGGTGATCAAGGCGATGATCTTCGGCACGCCCGCGGCGGCGGCGGCGAGGCTTCCGAGGGTCACCGGCTTGATCGTGTAGGACAGGACGGCGTGCGGCCTGACCTCGGCAAAGATGCGCCGAAGCGCGGCGACCGACTTCAACGTGGCAAGCGGGTTCAGGCTGGCGTTGACGAGGTCGACCTGGCGCGGCTCGGCGCCGAGCGCGCGGAGCTTGCCCGCAACCTTGTCATCGATCGCCGGCGCCATCGCCACGACGCGATAGCCGCGGCCGACGAGCGCCTCGATGAGCGGTCCGCGGAACAGGATCAGCGACGGCGCATAGGACCCCAGCACCACCACCGTTCGGCGGTCGCTCACGCAGGCTGCAGCCTGGCCTGCCGCTTCGCGATGCGCACGCGCTGCGCCGACGCGACCACCGCCGCGAATATGGTGAGATAGGCGGGCATCATCATCAGCTTCTGCCTGAGGCCGAGGCCGACATTATAGTACATCAGCGACAGCATGATGGTCAGCGCCACCGCGAAGAGCACCGCGAAGCGGATCAGGAAGACGTGCCGGAACAGCTTGATCACCCAGGTTATCCGGAGAACGATGATCGTCACCATGATCAGGATGAACAGATTTTCCATCGAGGCCACCAGCCCGAGGAATCCGCCGGCGTCGAAGAACAGCGGCCGGAACAGGAGGCTGAACAAGCGGGCGAAGAAGGAGTCGTATTGGACCGACGTCGTGCCTGACATGCGCGCGGTGTTTGCCGAATAAGCCTCGAGGAAATTGGCCACCGAATCGGTGCTGGTCACGTCGATGCGGAACGTGTCCTGGATCGTCGCGGCGGCGAAGGCGAGGCCGGCGAGCGACAGGCCGATCAGCGAGATTCGGGTGAGTGCGCGCGTATGGCTGTCGAGCGCGATGCCGATGGCGAGTGCGGCGACCGCCAGCAGCGCGATGTGCGGCCTCACGAGGATCATGATCACCACGGCAAAGCCGAAGGCAAGCCAGCGCGCGCGGATGTTGACCGCGGCCCAGATGGTTATCGCTGCGGCGAGGAAGAGCAGCCCGTCCTTGCCGATATAGGCCGTCCAGAAATGAATCCCCGGCATGAAGAGCGTGAGATAGAGCGGCCGGGATGGCGGCCGGTCCGCCATCTTGAACACGTCGTCATAGGTGAGCAGAAGGAAGGCGCAGCCCCACGTTCCCGTCGCCTGGAACAACAGGAAATAGTCGAGATAGGTGCCGCCGAACCACCATTTCATCGTCTGCACGAGCCAGATGATGAATGTGGTGTTCAGGCCGAAGCCATCGCGGGAATACCAGCTGTAAGGGTCGGCATAATAAGTGACGGCGTCGGTCGTGTTCGAAAGCGCCCACTGGTAGAAATAGACCGCCGTGATCACCTGGGTGATGGCCAGGAAGAACATCAGGCCGATGCGCGCGACGCCTTCCTCGCGCCGCCACATCATCATTACCGCGCCGAAGCCGAGGAAGATGCCGAACCAGCCGACCCCGGATACTTCTAGAATATCGAGGTCGAGCATTTGGCGATCCTGGTGGCACTGCGCTGGTTATCGAGAGGCGGCGGCGCCGGGGCGCGGCCTCTGACGTCTCGGGCCAGCCATAGCGCCGGCGTCACGCCTCTGACAACATGGGAAAGGTTTGGCGCCGGCGAAGCGGGACCGCGCGCCCTTGGCAGCCCTGACAAGAGCAGATAAGCCGCCGGAAAGACTGCTGATCTGGGACAATCACTTAATGACCGTTCTCGTGACTGGGGCCGCCGGCTTCATCGGCCACACCGTCGCCCGTCGCCTTCTCGACCGCGGTGATACGGTCATCGGCATCGACAACGTCAACGACTATTACGATCCGCAGCTCAAGCGGAACCGGCTGGCACGGCTCGGCGAGTATCAGGAGCGGTTTCGCTTCCTCGAACTCGACTTCGCGGACTGGGGCGCGCTGAGCGACGGGCTGCGCGGGCTCGACTTCGACCGGATCGTCCATCTCGGCGCCCAGGCGGGCGTGCGCTACTCGATCGAGAACCCGCACGCCTACGTCCATTCCAACCTGGTCGGACACCTCAACCTGGCCGAGGTCGCCCGCCACCGCGGCTCGAGCCACCTGGTGTACGCCTCGTCCTCGTCGGTCTATGGCGGCAACACCAACCTTCCGTTCAGCGTCGACGACCGCGTCGACCACCCGCTGTCGCTCTATGCCGCGACCAAGAAAGCGGACGAGCTGATCAGCGAGACCTACGCCCATCTCTACCGCCTGCCGCAGACCGGGCTTCGCTTCTTCACCGTCTACGGCCCGTGGGGCCGGCCCGACATGGCGATGTGGATCTTCACCAAGGCGATCCTCGAGGGGCGGCCGATCGACGTGTTCGGCGAAGGCAATATGCGGCGCGACTTCACCTATATCGACGACATCGTGACCGGCGTGGTCGCCGCGCTCGACAATCCGCCGCCCGACGACGGCGCGGAGAAGGCCGGCGGCAGCCGCGGGCCGCACCGGCTCTACAATATCGGCAATCATCGCTCCGAGGAGCTGACCAAGATGATCGCGCTGATCGAGCAGGCATGCGGGCGCGAGGCGGAGAAAAGGCTGCTGCCGATGCAGGCCGGCGACGTGCGCGACACCTTTGCCGACATCAGCGCCATCCAGCGCGACCTCGGCTTCGCGCCGACCACGCCGATCGAAGTGGGCATCCCGAACTTCGTCGCCTGGTACCGCGACTATCACGGCGTCTAGGGGAGTCATCCCGGCGTTCGCCGGTATGACTGTGAACGGGGTCTAGAGGGTCCAGCGCCCGATCCCGGCGAGATTGCGGCCGCCATAGAGGTTCTTGAGGTCGGCGAGCAGGCCGCCGTCGGCGACGAGGCCGGAAAGGGCATCGTCGGTCATCTGGCGATAATCCTCGTGCGGCACGGCGACGAGGACGACGTCATAGCGGCCCTGCGGCGTTCCACCCGCGACCTCCAGATCATATTCGTGACGCGCCTCGGCGGGGTCGACGAGCGGGTCGTGGACGGTGACCTCATGGCCGAGCCACTTCAGGCGGGAGATGACGTCGACCACCCGAGTGTTGCGCAGGTCGGGAACATTCTCCTTGAAGGTCAGCCCCATGACCAGCACCGAGCCGGGGCCGCCGCGGATCGAGTGGATGCGGTCGGCGACCCAGTCGCCCATGCCGTCGTTGATCGAGCGGCCGGCGAGGATGACGTGCGGTTCGAGGCCGAGCTCCTGGGCGCGGTGGCTGAGATAATAGGGATCGACGCCGATGCAGTGGCCGCCGACCAGCCCGGGCTGGAAGGGGAGGAAGTTCCACTTGGTCTTCGCCGCGGCGAGCACGTCCCAGATCGACAGGTCGAGACTGGCGAAGATCTGGGTGATCTCGTTCATGAAGGCGATGTTGATGTCGCGCTGGGCATTCTCGATGACCTTGGCGGCCTCGGCGGTCTTGATCGACGCCGCCTTGAAGATGCCGCCGCTGGTGACCACGCCATAGACGGCGGCGAGGCGCTCGGTGATTTCATCATTCTCGCCGGCGACGACCTTGGTGATGCGGTCGACGGTATGCTCACGGTCGCCCGGATTGATCCGCTCCGGCGAGTAGCCGAGGAAAAAGCCGGCGCCGCGCTTAAGGCCGGTCAGCTCCTCGATCAGCGGCCCGCATATGTCCTCGGTGACTCCGGGATAGACGGTGCTCTCGTAGACGATGACCGGCTTGCGGTCCCCGTCGACCAGGCCGGCGACGGTGCGGGTGGCGGACAGGACCGGACCGAGATCGGGACGGTTGCTGGAATCTACCGGGGTCGGCACGGTGACGATGTAGATGTCGGCGCCGCGGCAGTCGTCGACAGAGGCTGTGAGGGCGATGGTCGAGGCGGCGAGCGCGTCGGGCTCGACCTCACGGGTGCGGTCGTGGCCGCCCTTCAGTTCGGCGATGCGGCCGGTATCGATGTCGAGGCCGGTGACCCGAAAGCTCTTGGCCAGCGCCAATGCCAGCGGCAGGCCGACGTAGCCGAGCCCCACCACGACGATGTGATCGTCGTTCCTGCTGTCCATCTCGCGCATCCTGTTGTGATTGCGGCGGTGCAGCCGCTATTGATGTTTCCCTGACGGCTGATCGAAGGGCGCGGCGCGGCAGCGATGTCAAGACCTATCGACGCGAAGATAGCGGCAGCATGACGGACTTCTACGTCATGCTGGGCCTCATCCGGACCGCGACTCCGGACGAGATCCGCGCGGCCTATCTCGAACGCATGAAGGTCCTTCACCCGGACCGCCACGTCCCTTCGCCGGCGGGCGCGCCGAGCGCCGCCGACCTCAACCAGGCCTATTGGACGCTGCGCGATCCCGAGCGGCGGGCGGCCTATGACCGCCTGCTGGCGCCGCTGCCGCCGAAGCCGCACCGCCGGTCGAGCGCATCGCGCCGGGCCGTGCAGAAGGTCGCGCCGCGCCGCGTGCCGAAGAAGCGGCCTTATCATCCTCGCCCCTCCTCTTATTCGGGCCGGGCGCGGGCGATGGCCGGGGTCGTGCTCGTTCTCGTCTCGGCCGCTGCCGGGGCGGGGACGATGATGTTGTGGCGGTCCAACCAGGCGCAGGCGGCCTGGGCCCGGATCGTCGCGCCGGAAGAGAAGAAGCAGGTGCAGCGGCGCGCGCTCGACGGGACCCTCGCAGGCGCGGCCGAGGCCGAGTTCCGGGCGCTGTTCGAGGGCGCCGGCCTGTCGGGCGCGTCACTTTACGGCCGGCAATGTTTCGACGAGCTCGCGGTCCAGCCGAGCGTGGCGATGCTGGACTATTGCCTCGCCTTCGATCGCGCCGGGGCAGAATGGGAAGCCGCCCTGATCACCGCTCCCGCCACGCGGCGCCATTTCGACGCGCAGGCGCGCATCAGCCGCTACCAGCATCTCGCCGAGGCGCTCGAAGAGGGGCCAGTGCGCGAGGCGATCGTCGCCGAGTCGGCCTACCTCGCCGGCTCCTGATCGTCAGGCGGCGTCGGCCGCCGGCTCGGCTCCGCTCCGCCGCAGCAGGTCGGCGACGCAACGTTCGGCGGCGCGGCCGTCCCAATATTCCGGCCGGCAGGGCCGGCTCTCCGCCGCCAGCGCGGCGGCAAGGGCGCCCGGCAGGCTGTCGGGGGTGACCAGCCGGTTGGTGCCCTGCTCGATCGTGATCGGCCGCTCGGTATTCTCGCGCAGGGTGAGGCAGGAGATTCCGAGATAGGTGGTTTCCTCCTGAACGCCGCCGCTGTCGGTGATCGCGGCGGCGGCGCCGGTGAGGAAGCGCATGAACTGGATATAGGGGACCGGCGCGATTCGGCGCACCCCGGCGCGGTCGAGCTGCCGGTCGAGCCCCGCGGCCTCGAGCCGCGCGGCGGTGCGGGGATGGACCGGGAACAGCAAGGGCAGATCGGCCTGGATCTCGGCGAGCGCGTCGACGAGCCGGCGAAGGCGTTCGGGCGAATCGACGTTGGACGGGCGGTGCAGGGTCACCAGCCCGTAGCGCGGGCCGACGCCGAAGCTCTCCGGCGATGGCGCCGCGTCGATGCGCCCGCGAGTCATCTCGAAGCTGTCGAGCATGATGTTGCCGACGCGGGTGATACGATCGGCCGGCACGCCTTCGGCCGCAAGGTTGGCGTCGCCGTCGGGCGACGGTGTCCACAGCACGTCGGCGACGGCGTCGGTGGCGACGCGGTTGATCTCCTCGGGCATGGCGCGGTCGCCGCTGCGCAGGCCCGCTTCCAGATGGACGGTGGGGATGCGAAGCTTGGCGCCGACCAGAGCACAGGCGAGCGTCGAGTTGACGTCGCCGACGACGACCAGCCAGTCGGGCCGCTCGGCCATGGCGACCTGTTCGTAGGCGATCATCACTCGCCCGGTCTGCTCGCCGTGCGGGCCCGAGCCGATGCCGAGATGATGGCGTGGAGCGGGCACCTTGAGGTCGGCGAGGATCGAGTCCGACATGGCCGGATCATAATGCTGGCCGGTGTGGATCAGCACCGGCTCGAAAGCCCGCGAACGGCTGAGGGCGTGCCAGAGCGGCGCCACCTTCATGAAGTTGGGCCGTGCCGCGGCGATCAGATGGACTCGTTGCACCAGGCTGCGCCCGCTCCCTTGGGATAGGGCGCCTGTCTAAGCCGCCGTTGCCATAGAAAGCGTTAATCGGCCGGCCGGATTGCGGGCATAAAAAAAGTGGCGGCCGAAGCCGCCACTTTCAATCTCGGATCTACCGAAGCCGCTTACGGGCTGACCGGCGGATTCTCGTCGTCGTCGACGAAGGCGAAATAGAGGCCGAGGCCGATCGCGACCAGCGCGAAGAAGCCAACGACATACGCCTCGGTGGACGCTTCCCACTGGCCATTGGCCTGCTCGAGCGTCGCGCCCGCACGGGCCGGCTGGCTCGGCAGGGCTGCAGTCTGAGCGACGACAGGAGCGCTCACGAGGGACGTGCCCAGCGCGGCGACCAGCGCGATCTTACGAATACTCATTAAGGATCTCCCCTTTAGGCGACCTAACGATCCGGCCGATCACCCGGGCCGTTGGTTGCCTCGTCCCTGCCTCAGCATGGCCTCCAAAGTCAAGGGTGAGCCGTAAAAAAGTGGCGAAAGCACAGGGGCTGGCCTCCTGATGTTGCCTCTGCGAAACAGCTCAAGAAATGTTGAAACGCATCGGAACAATCGTGTTCGCCGGGAGTGCGGCGCTGCTTGCGGCGGTGGCCGGTCCGGCTTCCGCGGGCGGAGTGCAGGCGCCTGCCAACTCTTTGCATCAACTGGACGAACGTGTCCTGACTGTCGGCCACAGGCTCACGGTCGCGGGCAGCGATCTCTGCGCAAGTCACGAATATCACGCGGGATTTGCGATCCACGATCTGTCTCAATATGGCGGCGCTCATCGTCGGGCGCTCGCCGTCACCGCCCTTGCGGAGGGGCCGGCGGTGCTGGCGCTGGTGCCCGGCGGACCCGCCGCGGCGGCGGGACTGCAGCGCGACGACATCATCCTCGCCGCCGACGGCGCCGCGTTGCCGCGCGCTCCCGAAGGTGCCGAAAACAGCTTCGCTCCGGCCGAGCGCATCATCGAGGCCCTGGAGCGCGCGTTCAGCGACGGACGTGCGGTTCTGGCGGTCCGGCGGGGCGGAGTCGGCCGCTCGGTGGAGGTATCGGCAGCGCTCGGCTGCGCGAGTCGCTTCCAGGTGGTGCCGTCCGAGCGTCTCAATGCGCTTGCCGACGGCCGCTATGTGCAGCTGACCTCGGCGCTGGCCGCTTTCGCCGCGGACGATCACGAACTGGCCGGCCTGATCGCCCACGAACTGTCGCACAACATCCTGCGCCACCGCGCCCGCCTCAACGCGGCGGGGATCGATCGCGGTTTGCTCCAACATTTCGGCCGCAACGCGCGCCTCACCCGCGAGACGGAGCGCGAAGCGGACCGATTCGCCGTCTATCTGCTCGTGCGCGCCGGCTACGATCCCGCCGCGCTGATTCGGGTGTGGACTCGGGCGGCGCCGCGGACCGGCTCGCTGCTCGGCGGCACGCACCCGCGCTGGCGCGACCGAATCGCGGCGGTGCGCGCGGAGATCGCCGAAGTCGAGCGGCTGCGGGCGGCAGGCCAGGAGGTCAGGCCGGCCTGGACCCCGGCGGCGCTCGACTAAGCTTTCGCCGACTCATTGCGCCGGTCTGGGACAGGGGCGGCGCGGCGCTTGTCTCGCGGCCCGCCATGACATCTTGCTCCAGCTGAGATGCCGCCCGCCCACGTCCTTGCATGGCGCCGCCGCGCCGCCGCGCTCGCGCTTCCGGCGCTGCTCGGCGCGTGCACGGGCGAGCCCATCGGCTGGGCGGCGGATCAGCAGCAGATCTGCTCGCCGCCGCCGCCGTTCCGCGAGGCCGCGCCGGCCGACCCCTATCAGCAGGCGGTGGCGCGCGACGAGTGCATCCACAATTGGGCCTATCGCCTCGCCCGCTCCGACGACGACGCCGAGGCCGTGGTCGGCGCGGTGATCGGCGCCTGCCGCTCATCGATCGACCGCTCCGCCACCATGGTCGCGGCCGGCGATCCCGAGGCGGAGCGCTTCTACCTCGCCGAGTTCGAGCGCGCCTCGCGCGAGCGCGCGCTGTTCCGAGTCGTCCAGGCCCGCGCCGGCCGCTGCTCGCTGGAGCCGCGCGCGATCGGGGCGGAGGCGGAAGCGGTGGCCGCGCCCTCCAACCAGGCCGAGGTCCAGAGCAACCAGCAGAACGTCCAGCAGTAAGCGCTGGAGGCGCGCGCGGCGCTGTGCCATCGCAGCGCGGCCTTGGACTTTGGGGGTGGGAATGAGCGAGAAGCTGACCGTGCTCGTCACCGGGGGCGCCGGCTATATCGGCAGCCACGCGGTGCTGGCCCTGCTCGACGCGGGCTGGCCGGTGGTGGTGATCGACAACCTGTCGACCGGCTTCGACTGGGCGGTGCCCGCGGCCGCGACTCTGGTCGAAGGCGATGTCGGCGACCAGGCGCTGGTCGAGCGCGTGCTGCGCGAGCATGGGATCGGCGCGATCATGCATTTCGCGGGCTCGATCATCGTGCCCGAATCGGTCGAGAACCCGCTCAAATATTATGCCAACAACACCGCCAACAGCCGCGCGCTGATCGACAGCGCGGTGCGCTCCGGTGTCAGGCACTTCATCTTCTCCTCGACTGCGGCGACTTACGGCATTCCCGACCAGGTGCCGGTCACCGAGGATGCGCGCCAGGAGCCGATCAATCCCTATGGCTGGTCGAAGCTGATGACCGAGCGGATGCTGAAGGACGTCGCCTTCGCCCATCCGCTCAACTTCTGCGCGCTGCGCTACTTCAACGTGGCCGGTGCCGATCCGCAAGGGCGGTCGGGCCAGTCGACGGAGGGGGCCACTCACCTCATCAAGGTCGCGGTCGAGGCGGCGACCGGCAAGCGCGGCCACGTCTCGGTATTCGGAACCGACTATGACACGCCCGACGGCACCGGAATCCGCGACTATATCCATGTCAGCGACCTCGCCGCCGCCCATGTCGACGCGCTCGCGAAGCTGATCGCGACGCCGTCCGAGAGCTATCTGATGAACTGCGGCTACAGCCGCGGCTTCTCGGTGCTCCAGGTTCTCGACGCGGTCGACCGGGTCACCAACATGACGATCGAGCGCCGCTTCGAGCCGCGCCGTCCCGGCGACCCGGGCGCGCTCGTCGCCGACAACAGCCGGATCCTCGCGACCTTGCCGTGGCGGCCGCGGCGCGACGATCTCGACGCCATCATCGCCGACGCGCTCGCCTGGGAGCGCACGCTCGCCGAGCGCGGCTGACGGACGTTCCAGGGTGGCGGCCCCGGTTGCGGGTCGCGCCGAGATATGCTTCCTGTTACAAAGCGTTGCCGGTTGGGCAGGCGGTGACCGGAGCAGGCCAGTACGGAGGGGAGCCGGGCCGATGCGCAACGCTGGGGAGGGGTTTGTGCCGTCGTCACGACTCCGCGCGAAACGACTTTTGCTGGTGTCGGCATCGGCGCTGCTGACGGCGTTCGGCGCGACCGCAGCCCTCGCCCAGCCGCAACCCGGACGACCGCCGACCCGCGAGGAGCTTGAAGGCACGTTGCGACCGCAGCCGCGCGACGAGCGGGCGCGGCTCGCCGTCGAGGGCGAGCTTGAGCGCCGCCCGTGCGCGCTCGAACGGCCCGAATATGCCGCGATCCGATTCACCCTGACCGGCGCCGAGTTCGCCGACCTGCGCGGCCTCGGCGAGGCCGACCTGCGCCCGGCTTATGCCGAATATGTCGGCCAGGAGCAGCCGCTCGCGGTGATCTGCCGAATCCGCGACCGCGCCGCCGCGATACTGCGCGATGCCGGCTACGTCGCCGCGGTCGAGGTGCCCGAGCAGCGCATCGACAATGGCATCGTCCGCTTCCGGGTGCTGATGGCCAGGCTGGTCGGCCTGCGCGTGCGCGGCGACGCCGGACGCAACGAGGAGCTGATCGCCCGCTATCTCGAGCCGCTGACCAGGCAGGAGGTGTTCAACAGCCGCGTCGCCGAGCGCCATTTGCTGCTCGCCGGCGACCTGCCGGGCACCAACGTCCGCCTTGCCTTGCGCCCGGCCGGGACGGTGCCCGGCGAGGTGGTCGGCGAAGTAACGATCGTGCGGCTCCCCGGCCTCGTCGATCTCAACCTGCAGAATTACGGCTCGGAAGCGGTAGGGCGCGAAGGTGCGCTGCTGCGCGGCCAGCTCTACGGTCTCACCGGGCTGGGCGACCGCACCACCCTCGCTTTCTACACCACCGCCGATTTCGAGGAGCAGCAGACGCTGCAGGTCGCCCACGACTTCCGCCTCGGCGGCGAGGGACTGCAGATCGGCGGGCAGCTCACCTACAGCTGGGCCGAGCCGCAGCTGTCCGATCCGGCGCTCAACATCCATTCGCGAACGCTCTATGCCTCGGTCGAGGCGAGCTATCCGTTCGTGCGCACCCTGCGATCGAGCCTGGGCGGCACGGTCGGAGTAGACGTGGTTGACCAGCAAGTGGATTTTTCCGGCCTGCCGTTCAGCGAGGATCGGCTGCGCATCCTGTTCGCCCGCCTGGGCTTTCAGGCCGCCGCGCCGCGGCGCCCGCAGCGGGCGACCGATCCGGGCGGGCCGCACTGGCGGCTCGAAGGCAATGTCGAGGTTCGGCAGGGCGTTGGGGGCTTTGGCGCGAGCGACGGCTGCAACGCCGATTTCTCCGACTGCACCGCGCCGGGCATGGTGCCGCCGAGCCGGCTCGGGGGCCGTCCGGACGCGACCGTGGTGCGCGCCGAGGCAAACGGCGAGATGCGCTTCCTGCCCAATGTCAGCTTCTATCTCGGCGCCGTCGCCCAGCTGGCCTCGGCGCCGCTGTTCGCCTTCGAGGAATTCTCCGCCGGCAACTACACGGTCGGCCGCGGCTACGATCCCGCGACGCTGGCCGGGGACCATGGCGTGGGCATCCAGGCGGAGCTTCGCCTCGGCCGGCTGGCGCCGCAATCCGAGGACGATCTCGCGCTCCAGCCCTATCTGTTCTTCGACGCCGCATGGGTCGGCAACGAGGACCAGGCGGCCCTGGTCGGCTTTGGCGACGAGCTCCAGTCGGCCGGCGGCGGCATCCGTGCGATCTGGGGCAACCGCGCCCAGCTCGACGCCACCCTCGCCGTGCCGCTGACCCGCGCCGGCTTCTTCGCCGAAACGCCCGATCCACGCCTGCTCATCTCGCTCACCACAAGGCTGTGGCCATGGAGGTCACGATGACCCTCGCCCGAACCCCCGCCGCGCCACGCCGCGCGCGCGCCCTCCGCCAGCTGTTGATGATCGGCTGCGCCGCAGGCGCGGTGCTGGCGTCGGGCGAGGCGGCAGCCCAGTCGTTCGACGCGACGTCGACCGTCACCCACGGCACCGCCACCATCACCACGCCGCCCGGCCAGACCAACGTCGACGTCACCTCGACCAATGCGGTGATCGTGTGGCGGCCGCTCAGCGTCGGCGATCCGGTCATTTTCCAGCCGGCGGGCACGACCGCGACCTTCACCGGCGGCCCGGGCTTCACCGTGCTCAACCGAATCCTCCACCAGGGCCGAATCCAGTTTGACGGGACGGTGCTGAGCCGAGTCGGCGGCGTTCCGGGCGGCACCGTCGCCTTCTCCGCGCCGAACGGAATCATCATCGGCGGCACCGCGCTGTTCGACGTCGGCAGCCTGATCCTGACCACGCTGGATCCGGTGGTGTCCCCCGCCGGCCAGTTCATCGACGCGACCGGCGCCATCAACTTCCAGCCGGGACTTCCCGGCGCCGAAGTGGTGACGCTGGCCGGGTCGCGGATCACCGCGCTTCAGGACGGCAGCTTCGTGCTCGTCGCCGCGCCGCGGGTCGTCCATGGCGGCAGCGTTCTGACCAACGGCTCGACCGCTTATGTCGCCGCGACGAGCGCGGTCGTGCGCCACAGCAGCGGCCTGTTCGACATCTTCGTGACCAGCGGCACCACCGTCGCGGATGCGATCGTCCACACCGGACGCACCGGCGGCCCGGCGAGCATGGGCGGCGCGGACCGGCACAATATCTACATGGCGGCCGTTTCGGAGGACCTTGCCATCACCTCGCTGGTCGGCGGCACGGTCGGCTACGACGCCGCGCTCAGCGCCACCGTCGAGAATGGCGCGATCATCCTGTCCGCTTTCTCGCTCGGCGGCGGCGCCGCCAGCCCGGCGACCCTGTCGCTCGGCGACGGGACGTTCACCTCGGACGTGCTGGGCTTCTCCAGTCACAACGCAAGCGCGACCGGCACCGCGACCTATCAGCAGGACCTGTCGCTAATCGCCGGCGATTCCGCGACGGTCAGCGCCGACGGGACGGTGATCCAGATCGGCGGCAACCTCGCCTTGGTCGCGCGCGACCCGTCGACTCCGATCGATCCGACCGGCGGCACCGCGACGCTCGAGGCGCTCAATGGCGGCCGCGTCGAGGTCGCGGGCGGCGCGCTCGTCGACGCATCCGGAATCACCGCCATTCCGGGCTTCGGCGACATCTTCGCCGATGCGGTGGGCGGCACCGCGCAGGTCAACGCGAGCGGCGGCACGATCGTCGTGAACGGCAATCTCAGCGTGACTGCGGACGGCCTGGCGACGACCGTCGAGGCGACTCCGGACGTCGGCGGCTCCGGGACCGGCGGAACGGCCCGCGTGACCGCTGGCCAGGGTGGCACCGTGACCGTCGGCGGCAATCTCGACGCGACCGCGCGCGCGCGCGCCCAGTCGAGCGGCGGCAACCCCGCGACTCCGCCGACCGCGACCGGCGGCAGCGTCACGCTTCAGACTCAGACCGGCGGGCAGGTCACCGTCGCCGGCACGACGGAGCTTCGCGCCGACGCCCAGGGCGGGACCGTCACCGGCCTGCCCGGCACCACGCCCGGCCTCGCCCGCGGCGGCACGGTCCGCATCGACGTCGCCACCGGCCAGGTCCAGCTCGCCGGCGTCACCACGATCGACACCCGCGCCTTCGGCGGCGACGGTCCCAATGGCGGCCAGGCGATCGGCGGCGGCGTGACGCTCGAGGCGAGCCAAGGCAGCATCCAGCTCGCCGACGGCAGCAGCATCGACACCAGCGCGCAGGGCGGCGGAACGTTCGGCGCGCCGGGCGGCGATGGCGGCAGCGCCACCGGCGGCGACATCGCCATCCGCGCGCTGACCGGCACCGAAGCCTCGTCGATCACCGGCGGCGGCCTGGCGCTCAACACGCGCGGCGCCGGCGGCAATGGCGGCGGCGGACAGGCCGCTTCGGCGACGGCGGCCGGCAATGGCGGCAGCGGCA
>NZ_JAANPA010000004.1 GCF_011320075.1 Sphingosinicella sp. YJ22 | reverse complement strand
CGCGGCGGCGGCCAGGGCCAGCTTCACGACGGCGGCCGGGTCAGGTCGACGACCATGATCCGATCGAGCCCCGATTCCGGCAGGTAGACGGCATCGCGGGTGCCGAGGATCTGGCGGACATTGGCGTTGGGGCCGCTGCCCGGATAGCTGGTCCACTGCTCGGTCGCCGGGTTGAAGGCGAGGGTGGCGTTGGCGGCGAAGTCGGTGATCCACACCTGGTCGCGCGGATCGACATAGACGGCATAGACGCGCGGCCGCTCGCCAGCGGGCCGCCAGCTGCGCCATTGCCGGGTGCGCGGATCGTAGCGGGTGAGCTGCCCGCCATTCCATTCCGAGATCCACAGGTCGCCGCGGCTGTCGGCCCAGACCCGACGAGCGCCCTGGTCGGCGGTCGGTAGCTCGATCACCGTCGCGGCTCCGGTCGCGCGGTCGACCTGGGCGAGGTGGCTGCCGGCGAGGCTGACATAATAAATCTCGCCGTCCGGAGTCGCGGCGATGCCATAGGGACCGCGGCCTTCCGGCGCGTTCCACACCCGCATCGCACCGGTGCGCGGATCGAGCCTGCCATAGACGCCGGTCTGGCCGGTGAACCAGATGACTCCGTCGCGGTCGAACGCGGCCGTGTTGAGATTGGCGTTGGGGAATTCGGCGGGCAGGCGCCAGGTCGTCACTTCGTCGGTCTGCGCATTGACCCGGACGACCGCGTTGAGGCCGCCGTCGGTGATCCAGGCATGGCCGTCCGGGCCCTGGATGACGCCGTGAGGCGCGGCGCCTTCGCCCAGCGGCACTTCGCGCACCGCGCCGGTGCGGGGATCGAGGATGCCGAGCGTGCCGCGGCGCTGCCCGGTATACCAGACGAGGCCGTTCGGTCCCGGCGCGACATCGTGCGGGCGGCTGCCCGGCGGCACGTCGAACACGCGGACGTTGGCCGGCAGGTCGGTGCGCGCCGGTGGGCGGGGCGCGGACTGCTGCGCGGGCGCCTGGGCGGGCTGGGCCTGGGCCGGGACGGTCAGAAAGGCGGCCAGGGCGGCTGTCACGGCGAAACGGCGCATCGCGATCCTCGTTTATCCGGGGCTGGACTGGCGATTGTAGCCTGGTGCGGCGGCGGCTCAAGGGGGCGGCCTACCGCTTGCCCGCTCACCCCGCCGCGCCTAAGTCAACCGAATGAGTTCGACGAACGATATCCGCCGCTCCTTTCTCGACCATTTCGGCCGCGAGGGGCACCAAATCGTGCCTTCGGCGCCGCTGGTGCCGCAAAACGACCCGACCCTGATGTTCGTCAACGCGGGCATGGTGCCGTTCAAGAACGTGTTCACCGGCCTCGAAACCCGGCCCTACACGACCGCGACGTCGAGCCAGAAGTGCGTTCGCGCCGGCGGCAAGCACAACGATCTCGACAATGTCGGCTACACCGCGCGCCACCACACATTCTTCGAGATGCTGGGGAATTTCTCCTTCGGCGACTATTTCAAGGAGCGCGCGATCAGCCTCGCCTGGGACCTGCTCACCAAGGAGTGGGGGCTTCCGGCCGACCGGCTGACCGCGACCGTCTATCACACCGACGACGATGCCTTCGAATTGTGGAAGAAGATCGCTGGGCTGCCCGAGAGCCGCATCATCCGCATCCCGACCAAGGACAATTTCTGGGCGATGGGCGACAACGGCCCGTGCGGGCCCTGCTCGGAGATCTTCTACGATCATGGCGAGCATATCCCCGGCGGCCCGCCCGGAAGCCCGGACGAGGACGGCGACCGCTTCGTCGAGATCTGGAACCTCGTGTTCATGCAATATGAGCAGGAGAACAACGAGATCGTCCGCGACCTGCCCAAGCCGTCGATCGACACCGGCATGGGCCTGGAGCGAATCGCCGCGGTGCTCCAGGGCGTCCACGACAATTACGACACGGACACGTTCAAGGCGCTGATCGCCGCGTCGTCGGAGCTGACGAAGAGCGACCCCGCCGGTCCCGGCAAGGCGAGCCACCGGGTCATCGCCGATCACCTGCGCGCGTCGGGCTTCCTCATCGCCGACGGAGTCCTGCCGGCCAATGAGGGCAGGGGATATGTCCTCCGCCGCATCATGCGCCGCGCCATGCGCCACGCCCACCTGCTCGGCGCCGCCGAGCCGCTGATGCACCGCCTCGTGCCGGAGCTCGTCTCGGAGATGGGCGGCGCCTTCCCCGAGCTGGTCCGCGCCCAGCCGCTGATCGTCGAAACCCTTCAGTCGGAAGAGACCCGCTTCCGCCAGACCCTCGCCAACGGCCTCAAGCTGCTCGACGAGGCCACGGGCGGCATGAACAAGGGCGACACCCTTCCCGGAGCGGTCGCGTTCAAGCTCTACGACACGTTCGGCTTCCCATACGACCTCACCGAGGACGCGCTTCGCGCCCAGGGCCTTGCCGTCGACCGCGCCGGCTTCGACTACGCGATGGCCGAGCAGAAGGCGCAGGCCCGCGCCGCCTGGAAGGGCTCGGGCGCCAAGGCCTCCGAGGACGTCTGGTTCGACATCGCCGAGGACCAGGGCTCGACCGAGTTCACCGGCTATGCCGGCACCGAGGGTGAGGGCGTGATCACCGCCATCGTCAAGGACGGCGCGCGCGTCGACACCGCGAACGCGGGCGATGACGTCATTCTGCTGACCAACCAGACGCCTTTCTACGGCGAGAGCGGCGGTCAGATGGGCGACGCCGGAAAGATCAGTGGAGACAATGGCTTCGAGGCGGATGTTGCAGACACGTCCAAGCCGCTCGGCCGCCTTCACGCGCATCAGGCGACGGTGAAGGCCGGCTCGGTCAAGGTCGGCGACGCGGTCAAGCTCGTCGTCGATGCTGAGCGCCGCAACCGCATCCGCGCCAACCATTCGGCGACCCACCTCGTCCATGCCGCTCTGCGCCACCGGCTCGGCGGTCACGTCACCCAGAAGGGCAGCCTCGTCGCGCCCGACCGTTTCCGCTTCGACTTCTCGCATCCGAAGGCGCTGAGCGCCGAGGATATCGAGGCGGTCGAGACCGAGGTGAACGCCCATATCCGCGAGAACCAGCAGGTCACGACGCGGCTGATGAGCCATGCCGACGCCATCGACGCCGGCGCCGTCGCCCTGTTCGGCGAGAAATATGGCGACGAGGTCCGCGTGCTCAGCATGGGTTCGGGCGACGAGGGCAATTACTCGGTCGAGTTGTGCGGCGGCACCCACGTCAACGCGCTGGGTGACATCCAGCTGTTCAAGATCGTCTCGGAAAGCGCGGTCAGCTCCGGCGTGCGCCGCATCGAGGCTCTGACCGGCGAGGCCGCGCGCCGTTGGCTGCTCGACCGCGACAACCGCCTGCGCGAAGCCGCCGCGACGCTCAAGGCCTCGCCCGACGAGGTCCCGGCCCGAGTCGCCGCGCTGATCGAGGAGCGCCGCCGGCTCGAGCGCGAGCTCGCCGAGGCCAAGAAAGCGCTCGCGATGGGTGGCGGCACTGCCAAGGAAGCCGCCGGTCCCGAGCAGGTCGCCGGCACCGCCTTCATCGGTCAGGTGCTGGACGGTATCGATCCCAAGCAGCTCCGCGGCCTGGTCGACGAAGCCAAGGGTCGCGTCGGCAGCGGCGTCGTCGCTCTCGTCGCGGTCAATGAAGGCCGAGCCAGCGTCGCCGCCGGAGTCACCGACGATCTGACGTCACGCTTCAACGCCGTCGACCTCGTCCGCGCTGCCGTCGCCGCATTGGGCGGCCAGGGCGGCGGCGGCCGCCCCGACATGGCCCAGGGCGGCGGCCCCGACGGCAGCAAGGGCGAAGAGGCCCTTGCCGCGGTTCGCGAGACGATCACGAAGGAAGCTGTGACGGCGTGAAGCCACGTATGCGGATTAAGTCCGCCTAGAGGCTCATCCGCCGGGTATATTCCTCATTCTCGCGGTGGAAAAAGGCTTCTGCCTGCTTCGCCTTGGCGGGATGTTTTCGGAACTCGTCGAGAACTCGCGCGAGGCGCTGGAGTTCGGCTCGGACCTGCGGCGCGGCGAGCGGTCCCCTTTGTGACGCAGGCTCCTCTCCGCTGAGAAAACGCGTCAGGCTGTCCAAGGAGATCGCCTCCTCCACTCCAGTGAAATGGACCGAGGAGAGGAGCCACTGGTCGCGCCTGTCGTAGATGTTGGCAATCGTTGCGATGTCGGTGACGGCCTCGCAATGGTCCGCCGCGAGGTCTCGAAGCTGCCGGGCACCACGGCCGGTAACCGCTTGCAAGACGTCATCCTCTCCATCGACGAGACGAACCAAACGCTTGGTCCACGGCCAGTGCATAAGGAGAGTCTAGATCATCGACCGAAAGAGACCTAGGCCCCAGCGCTCTTCAGAGAGGGCGGCTCCCAGCCGAAGATGCTTCGGCCGCCATAATCGTTCGAGCGCGCCCGCTCCTCGGCCATGAAGGCGTCGAGCGAGGGGCCGGTCGCGTGGCGCTCGAGCCGGCGCGCCTGTTCGTCGAGGCGGCGGATGGCGCCGAGCTTCTCGTCCTGGCCGAGCCTGGCCTGCTCGACCGCGGCCTTCAGGACGCCGATCGTCTTGTCATAGACCTTGGTCGGCACGGGGTAGGGATGGCGGTCCTTGCCGCCATGGGCGAGCGAATAGCGCGCCGGGTCGGAGAAGCGGCAGGGCGCCCCGTGGATCACCTCGGCGACCATGGCGAGCGACTTCACCGTGCGCGCGCCGACCCCGGGGACGAGCAGCAACTCCGGGAAGTCCTTCGGTCCCGCCTCGGCCGCCGCGGCGAGGGTGCCGTGCAGGCGGCGAAGGATGACGTCATCGGGCCTGACGTCATGATGATCGGGCAGATCGAGGTGCGGCAGCGCGCCCTGCGCCGGAGGCGGTGACGGCGGCCGAAGCAGCGCCATCTCCTTCGCCAGCCGATCCGGGCCGAGATCGGCCAGCAAATCGAGCTGGGCCTGGCGCGAGGCCGCGGCGCGGCGATCGGCCAGGTTGACGATCTCGCCCTGCCTCTGACCCTCGATCGCCGCGTGGGGCGCGTCGACGAAGCTGGTCAGCCCCTCCGACAGCCAGTGGTAGCGCCGCGCCTTGCGGCTGTCGCCGTTCATGCCCTGCTGGACCACCGTCCAGGCGCCGTCGTCGGTGACGATGAAGCCGTGGAGATAGAGGTCGAAGCCGTCCTGCACCGCGGCGCTGTCGACCTTGGCGACAAGCCGGCTCGCCCGCGCCAGCTCCAGCCCGTCGAAGCCGGCGCGGTCGCCGGCCGCGGTCAGCTCCGCCGGGGTCGCGCGTGAATGCTTGCCGCGCCCGCCGCAGACCTGGATCCCGAGCTCGCCGGCGCGCGGGTTGAGGCCGCGCTTGAGCGACCCGATCACGCTGGTGGTGATCCCGGACGAATGCCAGTCCATCCCCATCACCGCTCCGAACGACTGGAACCAGAAGGGGTGGGCGAGGCGGCGCAGAAGCTCGTCGCGGCCATATTCGAGGATGATCGCCTCGGCGATGACGGTGCCGAGCCGCGTCATGCGCTCGCCGAGCCAAGCGGGCACGCGCCCGCCGTGCAGCGGCAGATCGGCGCTGCCCGCCCGCCTAGCCATGTCGCGCCTGGAACATAGGAGGAACGATAGCAGGCCCGTACTTCCTCGTCACCCCCCGGCTCGATCCGGGTCCATCCTCTCTGGGCCAGCTGGAAAAACCCAGGTGGAAGCCGGATCAGGTCCGGCATGACGAAGGGGAGGGCGGCTAGGCCGACTTTTCCTGAACGGCGTCGCGAAGTCGGTGGCGCCGCAGCGTCGGTTCGTGGTCCATCTCGCCCATCTCCATGATCTGCTGGCGCATCTCGGCGCGCTTCTCATGGATCGAGGCGATGACCGGGCCCATCGCCATGCCGATGTCGACCAGCACCGCCTCGGACAGCTGCAGCGAGCTCTCCAGCGTCTCCGGGACCGCATCGGTGGCGCCGGCGCGATAGAGCTCGGCGGCGTGGGCGGCGTCGCGGGCGCGCGCCACGATGGTGAGGTCCGGCACCCAGGCGCGGGCGCGCTTGACCAGCCGAATCGACAGCACCGGATCGTCCATGGTGAGGATGAGCGCGCTGGCATGGCCGAGATTGAGCCGGTCGATGAACTCGCTGCGCGTGGCGTCCCCGAAGATGACCGGATAGCCTTCCTTCAGCGCCTGGGTGACGTTGTCGATGTCGGAATCGATCGCGACATAGGGCCGGTCGTGAACCGCCAGCATGTCGGCGACGAGGCGGCCGACGCGGCCGAAACCGATGATCACCGCGCGCGGCTGTTCGCGGCTCGGCACGTGCTTGCCGCCGTCGCTCTCCTCGGCGCGGTTGGCCCGGCGAGCGAGGTCGCGCCCGACCCGCGCCAGCAGCGGCGTCAGTGTGAGGCCGAGTGCGGTCACGATCTGCCAGAAGGACGCGACGTCGGCGGCGATCAGCCCTGCGGTCGCCGCCGCGCCGAGCACGATCAAAGTCGTCTCCGACGGCGACGCCATAAGCACCGCCGCTTCCGCGGCGACGCCCTTGGAGGTGCCCGAGATGCGCAGCAAGGTGCCGGTTACCATCGTCTTGACCAGCATCACGCCGATCAGGGCGATCAGAAGCAATTCCCAGCGCGCCGCGATCTGCATGATATCGAGGCTCATGCCGACGGTGATCAGGAACACGCCGAGGCCGAGGCCGCGGAACGGCGCGGTCATCACCTCGACCTCGCCATGATATTCGGTCTCGGCGATCAGGATGCCGGCGAGCAGCGCTCCGGCATAAGGCGACAGGCCGACGGCGGCCGTCATCAGGCTGGCGACGATGGCGACGACCAGGCTGGCCGCCAGGAACAGCTCCGGGCTCTTGGCCCGCGCCGCCTGAGCGAACAGCCGGGGCAGGAGCCAGCGCCCGATCACCAGGATGCCGACGATGACCAGCGCGCCCTTCCAGACGATGTTGAGAAGCTGGCTGACGTCGCTCCCCGACCCGTAGGGTCCGAGGAAGCCCAGCGCGAAGATGATCGGGACGAGCGCCAGGTCCTCGAACAGCAGCATGGCGAGGGCAGACCGCCCGACCGCGCTCGACGTGCCGACCAGCGGCAGCACCACCGCGGTCGACGACATGGCCAGCGCGAGGCCCAGCGCGACCGCGCCGGTCCAGGCATAGCCGACGACGAACAGGGCGCCGCCGATCAGCACGGCCGAGCCGATCAGCTCGGTAGCGCCGACCCCGAACACAAGCCGCCGCATCGTCCACAGTCTCAGGAAGGACAGCTCGAGCCCGATCGAGAACAGCAGCAGGATGATGCCGAACTCGGCGAACGGAGCGATCGCCTCGGAATTGGTGATGGTGACGTAGTTGAGCCACGGCAGCTGGCCCGCCATCGCCCCGAGGCCCGCCGGGCCGACCAGCGCGCCGACCAGGATGAAGCCGATGACCGGGCTGACCCGGAAGCGCGCGAAGGCGGGAATGACGATGCCCGCCGCGCCGAGAATGACGAGGGCGTCGCTGAGACCTGAAGTCCCGAAACCATGCGTGATGTCGGCTGCCATGGGGCTTTCTTGCAGGATGAAAGCGGCTTGTCAGCAGGCGCTTGCATCGGCGCCGTAACGAGCGCCTTAATCGGGCATGGCGGATCGGCGAACCGACCTGATCATCGTCGGTGGCGGCCCGTCCGGGATGATGGCCGGCCTGCTCTTCGCCCGGGCCGGTGTCCGCACGCTCGTGCTCGAAAAGCACGGCGACTTCCTGCGCGATTTCCGCGGCGACACCGTCCACCCGTCGACGATGGAGATACTAAGCGAGCTCGGACTGCTTGAGAGCTTCCTGGAGCGGCCGCACAACCGCCTTTACGAGGCGCGCGGGACCATCGCCGGCAAGGAATTTCGGCTCGGCGACCTGAGTCATCTCCGCACCCCGGCGCCGTTCATCGCGATGATGCCCCAGTGGGATTTTCTCGATTTCCTGCGCGATGAGGCGGAGCGCTACCCGACCTTCGCTCTCGAGATGAAAGCGCCGATCGCTTCGTTCGTTGAACAAGGGGATCGAGTCACGGGCGTCCGCCTCGCCGACGGCCGAGAGCTGGACGCTACGCTGACGATCGCGGCGGACGGCCGGTCGTCGCTGGCCAGGGAGATGCTCCCGCTGAAGAATCTCGGCGCGCCGATGGACGTCTTCTGGTTTCGAGTGCCGAAGCCGCCCGGCACCGAATTCACTCTGCGCGGAATCGTCGCGCCCCGCACCCTAATGGCGCTGATCGACCGCGGTGATTATTGGCAAGTCGCCTATATCTTCGCGAAGGGCATGGGCGCCGAGCTGCGTGCCGGCGGCATCGAGGCGCTGCGGGCGCGGATCGAGAAGGCCGCGCCGATCCTCGGGCCGCTCGACAAGGTTCTGACCGATATCGAGCAGATGCATTTGCTCACCGTGGAGCTCGATCGGCTCGAGCGGTGGCATCGGCCGGGCCTGCTCGCCATCGGTGATGCGGCGCACGCCATGTCGCCAGCGGGCGGCGTCGGAATCAACCTCGCCATCCAGGATGCGGTGGCGGCGGCGAACATCCTCGCTGGGCCGTTCGCTGCCGGAAAGGATGTCGATCCACTGCTCCGGAGGGTGCAGGACCGCCGCTTTTTACCGACGCGGCTCATTCAGGGAGCGCAGAAACGCGCTCAGGACGCGGTCATCGGTCCAGTGCTCGATCCAGCGACGAGGACTCTGCGCGTTCCGCTCGCGGTCAGGCTGCTCGATCGCTTCGCGCTGCTGCGGCGGATCCCGGGCCGGTTCATCGGCCTCGGGGTCCGCCGCGAGCACGTCCGCTCGCCCGACGCTGGGCTCAGGCGGGCTGGGCTTCCCGCGCCATCGCCGTCTCCAGGTTGACCCGGATCGCCTCGAAGAACTGCTCGGTGGTCATCCAGCTCTGCTCGGGGCCGATCAGGATGGCGAGGTCCTTGGTCATCTTGCCCGATTCGACGGTCTCGATGCAGACGCGCTCCAGGGTCTCGGCGAAGCGCGTGACCTCCGGCGTGCCGTCGAGCTTGCCCCGGAACTTGAGGCCGCCGGTCCAGGCGAAGATCGAAGCAATCGGGTTGGTCGAGGTCGCTTTGCCCTGCTGGTGCATGCGATAATGGCGGGTGACGGTGCCATGCGCCGCCTCGGCCTCGACGGTCTTGCCGTCCGGGGTCATCAGGATCGAGGTCATCAGGCCCAATGAGCCGAAGCCCTGCGCGACCTGGTCCGACTGGACGTCGCCGTCATAATTTTTGCAGGCCCACACGAACTTGCCGCTCCACTTGAGCGCGCTCGCCACCATGTCGTCGATCAGGCGGTGCTCGTAGACGATCTTCGCCTCGCCGAACTTCTCCTTGAAGCCTTCGGTGTCGAACACTTCCTGGAACAGGTCCTTGAAGCGGCCGTCATAGGCCTTGAGGATGGTGTTTTTGGTCGACAGGTAAAGCGGCCAGCCGCGGCCGAGCGCATAGTTCATGCTCGAGCGGGCGAAGTCGCGGATCGAATCGTCGAGATTGTACATGCCCATCGCGACGCCGGCCGAAGGGAACTCGAACACCTCGTGCTCGATCTCCTGGCCGTCCTCGCCGACGAACTTCATGGTGAGCTTGCCCGGGCCGGGCACCTTGAAATCGGTCGCGCGATACTGGTCGCCATAAGCGTGACGGCCGACGACGATCGGATCGGTCCAGCCGGGGATGATGCGCGGCACGTTGGAAATGACGATCGGCTCGCGGAAGATCGTGCCGCCCAGGATGTTGCGGATCGTGCCGTTGGGCGACTTCCACATCTTCTTGAGGCCGAACTCCTCGACGCGCTGCTCGTCCGGAGTGATCGTGGCGCACTTCACACCGACGCCGTGCTGCTTGATCGCATTGGCAGCGTCGATGGTGATCCGGTCGTTGGTCTCGTCGCGCTTCTCGATGCCGAGATCGAAGTAAAGCAGGTCGACGTCGAGATAGGGCAGGATCAGGCGCTCGCGAATCCACTGCCAGATGATCCGGGTCATCTCGTCCCCGTCGAGCTCGACGATCGGATTCTTCACTTTGATCTTGGCCATGTGCTCGCTTCCCCGAAATAGAAATCTGGCGCGCGTCTACGGTGACGCCTCGCGCCGATCAACCGCTGCGGCGGATCAGTCTTTCCACGCCCAGTAGAGCTGCGCGGGCGGCACATTCCACCATTCCATCGCATGTTCGATGCGCTTGAACTGCGGCGTGAGGAACTGCTTCACCTTGGGCGAATATTGATAGACCAGGAAGGCGCCGCCCGGCCGCAAGATGCGGTGGGTGGCGGCGGCGATGGCCGGGCCGATGCCCTTGGGGAGGGTCGAGAAGGGCAGTCCCGAGGTGATGTAGTCGGCCTTGTCATGCCCGTTCTCGCGGACGATCCGTTCGACGTCCGCGGCCGAGCCCAGCACCGCGACGAAACGGGGATCGTCGATGGTCTGCTTGAGATAGTCGATGAAATCCGGATTGGTGTCGATCGCGATCAGCATCCCGTCGGCGGGGAGCTTCTCCAGGATGGGCCGGCAGAAGGTGCCGACGCCGGGGCCATATTCGACGAACAATTTGCAATTGGCCCAGTCGCAGCGGCTGATCATGTGCTCGACGAGGCGGCGAGTCGAATAAGCGACGGCGCCGACCATGACCGGCCGCTTGATGAATCCGCGGATGAACATGCCCCAGGGCGACGGCGGACGAGCATTGCGGCGGCGCTCGCCGGTTGAGGGGTGAGCCATTGTGGTTCCCGTTTCAGAATCGTGGTTTTGCCGGCGCCTCCTGCTCGTCAATTCGCGCCGATTCAAGCATATGCTGTACGAGACGCCGTTCCCGGGGGCTGGGAATGGGACGCCGGGGCCGCTAGAGGCGCGCCATGCCATCGCTCGACAAGCCGCCCATCGTCACCACGAACGTGAAGTGGCGGTTCCCCGCCATCCACCGCGAATCCTACAAATTCATCGCGATCGTGGCGGTGCTCGCCCTGGTCACGCTGTTCTTCACGCCGCTTTTCATATGGCCGCTCATCGGCTGGCCGTTCCTGCTCCTGGCGCTGGCGATCGCGTCCTTTTTCCGCGATCCGATCCGGGTTACTCCGCAAGGGGAGGGGCTGGTCGTCGCTCCGGCGGACGGTCTTATCACGATGATGGAGCGGGTGCCGCTGCCGCCGCAGCTGCGCGGCGCCGAGGCGCTCGGCGAAGGCACCTTGGTGCGAATCTCGATTTTCATGAGCGTGTTCGACGTGCACATCAACCGCGCCGCCGTCGCCGGCGTTGTGCGCCACGTCAGCTATGTGCCGGGTAAGTTCCTCAACGCCGACCTCGACAAGGCCAGTGAAGAGAATGAGCGCAATTATATCGTGTTCGAGCAGGCCGACGGCCTCCGCGTCGGAATCATCCAGATCGCCGGCCTCGTCGCGCGCCGAATCGTGCCATTCGTCAAGCCGGGCGACCGGGTTGTGGCGGGCGAGCGAATCGGGCTGATCCGGTTCGGCAGCCGGGTCGACGTGTTCGTCCCGGAAAGCCATGCCCCGCGCGTCGCGCTCGGCCAGCGCACGGTCGCGGGAGAGACGGTGCTCGCCGCCCCCGGCGAAGGCGCGGTGTCGGGAATCGCGCAGTGAAACGGCCGAGACGCCGGCGGGGCGGCATTCCGCTCCGAGCGATCCTGCCCAATCTGGTGACGGCGCTCGGCCTCTGCTCGGGCCTCACCGCGATTCGCGCGGCGCTGCTCGGGGAATGGGAGGCGGCGGTCTTGCTGGTGCTGGTCGCCGCCGTGCTCGACGGAATCGACGGCGGCATCGCTCGGCTGGTGCGCGGCGAGACCCGATTCGGCGCCGAGCTCGACAGCCTTGCCGACGCCATCTCCTTCGGCGTCGCGCCGGCGCTCATCCTCTACACCTGGTCGCTGAACGGGATCGGCCGGTTCGGCTGGCTGGTCGCCTTGCTGCTCGCCTTGTTCTGCGCGCTTCGTCTCGCCCGCTTCAACGCCGGCATCGACCGCACCGACCCGCCGCATCGCCCGCATGGCTATCTGACCGGCGTGCCGGCGCCGGCCGGCGCGCTGCTGGCCCTGCTGCCGCTCTATCTGTGGTTCTGGAGCGGGCTGCCCGAGCTGCGTATGCCGGCCCTGGTGGCCGGCTGGACCACCATCGTCGCGCTGCTGCTGGTCTCCAGCCTCGCGACCTTCCGCCCGCAATTCCGCCTGCGCCAGCGAATCCGCTTCGAAGCGGTGGTGGTCATGGTCGCGCTGGCTGCGGCGCTGGTGGCGGTGCCGTGGACGACCCTGGCGCTGCTCGCGATCGGCTATCTCGTCAGCATTCCGCTCAGCGTGCGCAGCTATCTGCGCCTCCGCGCACGGCTGGCCGCGACCGGCGGGATCGGCATCGCGTCGGCCCCCGAGAGCGAGGACCCCGAACCGCCCGCCGCGCAGGACACCTTGTTGTAAGCGGGCAGAACCCTTCCTAAGGTCCGCCCATGCCGTCGCTCGACAAGCCGGATCCGCCGCCCCCCGCGAGCGTCCAATGGCGGATCCCACCGGTCCATCCCGAAGGGCGTCGGTTCCTGGTCGCCGCCGCCGCGCTCGCTCTGTTCTGCTGGTGGGTGATCGACTGGGACACGCTGGGCTGGTTCGTGGCTTTCTTCGGCCTCGGCATCGCCGCCTTCTTCCGCGACCCGGTCCGCACCACGCCTCTGCGCAAGGGCGCGATCGTCGCTCCAGCCGACGGCACGGTGACCATGATCGCGACCGTGGTGCCGCCGAGCGAGCTGCTCGACGACGGCGCGCTGGCGCCCGAGCCGGTGGTGCGAATCTCGATCTATATGAGCCTGTTCGATGCCCACATCCTCCGCTCGCCGATCGAAGGGATGGTGAAGAGCCTCGTCTATGTCCCCGGAAAGACGATCAATCCCGAGCTCGACAAGGGCAGCGAGGACAATGAGCGCCAGCATATGCTGGTCGAGGGGGTGGACGGCACACGCGTCGCCTTCACCCAGATCGCCGGGCTGATCGGCCGCCGAATCGTCTGCTGGGTCAAGGAGGGCGAGAAGGTCGTCGCTGGCCAGCGCGTCGGAATCATCCGCTTCGGCAGCCGCACCGACGTCTATCTGCCGGCCGCCACCGGCAGCCAGGTACTGCTCGGTCAGCGCACCATCGCGGGGGAGACGATCCTCGCCAGGACCGGCGTCTCGGAGCTGATCGAGGGCATCGCGCAGTAACTGACCCGACGGACGATCGCCTGAAGGTGGGGCGCCGGCCGTCGCTGCTGCCAGGGCAGGCTGGCGAGAATGAGCGCCCGATGCTCGTCGACCACCGACCAGAGCAAGGCGACGCATGCCCCCAGCACGCCTGCGAAGAACAGGATCGCCAACAGATGCATCACAGCCTATCCCCAAATTTGTCCACAGCCTGAAACAGTTCAGCCGCGTCTTTGCTCCATCATGGTTGATTCGGCCGGGCGACGCGGCTGCGACTGGGACGACCTGCGGCGCGATCAAGGCGTTGATTTTCCCCGGCGCTGCGACTAAGTGCGCGCCCATCCCACATGCGGAGCCACCATACCGGTGCCCTGGATACGTCCGGGGTGACAGGCACCGCAGAGGCAGAACCGGAAGGAGACTACCTATGGCGTCCACCGACGTCACGATGCAGCAATTGCTCGAGGCTGGCGCGCATTTCGGCCACCAGACCCACCGCTGGAACCCGAAGATGAAGCCTTACATCTTCGGCGATCGCAACGGCGTCCACATCATCGACCTGTCGCAGACCGTCGGCCTGTTCGCCCGCGCTCTCGACTTCGTCCGCTCGAGCGTCGGCGCCGGCGGCAAGGTGCTGTTCGTCGGCACCAAGCGCCAGGCCCAGGACCCGATCGCCGAGGCGGCCCGCCGCTGCGGCCAGCATTATGTCAACCACCGCTGGCTCGGCGGCATGCTGACCAACTGGAAGACCATCTCGGGCTCGATCAAGCGCTTCAAGGCGCTCGAGGAGCAGCTCGCCGGCGACACCGCGGGCCTGACCAAGAAGGAAGTCCTCCAGCTCACCCGCGAGCGCGACAAGCTCGAGCTGTCGCTCGGCGGCATCCGCGACATGGGCGGCCTTCCCGACGTGATCTTCGTGATCGACGCCAACAAGGAAGAGCTGGCGATCAAGGAAGCCAACGTGCTCGGCATCCCGGTCGTTGCCATCCTCGACACCAATGTCAGCCCGAACGGCATCGCCTTCCCGGTCCCCGGCAATGACGACGCCAGCCGCGCCATCCGCCTCTACACCGACGCGGTCGCCGACGCGGTGCTCGCCGGCAAGCAGGGCGGCGCCGCCGCCCGCGGCCAGGACGTCGGCGCGATGGACGAGCCGCCGGCCGAAGCCGCGCTAGCCGACGCCTAAACACCTGACTTCCCCTCCCGCTTGCGGGAGGGGATCGAGGGGAGGGGCTGTTTCGACAATCCCTCCTCCAGCCCCTCCCGCAAGCGGGAGGGGAGGATCATGCAAAGAGGATATGAGACATGGCTGAAGTGACCGCCGCGACCGTCAAGGAACTGCGCGAGCGCACCGGCGCGGGCATGATGGACTGCAAGAAGGCGCTCGCCGAGACCAATGGCGACATGGAAGCCGCGGTCGACTGGCTGCGCGCCAAGGGTCTTGCCGCCGCCGCCAAGAAGTCGGGCCGGGTCGCCGCCGAGGGTCTGATCGGGGTCGCCGTCGAGGGCAATCGCGGCGCCGTCGTCGAGGTCAATTCCGAGACCGACTTCGTCGCCAAGAACGACCAGTTCCAGGACTTCGTCCGTACCGTCGCGAGCCTTGCGCTGCAGGGCGCCGACGACGCCGCGAGCCTGCTCGCCGCCGCCTATCCGGGCGGCGGGACGGTCGAGGAGAAGCTGACCAGCAACATCGCCACCATCGGCGAGAACCAGTCGGTGCGCCGCACCGCGGTGCTCCAGGTCGGCCAGGGCCGGGTCGTGCCTTACGTGCACAACGCCGCCGCTCCGGGCCTCGGCAAGATCGGCGTTCTCGTCGCGCTCGAAAGCTCGGCCGACCAGGCCGAGCTCGAGACGCTCGGCAAGCAGCTCGCCATGCACATCGCCGCGGCCAACCCGCTGGCGCTGCGCGGCGAGGATCTCGACCCGGCCCTGGTCGAGCGCGAGCGCGCCATCGCCACCGAGAAGGCCAACGAGTCCGGCAAGCCCGCCGACATCGTCGCCAAGATGGTCGAGGGCGGCATCGCCAAGTTCCGCAAGGAGAATGCGCTCCTGTCGCAGCTCTTCGTGATGGACAACAAGACCAAGGTCGAGGACGTGATCGCCGCCAAGGGCAAGGAGCTTGGCGCTCCGGTCACGCTCAACGCCTATATCCGCTTCCAGCTCGGCGAGGGCATCGAGAAGCAGGAGAGCGACTTCGCCGCCGAAGTCGCCGCCGCGTCCGGCGTGGCCCAGAAGGCCGAGCCGGTCGCCTGAACCCATGGCGCCCGGCCGGCGAGGCCGGGGCAAGATGCTTGGCAGGGTGGCGTCTCCTTACTAAGGTGCGCCACCCCAGCCCGCAGACGCCGAACGGACCCGAAAACCCTATGCCGCGCCCGCGCTTCAACCGCATCCTTCTGAAGCTGTCCGGCGAGGCCCTGATGGGCGAAGGGCAGTTCGGAATCGAGCCAGAGACGGTCGGCCGCCTCGCCGAGGAAATCAAACAGGCCAAGGAAGCCGGCCACGAGCTGTGCCTGGTCATCGGCGGCGGCAACATCTTCCGCGGCCTCGCCGGCGCCGCCAAGGGCTTCGACCGCGCCACCGGCGACTATATGGGCATGCTCGCGACCGTGATGAACGCGCTCGCCATGCAGAACGCCCTCGAGAAGATCGGCGTCGACACCCGCGTCCAGTCGGCGATTCCGATGGCGACCGTGTCCGAACCCTATATCCGCCGCCGTGCCGTGCGCCACATGGAGAAGGGCCGGGTGGTGATCTTCGCCGCCGGAACCGGCAATCCCTATTTCACCACCGACACCGCCGCTGCCCTCCGCGCCGCCGAGATGAATTGCGACGCTTTGTTCAAGGGCACCAGCGTCGACGGCATCTACAGCGCCGATCCGAAGAAGGTGGCGAGCGCGCAGCGCTATGATTCAGTGACTTACAACAAGGTCCTCAGCGAGGATCTGAAGGTGATGGACGCCAGCGCCGTGGCCTTGTGCCGCGACAACAACATTCCGATCGTCGTCTTCAACATCCGCGAGCAGGGCAATCTCGCCAGCGTGCTCGACGGGGCAGGGGTGGCGACGATCGTCCAGAGCGACAAGAATGAGGGAGGACAAGATGCCGGCCTATAACAAGGACGACATTCAGCGCCGCATGCACGGCGCCGTCGAGGCGCTGAAGCACGATCTCGGGGGCCTGCGCACCGGCCGCGCCTCGACCACTCTGCTCGATCCGATCCAGGTCGACGTCTACGGTGCCAACATGCCCTTGAACCAGGTCGCCACGGTGTCGGCGCCCGAGCCGCGGCTGCTGTCGGTGCAGGTGTGGGACAAGTCGAATATCAGCGCGGTCGAGAAGGCGATCCGCAATGCCGGCCTCGGCATCAACCCGATCACCGACGGGCAGAATATCCGCCTGCCGATCCCGGACCTGACCGAGGAGCGGCGCAAGGAGCTCGCCAAGCTGTCGCACCAATATGCCGAGAAGGCCAAGATCGCGGTCCGCAACGTGCGCCGCGACGGCATGGACGCGCTGAAGACCGACGAGAAGAAGAAGGAAATCAGCGAGGACGACCACAAGCGTCTCGACGCCGAGGTCCAGAAGCTGACCGACGAGGCGGTCAAGGAGATCGACCAGGTCGTCGCCGCCAAAGAGAAAGAAATCCTCCAGAAGTGAGCGTCCGTCCGGCTTCAGCCGCCCCTCCCGCGATGGCGGGAAAGCCGCAGCCGGACGCCGCCGGGCCGCGCGACCCGCGCGTGCCGCGCCACGTCGCCATCATCATGGACGGCAACGGCCGTTGGGCGAAGGCGCGCGGGCTTCCGCGCGGCGCCGGCCACAAGCAGGGCGCCGAGGCCGCCCGCCGCGCGGTCCGCGCGGCCGGCGAGGCCGGGGTCGAGTGCCTGACCCTCTACGCCTTCTCGTCGGAGAACTGGCGCCGCCCGGAAGAAGAGATCAACGACCTCACCGGCCTGCTTCGCTTCTACATCCAGAAGGAGCTGGACGGCTTCCACAAGGAAGGCGTGCGGCTGCGCGTGCTCGGCGACCACAACGCCTTCGCGCCCGACGTCGCCAGGATGGTCGACAAGGCGATCGAGCGGACCAGGGACAATGGCCGGATGACGGTCGCGGTCGCGCTTAACTACGGCGCCCGCGGCGAACTGGTTCGGGCGATGCGGACCCTCGGCGGGCGGATCGCCGCCGGCGCGCTGGCGCCGGACGCGATCGACGAGGCGATGGTCGATTCGGTGCTCGACACCAGCGGCTTGCCGCCGCTCGACCTGCTCATCCGCACCTCGGGCGAATATCGCCTGTCCAATTTCCTGCTGTGGCAGGCGGCCTATGCCGAGCTGATCTTCACCGACACCCTGTGGCCGGATTTCGGCGCCGACCAGCTTCGCGCCGCCCTCGACGAATATGCGCGGCGCGAGCGCCGCTACGGTGGCCTGTGAGCGAGCGTCCGCCCGAGCCGAACGCGGTTCCGCCGCTCGCCGGAACGCCCGGCCACGTGCCCGATCTGCCGACCCGCTTCGTTATGGGCGTTCTGATGATCGCGGTGGCGAGCGTCGCGATCTGGTTCGGCGGCTGGCCGCTCAGGATCCTCATCACCATCGCCGCTGCGATCACCCTGGCCGAATGGGCCGACATGCACCGCGTCGCCTGGCCGTGGACCTGGCTCGGCGTCGCCTTGCTCGCGCTGCTGCTGCTCGGCGGTGGCGAATATCTCTATCCCGCCGGGGCGATCGACACGATCCGCCTCGACAGCGGCGAGGAGATGTGGGCGATCGACGACGCCACCTTCACGCCGGTCTGGTACGCGATGGCCGCGGCGCTCGCCACGGGCCTTCTGCTCGCCCTCGCGAGCCGGCGGCCGACGCTCGGATGGGGCTTCGTCTATGTCGCGGTTCCGGCGTTCGCCTTGCTGGTGATGAGCTGGGCGATCGGCTTCGGCCTCATTTTCTGGGTGATGATCGTCACCTGGGCGACCGACATCTTCGCCTATTTCGCCGGCAAGTCGATCGGCGGTCCCAAGCTGGCGCCGCGGATCAGCCCGGCCAAGACCTGGGCGGGCCTGATCGGAGGGGCGGCCGGCGCCGGGATCTGCGGCTGGCTCGCCGCCGACTTCTTCGCGCTGGGCGCGCCGTTCACCTGGCTCGGCGCGGTGATGGCGGTGATCGCGCAGAGCGGCGACCTCTACGAGAGCTGGGTCAAGCGGCGCTGCGGGGTCAAGGACAGCGGCACCATCCTGCCCGGACATGGCGGCGTGCTCGACCGGGTCGACGGGCTGATGGCGGTCAGCGTCGCGACCCTCGCCGTGCTGATGGCGGGGCTGTGGACCGGCTGAACCATGGCGAGGCGAATCACCATATTGGGTGCGACCGGGTCGGTCGGCCGCTCGACCCTCGACCTGATAGAGCGTGAAGGGGAGGGCGCGTTCGAGATCGTCGCGCTCACCGCCAACAGCGACGTCGCCGGGCTCGCCGAGCTCGCCCGCAATTTCCGCCCCGAGCGCGCGGTGATCGGCGACCCGGCCCGTTTCGACGAGCTCAAGGCAGCGCTCGCCGGCACCAATGTCGCTGTTTCGGCCGGCCGCGAGGCGATCATCGAAGCGGCCGGAGCGCAGGCCGACTGGACCATGGCGGCGATCGTCGGCACCGCCGGGCTCGCCCCGGTGATGCGCGCGCTCGAAGGCGGCGGAATCGTCGCGCTCGCCAACAAGGAGGCTTTGGTCTCTGCCGGCGCCTTGATGACCGAGGCGGCGCGGCGCTCGGGCGCGACCCTGCTGCCGGTCGATTCCGAGCACAATGCCGTATTCCAGTGCCTTCACGGCGCGCGCGCGGCCGAGATCCGCCGGATCATCCTCACCGCCAGCGGCGGCCCGTTCCGCACCTGGACCCTGGACGAGATGCGCGCCGCCACCCCCGAACAGGCGGTCGCCCACCCCAATTGGTCGATGGGCGCCAAGATCTCGGTCGATTCGGCGACCCTGATGAACAAGGGACTCGAGCTGATCGAGGCCTACCATCTGTTCCCGGTCAAGGCGGACCAGCTCGAGGCGGTCGTCCACCCGCAGTCGATCGTCCACAGCCTCGTCGAATATTGCGACGGCTCTCTGCTCGCCCAGCTCGGCCCGGCCGACATGCGGGTGCCGATCGCCTACACGCTCGCCTGGCCGCAACGCATGGCGACCCCGTGCACCGGCCTCGATCTCGCCACGATCGCCCGGCTCGACTTCGAGGCGCCGGACTTCGAGCGCTTCCCCGCGCTGGCCCTGGCAAGGCAGGCTTTGGCCGAGGGCGGGGCCAAGCCGGCGATTCTCAACGCAGCCAACGAGGTGGCCGTCGCATCCTATCTTGCGCGGTCGATCGGCTTCCTTGATATCGCCGCAATTGTAGGGGACGTCATGGCCGCCTACGATCCGCCCACGCCGGCGACGATCGAGGCGGTACTGGAGATCGATGCCGAGGCGCGCGCCGTCGCGCGCCGGGTGACTGGAAAGATCCACGTTTGAACGACCCGAGCTTTCTGCTGATCGTTGCCGCGTTCCTCGCGGTGCTGGGGCCGCTCGTGTTCATCCACGAGCTGGGCCATTATCTTGCCGGCCGCATGTTCGGCGTGGGGGCCGAAACCTTCTCGATCGGCTTCGGCAAGGAAATGTTCGGCTGGACCGACAGGCGCGGCACGCGGTGGAAGGTCGCGGTCCTGCCGCTCGGCGGCTACGTCAAGTTCAAGGGCGACATGAACGCCGCCTCGACACCGAGCGACGAGTGGCTCGCCTTGCCCGCGGCCGAGCGCAGCCAGACCTTCCAGGCCAAGCCGGTGTGGCAGCGCTTCATCATCGTCGCCGCGGGCCCGTTCACCAACTTCCTGTTCGCGATCCTCGCCTTCATGGCGATCTTCGCGGTCAACGGCTACCCGACCGCGACCGCGACGGTCGGAGCGCTGGTGCCGAACACGCCCGCCGCCGCGTCGGAGCTTCGGCCCGGCGACCAGATCGTCGCGATCAACGGCCGCGGCATCGATACCTTCGCTGATCTCAGCTCCTACGTCTCGCTGCGACCGAACACGCGGATGGAGCTGACCGTCGTCCGCGACGGCCAGGAGCTGCCGCTGGCGATCACCTCGGCCGAGAAGTCCGTCGAGGACGAATTCGGCAACAGCGCCCGCATCGGCCATCTCGGCATCGCGCCCGGCGTCGGGGCCAGCCTCGAGCGGCTGCCGCCGCATCGCCTGTTCCTCGCCGCCGTCGACCGCACCATCGGAACCGTGGAATCGATGATCGTCGCGCTGGGCCAGGTCATCACCGGCCAGCGCTCGGTCAAGGAACTGGGCGGTCCGCTCAAGATCGCCGAAGTGTCGGGCCAGCAGGCGACGCTCGGCTGGGTTGCCTTCTTCTGGTTCATGACCATCGTGTCGATTAATCTGGGATTCATCAACCTGTTGCCAATTCCTCTGCTCGACGGGGGTCACCTCCTTTTCTACCTCATCGAGGGCGTGAGGCGGAAACCGCTCGGCCCGGCGGCGCAGGAATGGGCATTCCGGACAGGGTTGATGGTGCTGCTGGCGCTGATGATCTTCATCACGTTCAACGATCTGGTCTCGTTCGGCTTCTTCCAGAGGCTGGCGGGTTGATCGGTTGGGCCGCTTCGGGCAGGGCAGCCGACGACAGGGAGAAGCCGGCCGTTCCGCCGGCGCGTAATACTAGGGCGGGAACCACGTGACGTCTCATCAAGCTTTTCCAAAAGGCCGCCACTTCTGCACCCTGCTGCTGGTCGGGACCGCGCTCGGCGGCTTCTCGGCCGCGGCCCACGCGCAGGACGGCCAGGCCCAGACCCAGCAGCCCGCGGCTCAGCAGGTTCCCACCATTCCGCTCACTCCGCCGGCGGTGGCGCCGGCCCAGCAGGTCGTGCGTTCGATCAACGTGACCGGCAACCAGCGGCTCGAGGCGGAGACGGTGATCTCCTACATCACGCTGCGTCCCGGCGAGGCTTATGACCGCAGCCGCATCGACCAGGCGCTTCGCGAGCTGTACGCGACCGAGCTGTTCGCCGACGTCCAGATCGCCGGCGTCGAGACCGGCAACATCGTCATCCAGGTCCGCGAGAACCCGGTCATCAACCGCATCATCCTGGAAGGCAACCGCCGCCTGAAGGACGACAAGATCACGCCGGAGATCCGGCTGGCGGCACGCCAGATCTTCACCCGCAGCCGCGCCCGCGCCGACGTCGCGCGCATCATCGAGCTCTATCGCCGCCAGGGCCGCTTCGCCGCACGAGTCGAACCGAAGATCGTCCAGCTGGACCAGAACCGAGTCGACGTCGTGTTCGAGATCGAGGAGGGGCCGCGTTCGCAGGTCCGCCAGATCAACATCATCGGCAACGAGGCCTATGGCGACAGCCGACTCGTGGCCGAGATGGCGACCCGCGAGGCGCGGGGCTTTCCGTTCAGCATCCTGGGCGGCGGCAACGAAACCTACGATCCCGACCGGATGGCGTTCGACCAGCAGAAGCTGCGGCAATTCTACCTGACCCAGGGCTATGCCGACTTCCGCGTCGTCTCGGCGGTGGCGGAACTGACTCCGGACCGGCGCGACTTCATCATCACCTACGTGGTCGAGGAGGGCCCGCGCTACAAGTTCGGCGAAGTCACGGTGAACAGCGAAATCCGCGACTTCAGCAGCGAGTCGCTGCAGGAAGCGCTGCCGATGCGCACCGGCGATTTCTACAATGCCCGTCAGGTCGAGGACACGGTCACCCGCCTCAATGAGCTCGCCGGCCTCTACGGCTACGCCTTCACCGACGTCAATCCGCGCTTCAGCCGCAACCCCGAAACGCTCACCATGGACGTCAATTTCCAGGTGAACGAAGCGCAGCGCACCTATGTCGACCGGATCAACATCTCCGGCAACACCAACACCGCCGACAAGGTGATCCGCCGCGAGTTCCGCCTCGCCGAGGGCGATCCGTTCAACTCGATCCGAGTCCGTCGCTCGCGCGACCGCATCAACAGCCTCGGCTACTTCCAGGAAAACCTGGAGATCGAGCAGCAGGAGCTCGGTCCCGACCGGATGGCGCTCAACGTCGAGGTCGAGGAGCGCGCCACCGGCGAGCTCCAGCTCTCCGCCGGCTTTTCGAGCATCGAGCAGATCCTGGTCAACCTGTCGGTCCAGCAGCGCAACTTCCGCGGCCTCGGCCAGCAGCTGCGTGCGGCGATCAACTATTCGAGCTATTCGCGCTCGTTCGAGCTGGGCTTCACCGAGCCCTATCTATTCGACCGCAACGTGGCGGTCGGCTTCGATCTCTACCGGCGCGATCTCAACAGCTTCAGCTTCGTCGGCAACGAGCGCCGCAGCACGTTCGACGAGGTGACCACCGGCGGCCAGGTCCGCGTCGGCATTCCGCTCACCGAGCGGATGCAGCTGGCGCTTCGCTACAGCCTCAACCTCAGCGAGATCAGCCTCGCACCGCAGCTCTACTTCACCGACCCGGACGGGACCGGCCCGCTGCCCGCGAGCTGCGACCCGCTTCTCGCCGGTCGCTACCTGTGCGACCTGCTCGGCGAGCGGGTGGTGTCGAGCCTCGGCTACACGCTGGTCTATTCGACGCTGAACAACAGCCTGCGGCCGACCAGCGGCTTTCGCGCGCTGCTCCAGCAGGACTTTGCCGGCCTCGGCGGCGATGTCCGCTATCTGCGCACCCGCGCCAGCGCGGCCCGCTACTGGAGCGTCGGCAGAGGCTTCGTGCTGTCGGCGAGCGCCGAGGGCGGCGCCATCTTCAGCTTCGAGGACGGTGCGCCCGGAGTCGACCCGATCCTGCTCACCGACCGCTTCACGCTCGGCAGCCCGCAGATGCGCGGCTTCGACATCCGCGGCATCGGCCCGCGCGTTCTGCGCCGGCCTTACGCCTTCGACGAGGATGGCGATCCCGTGGTCGACGCGGACGGCAACTTCGTCCTGGACGATAACGAGCAGCTGACCCGCGACGAGGCGATCGGCGGCCGTTATTATTATCTCGCCCATCTCGAGCTCGAGATTCCGGTCAGCAACGCGATCCGCGAGCTTGGCGTCCGCCCGTCGGTTTTCGTCGACGTCGGCGCGCTGTGGGGTGTGCGTCAGCCCAACCTGCTCGACATCACCCCCGGCTCCGAGCTGACTCTCAACTCCTGCCAGGCGGCGGACGGCACCATCATCCGGCTCCAGCCGGGCACGACGTCCTGCCCGCCCGGCTCCAACCCGTTCCGCCTGGGCGTCGAGCCGTTCCGCGAGGTGTTCGTCGGCGACACGCCGTCGCCGCGCGTTTCTGTCGGCTTCGGCGTGAACTGGAACTCGCCGTTCGGACCGTTCCGTATCGACGTCGCTTATCCCCTGCTCAGTCAGGAAGGCGACGACACGCGTATCTTCACCTTCAACGTAGGAACCGCTTTCTGATGAAGACCAAGCTTCTTGCCGCGGCCGTTATTGCCGCCGCTCTTCCCACCGGCGCGATCGCGCAGCAGCGCGTCCCGGCCGCCGTGGTCGCCGTCGTCAACACCGACCGCGTTCTTCGCGAATGCGTCGCCTGCGTGTCGGCGACTGCCGCGCTCCAGGCACAGGACACCAATTTCCAGCAGCGCCGCCAGGCCCTGCTCGGACCCCTCCAGCCCGAGGAGCAGGCCCTGCAGGCCGAAGTTACCCGGATCCAGGGGCTTAGCGGCGCCGCCCGCACCGCGGCTGAAAACGCCCTGCGCCCGCGTGTCGAGGCGTTCAACCAGCGCCGCCAGACCGCCGCTCAGGAGCTTCAGACCCTCCAGCAGAATTTCGAGAGCACCCGGGTCCATGTCGGCGCCCAGCTCAACCGTGCGCTCGAGCCGATCTACAGCCAGGTGATGACCGCCCGCGGCGCCAACCTGATCATCTCGACTGACGCGCGCCTCGGCAACGCGCCGGCGCTCGATGTCACCAACGACGTCCTCGCGCAGCTCAACCGAGCGCTCCCGGCGGTCAGCATCACGCCGATGCCGCAACAGGCTCCGGCGGCCCAGCCGGCCCAGCCGCAGCCGCAGCAGCCGCGCCCGCAGGGCCGGTGACGGAAGCGTCGAACCAGAGCGCTCCCGCTGATGCGGGGGCGCTCGACGTCCGGGCGGTGATGGCGGCTCTGCCCCATCGCTACCCGATGCTTCTCGTCGACCGAGTCGAGAGCCTGGTCCCGGATGAGCGGATCAGCGCGATCAAGGCGGTCACGATCAACGAGAGCTTCTTCCAGGGTCACTTCCCCGGCCGTCCGATCATGCCGGGCGTCCTGATCGTCGAGGCTCTGGCGCAGGCCGCGGGCGTGCTCGCGGTCCAGTCGCTCGGACTCGCGGGGTCGGGCAAGCTGGTCTATTTCATGGCCATCGACGGCGCCAAGTTCCGCACCCCGGTCGAGCCGGGCGTGCTTCTCCGCCTCGACGTCAGCTTCGTCCAGAAGCGGGCCCGCGTGTGCAAGTTCGAAGGCAAAGCCTATGTCGGCGACCTGCTCGCTGCCGAGGCCAATTTCACGGCGATGATCGCCGATCCGCCGACGGCCTGACCGGTTCGGCAGCGGCTCGCCAGTGGCTGCCGTCCCGCTCGATCCCGAACACCTCGCGAATGACGCCGCTGCCCATGACCTGATCGGGGCCGCCGTCGGCCGCGATCGCGCCCTTGCTCATCACGATCAGCCGGTCGGCGTAGCGGCGGGCGGCGTCGAGGTCGTGCATCGCGACGACGGCGGCACGATCGGCCTGCGCCACTTCCGCGCGCACCACGTCCATCAGCCGAATCTGCCACAGCGGGTCGAGATTGGCGGTCGGCTCGTCGAGCAGCAGCAGCTTCGGGCGCGGCGCGAGCGCGCGCGCGATCAGCACCCGGCTGCGCTCGCCGGTCGAGAGATGGTCCACGGTGCGAGGCTCGATTCCGTCGAGTTCGAGCAGCGCGGCATAATCGTCGATCTGCTCCGGTGAGGCACCGCCGAGCGCGATGAGGTCGCGCGGATGGAGCGGCCAGCGCAGGTCGCGGCTCGCCGGCAGGTAGGTGGCGAGGGCGGCGCGCCGTGCGGGGGACGTACGTCGCAAATCCTCCCCGTTGATCAATGTCCCGCCCGAAGAGCGGCCAATCCCGGCGAGCGCGTGGAGCAGGCTCGTCTTGCCGCTGCCGTTGGGGCCGACGAGGCAGGTGAGGGTGCCCGCCTCCAGCCGCAAATTGGTGCGCTCGAGGCGTCCCGCGAGGGCGAGGCCGAGCCCGTCGACGAGGCTCATCGCGCCATTCCCCAGCGCATCCGCGCCACCAGCCACAGGAAGAAGGGTGCGCCGACCAGGGCGGTGACGACTCCGATCGGCAAGGTGCGGCCGAGCGGGGCGAAGCGGCTGGCGAGGTCGGCGAGGATGAGCAGCAGCGCTCCGATCGCCGCCGCCGGCAGGATCGCCCGACCGGCATGGCCGCCGGTCAGCCGCCGAGCGAAGATCGGTGCGACGAGCCCGATGAAGCCGATCGCACCGCAGATCGCCACGCAGGCGCCGACGCCGAGCGCGCTGAGGCAGATGATCTGGAGCCTGAGGCGGCCTAGATCGTGGCCGAGCGACTCGGCAACCTCCTCGCCCAGCGCCAGCCGATCGAGGGGGCCGGCGAGCCGCGCCAGCCACAGAATCGCGACGGCGGCTGGGACGGCCGCGAAGCCGAGCTGGGGCAGGCTTCGGTCGATCAACGACCCCATCAGCCAGGAATAGGCGTCGTAGAAGGCGAAGGGGGAGGGGGCGAGAGCGAGCGCCAGGGTGGTCAGCGCTCCCGCGAGCGCGCTGATCGCGAGGCCGGCGAGGAGCAGGGTCGCGGTCTCGGCGCGGCGACCGGCGAGGCCGATCAGAAGCAGAAGGCTGGCAAGCGCCCCGGCAACGGCACCGATCGCCATCGCGAACGAGCTCGCCGCGCCGATGATATAGGCGGTCACAACCGCGCCCAGTGCCGCGCCGCTGGTGGTGCCGGTGAGGTCCGGCGAGGCGAGGGGATTGCCGAACAGCGCCTGGATCGCCGCGCCGGCGGAGCCGAGCATGGCGCCATAGACGAGCGCCAGCGCCGCCCGCGGCAGGCGCAGCTCGAGAAGGAAGGTCAGGCCGAGGTCGCGGTCTGCCGCGAGGAGCGCCTGCAGGCTCGACCATGGCAGCAACAACGACGCCGCGAATCCAAGCAGCGCCAGCACGCCGACCGACAGAATGACGCCATGCCTCATGCCGCGACCTCGCCGCGCAGGCGCACTATCTCGTCGACGAGAGGCGGGCCCATGCAGGTCCAGCGCCGGCCGTCGGTGGCGATCGTGCGGCTGTCCCGCGCCGCCCGCGCCAGCGGGTGGTTCAACCATGCTTGGCCTTGCGAATATTGCTCGGCGCGATAGTCGCTGCGCAGCAGCACGGCGGGCGGCCTCACCAGCAACGTCTCCAATTCGATGCGGTCGCCGGCGACGGGGCGCTGGCGAAGACCGGCGAGCGCCATCCACTGCGCTTCCAATCCTTCGGCGGCGACCGTGCGCCCGCCGCCGCCGACCCACAAGGTGTCGACGGATTGCTCGGGAGCGGATCGGCGCAGCGCCTCGATCCGCGCGATCGCCGCCGTGCCTTCCGCCTCGCGCCCGAGCGCTGCGGCGACGGTGTGGATCGACGCCATGACGTCGTCGATGCTCTGCGGGAACGGCAGGTCGACAGCCTCCACCCCCAGCCGTGCGGCGATGCCGAGGCGGTCGCCGCCTCCGCCCATGGTCAGCACGAGGTCCGGCCTCAGCGCCGCGGCCGACGCGAGCGTGCCGTCATTGGCGCGGTGCCGTCGCGCCTTGCGCCACAGGGGCGTCTCCTCCGGCTTGTGCGCCAGATGCGTGACCGAGGCGATCTGCGCCGGCGTGCCGAGCAGCAGCAGCAGCTCGTCGGTGCACAGGTTGAGCGACACCACGCGCACGGGCGGGCCGCCGCGCGGGCCCGGTGCGGGTTCGGGCGGCGGCGCGGCGCAGGCGGCGAGCGCCAGGCTAATCGCCGAAGCTAAGCCGAATGCCCGCATATACCGACCGTCCCGGAGTCGCATAGCCGACCACGTCCTGATACTGTTCGTCGAACCCGTTCTCGACCCGCGCATAGGCTTCCAGCACCTCGCTGATCCGGTAAGCAAAGCGTGCGCTGGCAAGTACATAGGCGCCGAGCTTCACAACGGGTGCGGGAAACAGGTCGAAGTCGCGGTCGGTCCGCTCGCCGACATAAGCGAGCGATCCGCCGAGCGTCAGCGGTCCGATCCGCCAGTCGCCCGCGAGGTTGGCGGTGTGCTCGGGCCGCCGCACTTCGCGCAGCGCAGCCCCCGCAGTCTCCGGCTCGCGCGTGTCCGTATAGGTATAGTTGGCCGAGACCCGCAGGCCCTCGCTCGGGCGCCATTCGCCCGACAGCTCGATTCCGCGCCGCCGGCTCTCGCCCGGCGCATTCACCACCGTGTAATTGGGGAAGATGCTGAAATCCTCGACGATCTCCTCACGGAGGTCGTTCGAGAAGGCGATCGCCTCCAGCGAGAAGGCGGGGCGCCGCCAGCGAAGTCCGCCCTCGAATCCCTCCGAGCGCTCGGGGCGCAGGTCCGAGTTGCCGATGAAGCCCGAGCCCGGGCCGAAGCCGAACAGGTCGACGAAGCTCGGCTGGGCGATGCCCTCGCCATAGCCGCCGACCAGCGCCACGCCGCCGCCGAGGTCGAGCTCGGCGTGGAGGCGAAGGGTCGTCGCGTCCCGGAACGCGCTGAAATCGTCGTGGCGAACGGCGACGTCGGTGGTGAGGAGGTCGCCCCATTCGGCCCGCCACTCGCCGACGAAGGCGGTGCGCCCGCGCTCGAGGTCGCGGTCCGAAGCGCCGCCGAACTGCAGATCGCGGGTGCCGAACGCCTCTTCCTCATGCTCGGCCGCGACGACGATGGTATGGCGCGTCGTGCTGACCTCAAAACGCCGCACCGCCTGCGCGCCAAGGCGGGTGCGTCGGCCGTAGCTGGCATTGGTCGGCGTGTCGGCGAGGCGGTTGCGGTTCTCACTGTCGAGATGCTGCCCCTCGATCTGCACCTGCCATGGCGTCACGGCGTCGCCATAACCGAGCCAGATCCGGCCCGCCTTCGTGTCGACCTCAGACACGTCGGCGGTGTCAGCCCGCTGAAAGGTGAAGGGGTCACTGGCGTCATATTCGGTTTCGTGGCGGACATAGCGGCCGACCGCGCCCGCGTTGAAATCCCCGAAGCGGACCGCGCCCCGAAGCGCGGCGGTCAGGGTCTCGAAACCATCCCGGTCGCCGGTTCCGCCACCGAGGATGTCGATGCCCTCGCCGCGAGCGAAACTGAGCGTGCTGGACAGGCCAGCGTGCTCGCCCCCGGTCGCGAAGGCGCCGGACGCGCGCAGGAAGTCGCTGCTTCCGAGCTCGACGCTGGCCGTGCCTCGCCGTGTCCCGAGCGGATCCGGGCTTTCCATTGCGATGACCCCACCCAGGGCCTCGGACCCCCACAGGGCCGATTGTGGCCCGCGCACCAACTCCATCCGGCCGAGCCCGTCTGCGCTGAAGGTCTCGAACCGCGCCTGGTTGCCCGCGGCGAGGTCGTTGAAGGCGATCCCGTCTATGAAGACGAGCGTGTGGTTGGCCTCGGCACCGCGCAGCCGCACCTGGGTCAGCGCGCCTTGGCCGCCCGACACCGACACCGACGCGCCGGGGGCGAGGCGGATGAGGTCGCTTGCCTGGGCAGAGCCGAGCGCCTCGATCCGAGCGGCATCGAACAGCGTGACGGAAGCCGGCGCATCGTCCTCCGCCACCGGCACGAGCGAGGCCGTGACGACGACCTCCTCGTCGGCGACAGGGGTTGCAGCCGCGTCCGGGACCTGCAGCGATGCAATGAGCAATGCGGAAATCATCTGTTCCTCCTTCAAGCGACACACAGGTGTCGCCTCGGAGGAACCGGCGCGGCGTCATGCCACGGCGGCGCCACGCGCTGGCGGCTGGTCCCGGCCGGACGCGGACGACGGCGAAGGCAGGTCTCCTGGCTCGCGGCTCAGACGCGCCATCATCCTTTGCGGATGACGGGCTCGCCGCTTACAGTTGCGGGCACAGCGCCGGTTTCGCACCGGCTTCCCATTTTCATCCCCGCTTGCGCGGGGACACCTTCGCGGGGAGGGCGGCTACGCCCGCCGCTCCACCTTGTCAATCGATGGGCGAGCCGCTAAAGGCGCCGCTTCCCAGACCAGTAGGCTGGTCGGAAACCAGCCGAAATCCCGGAAAGAATTCGATCCATGAAGACCGATACGCATCCCGACTACCACATGATCAAGGTGCAGATGACCGACGGCACCGTGTTCGAGACCCGCTCCACCTGGGGCAAGGAAGGCGACACGCTGCAGCTCGACATCGATCCCACCGCTCACCCGGCCTGGACCGGCGGCTCGGGCAAGATGCTCGACACGGGCGGTCAGGTCGCGCGCTTCAACAAGCGCTTCGGCGGCCTCAAGCTCACCGGCAAGAAATAAGCTCCTGCGAGCGCGAGGGGGAGGCGTGATCCCGGTCCTGACGACCGACCGCCTCGTCCTTCGCCCGCACCGGGCCGAGGATCTCGATGCCGTCGCCGCGATGACCGGCGACGCCGCGGTCATGCGCTATATCGGCGGCGTGCCGCAGCCGCGCGAGGACAGCTGGCGCCGAATGCTATGCGGCCCGGCGATGTGGATGCTGCTCGGCTACGGTTACTGGATCGTCGAGCGCCGCGCCGACGGCGCGGTGATCGGCCAATTGGGCTTCGCCGACTTCAAACGGGCGATGGAGCCGACCATCGAGGGCCTGCCCGAGCTCGGCTACCTCTTCGCTTCGACCGCCCACGGCCAGGGCTATGCCTCGGAAGGCGTCGCCGCGGCGCTGGGCTGGGCCGACGCTACGCTGTCCCACGACCAGATCGTCGCGATCATCGACGAGGCCAACGCACCGTCGATCCGGGTCGTGGAAAAGGCCGGCTTCACGCATCGCGAGCCGGCCTCCTATCGTGACGACACCATCCTGCTGTTCCGCCGGTTCAGGCGGAACGGCTGAGAACTACTGGCGCTCGCGCCACTCGCGGGCGGTGAGGCACACGCGGCGGGTCGACATGCGGCTCGACGAACCGGCCTCGACCCGGCGGCAGATCAGGCGCTCGCCATTGGCGTTGCGGCCGCCCTCGGACGCGCCCTCAGGGAGATTCTGCTGGCCGGTCTCGATATTGCTGCCGTTGCTTCCCGACGCGCCGGTGACCTGGGCAAGAGACGGGGTGGCAATCAAAAGTGACGCAACCGCAACAACCGCAAGCTTCATGACGAACTCCCCGCCCTTCAAATAAAGACGCTTTCCTACGTTTGTAATACAGCCGAGGTCAAGCGCCTCTATTCACTCGACAAAGTTATCGCCCAGAGGCGGGCTCGGCCGGTCGGACACCTGGCGCTTGCCGTCGATGACGATCGGCGAGGCGAGGCCGGGAACCCCGTCGAGGTCGAGCTTCAGCCCGCGGTGACGCACCTGCGGGTCGTCGAACACCTGGGCGATGTCGTTGATCGGCCCCGCGGGGATGCCGGCCGCTTCCAACGCTTCCGAGAATTCGGCGCGGCCGCGCGTCCCAATCGCTTGCTGAAGCAGCGGAATCAGTTCGGCGCGGTTGGTGACTCGGCCGGGATTGGTGCTGAAGCGTTGGTCGGCGGCCAGCGAATCGAGGCCGAGGAGGGCGCACAGCCGCTCGAACTGCCGGTCATTGCCGACCGCGACGATAACCTCGCCGTCGCGCGCGCTGAACGCCTGATAGGGGACGAGGTTGGCGTGGCCGTTGCCCATGCGGTGGGGGACCTTGCCCGACACCATCCAGTTCAATGCCTGGTTGCCGAGCACCGCGACCTGGGTGTCGAGCAGGGCCATGTCGATATGGGCGCCTTCGCCGCCGCGATCGCGCTCGCGGAGCGCCGCGAGGATCGCGACGGTGGAATAGACGCCGGTGAAGATGTCGGCGAAGGCGACTCCGGCTTTCTGCGGCGCTCCGTCGGGCTCGCCGGTCAGCGACATGATTCCGCCCATGCCCTGGATGATGAAGTCGTAGCCGGCGCGCGGCGCATAGGGCCCGTCCTGGCCGAAGCCGGTGATCGAGCAATAGACCACGCCCGGGTTGGCGGTTCGGACGGAGTCATAGTCGAGACCGAAGCGCTTCAATCCGCCGACCTTGAAATTCTCAATGATCACATCGGCTTCAGCCGCGAGTTTGCGAATGCGGTCGAGGTCCTGGGGATCGTCGAAATCGACCGCGACCGAGCTCTTGCCGCGATTGCAGGCGTGGAAATAGGCGGCCGCGCCGTCCTCGGCGAAGGGCGGGCCCCATTGCCTGGTGTCGTCGCCCGCGCCCGCGCGCTCGACCTTCACCACCTCGGCGCCAAGGTCGGCGAGCAGCTGCCCCGCCCACGGCCCGGCGAGGATCCGCGCAAGCTCGAGGACCTTCAATCCCGCAAGCGGCTTATCCATCAGAAGGCGGAAATGCCCGTGATCGCCCGTCCCAGGATCAGGCCGTGGACGTCGTGGGTGCCCTCATAGGTGTTGACCGTCTCGAGGTTGGCGGCGTGGCGCATCACCTGGAACTCGGCGGAGATGCCGTTGCCGCCATGCATGTCGCGGGCGATGCGGGCGATCTCGAGCGCCTTGCCGCAATTGTTGCGCTTGATCAGGCTGATCGTCTCGGGGATCAGCTCGCCGGCGTCGAAGCGGCGGCCGACGCGAAGCGCCGCCTGCAAGCCGAGGGTGATCTCGGTGACCATGTTGGCGAGCTTCAGCTGCACGAGCTGCGTGGCGGCGAGCGGACGGCCGAACTGCTTGCGGTCCAGCGTGTAGAGGCGCGCGGCGTGATAGCAGGCCTCAGCCGCGCCCATCGCGCCCCAGCCGATGCCGTAGCGGGCGCGGTTGAGGCAGCCGAACGGGCCCTTCAGCCCTTCGACGTTGGGAAGGAGATTCTCCTCGGGGATCTCGACCCCGTCCATGACCACTTCGCCGGTGATCGAGGCGCGCAGGGAGAGCTTGCCCTCGATCTTGGGCGCCGAGAGGCCCTTCATGCCCTTTTCGAGCACGAAGCCCTTGATCTTGCCGTCATGGGCGTCCGACTTCGCCCACACCACGAAGACGTCGGCGATCGGCGAGTTGGTGATCCACATCTTGGCGCCCGACAGGCGATAGCCGCCGTCGACCTTCTGCGCGCGGGTGCGCATTCCGCCCGGGTCGGAGCCGGCGTCCGGCTCAGTCAGGCCGAAGCAGCCGACCCATTCGCCGCTGGCGAGCTTGGGAAGATATTTGCGCTTCTGCTCCTCGGTGCCGTAGGCGTTGATCGGGTGCATGACGAGGCTCGACTGCACCGACATGGCCGAGCGGTAGCCGCTGTCGACCCGCTCCACTGCCCGGGCGATGAGGCCGTAGCTCACATAGTTGAGCCCGGCGCCGCCATATTCGGGCGAGATGGTCGCTCCGAGCAGTCCGAGCGCGCCCATCTCGTTCATGATCTCGCGGTCGAACTTTTCCTCGAGATAGGCCTCGGTCACCCGCGGCTGGAGCTTCTCCTGGGCATAGCTCTCCGCGGTGTCGCGGACCATGCGCTCCTCGTCGGACAGCTGTTCGTCGAGGCCGAAGGGGTCGGCCCAATCGAACGCGGTGATCTTCCCGGCGGCGTGCGTGCTCTTCATCTGCATGGCGCGCGATTAGCCCTTTGCCGCGTGCGAGGGAAGGGCGGGCGGGCTAGTCCGCGGGGCTTTCGGTCGCCCCCTCGTCGGCTTCGGCATCGCCGCCTTGCTCGCCGCGGCCAAGGGCCTGCGCGATCATCTGGCGTGCCGCGGCGGCGGCCTGCGGGTTATGCGGGTCGGCCGAAACCGGAGCGAGCAAGCTCACCACCCGTGCCGCGTCGCCGCGCTGCAGCATGAACGCGGCGGCGGCGAACCGGATCTCGGTCACCTGCGGCGCCAGCTCGTGGGCGAGGATGATAAGATTGGCGGTGTTCTCCGTATTGCCTTCGGGGCCGCCGCGAACCGCCTCGAAATAGCGGTAGAGAGTCTGGAAGTGATTGGGGTCGGCGCGGTGCGCCCGCACGAACCATTGGCGGGCGAGCAGCTCCTCTGCGGCCGGATCCTGCGCGTCCTGCGCCGCGGCCAGGTGCAGCCGCCCGCGCAGGTACATGAGTTCGGCGTCGTCCGGTATCTCGGCGATCAATCCGTCGAGCAGGCGCGCCGCCGACGCCCGGTCGCCGTGGAGCAGCTCGGCATGGGCGAGGACTCGGCGCGCGAACGGGTCGCCGGGGTGGCGCGAGGCGGCGGCGCGGATCGCTTGAAGCTGGCCGGCTTCGGCGGATTCGCGAATGCCGACGCGCAGCGCGGCATGGCTGAGGATGAGATCGTCCGCCGCCCGGGGCAACGTGGTTACGGTGACCGGCGGCGGGGCCGCGGTGCTGCCCCGGCGCATCCGCCGGAAGTTGATCGAGCCGTCGCGGATATAGTCGCGCAGCTCGCGTTCCACACGCCGCGCATCCATGCCGGTCGCCTGCTGGATCGCTGCGACGGGGTCGCTTCGCCGTGCCGCGACCAGATAGCGGCCGAGCGCCGCCTGCCTCTCGGGATTGCTGTAGAAATAATGGGTGAGCAGCCAGCTCTGGCTGTAGAACATCGACACGCCCTCGGGCGTCAGGCCGCTCGGCCTGCCGCCCAGCAGACGGTCGAGCGGCAGCCAGCCCTCGTGGACGAGCCAGGAGGTTCGGCCGCGAGAGAAGTTGCCGATGTCGATCGCGTCGCGGGTGAACCGCACCGTCGAGAAATATTCTGCGAAGCCCTCGACATACCAGGCGGGGTAAGCCCCCGGCGCCTGCTGAAGCATGAAATGGTGCGCATATTCGTGGAACAGCACTTCGTTGAGCGAGCCGGCGTTGTCCACGCTGACAAAGGCGCCGATCCCCTCGGGAGAGGCGCTGTAGAAGCCGGCGACGTTGCGGTTGAGGTCGCGGATTCGGGTCAGCGCGCGATTGTCGTCGACCAGATAGACGTGGAGCTTGGCCGGGGCGGGCGGGCCGTTGACGTTGGTGACGGTGCGCAGCAGCCGGTCGAAATCCTCGAGCAGCAGAATACGCTCGCGCAGCCGCGCTTCCGATCCCTCGCCATAGACGATGAAATTGGGGCTTTCGGCGCGACGCCACTCGGCCTGTGCCGCCGCCGGCAGCAACAGGGCCAGCATCGCTAAAGTCAAACGAATCAATCGCATAGTCGCCCCCCCCGAAGGCTCGGGAGGCTATAGCCACATGGGCGGCCAATCAACCATTGCGGGTGATCAGGTCTGCTTTACGATTGCGGATCAGGACGCGGCGAGCACGTCGCGATAGGGCACGAACATCAGCCGCTCGCCGCAGTCGAGGCGGACGCTGACATAGCCGCCGACCGGCACCCGGCCCTCGCGCAGGCGCCGGCGGAACACCCGGCGAACCTTCTCGCGGGCGACCTCATAGGCCTTGCTCGCGTCGGGGCATTCGCAGCCCTCGCGGTCGGGGAAGAAGTCGCCATTCTCGCAGAGATCGAAGAAATATCTGCGCACGCGCGAATCCTGGCTGGTCTGGCTCATTGCCAGTTGAATGATCGATTCACAGGAGGGTTCCGCGCGAACTGATCGACTGTGGCGATTACGGTATCGCCGCCAGCCGCGCCCGGTCGGCCTCGTCGATCGCCACCAGCGACGTGCCCTTGCTCTCGCGCATGATCAGCGCGGAGATCAGGCTGACCGCTCCGGCGGCGAGGATGTAGAAGGCGATCGGCTGCCACGCGTCATATTCGCGCAGCAGCCAGGCGCCGATCAGAGGCGCCCACGAGCCGGCGACGATCGCGGTGACCTGATAGCCCAGCGACACGCCCGAATAGCGCACCCGGGTCGGGAACATCTCGGTCATGATCGCCGGCTGCGGCGCGTACATCAACGCGTGGACGACGAGGCCGAGCATGATCGCGGCGAGGATGGTGACGGTGTCGCCGCTGCCGAACATGGGGAAGGCGATGAACGGCCACGCCATCGTCGCCGCAGCGCCGAGGATGTAGACCGGCTTGCGCCCGAACCGGTCGCTCGCCCGCCCGACCAGCGGGATCGTCATCACGTGCAGGATGTGGCCGAGGAACAGCAGGGTCAGGATCCGCGTCGAGTCGACGCCGACATGGGCGAGATAGGTGATCGAGAAGGTGACCACCATGTAATAGAGAATGTTCTCTCCGAACCTCAGGCCCATCGCGGTGAACACGCCGCGCGGATAGCGGCGGAACACCTCGACGAGGCCGTAGCCGGCGTCGGCTTTGCTCTCGATCTCTTCCTTGGCCGCCTTGAAGATCGGCGAATCGCTGATCTGGGTGCGGATGTAATAGCCGATCACCACGATTACGACGGACAGCCAGAAGCCGACGCGCCATCCCCAGCTCATGAACGCCTCTTCGGTCAGCGTCGCCGACAGGGTCAGAAGCACGATGGTGGCGAGCAGGTTGCCGATCGGCACCGCGGCCTGTGGAAAGCTGCCCCAGAAGCCGCGGCTGCGGTTGGGGCTGTGCTCGGTGACGAGGAGGATGGCGCCGCCCCATTCGCCGCCTAGGGCGAAGCCCTGGATGAAGCGCAGCAGGACGAGCAGGGCAGGGGCCCAATAGCCGATCGTCGCGAAGCTCGGCAGGCAGCCCATCAGGAAGGTCGAAGCGCCGATCAGCACGAGGCTGAACTGGAGCAGCGACTTGCGGCCGACCTTGTCGCCGATATGGCCGAACACGATGCCGCCGAGCGGCCGCGCGATGAACCCGACCGCGTAGGTCGCGAACGCGGCGATGATGCCGTCTAGCGGGTTGCCGGTGGCCGGGAAGAAGAGGGTCCCGAACACCAAGGTCGCGGCGGTGCCGTAGAGGAAGAATTCGTACCATTCGACGACCGTCCCGGCCATCGACGCGCCAACGACCTTGCGCAGATAGGGCAGGTCGGCCAGTTCTTCGTGCTTCATCACCGCGTCCCGTACATGCGGTCGCCGGCGTCGCCCAGCCCCGGAACGATATAGCCGTGGTCATTGAGCTGTTCGTCCATGCCCGCCGCCCAGATCGGCACGTCGGGGTGGGCGGCGCGCAGCGCCTCCACGCCCGGTCGGGCCGCGAGCATGCACACGAAGCGCATGTCGCACACGCCCGCTTCCTTCAGCCGGTCGACCGCGGCGATGGCGGTGTGGCCGGTGGCGAGCATCGGATCGACGACGATGACCAGGCGCTCGGCGCAATCCTCGGGCGTCTTGAAATAATATTCGACCGCCTGGAGCGACGTCGGGTCGCGGTACAGGCCGATATGAGCGACGCGTGCCGACGGCACGAGATCGAGCATGCCTTCAGCCATTTGCAGGCCGGCCCTCAGAATCGGTGCGAACACCAGCTTCTTGCCGGCGATGACCGGCGCGTCGGTCTCGGCGATCGGTGTCCGCACCCGCGCCAGCTCGGTCGGCAGATCTCGCGTGACCTCGTAGCAGAGCAGCGTGGCGATCTCGCGGACGAGGGCGCGGAACACCGATGTCGGCGTGTCCGCGGCGCGCAGCTTGGTGAGCTTGTGCTGCACCAGCGGGTGCGACACGATCGTGAGGCCGTCCATCGTCAAAACACCGTCCCGTCGCTGATGATGTGGAAAGGGGGTCCGCCGTCGGCGCGGCGCTGCTTGGCGATTCGCCGGCCCGCGGCCCAGCTGCCGCCCTCGAGCATGCGCGCCAAAGGAAAATCCGCTTCCTTGACGCCGAGCAGATCGCGCACCTGCGGCGCCATCCGGTCGAGCAGGGCCACGGTCATCGCGCGCCAGGCGACGATGAGCGGATCCGAGACATGATGCGCGCGTTCGGCGTCGCTTGGATCGGTGAGCTGTAGCACGCCGGTGTCAACGAACAGGCCGCCGTTGCGATATTCAGCGAGGCCGGTGAGCCCGTCGATGTCCACGACCTCGATGCCCGCGTCCTGCAACGGCTCGATCAGCGAATAAGCCAGCCATTGCGACAGCTTGTGGAGCGGCACGAGACCATCGGTGACGTCATCGCGTCGCATCGCCGGATGCCGCCAGCAGTCGCCGAGCGCGACTCCGTCCAAGACAAGCCGGTCTTGCCAGATCGGCCCCAGCGCCTCGAGCAGAAGCTGGAGGATCGCCGCCGCCGGAAGCCTCCCGCCCGCGGCGCGTGACGCCAGAACGTCATAAAGTCCGCCAGGCCGCGCCGCGCCTTCGGCCGCAAACAGATCCGGTCGGGCCAAGACCTGGGCGCCGAGCCGCCGGATCAGCGCCGCGCGCCCGTCGAGGCCGACCAGCGGATTGACGTCATCGACCTGGAAGCCGGCCGCAAGAGACGCCGCCTGGAGGTCGGCGAGCGCGCCTCCGTCGGCGCGGAGCGGGGAGGCGGCTTCCGCGGAAAAGGCGCCGGCCTCGAACATGCGCTGGCTCGCCACCGCCAGCCCCTCGGACCGCGAATAGGTGAGGCCGCGGTCCCGGTACCGCCAGTCCGGCCCCGCGCCCGCGTCGAGCAGCACCGACAGGATGACGAGGTCGAACGCCGCCCGCGCCCGCGCCGCCCGCTCGTCGCTTGGCGGCAGCTGCGGATCGCCGGCGATGAAGTGACGCCAGCGCGCGTGAAACGGGATGTCGAGCTCCGGATAGCTCTGGCGGGTCACCTCGACGGTGAGCTCGGCGGCGTCGCCGAGCCGCGACGGATCCACCCGCCAGCCGTCGACCTTGCCGTCGAGGGCGAGCTCCAGCATCTCGTGCCCCCGCTCGCGGACCGCCGCCGCACTCAGCAAGCGGCGAAGCGCTTCATGGTCGTGGGTCATGTGACGTCAGAATTTCCCGAGGTCGCGGCCGACCACCTTCTTGAGCGCCTCCTCGCTCGGCGCGCCCTCGGGCGTGAAATAGCCCGCGGCCTTCTTCGCTTCCATCTCGACGCTGGCGTCGGGGGGCACCAGCTCGGCGGGGATCGGGACTCGCTCGCCGATATCGATCCCGCCGCCGACCAACGCGTCATATTTCATGTTCGACATCGACACAAAGCGGTCGATGCGGCTGATCCCGAGCCAGTGGATGACGTCGGGCATCAGCTGCTGGAAGCGCGCGTCCTGAACTCCGGCGACGCATTCGGTCCGCTCGAAATAGGTCGCCGCCTGGTCGCCGCCGGGCTGACGCTTGCGGGCGTTGTAGACGAGGAATTTCGTCACTTCGCCGAGCGCTCGGCCTTCCTTGCGGTTGTAGACGATGAGGCCGACCCCGCCGTCCTGCGCCGCCCGCGTCGCTTCCTCGATGCCGTGGGTGAGATAGGGCCGGCAGGTGCAGATGTCGGAGCCGAACACGTCGGAGCCGTTGCACTCGTCATGGACGCGGCAGGTGAGCTTCTTCTCGCCCAACGCCTCCGGGTCGCCGAAAATATAGAGCGTCATGCCCCCGATCGGCGGCAGGAACACGCTGAGGTCCGGGCGCGTGACCAGTTCCGGATACATGCCGCCGGTCTGCTCGAACAGGCAGCGGCGAAGGTCGCCCTCCTTGACCCCGAACCGCTCGGCCACGCCCGGCAGCCACCACACCGGATCGACCGCGATCTTGGTGACCGACACGTCGCCGGCCTCGTGGACGATGTCGCCGTCGACCGCGAGCCGCCCGGCGGTGATAGCCTCCTTGATCTCGTGCAGGGTCAGCCGCGCCTTGGTGATCGCGATCGACGGGCGAAGGTCGACGCCTTGCGTGATCAGCTCGGCGAAATCGTGCGCGACGCGGTGGCCCCAGGGGTCGAGCGAGACGATCTTGCCCGGATCGGCCCATTGCGGGTGCGGGCCGATCTCGCACACCGGCGAAGTGTCGTTGAGATCGGGCCGCGCCTGCGGGTCCATCGCCCCGGACGAGATCGCGAGCGCGCGGTAGATCGAATAGGAGCCGCCATGAGCGCCGATCGCGTTGCGGTCCGCGCCGGCATTGACCGTCGCGATCACCGGCCCGCGCTCGGCCGCGCTCTCCGCGCCCCAGCGAAGCGGGAAGCGCGCCGGCCCCCGCGACCCCGGGTGCGACGTGAGCCTGATGTGACCGCGATTCCCTTCCGCCATCCCGCATTCCCCCGCCGGCGGCCTCTCATGGGCCGTCCACTACAGGGAGGTTACGGTAGCGCGCGGTTCCCCGCTAGTCTGCTATTTCACAAAAGAATCAGGAGGTTGGCGGATGGGGTGGGATTCGAACCCACGGTGGGCTTGCACCCACGGCGGTTTTCAAGACCGCTGCCTTAAACCACTCGGCCACCCATCCGTCCGTTCTGGCGCAACGCATTCAGCGAAGGGCCATGTCAAGTCTTTCATGGAACAACCAGTCCGTGACATAGTCCCGGGAAGAGGTGAGTGAATGCTGCTGAATACCCTGTCCTTCCTGCTTGCCAGCTTCACCATCGGCGGCGGCGCCGCCGATCAGGCCCAGGGCGTGCGGTCCGCCATGCTGGTCGGCCGCAGCGTTCCGGCCGCGGTTGCAAGCGGTCCTCGACCGGCGGCGGTGCCGGCCCTCGCGGCCACCGTGACCGCCGCCTCGACCACGGCGATCCAGGTCAGCGGATTGAGCGACGACGGCTTCCGGGCCTATCTGCCGCGTCTACGCCAGGCCGCGCTCGCCGAGGGCGTCCGCCCCGAGACGATCGACCGAATCTTCCCGACCCTTGCCTTCTCGCCGCGTACCGTGCAGCTCGACCGCCAGCAGCCGGGCGGCGCGCCGGGCACTGCGAGCCCGCCGTTCGCGCCCTATCTCGCGCGCCACGTCACCCCGTCGCTCGTCGCCCAGGGGCGCAGCCGCTACGCCGACAATATCGGTGCATTGAACGTCATCCGCCAGCGCTACGGAGTCGATCCCTCGGTCGTCGTCGCGATCTGGGGCAAGGAGACGTCGTTCGGCCGGATCATGGGCGATTTCGACCTTTTGAACAGCCTCGCCAGCCTCGCTTATGACGGCCGCCGCCGCGATCTGTTCACCACCGAGTTCGTCGCCACTTTGAAGATGGCCGAGCGCGGCTTCTCGCGCTCGACCCTGAAGGGCAGCTGGGCCGGCGCCACCGGTCAGTCGCAATTCCTCCCCTCGGTCTATATCCGCCTCGGAGTCGACGGCGACGGCGACGGCCGCGCCGACATCTGGAACAGCCATATCGACGCGCTCGCCTCGATCGCCAATTACCTCAGCAACGCCGGCTGGAGGCCGAACGTGCCGTGGGGCGTCGAGGCGCGGGTTCCGGCCGGCTTCGACCGCGCCGCGGTGCGCAACAATCTGCGCGCGCCGCGTTGCGCCCGCGTGTTCGACCGTCACAGCCGCTGGCTGAGCATGGCCGAATGGCGCCGCCTCGGAGTCGTCCCGACCGGCTCGGCCCGCATCGCCGACACCGAGATGGCCTCCTTGCTCGAGCCCGACGGTCCCGGCGCGCCCGCTTACCTGCTGACGCAGAACTACCGGGTCATCCTCGATTACAATTGCTCGAACTTCTACGGCCTCACCGTCGCACTGCTGGCCGACCGCATTTCGCGCTAAATCGCAGGTTTCCGCCTTGTCGCAGGCGGCGCTTCCCGGCAGGAGAGGGGACCCCTCCTTTGTCCTGGTGATGCCGTCTCGATGAAGCTCCGACTGCTCGTATCCGCCGCGTCCGTCCCGCTCCTCGCCATCGCCGCCAGCGCCCAGGCGCCGACCGCTCAGGCACCCGCCCAGGCCCAAGGTCAGGCGCCTGCGCCGGCCGCGGCGCAGGGGCCGACGAGCGCCCCGGTCGCCTATATGGTCGACCTGTCGTCGGGCGCCGTCCTGTTCGCCCGCGATGCCGAGCGGCGCATGCCGCCGGCGTCGATGGCGAAGATGATGACCACCCATGTCGCCTTCGACCTCATCGACAAGGGCGAGCTTCAGCTCAACCGCATGTGCACGGTGCGGCCGGAGACGTGGCAGCGCTGGCACGGTCCTGCCGCGGGCTCGACCATGTTCCTGTCGGCGGGGGAGCAGGTCAGCGTCGAGAATTTGCTCCACGGCATCGTGACCCTGTCGGGCAACGACGCCAGCGTCGTCCTCGCCGAATGCATCAGCGGCACCGAGGCGGGCTTCGTCGACCTGATGAACCGGCAGGCCCAGGCGCTCGGGCTGCGCAACTCGCATTGGGGCAATCCGGTCGGCTGGCCCGACGGCGGAGTCACCTACACCACCGCCCAGGACCTCGCCACGCTCGCCGTGTCGACGATCCGCGACCATCCCCAGCTCTACCGCCGCTTCTACGGCCAGACCGAGTTCACCTGGGGCCGCACCATGGGGTCCGGCCAGGCGATCACCCAGGGCAACCGCAATCCGCTGCTCGGCCGAGTCGCCGGCGCGGACGGCCTCAAGACCGGCCATACCGAGGAGGCCGGCTACGGCTTCACCGGCTCGGCCGAGCAGAATGGCCGCCGCCTGGTCATGGTCATCGCCGGCCTCGACAGCTTCAACGGCCGCTCGGCCGAGGCGGTGCGCTTCATGGACTGGGGCTTCCGCGCGTGGCAGGCGCGCCCGCTGTTCCAGCAGGGCGCGCGCGTCGGCGAGGCCCGGGTCCAGCTCGGCAGTGAGGACAGCGTCGGCCTGGTCGCGCCGCGCAACCTCGCCGCGACCATTCCCGCCGGTCTCGGCCGCAACCTGCGCGCCTCGATCGTCTATAATGGCCCGGTCAGGGCCCCGATCGCCCAGGGCCAGCATATCGCCGATCTCGTCGTTCAGGCGGATGGCGTGCCGACCATGACCATGCCGCTCGTCGCCGAGGCGGCGGTCGAGGAGGCCGGCTTCTTCGGCCGCATGTGGGCGGGCCTCAAGCATATCCTCGGCATGGGATGACTCGCGGCCGCTTCATCACGCTCGAGGGTGGGGAAGGGGTCGGCAAGTCGACGCAGGGCAGGCGCCTCGCGGCGGCGCTTAGGACGCGCGGTCTTGACGTCATCGAGACCCGCGAGCCCGGCGGAAGCCCCGGCGCCGAGGCGATCCGCACCCTGCTGCTTTCCGGCGCGGTCGACCGCTGGAGCGCGGAGGCCGAGGCCCTGCTGTTCGCCGCCGCGCGCTCCGACCATGTCCTGCGCACGATAAAGCCCGCGCTCGAGGCGGGGCAGTGGGTGCTGTGCGACCGCTTCCTCGACAGCTCGCTCTCCTATCAGGGCATGGTCGGCGGAGTAGGGGAGGACCGAATCCGTGCCCTCCATGACGTCGGCAGCGGCGGCTTTTTGCCCGACCGCACCTTGCTCCTCCACGTGCCCAACGAGGAGGCGGCGAAGCGCACCAGCCGCCGCGACGGCGCCAATCCCGATCGCTTCGGCGCCCGCGACCAGGCCTATCATGACGCCATCAACCGCGCGTTCGAAGAGCTCGCCGCCGCCGATCCCGACCGTTTCCGGCTGATCGAGGCGAGCGGAAGCGAGGATGACGTCACCGCGCGCCTCGTCGCCGCGCTCGAGGACCTGCTGTGACCGATCTCTACGGCCATGACGAGGCGGTCGCGATGTTCCGGACCGCGCTCGAAAGCGGCCGGCTCCACCATGCCTGGCTGATCACCGGCCCGCGCGGCATCGGCAAGGCGACCTTTGCCCGCAAGGCGGCGCTTCGGGTTCTCGCCCAGGGCGCCGGCCCTGTGCCGCGCCCGGGCCTCGACGTCCCCGACGATCATCCCGCCGCGAAGCTGATGGCCGCCGGCAGCCATCCCGATTTCATGACCCTCGAGCGGCTGCCCAAGGACAGCGGCACCGAGCTCGCCCGCTCGATCACCGTCGCTCAGGTGAGGGGGCTCAGCCGGCTGTTCGCGACCACCTCGTCGCTGTCGCCGTGGCGAGTCGTCCTGATCGACTCGGTCGACGACCTCGAGCCGTCCGGCGCCAATGCGCTGCTGAAGAGCCTCGAGGAGCCGCCGCCCCACAGCCTGTTCCTGCTGGTGAGCCACGCGCCCGAGCGGCTTCTGCCGACGATCCGCTCGCGCTGCCGCACCCTGCGCCTCGGCCCGCTCGGCCAGCGCGACATGGACGCCGCGCTTCGCACGATCCTCACCGACGCGACTCCGCGCGAGATCGCCGGGCTCGCCGAGGCGGCGGGCGGCGCGCCCGGCCGAGCGCTGGCCTATCAGGGCCTCGACGTCGACAAGCTCGACTCCGCGATGCGCGCGATCGCGCAGGGCGGCGATCCCACCAACGAGCATCGCGCGGCGCTCGCCCAGAGCCTCGCGCTCAAGGCCGCCCAGCCGCGCTACGAGGCCTTCCTCGCCCGAGCGCCGTCCTTCATCGCCGGCGAGGCGCGCAAGCGCCGCGGCCCGGCGCTGGCCGAGGCGCTGAAGCTCTGGGAGCAGGCCAACGACGTGTCGACGATTGCGGTGCGCCAGTCGCTCGACGCCCAGGCGACCGCCTTCGAGATGGGCGGCCTCATCGCCGGCCTCGCCGCCAAGGCTTGATCGGCACAGGCCGCGCTCTAAAGACCCCCGGCATGGGCGACCCCTTCTACATCACCACGGCGATCAACTACCCCAACGGGCGGCCGCATATCGGCCACGCCTATGAGGCGATCGCGACCGACGCCATCGCGCGCTTCCAGCGCCTCAAGGGCCGCGACGTCTTCTTCCTGACCGGCACCGACGAGCATGGCCTGAAGATGGCTCAGACCGCCCGCGACCGGGGCATCACCCCGGCCGAGCTCGCGACCGAGATGTCCGGCTATTTCAGGGAGATGGACGAGCGACTGAACATTTCGTTCGATCGCTTCATCCGCACGACCGAAGAGGATCACCACCGTTCCAGCCAGGCGATCTGGCAGGCGATGGCCGACCGCGGCGACCTCTATCTCGGCCGCTACGAGGGCTGGTACTCAGTCCGCGACGAGGCCTTTTACGACGAGGACGAGCTCAAGACCGTCGACGAGGGCCCCGACGCCGGCACCAGACTGTCGCCGCAGGGCACGCCGGTCGAATGGACGGTCGAGGAGACCTGGTTCTTCCGCCTGTCGGCCTATCAGGACAAGCTTCTTCGTCTCTACGAGGAGCGGCCCGACTTCATCCGCCCGGAGACGCGCCGCAACGAGATCCTCCGCTTCGTCGAGGGCGGCTTGTCCGACCTGTCCATCTCGCGGACCAGCTTCGACTGGGGCGTGAAGGTGCCGGGAAGCCCCGACCACGTCATGTACGTGTGGGTCGACGCGCTCACCAACTACATCACCGGCGTCGGCTATCCCGACACGGATTCAGAGACTTACCGCAAGTTCTGGCCGGCGAATCTGCACATCATCGGCAAGGACATCACGCGCTTCCACACCGTCTACTGGCCGGCCTTCCTTATGTCCGCCGGCATCGAGCTGCCGCGCCAGGTCTTCGCCCACGGCTTCATCCTCAACCGCGGCGTCAAGGAGTCGAAGTCGGCCGGCAACGTGACCGACCCGCTCGATCTCGCCGACCGCTACGGTGTCGACGCACTGCGCTATTTCCTGCTTCGCGAGGTCAGCTTCGGCCAGGACGGCAGCTACAGCGCCGAGGCGATCGTCACCCGGGTCAACGCCGACCTCGCCAACAGCTTCGGCAATCTCGCCCAGCGCACCTTGTCGTTCATCGCCAAGAATCTGGGCGGCGCGCTTCCGGAGGAAGGGAAGGGCGACCCCGCCGACGGCGAGCTGCTCGATCTCGTCCGCACCGCCCTCACCGAGGAGATGCCGGCGCATATGGAGGCGCTGGCGCTGAGCCAAGGCATCGAGGCGTGGCTTCGCGCGGTCTTCGCCTGCAACCAATATATCGACGTCCAGGCGCCGTGGGCGCTGCGCAAGACCGATCCCGAGCGCATGAACGCGGTGCTCGTCACCCTCGTCGAGGCGATCCGGATGCTCGCCATCGCGATCCAGCCGGTCATCCCCGGCTCCGCGGCGAAGCTGCTCGACCAGCTCGGCATTCCAGCGGAGAACCGCAGCCTCGCGGCGATCGCCGAACCGGCGAGCTTCACGCTGTCGCCGCCGTCGCCGCTGTTCCCGCGCCTCGACCTCGGCGCCGAGGGCTGAACGAGCCGCCGGTCCTCGCCCGAATGACGCCGGATCGCTCGGCGCGGCTGGTCGGATCCGCATGAAAAAAGGGCCCGGGGAGGGGGAAGCTGTCCCGCCCCGGGCCCTTAGCGCGGCCGCCAGCCGGGCGAAACCGCCCGCTTCCCCCCGGCGTCCGCGAAGCTCCTCGTCAGCGCGCGGCGCTGGCCAGGCTGATTCCGCGGCGCCGCGGAGCCTCGCCGGTGGCGAAGGCGAGCGCTCCGGCCGCGCTGGGCGGCGTGTCGGCGATGATGTGGACTCGGCCGCCCATGCTCGTCGTGTTGAACAGCAGCCGCGAGAACTCCATCGGCAGCCGCACGCAGCCATGGCTCGCCGGATAGCCGGGCAGGTGGCCGGCATGGAGCGCGATCCCGCCCCAGGTCAGCCGCTGCATGTTGGGCATCGGCGCGTTGTTGTAGAGGTTCGAAAAGTGGCGCCGGTTCTTCTGAAGGATGGTGAAGCTACCGGTCGGCGTGCTGTGGCCGCGCCGCCCGGTCGACACCGTCGACACGCCGATCAGCGTGCCGGCGCGATAGACATAGGCCATCTGCCGCTCGATGCTGACGACGACCTCGACCTCGCCGCTCTCCGCGCGCTCGGGCCGCCACAGGAACTGGCCCGGGCGAAGGTCCTCGGCCTCGGCCTCGAGCGCATTGGCCTCCTCGATCTCGGCGCTGACCGTCTCGGCATGGCCGATGACGCTGTCGCCGGCGGCCTCGAGGATGGTCGGCTGCGGAACCGCCGCCTCGCTGGCGACGCTCGCGGTCTGGACGATGACCGGGCGGATCGCCGCGGCGTCGGGCGCCCCGGCTTCCTGCCCGACCGCCGAGGCGACCGGCGCCGCGCAGAGCAGCAGCGCGACAATCGTGCCCCGGAAGATCTTGCTGGATGTGGTCGACATGGTCCCCTCGTTCTCCTGAATTGCGAGACTGGGATGCCATGCGCTTGAGGCGCCACGGACTCTCCGGCGACCGAGCCTCACGAAGCTGCGTCGGACCGGCGAGGGCGCTGCCCGGCGCGACGAACGCGCGAGGCCGCGACGAATTCGTCGCGCGCGCCGCCGCTTTGGCCGATCCGCCGGGCGCGGCCGGGACGAACGAGCGGCTTTCGCATCCCGGCCGCCGCGCCTATCTGGCGAACCATGTTCGTCGATAGCCACTGCCACCTCAATTATGCCGGTCTCGTCGAGGAGCAGCCGGCGGTGCTCGCCCGCGCCCGCGCCGCCGGCGTCAGCGCCATGCTCAACATCTCGACCCGCTCGAGCGAGTGGGACGCCGTCATCGCCACCGCCGAGCGCGAGGATGACGTCATGGCGTCGGTCGGGATCCACCCGCACGAGGCGGATCTCCATCCCGATGTCGAGACCGGGACGCTGGTCGCCAGGGCGGCCCACCCCAAGGTGATCGGAATCGGCGAGAGCGGCCTCGATTATTATTACGACAAGTCCGACCGCGACCGGCAGCGTCAGAGCTTCCGCGCCCACATCGCCGCGGCCCGCGAGACCGGGCTTCCGCTCATCGTCCACACCCGCGATGCCGAGGACGACACTTACGCCATCCTCGCCGACGAGATGGGGAAGGGCGCCTATCCCGCCCTTATCCACTGCTTCACCGCGAGCCGCGACTTCGCCGCCAAGGTTCTCGACCTCGGCCTCACCATCTCGATCTCCGGGATCGTCACCTTTAAGAAGGCCGAGGATCTCCAGGCCACCGCCAAGGACCTCCCCGCCGGCCGCCTTCTCATCGAGACCGACTCGCCCTTCCTCGCCCCGGTCCCCCACCGCGGCCGCACCTGCGAGCCCGCTTATGTCGCCGACACCGCCCGCTTTCTCGCAACCTTGCGCGGCGAAACCGTCGAACAGCTCGCCGAAACCACCACCGCCAACTTCTACCGCCTCTTCACCAAGGCGAAGCGGTGAGGGAAGGGGCTCCTCCAATCCTCCCTGTGAGCGAAGCTCATGGGGAGGGGGACCGCCGCCGGAGGCGGTGGTGGAGGGGCGGGGCGCGAAATAGCCCCTCCACCATGCTGCGCATGGTCCCCCTCCCCATCGCCTTCGTCGACAGGGAGGAGAGGGGGCTGTGAAGGTCCGGATCCTCGGCTGCGGCACCTCGACCGGCGTGCCGCGCATCGGCAACGACTGGGGCAGCGTCGACCCCGACGAGCCGCGCAACCGCCGAAGCCGCGTCTCGATCCTCGTCGGCGCGGATGACACCAACATCCTTGTCGACACCACGCCGGACATGCGCGCCCAGCTGCTCGACGCCGGCGTGGGCGACATCGACGCGGTGATCTGGACCCACGAGCATGCCGATCACTGCCACGGCATCGACGATCTCAGGCAGATCTTCCACAATCGTGGTTCGCCCGTTGCAGGCTATGCCGGCGAGCGCACGTTGCGCAGCCTCACCAAGCGCTTCGACTATGTCTTCGAAGGCAAATGGGGCTACCCGGCCAGCGCCGAGCCCAATCTGCTCAGCGACGGCCTCGAAATCGGCCCGGTCGCCGTCAGCGCCGTCGAGCAGCCTCACGGCAATATCACAAGCACCGGCCTGCGCTTCGAACAGAATGGCAAGAGCATCGGATATTCAACCGATTTCAACGAGTTGACTGACGAGATGGCCAAGCTGTTCGAAGGCGTCGACCTGTGGATCGTCGATGCGCTGAGGGCCCGGCCGCACCCGACCCACAGCCATCTCGAGCGAACGCTGTCCTATATCGAGCAGCTCAAGCCGGCCCACGCCGTCCTCACCCATATGGACAACAGCATGGACTACCGCTCTTTGCTGCGCGAACTTCCTCCCCATGTAGAACCTGGCTTCGACGGCATGGAGATCGCGCTGTGAATGAGGGTGGGGATCAGGCGATCCACGTTCTGTACCTGGTCGGCGTGCTGGTCCTCGTCGGCAGCGCGCTCGCCGTGCGCCGGGTGCCGATGGGCACCGCGCTCAAGATGTTTGCGGCCTGGGTGCTGATCTTCGCCGCCGGCTTCGTGATTTTCACCTTCCGCGGCGACTTCGCGGCGCTGGGCGACCGCCTTCTGCTCGCGGCGCGCGGCGGCGAGGTCGAGCAGTCCGCTCCGGGCGAGACCCGCATCCGCCTCGCCGCCGACGGCCATTTCTGGGTCAATGCCGAGGTCAATGGCGAGCGCGTCCGCTTCCTCGTCGATAGCGGCGCGACCACCACCAGCATCTCGCACGGCACCGCCCGCCGCGTCGGCATCGCGCCGAGCCGGGGTTTTCCGGCCATCGTGCGCACCGCCAATGGCACCGTTCGCGTCGATCGCGGCCGCGCCGACACGATCAGCATCGGCGACATCGAGCGCGAGAATGTCGCGGTCCACATCTCCGAGGCGTTTGGCGACATGAACGTGCTCGGCATGAATTTCCTGTCGTCGCTGAGCAGCTGGGGCGTGGAAGGGCGAACGCTGGTGCTGCGCTCGTAACCGCACCGGCATTTTACATAATGTATATTATCGCACTTACGGAGACGGCCTGATCCATGGCGACTTCCCTCACACCCGCCTCCGAACGCAGCGACGAAGCCCGGGCGATCGGCGCCCTCGACGATCTCGTCGCGATCATGGCGCGCCTTCGCGATCCCGAGAGCGGCTGCGAATGGGACATCGTCCAGAATTTCGAGACGATCGCGCCCTACACGATCGAGGAAGCCTACGAAGTCGCCGACGCCATCGCCCGCGACGACATGGCCGCCCTCAAGGACGAGCTCGGCGATCTCCAGCTCCAGGTCGTCTACCATGCCCGCATGGCCGAGGAGCGCGGCGCCTTCGCCATTCATGACGTCATCCGCGCCATCTGCGACAAGATGGTCCGCCGCCACCCGCACATCTTCGGCGGCGAGACCGAGCGCCCCGACTGGGAGGCCTTGAAGGCCGCCGAGCGCGATAAAGCCAATCACGAAAGCGTCCTCGACGGAGTCGCCCTCGCTCTGCCGGCGCTGCGCCGCGCCGAGAAGATCCAGAATCGCGCCGCGCGCCAGGGCTTCGACTGGGCCGACGCCGCCGGCCCCCGCGAGAAGATCGACGAGGAGCTCGCCGAGATCGACGCCGCCGAGACCCCGGCCGAGCGCGAAGCCGAGATCGGCGACCTCCTCTTCTCGGTCGTCAACCTCGCCCGCCATTACGGCCTCGACTCCGAAGCCGCCCTCGCCCGCGCCACCCAGCGCTTCGAAACCCGCTACCGCCTCGTCGAGCAAATGGCCGACCGCCCGCTGCGCGACCTCAGCCTCGACGACTATGAGGACCTGTGGCGGCGCGCCAAGAGGCAGCTTGCCGCGGCAGAATAGCCTTGCATTTCCAATGATGTTCTGCTAATGTTCCAAGGTAGCGATAGGCGCTCACTCTTTGAAGTCGTAGAACACAGAAGCTTAGCCGTCCGCCTTTGCGTCCAAATCTGGAACCCGTTGCAGCTCTCACAAAAGGTAGCGAACCGTTCGATCTCGTCACGATCCGTGCTGTAGTTTTTGTGAGCGTCGTCACCTTGGTGGATAACAAAATCGTCCGGCCGGAAGGTTGTGTCGCCGTTCAGTAGCAGTCTTTCCCCCGCAGCGAGGGAAGTGCTCACCTGGTCTCGAAGCGCGCGTGCTACCAGCCAAGATTCGGATTTGGTAAGGCCGATAGGGTCGCCAGTATCGCTCCACTTCTCGTGCAAGCTTTTTGCCCGCTCGTCTGGGAGAACTTGTGAGCGGCGTAGCCTCCACGATTGCCCGCCAGTTCCACGTGGTGATTGAGAAGGGGTTGTCGAAGCGCGGCTCACCGTCCGCCAGCAAGTCCCACAGCAAGAAGCTCACCCGGTGCTCGCCTCGTTGTTAAGGGGAACCATGACGACTCGCTTGAATGTCCGCAATGGGTCGCAAGCGGACGCTCGGAAAAGCCCTCGACCCTGTAAACTATGCCAGCTTCCGGCGATCGGGATGCACGCGCTTGGTGTGACTTTCGTGTGACCTTTCGTCACCGTCGCGACTGGAAACGCTCCCATTCCGCCGGGGCGATCCTGACAAGCAGGCGGGTCTCGAGGCCTTCGCTTTCCTGGTGGAGGACCTCGCCATGCTGGTGGAGCCAGGCGATCGCCTCGCCGTCGCCGGCGCCGAGCGTCACTTCCTGGAGGCGGGCGTCCTTGCGCAGATGCGCGGCGGCGCAGGCGAGGAGGTCGTCCACCCCTTCCCCGCTCAGCGCCGACAGCACCACGACGTTCTCGCGGCGCTCCGCTTCGGCGCGGATGCTGGCGGCTTCCTCGGAGCCGAGCAGGTCGATCTTGTTCCACGCCTCGATCATCCCCGTGCGGCCCTCGCCTTCATCGGCGTCGTCGCTGTCTAGGCCGCCGAGCAGTCCGAGCTCCTTGAGCACCCGCTCGACATCCTCGCGCTGGGCGTCGCTGTCGGGGTGGGAGATGTCGCGGACATGGACGATGATGTCGGCCGCGAGCACTTCCTCGAGCGTGGCCCGGAACGCCGCGACGAGCTGGGTCGGAAGATCGGAGATGAAGCCGACCGTGTCGGACAGGATCGCCTTGGGGAGGCCGGGCAGCGCGATCTCGCGCATGGTCGGGTCGAGAGTCGCGAACAGCAGATTCTCGGCGAACACCTCGGACCGGGTCAGCCGGTTGAACAGGGTCGACTTGCCGGCATTGGTGTAGCCGACCAGGGCGATCACCGGCCACGGCGCCTTCTGCCGGCGCGACCGGTGAAGCGAACGGGTACGGGTCACCGCCTCCAGCTCGCGGCGAAGCTTCGCCATGCGGTCGCGGATCAGCCGACGGTCGGCCTCGATCTGGGTTTCGCCCGGGCCGCCGAGAAAGCCGAAGCCGCCCCTCTGCCGCTCGAGGTGGGTCCATGACCGCACCAGCCGGCCCTGCTGATAGTCGAGATGGGCGAGCTCGACCTGGAGCCGCCCTTCCGCGGTTGCCGCGCGCTCGCCGAAGATCTCGAGGATGAGGCCGGTTCGGTCGATGACCTTGGCCTTGGTGGCGTCCTCCAGGTTCTTCTGCTGGATCGGGGTCACCGTGCCGTCGACGATCAGCAGCTCGGCTTCGGACTGGCGCATCGCCTCGGCGATCGCGTCGACCTGGCCCTGGCCGAACAGCGTCTTGGGCCGGGGGCTTCGGATCTTGAACGCGCGCTTCTCGCGCACGTCGATCCCGATCGCCTCGGCGAGGCCCGCCGCCTCCTCCAGCCGCGCGTCGGTGTCGCGGCTCTTGCCGGCGCCGAGCTCGGGCAAGGCGATCAGTGCTGGTGCTCCGCGGGCGACGTCCGCTTCGTCGCGGTTGAAAACGCTCAGGCGTCAGGCTCCTCGGCCTGCTCGATCAGGCTCACCGGATGTTCCGGCTGCACCGTCGAGATGGCGTGCTTGTAGACCAGCTGGGACATGCCGTCGCGCTGGAGCAGCATGCAGAACAGGTCGAAGGCCGCGATCTCGCCTTGCAGCATGACGCCATTAACGAGGAACATCGTCACCGGCTCCCCCGAGCGGCGCACCGCGGCGAGGAACACCTCCTGGAGCAGGGTCGGCTTCTTCTTCTCGACCTGCTCGTCGAACGCCTTCTGGATGTCGGAGAGGTCGATCGGCTGGGCCGGCATCACCGTCGAGATGGCATGCTTGTAGATGAGCTGGGCCTGGCCGTCGCGGCGCAGGAGCACCGAGAAATTGTCGAACCAGGTGATGATCCCCTGAAGCTTGACGCCCTTGACCAGGAACATCGTCACCGGCGTTTTCGACCGCCGCAGCGTGTTCAGGAACATGTCCTGCAGATTGTTGACCTTGTCGGCCATGTCCCGCACTCCCCGATCGGCTTCTTATGAGCTTCTGTTGTTCACCCGAGTGGCGAATTTGCGCCCGCTATAGGCGATCCCGCGGCAAATTGCAGCCCGGCGCTGGAACGGTTCCACATTCGCGGAACCGCTCCAGATTCCTTGTGGTCGCGCTTGCCGGGCCGGCCGGTGCCCATCTGCCTCGCAACCGCTCTACTCGTCGCTCTCGCCGCGCGTCTCCCCGAGGCCCAAGGCCTTCAATTTCCGGTGCAATGCCGAGCGCTCCATGCCGATGAAGGTCGCGGTGCGCGAGATGTTGCCGGAGAAGCGTCGGATCTGGACGCGAAGATATTCGCGCTCGAACGTCTCGCGCGCCTCGCGCAGCGGCGTGCCCATGATCGCCTTGACCGCCTCGCTCGGGGTCAGCTGCGCCTGGTCGCTGAGGATCTCGGGCGGCAGCATGTCGATCTCGATGCAGCCGATGCGCTCGCCCGGCGCGAGGATCACCGTCCGCTCGATCACGTTCCTGAGCTGGCGGACGTTGCCCGGCCAGTCAAAGGCCTGGAGCGCCGCGAGCGCGTCGGCCGAGATGTTGGGCGTCCCCACCCGTCGCTCGGCCGCGAACCGCGCGGCAAAGCGGGTGACCAGCTCGGGGATGTCCTCGCGCCGCTCGGCCAGCGCCGGCACGTGCACCGGAACCACGTTGAGGCGGTAATAGAGGTCCTCGCGGAAGCGCCCGGCGGCGATCTCGTCCTGGAGGTTGCGCGCGGTCGACGAGACGACCCGCATGTCGACCTTGACGATGCGCTGGCCGCCGACCCGCGAGAAGCTCTGGTCGGTCAGCACGCGCAGGATCTTGCCCTGGGTCGAGGCCGGCATGTCGGCGACCTCGTCGACGTAGAGGGTGCCGCCATGCGCCTGCTCGAGCAGGCCGGGGCGGACGAGCTCGCCGCCCTCCTCCACTCCGAACAGCTCCTCCTCGACTCGCTCCGGGGTCATCTGGGCGGCGCCGACGACGACGAACGGGCCGCGGGTGCGCGGGCTCCAATTGTGCAGAAGCCGCGCCGCCACTTCCTTGCCGACTCCGGCGGGGCCGGTGATCAACACCCGGCTTCCGGTCGCGGCGACCCGCTTCAGCGTTGCTCGAACCTGGTTGAGCGCGGTCGACGAGCCGGTCAGCTCCATCTCCTGGCCGACCTGCTGCCTCAGGCTCTCATTCTCGCGCCGAAGCCGCTCGGTCTCGGTGGCGCGGTGGACGAGGTGGACGAGATGCCCGGCCTCGAACGGCTTCTCGATGAAGTCGACCGCGCCTTGGCGGATCGCCGCGACCGCGGTGTCGAGATTGCCGTGGCCGGAGATCATCAGCACCGGCAGGGTCGGATCGCGCCGTTTGATCTCCTGGAGGAGCTGAAGGCCGTCGAGCTTGGAGCCCTGAAGCCACACGTCGAGCAGCGCCAGCGACGGCCGCCGCTCGGCGAGCGCCTGAAGAGCGCTCTGGCTGTTGGCGGCCGTTCGGGTCGTATAACCCTCGTCCTCCAGCACGCCCGAGACGAGCTCGCGAATGTCCTGCTCGTCGTCGACGATGAGAATATCAAGCGACATTGGGTTCAACCATTGACTGAATGTTCTTCCATGTTGCGGGCGCCGCCGACGCGGGCGAGCGTCTCGACATCGAAGATGAGGCGGACCAACGTGCCGCCACCGGGCGCATCGGCGAACTCGATCTGCCCGAAATGCTCTTCGACGATCTTGTTGACGATGGCGAGGCCGAGGCCGGTGCCCTTGGCCCGAGTCGTCATGTAGGGCTCGGTGATTCGGCCGCGGTCGGCTGGGAGGCCGACGCCACTATCCTCGACCTCGATAACAAGCCGGGGGCCGTCCTGGCTGACGCGCATCGCGACTCGATCGCCGCCGCCTGCCGAGTCCTCCTCATTCTTCTGCTCGATCGCCTCGACGCCGTTCTTGACGATATTGGTCAGTGCCTGCCCGAGATGACGGCGGTCGCAGACGAGCATCGGCGACGGCTCCGGAGCGTCGAGGCTGAATGCAATGCCGGGATGGGCGACCTCGTGAAGGAACAGGGCCTGGCGCGCGATGTCGGTCACCGCCTCGGCCTTGAACACCGGCTTGGGCATCCGCGCGAAGGACGAGAATTCGTCGACCATGCGGCGGAGGTCGCCGACCTGGCGGACGATGGTCCCGGTCAGCCGCTCGAAGGTCGCGGCGTCAGACGTCACTTCCGCGCCGTAGCGCCGCTGAAGCCGCTCGGCGGCGAGCTGGATCGGGGTCAGCGGATTCTTGATCTCGTGCGCGATGCGCCGGGCGACGTCCGACCAGGCGGCGCGGCGCTGGTCGATCAGCTGCTCGGTGATGTCGTCGAAGGTGAGCACATGGCCGCCCTCCACCGCGACGGTCTTCACGGCGAGCGTCCGCGGCTCGCCGCGGCTGGCGAACTGCACGATATTCTCGGCCTCAGTGTCGGAGAGGAGTTGGTCGAGCTCGGGCGCCACTTCGACGAGTTTCTGACCGACTGGGCTTAGACCGCTGGTGCGAAGCAACGCCTCGGCGGTGGGATTGGCCAGGCGAATGATGCGTTCCTGATCAATCGATACGACGCCGGCGGTGACTCCGGCAAGCACCGCTTCCATGAATGCGCGGCGGCTGTCCAACTGCTGGTTGGCGGTCACCAGCGCCCCGGTCTGCTCCTCGAGCTGCTCGGTCATGGTGTTGAACGCCTCGCCCAGCGTCCTCAGCTCGTCGTCGGCTCCGGTCTGCGGGACCCGCGCGGCGAGGTCTCCAGCGCTGATGCGCCGGGCGGCGCCGACCAGCGCCCCGACCGGTCGGACCAGGCGGTCCGCCAGCTTGAGCGCAACCCAGATGGCGATTGCCACGATCAGGATCGAGACCGCGAGGATTGCCGCGTTGAACCGGAATTGCAGTGCTCTCGCCTCGTTGGTCAGCGCTTCGAAATCGCGGCGCAGGGTGTCGCCGCGGCGGAGCTGATCCAGCATGATCGACTCGAAGCGGATGCTGGCCTCGTCCTGAGCGTTCTGTGGAACGAGACCGGCATTCTCGCCATAGACGCGCGCCGCGTAGAGATAGAAATTCTGGTTGCCGGGGAAGCGAACCAGAACCCCGATTCTATTCTGCTCTTGTATCGTCGTGGCCTGAAGCGGCTCGCGGAGCTGGGAGATCACCGCCTGATCAAGCGTCCTCTCGAGGTCGCGTTGATAGGGGTTGATGATCACGAATGTCTGGATGCCGGTGTCCGGCGTGTACCTCAGCAAAATGCCTTCCGACAGGTTCCGGTCGAGGAGCTGGGTGCTGAAGAAGGTGACGAACTGGGGATCGTCATATTCGACGATCTGTAGCGCCCCGACGAGATCGGTCGCCATCGTCACCGCTTCGCTTTCGACCCGAGTGACCTCCCCGCGATATGCCTGTTGAGTGAGTTCGACCGCGCTCTCGACGCTGCCGCGCCAACGATCGGAGAACCAGAATTCCTGGCTGCTTTGGAACAGGACCGATGCGAACACGACGACAAGCAGCGTCGGGATGGCGGCGATGATGGAGAACAATACGACGAGGCGGACGTGCAGCCGCCCCTCGCCCAGGCCCAGCCTTGCGGCGCGGCGCTTGGCGATCCGGCGGGCGAACAGCACCATGATCGCCATCGCAGGGACGAGATTGGCCACCAGCAGGGCAGCAACGATGGGCGGGTCTAGCCACTTGTCGGGCGAGGCCCGTCCCGAGATCACGAGGTAGCTGATCGTGGCCGTGGCGATCAGGACGATCAGCCCGCCGATCTCGAGCGCGGGCATTAGCCACGCCGGACGAGGGCCGGCTAGCCGGCCGCTTTCCTGCCTGGGAGCACCTTCCCGCTCATGCTCGATCATGCCCTGCGCTACGTCCACGCGGTGGCTCTAGCACAGGACTGTGGCGCAAAGAACACACATTGCGCCGTCTTCGTCGCGCGATGTGCAGGATTGGGCCTTCAGGCCGCGGCCTTGCTCAGCCAGGGCGCGTAGAAGTCGCGCAGCATCGCCTTCGCCTGGTTGGGGTCGAGGACCTTGTTGAACTCGTTGCGGAACTCGGCCGAGTTGTAGAGGCCGCGCGTGTACCAGCCGATATGCTTGCGGGCGCAATTGACGCCGATGGCCGGACCGTAAAGCTCCAGCATCGCCTCATATTGCTCCAGGATCACCGCCAGCTGCTCGTCGAGGCTCGGGTCGGCGAGTCGCTGGCCGGTCTGCGCCCAGTGCATCACCTGCTTGAGCAGCCACGGACGGCCATAGGCGCCGCGGCCGATCATCACGCCGTCGGCGCCGGACTGGTCGAGCGCCTTCTCGGCATCCTCGATCGAGCAGATGTCGCCATTGGCGATGACCGGCAGCTTCACCGCCTCCTTGACGGAACGGATGAAGCTCCAGTCGGCCTCGCCCTTATACATCTGGCAGCGGGTGCGGCCGTGCACCGTGATCATCTGAGCACCGAGATCCTCGGCGATTCGGGCGAGCTCCGGCGCGTTGAGGCTGGAGTGGTCCCAGCCCATGCGCATCTTAACGGTGACCGGCACCTTCACCGCCTTGACCGTCGCCTCGATAAGCGACGCGGCGAGCGGCAGGTCGCGCATCAGCGCCGAGCCGGCGTCGCCGTTGACCACCTTCTTGACCGGGCAGCCCATGTTGATGTCGATGATCGCGGCGCCGCGGTCCTCGTTGAGCCGGGCGGCGTCGGCCATCTCCTTGGGCGAGCAGCCGGCGAGCTGCATCGACACCGGATCCTCGCTCGGGCACCATTCCATCTTCTGAAGCGACTGGCGGGTTTCGCGGATCGCCGCCTGGCTGGCGATCATCTCGGTGACGGTGAGGCCAGCGCCGTAGCGCTTGACGACGCGGCGGAACGGCATGTCGGTGACGCCCGTCATCGGCGCCAGGATCACTGGCGTCTCGACCCGCACGGGTCCGATCTGGATGGGCTTCAACCGGGTCATGGGAGGCCGCCAGATAGTGGCTAACCCGCTGGCGGGCAAGGCGGGGCTCGGCTAGGGGCGGCGCGTGGACGAGACCCCTGCCCCTTCTCCAGTGATCGCGCTGATCGTCGCGGGCGGCCGCGGCGCGCGCGCCGGCGAGGGCTTGTCCAAGCAATACCGACTGCTCGGCGGCGTGCCGGTGCTGCGGCGGACGCTGCTCGCTTTCCTGCGTCACCCGCGTGTCAGCGACGTGCGGGTGGTGATCCATGAGGACGACCGCGCGCTCTACGAAGCGGCGTCGGCAGGGCTGGCGCTCGGGCCGCCGATCGTGGGGGGCGCGACCCGGCAGGACTCGGTGGCCAAGGGTCTCGCGGCGCTCGGCGAGGACGACGCGATCGTGCTCATCCACGACGCCGCCCGCCCGCTAGTGTCGGCGTCATTGATCGATCGCTGCCTGGACGCGCTCGACGGAGGCGCCGCAGCCGTCGTTCCGGCCCTTCCCGTGGTCGACAGTCTGCGCCGAGGCTCGGCGACGCTCGTCGATGAAGTGGACCGCGCCGAGCTGCTCCGGGTCCAGACGCCGCAATGCTTCGATCTTGCGGCCATTCGCGCGCTTCACGAGCGCTTTGCCGGCGGCGCGTTCACCGATGACGCGGCGCTGGCGATGCAGGGGGGAATAGAAGTGGCGACCGTCGTGGGCGACGAGACCAATCTAAAGTTGACCACACCCGAGGATTTCGAGCGTGCGGAGGCCCTGCTCGGCGCCCGCCGTTCGACCCGCACCGGCTTGGGCTTCGACGTCCACGCCTTCGAGGAGGGCGACCATGTGTGGATCGGCGGCATCCGAATCCCGCATGGGCGAGCCCTCAAGGGCCACAGCGACGCCGACGTCGCTCTCCACGCGCTGACCGACGCCCTGCTCGGTGCAATCGCCGCGGGCGACATCGGCGACCACTTCCCGCCGAGCGATCCGCAATGGCGCGGCGCCCCGTCCTCGCTTTTCCTCGAATATGCCCGCACTTTGGTCGAGCAAAGTGGCGGGCGGATCGAGCATGTCGACGTCACGATCATCTGCGAAGCGCCCAAGATCGGGCCACATCGCGAGGCAATCCGCGCCCGTATCGGCGATCTGTTGCGGCTCGGCCCTGGCAGGGTTAGCGTCAAGGCGACCACGACCGAGCGGCTGGGCTTCACCGGCCGCGGCGAAGGCATCGCGGCGCAGGCCGTCGCGACTGTATCCACGAACGAGATTCCATGACCGAGAAAAGCGACTTCACCCTCCCCCGCGAGCTGGTCGACATGGCCCGCAAGGTCGTCGACGCCAACCGCGCTGCCGGCCTTCGCATCGCGACGGCGGAGAGCTGCACCGGCGGCCTCGTCGCTGCGGCGCTGACCGAAATCCCGGGAAGTTCAGAGGTCTTGGAGGCGTCTTTCGTCACTTATTCGAACGAGGCCAAGCAGGACCTGCTCGGCGTCAATTCGGACGTGCTCGAGACATTCGGCGCGGTGTCGATCGCCACCGCCTGGGCGATGGCGCAGCAGGCGCTGGCCAAGACCGGCGCCGATGTCGCGGTGGCGATCACCGGCATCGCGGGGCCCGGCGGCGGCTCGGAGAAGAAGCCGGTGGGAACCGTCGTGTTCGCAAGGGCGCGCCGCGGCGCGGACCCGGACGAGGTCGTCGCCGACCTCAAGGATTTCGGCGACCTCGGCCGCGGCGGCGTTCGGCTTCAAGCGGCGCTTTGCGCGCTCGAGCTGCTGATGCCGGGCGCGGCCGGCCCGTAGAGCTGCTCGGCGCGCTCGCAAAAGGCGCCGATCATCTTCCTGAGCGCGCGGTCGAACACTTGGCCGGCGAGCATCTCGAACATCCGGCTCTTGAAGGCGAAGTCGACGCAGAAGTCGATGTTGGTTCCGCCCTGCCCGTCCGGGCTGAACTTCCAGCTGTTGTGGAGATACTTAAGCGGCCCCTCGATATAATCGATCTCGATCGACTGGGGCCGTTCCTTCTTGACCCGGCTGGTGAAGGTCTCCTTGATCGCCTTGAAGCCGACCGCGAGGTCGGCGATCGTCTCGGTCGGGCTGTCGGAGCGGATGCGCACCGCCGCGGTCCAGGGCAGGAATTCCGGATAGCGGCGGACGTCCGCGACCATGTCGAACATCTGCTCCGGCGTGTAGGGCAGGTTCCGGGTTTCCGTATGCTTGGGCATCGCGTCAGGCCGTCGCCTTCGCGAACTTGGCCTCCCGAGCGGCGCGCAGGCGCTCGAAATCGTCGCCGGCATGGTAGCTGGAACGGGTCAGCGGCGACGCGGCGACGAGCAGGAAACCCTTGGCGCGGGCGATGGCGCCATAGGCCTTGAACGCCTGCGGAGTGACGAACTCGGCGACCTTGGCGTGGCGCGGGGTCGGTTGGAGATACTGGCCCATGGTAAGGAAATCGATGTCCGCCGAACGCATGTCGTCCATCACCTGGTGGATTTCGAGCCGCTCCTCGCCGAGGCCGACCATGACGCCGGACTTGGTGAAGATGGTCGGATCATGGCGCTTCACGTTCTCGAGCAGGCGCAGCGAGGCATAATAGCGCGCGCCCGGACGAATGGTCGGGTACAGCCTCGGCACCGTCTCGAGATTGTGGTTGTAGACGTCGGGCCGCGCTTCGACGATCCGCTCGACCGCGGCCTGCGCCTTGTTGCGGAAGTCGGGCGTGAGGATCTCGATCGTGGTGGTCGGCGTGTTGCGGCGAAGCGCCTCGATCACCTTCACGAACTGCGATGCGCCGCCGTCCGGGAGGTCGTCCCGGTCGACCGAGGTGATGACGATGTGACTGAGCCCGAGCTCGGCCGCGGCGACCGCGACATTCTCAGGCTCCATCGGGTCGACCATGCGCGGCATGCCGGTCTTGACGTTGCAGAAGGCGCAGGCCCGCGTGCAGGTGTCGCCGAGGATCATCACCGTCGCGTGCTTCTTGGTCCAGCACTCGCCGATATTCGGGCAGGCCGCTTCCTCGCACACCGTCGCGAGGTTCAGCCGCCGCATCAGCTTGCGCGTCTCGGCAAAGCCTCTGCTGGTCGGCGCCTTGACCCGAATCCAGTCGGGCTTGCGCTGTTTGGGTGTGCGGATGATGGGGTCGGCCTCGCTCATGGCGGCGAAATAGCGACTGCGACGCACTCTTGCCAGCCCCGCCCTTGCGCGCCTAGCGAGCGCCCATGAAGCGTTTCACCGACCTCATCGACGGCTATCGCCGATTCCGCAACCGCGACTGGGGCGCCGAGCGCGAGCGCTGGGCGGAGCTCGCCGAGGGCCAGAGTCCCAAGGTCATGGTCATTGCCTGCTCCGACAGCCGCGTGGATCCGTCGCAGATCTTCGACGCGCGTCCCGGCGAGATGTTCGTCGTGCGCAACGTCGCCAACCTCGTTCCGCCCTACGAACCCGACCATGCCTATCACGGCGTGTCGGCGGCGCTGGAGTTTGCGGTGACCCAGCTCCAGGTCGAGGAGCTGGTGGTGATGGGCCATGGCTTCTGCGGCGGCTGCGCGGCGGCGCTGACCGGCCAGTTCGATGGCAAGGGCGCCGGCGCTGGCCAGTTCATCTCCCACTGGGTGGACATGCTCGACGAGGCGCGAGAGCGGGTTCGACGCAAATTTCCTGACTTGGGTCCGGAGGCATTCCGCACCATGGAATATGAGGGCGTGCGCATCTCGCTGCGCAACCTCATGTGCTTTCCCTGGGTCCGCGAGCGGGTCGAAGCGGGGTCGCTCCGTCTCCACGGCGCCTATTTCGCGATTGCCGACGGCGTCCTCCATGTGCTCGATACCGAAAGCGGGCAGTTCAAGCCGGCCTGAGGGAGAGCGGAGCGATGCAGGGTGCGGGCGTTGAAACCGGGGCGATCATCTCGCTCGCCATCTATTTCGCCGCGATGCTCGCGATCGGCGTCTATGCCTGGCGCCAATCCACCGCCGATGTCAGCGGCTATCTGCTCGGCGGACGGCGGCTGAGCCCGTCGGTCGCGGCGCTTTCCGCCGGCGCGGCCGACATGAGCGGCTGGCTGATCATGGGCCTTCCCGGCGCCGCTTATCTCGCCGGCCTGTCGGCGAGCTGGATCGCGATCGGCCTGTTTGCCGGCGCCCTGGCCAACTACCTGATCGTCGCTCCCCGCCTGCGCGTACACACCGAGGAAACCGGCGATGCGATCACCATTCCCGCTTATTTCTCGCAGCGCCTGGACGACCGCAGCCACGCTTTGCGGATCGTCTCCGCGCTGGTCATCATCGTCTTCTTCACCCTCTACACCTCGTCAGGCATGGTCGCCGGCGGCAAGCTGTTCGAAACCGCGTTCGGCGCCGACTATACTCTGGGACTCTGGATCACTGCCGGCGCCGTGCTGATCTACACGCTGATCGGCGGCTTTCTCGCGGTGAGCCTCACCGATTTCGTGCAGGGCATCATCATGTTCGTGGCGCTGGTCATGGTGCCGCTCGTCGCCTTCCTCGCCCTCGACGGAGGCGTCGCGGCGACGGTGACCAGCGTCAATCCGACCGCAATGGATCTGTTCGCCGGCACAACCGCGCTCGGCATCGTGTCGTCGCTGGCCTGGGGCCTCGGCTATTTCGGCCAGCCGCACATCATTACGCGCTTCATGGCGGTGCGCTCGGTCAAGGACGTTCCGACGATGCGCAACATCGGCATGAGCTGGATGGGCATCTCGCTGATCGGCGCCCTTGCGACCGGCTTCGTCGGACTCGCTTACGCCAACCGCAACGGCATGCCGGTCAACGACCCCGAGACGATCTTCATCCTGCTCGGGCAGATCCTGTTCCACCCGCTGATCACGGGCTTCCTCTATGCCGCTTTGCTGGCGGCGATCATGAGCACGATCAGCTCGCAGCTCCTGGTCTCGTCAAGCTCGCTCACCGAGGATTTCTATCGAGTCTTCCTACGCCGCGAGGCGAGCCAGCGCGAGCTGGTGACGGTGGGCCGGGCCTCGGTGCTTGCGGTGTCGCTGGCGGCGATCGCGCTGGCCTACTCGCCCGACAACACCATTCTCGGCCTGGTCGGCGACGCCTGGGCCGGCTTCGGCGCCGCGTTCGGCCCGCTGGTGATCCTGAGCCTCACCTGGCGGCGGTTGACGCTCGCCGGAGCGCTGGCGGGCGTCGTCGTTGGCGCCGGGACCGTTATCCTGTGCATTCTTCCGCTGATGCCGGATGGCCGCTCGTTTAGCGAGGCGGTGCTCTACGCCATGGTGCCTGGCTTCTTCCTCAGCTTCGCCTCGACGATCCTGATCAGTCTCGCCACCCGGCCCTCCCCTGCGGCCGTTGAGCGCTTCGACGAGGGCGAGGCGGCGCTCGCCGCGGCGCGCTGATCAGCGGAACTTAATAAGCCAGGGCGCAGCCGTCCGCGCGCATTTCGCTGGCCGCCGCGTAAACCCGCTCCTCGCCGTCCATGCGGTGCTCGACGCATTGGTAGCGTCCGAAGCCGCCGTCCGGTTCGCCGATCCTCCAGCCCAGGTCGGCCAGCGCCTGACGGGTGGCGGCCGGAACGCCGCTTTCGAGGCGCAGCAGGCCGGTCGGCCCGAGATTGGGACTATCCTCGCCCATGCGCTGCGACGAGCCTTCGTGGTGCCAGCGCGGGGAATCGCCGGCCGCCTGGACGTCCAGCCCGAAATCGACGCGGTTCATGATGATTTGGGCCTGGCCCTGCGGCTGCATGTCGCCGCCCATCACTCCGAAGGACAGCCACGGCGCACCGTCCTTCGTCGCGAAGCCCGGGATGATGGTCTGGAAGGGCCGCTTGCCCGGCGCGTAGACATTGGGGTGGCCGTCCTCGAGCGCGAAGAGCTGGCCGCGGTCCTGGAACATGAAGCCCAATGTCCGGCCCTCTGGTCCGTCGGCGACAAGGCCTGAGCCCATGCCGCGGAAGTTGGACTGGATCATCGACACGCTCATCCCCCACCGGTCGGCGGCGGTGAAATAGGTGGTGTCGCCGCGCGACGGCGCAGTGCCGGGACGGACGCTCGGGTTGATCCGGGTCGGGCTTATCAACCGGGCGCGCTCGGCAGCATAGTCCTTGGAGACCAGCCATTCGAAGGGCACGCGCGAGAAATTGGGATCGGCGTAGTAGCGGGCTCGGTCCTCATAGGCGAGGCGCTTGGCCTCGGCGGCGATGTGGATCGCGCGGGCCGACTGGAAGCCCGCCGCGCGCATGTCGAACCGCTCGATCATGTTGAGCATCTGCAGGGTCGCCGCGCCCTGCGTGTTGGCGCCGAGCGAATGGACGGTGACCCCGCGATAGTCGGTGGCGAGCGGCTCGCTCCATTCCGAGCGGTGGGCGGCGAGGTCGGCGCGGGTCATCCAGCCGCCGATTCGGCGGAAGTAGCGCTCGATCGTGTCGGCGATCGGTCCGTCATAGAAGGCGTCGCGGCCGCCCTCGGCGATCATGCGGTAGGTGCGGGCGAGGTCGCGATTGCGGAAGATCTGGCCGACTCCGGGCCCCTCCCCCCAGACAGCGCGGGCGTTGGCGGTTTCCTCCATCTCGCTCGCCCGACGCGCGAAGTTCGCCATGGCGCGGCGCATATAATAGCTGATGATTTCCGGGACCGGCGCGCCCTCTTCCGAGAGCGCGATGGCCGGCGCGAACAGGTCGCGCCATGGCAGCCGGCCGTAGCGCTGGTGGAGGGTCCACCAGCCGTCGACCGCGCCGGGCACCGAGACGGTGACCGCGCCATAAGGCGGAAGCGCGCCGTTGACCGCTCGGCTGCGGACGGTCGCGAGGCTCAGGGCCCGCGGCGAGCGGCCGGAGCCGGCGAGGCCGACGACCTTGCGCTGCGCCGGGTCCCACATCATCGCATAGACGTCGCCGCCGATGCCGCACGAGGTCGGCTCGAGGAAGCCGAGGCAGGCGTTGATCGCAATCGCCGCGTCGACCGCCGAGCCGCCGGCCTTGAGGATGTCGATGCCGGCCTGGGTCGCGAGCGGATGGGCGGTGCCCGTCGCGCCTGACCGCCCGTAAACCGCCGAGCGCGACGCGAAGCTGGCGCCGACGGGACGGTCGCCGGCACGCACGTCGGGCCGCTCGAAAATCTCGTCGCTGGGCCGCTGCGACCCCGGAACAGAGGTCGGCGACGGCTGCGCCGAACCCCGCACGGCGAGGCCGGCGGCGGCGATTGGGGCAGCGGCAAGGAAGGTGCGGCGACGCATGCGACTCTCCAGGAAAGGCCTGTGTTGGCCGAACCCTAGAGCCGCATGCGACTTTCGCAACTTACCGTCAGCGGGTCAGCTTTTTATACGCCATCCGCGTCGGCCGGTCGGCGGCGTCGCCGAGGCGGCGGCGCTTGTCTTCCTCATAGGCTTCGAAGTTTCCTTCGAACCATTCGACGTGGCTGTCGCCCTCGAAGGCGAGGATGTGGGTGGCGAGGCGGTCGAGGAAAAAGCGGTCGTGGCTGATGACCACGGCGCAGCCGGCGAAATTCTCGATCGCTTCCTCGAGCGCGCCGAGGGTCTCGACGTCGAGATCGTTGGTCGGCTCGTCGAGCAGCAGAACATTGCCGCCGCGCTTCAGCATCTTGGCCATGTGGACCCGGTTGCGCTCACCGCCCGACAGCTTGCCGACGTTCTTCTGCTGATCCTGGCCCTTGAAGTTGAACGCTCCGACATAGGCGCGGGTCGACATGTCGTGGCCGTTGACCTTCACATAGTCCAAACCGTCGGAGATCTCCTCCCAGACGTTGTTCTTACCGTCGAGATGGTCGCGGCTCTGGTCGACATAGCCGAGGTGAACGGTCGGGCCGATGTCGATGCTGCCGCTGTCCGGCTGCTCGGCGCCGGTGATGATCTTGAACAGGGTCGACTTGCCGGCGCCGTTGGGGCCGATCACGCCGACGATTCCGCCCGGCGGAAGCGAGAAGCTCAGATCCTCGAACAGCAGCTTGTCGCCATAGGCCTTGGAGATGTTGTTGACCTCGATGACCTTGCCGCCGAGGCGCTCGGGCACCTGGATGACGATCTGGGCCTTGCCGGGCGTGCGGTTCTTCTGCGCTTCGACGAGCTGGTCGAACTTGGCGATACGCGCCTTGGACTTGGTCTGGCGGCCCTTGGCGCCCTGCCGGATCCACTCGAGCTCGTCCTTGATCGCCTTCTGGCGGCCGGATTCCTCGCGATCCTCCTGCTCCATCCGCTTGGACTTCTTCTCGAGGTAGGTCGAGTAATTGCCCTCGTAAGGGAAGTATTTTCCGCGATCGAGCTCGAGGATCCAGCCGACGACGTTGTCGAGGAAGTAGCGGTCGTGGGTGATCATCAGCACCGCGCCGGCATATTCCTTGAGATGGTTCTCGAGCCACTCGACGCTCTCGGCGTCGAGATGGTTGGTCGGCTCGTCGAGGAGCAGGATCGAGGGCTTCTGGATGAGCAGGCGGGTGAGCGCGATCCGGCGCTTTTCACCGCCCGACAGATTCTCGACCGACCAGTCGCCCGGCGGGCAGCGAAGGGCCTCCATCGCGACCTCGAGCTGGTTGTCGAGGGTCCAGCCGTCGACCGCGTCGATCTTGGCCTGGAGGTCGCCCATCTCCTCCATCAGGGCGTCGAAATCGGTGTCGTCCTTGGGATCGCCCATCTCGGCCGAGATGGCGTTGAAGCGATCGACCATCGCGGCGGTCTCGCCGGCGCCCTCGCGGACATTCTCGAGCACCGTCTTGGTGGGATCGAGCTGCGGCTCCTGCGGCAGGTAGCCGACGGTGATGTTCTCGCCCGGCCAAGCCTCGCCCGAATATTCCTTGTCGATGCCGGCCATGATCTTCATCAGGGTCGACTTGCCGGCGCCGTTGGGGCCGACGATGCCGATCTTGGCGCCGAAATAGAATTGCAGGTTGATGTTGCTCAGCACCGGCTTCTGGGCGCCGGGGAAGGATTTGGTCATGTCCTTCATGACAAAGGCATATTGGGCGGCCATGGCGGCGCTGTGCTCCGATGATGTGGGGTAACGGAAAGGTTGGCGCGCTACCTAGTGGCTCGACCGGACCTTTGCAAACACTCGCGCTTCCGACGAACGACATCCCGCGCGGTTGGTCGAAAGGGCTTTGTCGCGCCGCCGCTATTGGCTAGCACCGCGCCCCATGAAGATGTTCGCCGCTGTCGCCGCCCTCGCCCTCCTCTCCTCCACCGCCATCGCCCAGACCGCCGCTCCGCCGTCCCCCGATCGGGTCGCGGAGCTGCGCGACGACGCGCTCGAAAATGACAGGCTCGCCTGGGACCTGGTCGAGGGCCTGACCACCGAGATCGGGCCGCGGCTCGCCGGCAGCGAGGCCGAGGCGCGGGCGCGGCAATGGGCGGTCGCTCGGCTGCGCGGGCTCGGCTTCAGCAACGTTCGGGTCGAGACGTTCGGCGTGCCTTACTGGGAGCGCGGGATCGAGCGGGCGGAGATCCTGTCGCCCTACCCCCAGCCGCTCGTGCTCACCGCGCTCGGCAACAGCGGCGCGACCCCAGCCGCCGGCATCGAGGCCGAGGTCGTCGGCTATGACAGCATGGAAGCCTTCCAGGCCGCGCCAGCCGAAGAGGTGCGTGGCAAGATCGTGTTCGTGAACCACGCCATGCAGGCGACCCAGGACGGCTCCCATTACGGCCCGTTCGGCGCCGCCCGCCGCGAAGGGCCGACGCTTGCCTCGCGGCGCGGCGCGGCGGCGATCCTTGTCCGCTCGATCGGCACCGACCATCACCGCAACCCGCATACCGGCGTTCAGAGCTTCGCCGAGGGCGTTCGGCCGATCCCGGCGGCGGCGCTCAGCCTGCCCGACGCCGAGCAGCTCCAGCGCGTCCTTAGGCGCGCTGCGGCGCTGCGCCAGCCGGTGCGGCTGCGCCTCGTGCTGACCCCGCGCCAGCTCGGCACGCGCCAGTCGGGCAACGTCATCGCCGAGGTGCCGGGAAGCGATCCCGCCGCCGGCACCATCCTGATCGGCGGCCATCTCGACAGCTGGGACCTCGGCACCGGCGCGTTCGACAATGCCGCAGGAGTCGCCATCACCACCGCCGCGGCGCACCGCGTCATGAGCGCCGGCCAGCCGCGCCGGACGATCCGGGTCGTGCTGTTCGGCTCCGAGGAAATCGGCGTGTTCGGCGGTGCCGACTATTTCCGCCGCCACCGCGGCGACGGCGACGTCGTGCTGGTCGGCGAGAGCGACTTCGGCGCCGACCGGGTGTGGCGGGTCAATTTCAACCTCGCGCCGGGCAACGAGGCGCTTCAGCGGCGGATCGCAGCGGCGCTGGCCCCCCTCGGAATCGCGGCGGGCCGGCAGCCGGCGGGCGGCGGCGCCGACCTCGGCGCCTGGGCGCGCGCGGGCATTGCGGCGGTCGACCTCAGCCAGGACGGCACCCGCTATTTCGACTTCCACCACACTCCCGACGACACGCTCGACAAGGTCGACCCGGCCCAGCTGAGGCAGAATGTCGCGGCCTGGACGGCGATGCTGGCGGAAGCGGCCAACGCGCCCGAGCGGATAGAGCCGGCGCCGGCGCGCTGAGGATCAGGCGAAGCCGATCGGGTCTTCGGTGCTGAGGTCGAGGCCGCGGCCGTCGCGGGTCACCGATACGCGCAGGTGGCTCGGCGGGCCCGCACCGAGCGGCAGTCTCGCTTCCAGCCCCCTTTCCGGAAGCGAGACCACCAACTCCCCCTCGTCTCCGGCGAGCGCCAGGTCGAGGAGGCGCGCGAGGCTGATCTGATAGCGCGTCGTCACGCCGCTTTCGTCGGCAAGCGTCTTGCCGTTGGCGGTCACGATGACATGGTCATCGTCGAACCCTTCCTCGAGCGAGAGCTTCAAAGTCGGCACAAGGCTTTCCCTAGCAGAAAATGGGGAGCCGGAGGACCCGGCTCCCGGAGAAGCACGGCTTACTGGCTGAGGCCCGCCGCCTTGGTGTCGAGCAGCGCGCGCAGCTTGTCGCTAAGCGGCACCGCCGTCGCCGCGTCGGCCTTTTCGGCGTCGGCGGTGAAGGACAGGAACGCCTCCGGACTGTTCGGCACCTCCTCCCGCTCGAGCGCGGCGAGCAGGGGCGCGTCGCGCAGGAAGCGGGTGTGGCCGACCGCGTTGACGAGGGCGTCGGCATCATCCTCGATCGCGCCGTCGATCAGCTTGCGTGCCGCCTGCGGATCGGCCGGATAGACCTCGACCCGCTGTTGCGGCGCCTCGCCTGCCGCTGCCTTCGCGTCGGTCTCGAGCAGCTTGTAGGTGTAGGCGAGCGGAGTCGCGAGTGCGACCGCGGCGAGCTTCGAGACCGGGTTGTCGGTCAGCTCGGCGGTCCTGGCGAGGACGTCGCTCACGCCGGACAGGGCGCGGGTGCCGTTGGTCGTCAGAACCTGGCCCACTTCCGGTGTGAACAGGTCGCTGGCGAGCATTTCCTCCTCGCGGGTGCGCGGCGCCTCGACGGTGACCATGAGCTGGTTGGAGTAGACCGCCTGCCCGTCAACCTCGAGCACCGCCTGGACGCAGTAGCGGCCGGGCTCGGCCATGTCCCAGCCATTCTTGCCGGCGCCGGCAATGACGCTGTCGTACAGTGCCTCTTCGGGCTTGAGCACCTTGTCGTCGCCTTCGCCGCAATGCCGCATGTACGGCATCCATAGCCGCGCTTCCTGGCGCTCGCCGTTGAGGATCAGGGTGAAGTCCTCGCGCTCGCTGATGCGCGCGCTCGACACCGTCCTGATCCTGCCCGAGCGGTTGACGAGAGCGATCTCGACGACCGGCGGCATCAGGTAGGGGAAACGGTCCCCCGCCTGGCTGGTGGTCAGGCGCAGCTCATAGTCCGGATTGCTGTGCTGCGCCGCCTCGCGGAAGCCGTGATTGCTGAACCATGCCTCGTTGCCCATCTGCACGAAGCGTTCGGGCGCGTGACGCATGAACAGCAATTCGCTGTCCGAGAAGCGATAGTGGAAGTTGCCGAAGAAGGCCGACTGGCCGCCCGCGACGAAGTAGGGATAGTTCATGAAACTGCGGGCTTCGGGCTCGTTGGCGAGCGGGATCCACGGCACGCCCAATGACTTCTGCCAGCTGTGGGCCAGGTTGAAGGCGTGGCCCATCTCGTGGACCGCCGTCCAGAAGCGCATCCGCGCGACCCAGGCGGCGGGGTTGGGATCGCCCGCCGGCGGAGTCGAGATGAAGGCGTGGCTGAAGATCGCCGTGCCCTGGCGGTGGTTCGGCCCGATATCGTCGAACATGATTCCGCCGAGGCTGGTGCCGCTGACATGGAGCCGGGCGAACAGCACCCACATCGCCCATTGAGGCTTGTTGGCGAAGCGCGACCAGTGGACCTGCATCCCATCGTGCATCTCCTGGTCGGTCCACAACGCGTCCCCGCCCGCCGTGGCGATCGGGACCACGCCGTTTCCCGCGCTCACCGTCGCGTCGAAGCCGGAGCGGCGGAACACCGTCTCGATGCTCAGCGCCTCGTTGGCCAGCGACGCCGGCCGGTTGGGATGGGCGTGGGTGTTGATCGTCGTCACAGCGACGGCGTCGGACACCCGGTCATATTCGAACTCGACCTTGCGCCGATACGCGGAACTGAAGCCATAGGTGCGGGTGAACGCGGCCGCGCCACCGCCCGAGAAGATCACCTCGAGCTTGCGCGTGGCGGGGAACGGACCGCCGACGACCTTCGCGCTGACGAAGGTGTGCGGGATCGCGCCGGGCGTGCCGTTCTTGTAGAAGATCACCCCTTCGTAGCGGCCCGCGGGGGTCTTCTTCACCTTGGCGATCCAGTGACCGACGGTGGTGAAGAGGTTGGCGCGGGTGCCGCTGATCGTCATCTGCGGATAGCGGCCGTCGACGTCGAACATCACCTCCTCGCGCTGGTAGAAGGAGATGGCGCTGACATCCTCGTCATAGATCTCGTCGGTCGGCATCAGGCCGCCGATCGGCGTCGGGATCCGCTCCGGAATCGGGAACGGGATCGGCCGCGGGATCGGGATCGGCGTGATCGGCAGGTCGATCTTGCGCGCATAGGTGTAGAGCCCGCTGGTGGTGAAGAAGGGCAGCGGGATGAGCGGCAGCGCGATGTCGATCGCATCCTCGAACGCCTGCTCGGGTTGCTGGTCCTGCCGCCGCGGCCGCATCTCGAGGGTCGCCTCGACTCGGTCGCTGGTGTCGATACTGCCGCCGGACGGCCCACGGCCAGTCGTCGTGGTCGCGCCGCCAGTCGTTGTGGTTTCGGTGGGACTTGTCATGGTCATCCTCCAGGTCGTTCGGCCGCAGGACCGGCTACTTCGGAAGTGCCCACAAGGAACGCGGACGCGCCCCTTCATCCGGAGAACCGGACCAACCGCTTGTCGACTTCAATTAAGCTAAGGTATAGTCGCCCCGCGCAAAGCATGGGGGCGTGAGGTGGGCCGCGACATGACGCGGCTCGTTCTGGTCTCGATTGGGGAGACCGGGAAGAATAACTTGAACGCTGCTTAGCGTCAACTGGAATCCAGATGAATTCCTCGCGTGAAATCGTCGATTTGAGCTTTTTCGCGTTAACGAAGATTACTGGCGAAGCCTTGGCCGACCTCGGCACGACGAACCCTTTCCAGCGTGCGCGGCTTTGCCTAGAGGAAGCGCAGTCGGGGAGTAGCGCAGCCTGGTAGCGCATCTGCTTTGGGAGCAGAGGGTCGCAGGTTCGAATCCTGTCTCCCCGACCATTTTCACCTCAGTTCGCGATCGCGGCGTGGCAAAAGGTTGCGCGGAGCCTCCCCCGTCCCGATTTGTTGTCGCAAGGGAATGTCCCGATGCGAGCCTTGCCTCGCCTGTCCAGGAGCCGATCCGAAATGCCCCATCAAGCTCCGGCCAGTCCCGGGGTGCCCGACCCGCGAGCCCTGCTGCGCGAGATCGCGCCTTATGCGCGGCCGATAACGCGGCGGAGCCTGTTCGAGCTGATCGTCACCGCATTGCCGTTCCTGATGCTGGTGGTCGCGATGTGGATCGCGACCGCAGCCGGCTATTGGTTCGGCCTGTTTCTCGCCCTCCCCGCCGGCGCCCTTCTCGTGCGCCTGTTCATGATCCAGCACGACTGCGGCCACGGCTCGTTCTTCCGCCGCCGCGCAGCGAATGACTGGGTCGGCCGGGCGATCGGTGTGCTGACGCTGACCCCTTATGATTATTGGCGCCGGACGCATGCGCTTCACCACGCCCGCACCGGCAACCTCGACCATCGCGGGATCGGGGACGTCGACACCCTGACGGTGCGCGAATTCCAGGCGCTCGGCCGAGGGCGGCGGCTCCTCTACCGGCTCTACCGGCATCCGCTCATCCTGTTCGGCCTCGGCCCCGCCTGGGTGTTCCTGCTCCAGCATCGCCTGCCAGTCGGGTTCATGCGCGAGGGGTGGCGGCCCTGGCTGAGCGCGATGGCCACAAATGCAGCGGCGGCGGGCCTCGCGGCTGCGATCATCTGGCACATCGGCCTGGCGGCCTTCCTCCTGATCCACCTTCCGATCACTTTGGTCGCCGCGACGATCGGCGTCTGGCTGTTCTACGTCCAGCACCAGTTCGAGGACGCGATGTGGGATCGCGACCAGGATTGGAGCTTTCACGACGCCGCTCTGCACGGCAGCTCGCACTACGACCTGCCGGGCATCCTGCGCTGGCTGACCGCCAATATCGGCGTGCACCATATCCATCATCTGTCGAGCCGGATCCCGTCCTACCGCCTCTCCGAGGTGCTGCGCGACCGACCCGAGCTTCGCCAGGTCGGCCGAATGACCTTGTGGCAGAGCTTCAAGACCGTTCCGCTGGCCTTGTGGGACGAGGAAAAAAGGCGGTTGGTCTCGTTCCGCCAGGCACGGGCGGTCGGCTAGGCGCGGCGGCGGTGGCCCGCGTTGCGGCGCCCCGCTTCGCTTGCTAGCAGGCAGCTCCTTCGTTGGAGTGTCCCATGGCCAAGCGTCTCTTCCTCTTATGCGCCTCCGCGACCGCCCTCGCATGCTCGTCCGCCGCGGCGGCCGAAGAAGGCATGTGGACGTTCGACAATTTCCCGATTGCGCAGGCCAATCGCGATCTCGGGACCAATATCGACCAGACGTGGCTGGACCGGGTGCGGCTCGCCTCGGTTCGGATCGGCGGGGCGTCGGGCGGCCTCGTCAGCCGCGAGGGACTCATCCTCACCAACGAGCATGTCGCCTCGGGCTGCGTCGAGGATCTGTCGACGCAGGAGCGCAACTTCGTCCAGACCGGCTTCACTCCGGCGAACCGCGCCGGGGAGCTGCGCTGCCCGGGTATGACCGCGGAGGTGCTGACCGACATTTCGGACGTCACCCAGCGGATGCAGGCGGCTGGCCGCGGCCTTTCCGGCGAGGCCTTCACCCGCGCCCGCGACGCCGAGCAGGCGCGGATCGAGGCGGAGGCGTGCGGCGACGACCGCAGCCGGCGGTGCCAGGTGGTCAGCCTCTATCGCGGCGGCCAGTTCAAGCTCTACACCTATCGCCGCTACAGCGACGTTCGCCTCGCCTTCGCGCCCGAGCACCGCGCCTCGGCGTTCGGCGGCGACCTCGACAATTTCAGCTTCCCGCGCTTCGCCGTCGATGCCGCCTTCGTGCGAATCTACGAGAACGACCGCCCGGTCGCGACGCCCAACCATTTCCGCTGGAACCCGGCGCCTCCGCGCGAGAACCAGCCGGTGTTCCTGTCGGGCAGCCCCGGCGCGACCCAGCGCCTGCTCACCCAGGACCAGCTGCGCACCGTCGCAGAGGTAACGCTTCCGCTCGAGCAGCTGATCAACAGCGAGCTTCGCGGCCGCCTCATCCAGTTCGCCCAGGCGAGCGAGGAGAATGCGTTCATCGCCGGCCAGGCGATCTCCAGCGTCGAGAACACCTACAAGCGCGGCTACGGCCGCCAGCAGGCGCTGATCGACGCGCGCTTCATGGCGGCGCGCCAGAGCGCGGAAGAGGATTTCCGCCGCCGCGTCGCCGCCAATGCCGAACTGGGCGCCGAGATCGGCGATCCCTGGCGCGATCTCTCCGCCCTGCAGGGCGAGGTTCGCCGGCTCTACCCGGCTTATTACCTGCTCGAGACCCGCGCCGGCGGCGGCTCGCAGCTGTTCAACTGGGCCGAGGACATCGTCCGCGGCGCCCAGGAGCGGCCCAAGCCCAATGCCGACCGCCTGCCCGAGTTCGGCGACGCCCGCCTGCCCCAGGTCGAGCAGCGTCTGTTCGCCGAGCGGCCCAGCTATCCGACGCTTGACGAGGTCCAGCTCGCCTGGTGGCTCAGCAAGACCCGCGAGATCCTCACCGCCGACGATCCGCGAATCCGCACCCTGCTCGGCAATGAATCGCCGGAAGCGCTGGCGCGGCGGCTGACCAGCGGCACTCGCCTCGGCGACCCGGCAGTTCGGCGCCAGCTGTGGGAAGGCGGCCTCGCCGCGGTGCAGGCGTCCGACGACCCGCTGATCCAGTTCCTGCTGCGCATCCAGGAGCCGACCCGCGCCGCACGCAGCGAGTATGAAGGCACCGTGCAGGCGCCGACCGACCGCGCCAGCGAAGCGCTCGCCCGCGCCCGCTTCGCCATCTACGGCACCAGCCTCTATCCAGACGCGACCGGCACTCTTCGCCTGACCTATGGCCGGGTGAAGGGCTGGACCCACCAGGGCCGCACCGTGCCCTACGCCACCACCTTCGCCGGCCTGTGGGATCGCGCGACCGGAGCCGAGCCGTTCGACCTGGCCCCGCGCCTCGCCGCCGCGCGCGAACGGATCCCGGCCGACACCGTTCTCGATGTCGCCGCGAGCACCGACACGATCGGCGGCTCGTCGGGTTCGCCCGCGGTCAACGCGGCCGGCGAGATCATCGGCGCCAATTTCGACTCCACCGTCCTCACCCAGCGCAACGCCTACGGCTACGACCCGGAGGTCAACCGCTCGGTGCTGGTCACCACCGCCGCGGTGACCGCGGCGCTGCAGCATGCCTATGGCATGAACCACCTGCTGCAGGAGCTCGGCGTGTCGGGGCAGCGTCCAGCGCGTCGGCGCTAACCCGGCGCCCTCCAGAAAGGCGGGTCCCGGCTCAAGGCCGGGATGACGAGGGCGTGTGCACGCAGCCAAAGCTCCCCGTGCGCGTACGCACGCGTGTACGCGCGCGAGGCTTGGCAGCGGCCCCGTCACCCGCTAGATCGGTCATCCATCCGACACATCACCTGAAAGCCTGATCCTTTGTCCGACGAGACGGTCCTCGCCGACCCTTCCGATATTTCCCCGATCTCCATCGTCGAGGAGATGAAGACCTCCTATCTCGACTATGCGATGTCGGTGATCGTGGCGCGTGCGCTGCCCGACGTTCGCGACGGGCTGAAGCCGGTCCACCGCCGAATCCTCTACGGCGCGCATGAGGCCGGCTTCGTCGCCGGGCGGCCGTACCGCAAGTCGGCCCGCCTCGTCGGTGACGTGATGGGTAAATATCACCCGCATGGCGACAGCTCGATCTACGACGCGCTGGCGCGAATGACCCAGGACTGGTCGATGCGCGTGCCGCTGATCGACGGCCAGGGCAATTTCGGATCGATGGATCCCGATCCGCCGGCGGCGATGCGTTACACCGAGGCGCGCCTCGCCAAGGTCGCCAATGCCCTGCTCGACGACATCGACAAGGACACGGTCGACTTCCAGCCCAATTACGACGCGTCGGAGAGCGAGCCGCAGGTCCTGCCGGCGCGCTTCCCGAACATCCTCGTCAACGGCGCCGGCGGAATCGCGGTCGGCATGGCGACCAACATCCCGCCCCACAACCTCGGCGAGGCGTTGGCGGCCTGCAAAGCCTATATCGAGAACCCGGCGATCACCATCGAGGAGCTGATCGAGCACATCCCGGCGCCGGACTTCCCGACCGGCCCGCTGATCCTCGGCCAGGCCGGCGCGCGCAGCGCCTATCACACCGGCCGCGGCTCGATCATCATGCGCTCGCGCCACGAGGTCGAGGAAGGCCGCGGCGACCGCCGCTCGATCGTCCTTACCGCGATTCCCTTCCAGGTCGGCAAGAACGGCTTGGTCGAGAAGATCGCCGAGGCGGCCAAGGAGAAGCGCATCGAGGGCGTTTCCGACATCCGCGACGAAAGCTCGCGCGAAGGCGTGCGCATCGTCATCGACCTCAAGCGCGACGCGACCCCCGAGGTCGTTCTCAACCAGCTGTGGCGCCACACTCCGGCGCAGTCGAGCTTCCCCGCCAACATGCTCGCGATCCGCGGCGGCCGCCCCGAGACGCTGACGCTTCGCGACATGATCGAATCCTTCGTTCGGTTCCGCGAGGAAGTGATCACCCGCCGCTCCAAGTTCGAGCTCGCCAAGGCCCGCGACCGTGCCCACATCTTGCTCGGCCTGGTCATCGCGGTGACCAATCTCGACGAGGTCGTGCGCATGATCCGCGGCTCTGCCTCGCCGGCCGAGGCGCGTGCGTCGCTGCTCGCCCGCGACTGGCCGATCGCCGAGATCGCGCCCTACATCGCCCTGGTCGAGGCGGTCGAGCATGAGGTCGGCGGCGACACCTACCGACTGTCCGATGCCCAGGTCCGCGCGATCCTCGAGCTCAGGCTCCACCGCCTCACCGCGCTCGGCCGCGACGAGATCGGCGGCGAGCTTCGCCAGCTCGCCGATTCGATCGGCGAGCTGCTCGAAATCCTCGGCAACCGCGTGCGCCTGTTCGAGGTGATGGTCGAGGAATTCGACGAGATCATCGACCAGTACGCGACTCCGCGCCTCACCCAGATCGCTCCGGCGGCCGACGGGATCGACGACGAGGACCTGATCGAGCGCGAGGACATGGTCGTGACCGTGACCATGCAGGGCTATATCAAGCGCACCACCCTCGCCACTTTCCGCGCCCAGAATCGCGGCGGCAAGGGCCGCGCCGGCATGGCCACCAAGGACGAGGACGCGGTCACCGAGCTGTTCGTCACCTCGACGCACACGCCGGTCCTGTTCTTCTCGACCCTTGGCAGGGTCTATCGGATGAAGGTGTGGAGGCTGCCGGAGGGCGGCCCCGCGACCCGCGGGCGGCCGATGATCAACCTTCTTCCGCTCGCCGCCGGCGAGACCATCTCGACCGTTCTTCCGCTCCCCGAGGACGAGAACGAGTGGGGCAAGCTCCACGTCATGTTCGCGACAGCCAAGGGCTCGGTCCGCCGCAATTCGATGGACGCGTTCACCAACGTGCCGTCGAACGGCAAGATCGCGATGAAGTTCGAGGGCGAGGACGAGGACGACCGCCTGATCGGCGTCGCGCTACTCGACGAGGCCGACGACGTCCTCCTCGCCACGCGCCAGGGCAAGGCGATCCGCTTCCCGGGCGACGACGTCCGCGAGTTCCAGAGCCGCGCCTCCACCGGCGTCCGCGGCATGCGGCTGGCCGAGGGCGACGAGGTCATCTCGCTGTCTATCCTGCACAAGGCCGGGATCAAGGATCAGGACGAGCGCGAGGACTATCTGCGCCACGCCCCGTGGAAGGGCGAGGACGCCGACCGCGCGCCGCGCCGGATGGACGATGCGCGCTACGACGAGCTGAAGACGCGTGAGCAGTTCATCCTCACCGTCTGCGCCAACGGCTATGGCAAACTGTCGTCGGCCTACGAATATCGCCGAACCGGCCGCGGCGGCCAGGGCATCACCAATATCGACAATATCGGCCGCAACGGTCCCGTCGTGGCCAGCTTCCCGGCGAGCAAGGGGCACCAGCTGATGCTCGTCACCGACCAGGCCAAGATGATCCGCATGTCGCTCGGCGACCTGCGAGTCATCGGCCGAGGCTCCGCCGGCGTTCGCCTGTTTAACGTCGCCGAGGACGAGCATGTCGTCTCCGCCGCGCGCATCGAGGAGAGCGAGGACGAGGACGAGCTCGTGGTCGATGTCGAGGACACCCAGCTCAGCGCGAGCGACGCGGCGATCGGCGGCGAGGGCGACGAAGCCTAAGCCGCGCTTGCATCTTCACCTGCCCCCTTCCTAGAAGGCGCGCATGGTGAAGAGCCTGCTCACGCGCCTGCTGCTCGCCCTCGTCGGCCTGCTCGCCTTCGCCACGCCGGCGTCGGCGCAGGACGACGTCGCGGCGGTGAGCCGCGGCGTGGTGCGTGTCGTTGTCGTCCAGGTCGAGGACGGCGAGATCATCGATTTCGGCCACGGCAGCGGCTTCGCGGTCGCGCCCAACCGAATCGTCACCAACGCGCATGTCGTCGACCTCGCGGTCCAGGATCCGGACAATGTCGTGATCGGCGTGGTGCCGTCCGAGGGCAGCCAGTCCTACGGCGCGCGGATCGTCGCGGTCGATCGCGCGCGCGACCTCGCCCTCATCGAGATGCAGCAGGGATCGGTGCCCCCCGTCGCCCTCTTCACCGGCGCGATCGGGCCGGGTGCCGGAGTCGCCGCGCTCGGCTATCCCGGCAATGTCGATCTCGCCACGGCGCAGTCGATGCAGGATTATATCCGCCCCCTTCCCCCAACCCGCTCGTCGGGCAATTATTCGGACTTGCGGCGCGGCGACATCGGCCCGATCATCGTCCACACCGCCGCGATCGCCCGCGGCCATAGCGGCGGCCCGCTGGTCGACCTGTGCGGCCGCGTGGTCGGCGTCAACCGCATGATCACGCGCAACGACATGGGCGACTCCAGCTTCGCTTTCGCCATTCCGGTCGCTTCCCTCACCGCCTTCCTGCGCCAGGCGCGCCAGCCCTTCCGTTCCGTCGACGTGGCCTGCGTCAGCGCCGCCGACCAGGCCCGCAGCGAAGCCGAGCGCGAGGAGGCGGCGCGGCGCGCCCGCGAGGCCGACGAGGCCACCCGGCTGCGCGACGCTGACGCCCGCCACGAGCGGGCCGTCGCCGAGCTCCAGCAAGCGCGCGAGAACCGCGCCGGCCTCGCCATCGGGCTGCTCGTCCTCGCCATCGCCGGGCTCGGCGCCGGCGGAATATTGCTGTTCAAGGACCAGCACCGCCCGGCCCTGATCGCCGGCGGCGTCGGCGTGGCGCTGCTGCTTGGCGCGGCGATCGTCTTCTTCACCCGTCCCGGTCTCGACAGTCTCGAGGACGAGGTCCGCGTCACGAGCAGCGTGACGCCCGACCCCGACCGCTATGTCGGAACCAACATCTGCACCCTCGACCGCGAGCGCAGCCGTGTCACCGTGTCCGGCGAACCGGAAGTCGAACTCGGCTGGGAGGAAGGCGGCTGCGTCAACAACGGCACCCAATATGCCCGCTACGGCGGCGTGTGGCGCCGGGTACTGGTGCCGAACAGCGAGCAGACCGTGAGCGTGACCGAGTTCAACCCGGCGACCGGCGACTATGTGGTGAGCCGCTACCTGCTGTCTGCCAATGCGATGAACGAGGCGCGGGAGCGGCGCCGGCGGGTCGAGCAGCGCAGCTGTACGCGCAACCAGGAGGATCTCGCAATCCTCGCCGACCGCCAGCGCGATCTCGAGGAATCGCTTCCCGCCCAGCCCAACGAGCGCCTCGTCTACCACTGCGCCCCGGAAGGGCGGAGCGGCTGACCGCCCTCGCGTTCGATCAGCCTCGCCTTCCTGTCGATGCCATAGGCGTAGCCGCCGGCGCTGCCGTCGCCGCGGCGGGCGCGGTGGCACGGGATGAGGATGGCGACATTGTTGGCGCCGCACGCCGTTCCCGCGGCGCGCACGGCAGCAGGCTTGCCCGCCTTCGCCGCGAGCGCGGCATAGCTCAGCGATTCGCCCGGCGGGATGCGGGCGAGTTCGCGCCACACGGCTTCCTGGAATGCGGTCCCCTGCACGTCGAGGGGCAGGTCGTGCGGCCGCTCGGGCGCCTCGACCGCGGCCACCGTGCGCGCCACCAGGTCGCGAAGCCCCTCCCCGCCCGGCTCGATCGTCGCGTTGGGGAAGCGGCCGCGCAGGTCGCCGTCGTCCTCGTCGAACGACAGGCGGCAAATCCCCTTGCCGGTGGCGGCGACCAGCATTCGGCCGAGCCAGGTGTCGGCGATCGCCCAGCGGATCGTCTCGCCGCGACCGCCGTCGCGCCACGCCGACGGGGTCATGCCGAGCCGCGCCTTGGCGTCGGCATAGAAGCGCGCCGGCCCCGAATAGCCGGCATCATAGATGGCATCGGTGATTCGGGCGGTGGTGCCGAGCGCCTCGGCGGCGCGCCGCGAGCGCAGGCCGCGCGCATAGGCCGCCGGCGTGACGCCGGTCGCGCGTTTGAACAAGCGGTGGAAATGGTGCGGCGAGTAGCCGGCCGACGCCGCCAGCTCCTCCAGAGACGGCACTTCATCGGCCTCGGCGAGCAGCCTGAGCGCCGCCTCCATCGCCCGGGCCTCGCGCGTCACGTCGTCGGGCTTGCAGCGCAGGCATGGGCGCAATCCCGTCGCCGCCGCCTCGGCGCCGGTGGCGAAGAAGCGGACATTCTCGCGCTTCGGGTGGCGCGCCGCGCAGGACGGACGGCAATAGATTCCGGTGGTGAGCACGCCGGTGACGAATGTCCCGTCCGACTTGCGATCGCGGGCAAGCACGGCGCGCCAGGCGCGGTCCGGGTCGATCGTCGGGGCGTCGTTCACAGGCTGAAACTGGTCCTGACGGAGGGCCGTGGCAAGCATGGCTCAGTTCCTTTCGATGCGCGCGAGGAAGCAGCCGAGCGCCTGGGTATGCGCGTGGATCTCCGTGACCTCGGGCCGGGCAAGGAGGGAGCGGATCCGCGCATCGCCCTCGCCGGCGGCCGCGAGCACGGCCTGGACCATCATCCCGTCGCGGTCGAAGGCGCGCAGGCTGATATTGCGGCTGGCGAGCACCGGCGGCAGCACGTCCTCGAATGCCGGCGCAGCCGCCGCCGCCTCGCGGACGTAGATGGCGTGGCTGGCGCGGAAAGGCGTGTCGGCATCTTGGCTCACATGATTGACCAGGATCAGCGTCTCGCCCTCCTGCGCGTCTTCCAGCGATATGCGGCACGGTTCGCCCGAGCCGGCCGCGACGACTCGGGCGGCGCGCCGCTGGCGCAACGCCTCGTCGCCCAATTGGAACAAAGACCGGAACGGCGCGGGATCCAAGCCCTGGATGCGGTAGGTCATGAGTCTCTCCTCCGTGGATGGAGGACCAATGACTCACTTGAAGGACGTCTGCGTCCCGGGCCTTGCTTTCAAAGTCCGGGGGCGCCGGCGAAGAGATCGCGCAGCGGGGTCATCTCCTCCAGCCGCCAATTCTCCGGCAACAGCACTACGCTGCGCATCGGCGGCAGGTGCCACAGGACATATTGCATCGCCTGCCAGGCCGCCTGCTCGTCGGGAAAGTCGCTGCGCCTCCTGCCGATCACGAGCTGGCGGTGCGGGCGCAGCGTCATGTCGGTCATCAGCAGCACGCGCGGATTGGCGAGGCCCCAGGCCTGAGTCAGATATTTGTGGAGCGCCTTGGCCGCATAAGGCGGCAGGAACTGGTCGGACGGGGTCGCGAGCAGCACCTGGCGCGACGCTTCCTTCGCGGCGCCGAAACCGAGCCAGCCGCGCTTCTGCGGCGCTGGCGGCGGCGGCAGCGCGCTCTCGGCGATGTCGATCGGGTCGCCGTCGGGCGAATCGTAACGGATCAGGCTGTCGAGCACGCCCAGCGAGAAGACGAACTGCGCCGCGTCGGGCGGATCGGCGGCGCTCGCGAACAAGGCCGCGCCCCAGCCGGCGGCGAGGCAATCGCCCGCGCGGTTGGCGAGACAGTGCGAATCGAAGGCCGCGCCGTCCTTCGGCAGGTTGAGGCGCAGATAAGGTAGCCCGTCCGGTCCGGCATAGACGCCGGCGGCCCCGACTCCCGCGAACCAGGCGACGTCGTAGAAGCGGCCGAGCCAGTCGGAATCGCGCATCTCGCGATCGGCTTCGAACAGCCGCGCGAGCTCGACGGTGAGGCCGGGATCGAACATCGCCGCGCGATTCCGATGGAAGCGCTGGATTTGAACCGATGCCGTCGCCATAGCAGCATCTCCCCTGATGCGGTCATTCTATCCCGCCAGGCGCGGCAGGCGACGGCTCAGTGACGAAGGTTGCAGCCGCTGCGACAAGGCTGCGGTTGCATCCCTGCGGCGCTCCTGCTAGCAGCCCGCGCGAGCCATTCGGGGGCGCGGCAAGCGCCCCTTTTCGCATGGCACACATTCCTTGTTCGGAGCATCGACGCGCGTGGATAATTCCAGCGGCATTCAGGCAAGTTTGGCGGGTCGCTACGCCCTCGCGCTGTTCGAGCTGGCGCGTGACGAGAAGAAGATCGAGGCGGTCGGGCAGAGCCTGGCCGGCCTCAAGCAGGCGCTCGCCGAATCCAACGAGCTCGCCGAGCTCACCACCTCGCCGCTGATCGGCCGCGAGGACAAGGCGCGCGCCATCGGCGCCGTCGCCGAGCAGATGGGCCTCGACCCGCTCACCCGCAACTTCCTCGGCGTGCTCGCCCAGAACGGTCGGCTGTCCAAGCTCGGCCAGGTGATCCGCGCCTTCAACCTGCTCGCGGCGTCGCACCGCGGCGAGATCACCGCCGAGGTCACCTCGGCGCGGCCGCTCGACGACGACCAGGTCGCCCAGATCAAGCAGCATCTCCGCACCCGGATGGGCCGCGACATCGCCGTCGATCTCAACGTCGACCCCACCATCCTCGGCGGCATGGTCGTGAAGATCGGCTCGCAGATGATCGACAGCTCGATCCGCACCAAACTCAACACCCTCGCGCACGCGATGAAAGGCTAAGGCACGACAATGGATATCCGCGCCGCAGAAATCTCGAAGGTCATCAAGGACCAGATCGCCAGCTTCGGCACCGAAGCGCAGGTGTCTGAAGTCGGCACCGTGCTGTCGGTCGGCGACGGCATCGCCCGTGTCCACGGTCTCGACAACGTCCAGGCCGGCGAGATGGTCGCGTTCGAGAACGGCATCCAGGGCATGGCCCTCAACCTCGAGGCCGACAATGTCGGCATCGTGATCTTCGGCTCCGACTCCGAGATCAAGGAAGGCTCGACCGTCCGCCGCACCCAGACCATCGTCGACGTTCCGGTCGGCAAAGGCCTGCTCGGCCGCGTGGTCGACGGTCTCGGCAACCCGATCGACGGCAAGGGCCCGATCGAGGGCGCCGAGCGTCGCCGAGTCGAAGTGAAGGCGCCGGGCATCATTCCGCGCAAGTCGGTTCACGAGCCGATGCAGACCGGCCTCAAGGCGCTCGACGCGCTGGTGCCCGTCGGCCGCGGCCAGCGCGAGCTGATCATCGGCGACCGCCAGACCGGCAAGTCGGCCGTCGCGCTCGACACCTTCATCAACCAGCGTGAGCTCAACAAGGGCGGCGACGAGAGCAAGAAGCTCTACTGCATCTACGTCGCGGTCGGCCAGAAGCGTTCGACCGTCGCCCAGATCGTCCGCGCGCTCGAAGAGAATGGCGCGATGGAATATTCCATCGTCGTCGCCGCGACCGCGTCCGAGCCGGCTCCGCTGCAGTTCCTCGCGCCCTACACCGGCTGCACGATGGGCGAGTATTTCCGCGACAACGGCATGCACGCCGTCATCGTCTATGACGACCTGTCCAAGCAGGCGGTGGCCTACCGCCAGATGTCGCTGCTTCTGCGTCGTCCACCGGGCCGCGAAGCCTATCCGGGCGACGTCTTCTATCTCCACAGCCGCCTGCTCGAGCGCGCCGCGAAGATGAACGAGGACAATGGCTCGGGCTCGCTGACCGCCCTGCCGATCATCGAGACCCAGGCTGGCGACGTGTCGGCCTACATTCCGACCAACGTGATCTCGATCACCGACGGCCAGATCTTCCTCGAGACCGAGCTGTTCTACCAGGGCATCCGCCCCGCGATTAACGTCGGCCTGTCGGTCAGCCGCGTCGGCTCGGCCGCGCAGACCAAGGCGATGAAGAAGGTCGCCGGTTCGATCAAGCTCGAGCTCGCCCAGTATCGCGAGATGGCGGCCTTCGCCCAGTTCGGCTCCGACCTCGACGCCTCGACCCAGAAGCTCCTGAACCGCGGCGCGCGCCTGACCGAGCTGCTCAAGCAGCCGCAATTCTCGCCGATGCCGATGGAAGAGCAGGTCGTGTCGATCTTCGCCGGCGTGAACGGCTATCTCGATGCGATCCCGACCGACCAGGTCACCCGCTTCGAGAGCCAGCTGCTCAACCATGTCCGAAGCGAGCACGGCCAGGTGCTGACGACGATCCGCGACACCGGCGCGCTCTCCGACGAGACGACCGCGTCGCTCAAGGACATCGTCGGCAATTTCGCGAAGTCGTTCGCGTAAGGACCGGATAGATGGCCAGCCTCAAGGCACTCAAAGGGCGGATCGCGTCGGTCAAGTCGACGCAGAAGATCACCAAGGCGATGAAGACCGTCGCCGCGGCGAAACTGCGCCGCGCGACGGACCAGGCCGTGGCCGGCCGCCCCTATGCCGAGCGGCTGGAGGCGGTGATGGCGAGCCTGGCGTCCAAGATCGTCGTCGGCCCGCAGAGCCCGAAGCTCCTCGCCGGCACCGGCAAGGACCAGGTCCACCTCATCGTCGTGGCGACCGGCGAGCGCGGTCTCGCCGGCGGTTTCAACGCCAACATCGTCAAGCTCGCGCGCCGCAAGGCGGAAGAGCTGATTGCGGAAGGCAAGACCGTCCGCTTCTACCTGGCCGGCCGCAAGGGCCGGGTGCTCAAGCGCTTCTACCCGCAGGGCATCCACCACGACCAGGACATGAGCGGCATGCGCAGCCCGGCGTTCGACCATGCCCAGGCGGTCGCCCAGGATCTCATCGCCCGCTACGAGGCCGGCGAGTTCGACGTGGCTCACCTCGTCTACTCGACCTTCCGCTCGGCTCTGGTCCAGGAGCCGACCGAGCGCCAGATCATTCCCGTCAAGGTGCCGGAAGGCGCCGAGGGCGGCGCCAGCTCGGCGGTGGAATATGAGCCGGACGAGGAAGAGATCCTCGCCACGCTCCTTCCCCGCAACGTCGCGATTCAGATCTATCGCGCTTTGCTCGAGAACCAGGCCGGCTTCTACGGCGCGCAGATGACCGCGATGGACAATGCGACGCGCAACGCCGGCGACATGATCAACCGCCTGTCGATCGAATATAACCGCTCGCGCCAGGCCGCGATCACCAAGGAACTCATCGAGATCATCTCGGGCGCCGAGGCGCTCTAACCACTTCGACGAAGCAGGAAAAAGACATGCTTGAGCCCCAAGTCGCTGAGATGCAGCGCTCCGCCTCCACCAAGACCGGTGGCACCAACAATGTCGGCCGTATCGCGCAGGTGATCGGCGCCGTCGTCGACGTCGCGTTCGAAGGCGAGCTGCCGGCGATCCTGTCGGCGCTCGAGACCGACAATAACGGCTCGCGCCTCGTCCTCGAGGTCGCCCAGCACCTCGGCGAAAGCACCGTCCGCACCATCGCGATGGACTCGACCGAAGGCCTCACCCGCGGCCAGACCGTGACCGACACCGGCTCGCAGATCCGCGTTCCCGTCGGCCCGAAGACGCTCGGCCGAATCATGAATGTCGTCGGCGAGCCGATCGACGAGCGCGGGCCGATCGGCGCGACCGAGACCGCCCCGATCCACGCCGAGGCCCCGAAGTTCGTCGACCAGTCGACCGAGACCTCGATCCTCGTCACCGGCATCAAGGTCATCGACCTCCTCGCCCCCTACGCCAAGGGCGGCAAGATCGGCCTGTTCGGCGGCGCCGGCGTCGGCAAGACCGTGCTCATCCAGGAGCTGATCAACAACATCGCCAAGGGCCACGGCGGGACCTCGGTGTTCGCCGGAGTCGGCGAGCGCACCCGCGAGGGCAACGACCTCTATCACGAATTCCTCGACGCGGGCGTCATCGCCAAGGACGCGGACGGCAACGCCGTGTCCGAGGGTTCGAAGGTGGCGCTGGTGTTCGGCCAGATGAACGAGCCGCCGGGAGCCCGCGCCCGAGTCGCCCTCTCCGGCCTCACCCAGGCGGAATATTTCCGCGACGTCGAGGGCCAGGACGTGCTGTTCTTCGTCGACAACATCTTCCGCTTCACCCAGGCGGGCTCGGAAGTGTCGGCGCTGCTCGGCCGCATTCCGTCGGCGGTGGGCTACCAGCCGACGCTGTCGACCGACATGGGCCAGCTTCAGGAGCGCATCACCTCGACCAACAAGGGCTCGATCACCTCGGTGCAGGCGATCTACGTGCCCGCGGACGATCTTACCGACCCGGCTCCGGCGACCTCCTTCGCCCACTTGGACGCCACCACCGTGCTGTCGCGCGCCATCTCCGAACTCGGCATCTACCCGGCGGTGGATCCGCTCGACTCGACCAGCCGCGTGCTCGAGCCGCGCACCGTCGGCCAGGAGCATTACGAGACCGCCCGCGCCGTCCAGTCGATCCTGCAGCGCTACAAGTCGCTCCAGGACATCATCGCGATCCTCGGCATGGACGAGCTTTCGGAAGAGGATAAGCTCACCGTCAGCCGCGCCCGCAAGATCCAGCGCTTCCTGTCGCAGCCGTTCCACGTCGCCGAAGTGTTCACCGGCATCCCCGGCAAGTTCGTGCAGATCGAGGACACCGTCCGCTCGTTCAAGGCGGTGGTGAACGGCGAGTACGACCACCTCCCCGAGGCGGCCTTCTACATGGTCGGCGGCATCGAAGAGGCGGTCGCCAAGGCCGAGAAGCTGGCGCAGGAATCCTGATGGCTCTTCACTTCGAACTGGTCACCCCGGAGCGCCTCGTGCGCTCCGACGAGGTGCACATGGTCGTGGTTCCGGGCACCGAAGGCGACTTCGGTGTCCTGGAGGGCCATGCGCCCTTCATGTCGACCATGCGCAACGGCGACCTGCTCATCCACCGCACCGCCGGCGCCGAGCCGGACCGGATCGCGATCGAGGGCGGCTTTGCCGAAGTGAACGAGCGCGGGCTCACGGTCCTCGCCGAGCGGGCCGACATTCCCGCCTAAATCCGGTCAGGGCTGGCGCCTGAAGGTCCAGCTCATCGGCCTGCTGCCGTCAGCGAGCGATACCGTCGCGAACAGCGTGTCGCCGTCGCGCCGGTAAACGATCCGCTGCGGGTAGTCGTGCGCCCGATTCTCGAAGGCGACGATGTTGTGGCGGGACTCCACCATCGCGAAACGCACGGGAGGCGCGCCCGACGGCGAGCCGTAAAAGGCCGGTCCCTGTTCGTCGGCGGCAACCCGCATGAACTCGAAGCCGCTGGTGCGACCTCCGCTGACCGTCCGGTTGACGCCGAGCAATGTGTGGCCCTCGGCGCCACTCCACAGCTCTTCGGTCCAGCCCTGCTCCTGCGCGTCGGTGCGCCAGTGGCCGCTCAGCCAGCCGAGTTGCGAAATGTCCGGATTGAACGACTGCAGCGCCAATGCGGCCGCGGCGGCAAGAACTGCGATCATGGTTCAGCCTCCCCTCGCCTGCTTATAGCATGATCAGGCTTCGCTGTCGGTGGTCCTGTCGGGGCGCTGGCGCGCCCACAGCCACAGGCCGCCGGCGATGATCAGCAGTGCCCCCGCCGCCTTGGGCAGGGTCGGGACGTCGCCGAACAGGAGCAGGCCGGCGCCGGTCGCGACGAGCAGCTGGACATAGGTCATCGGCGCGATCGTCGCCGCCGAGGCGAGCTCGGTCGCGCGGAAGATGCACCAGTGGCCGAGCGTCGCCGTCACCGCCACCACGGCGCAGCGCAGCACCACGCTCCACTCCGGCGTCGTGATCGCCAGGCCCGGCTCGCCGCTGAGATGGCCGGCGACCGCGAGCACGAGCAGCACCGGCACGGCCATCACCGCGACCAGCATCTGCATGATCATCGCCGGTGCGAGGCCGGCGGCGCGGCGGTTGAGGATGATGAGGCAGGACATCGCCACCGCGGCGAGCAGCGGGAAGAAGGCTTCGGCGCCGAGCGCCAGCACGTTGGGCCGAAGGATCAGAAGCACGCCTGCCGAGGCAAGCAGGATCGACACCAGCACCGCCGGCGCGGGCCGCTCGCGCAGGAAGATGAAGGACAGGATCACCGTCCACACCGGGCTGGTGAAGACGATCGCGGTCGCATCGGCGAGCGGCATCACCATCACGCCCATGAAGAAGCCGAAGGTCGCCACCGCCACCGCCGCGCCCCGTCCCGCCTGAAGCCAGGGCTTGGGCAGGCGAAAGACGGCGCGGCCGTAGGCGAGCCGGACATAGACGGCAAGGCCGATCGCGCCGATCGAATAGCGCAGCAGGGCGATGCCGCTCCCCGACCATTGCCCGGCCATCGTCTTGACGACCGCGTCGCCGACCGAGAGCAGGAAGAATCCGGCGAGCGCGACGAGCAACGCCTTGCGCGGCGCGGACGGGTGGGCGGCGGGAGCGTTCACGCTGGCTCCCGTGGGCAGCGGTTAGCCAATTGTCAAAGTTTCCGCCCTATTCACCCTCTCAGCCGGGGAAATCCAATGACTTGGGCGAGGTAGGCCAGGATATGAGTGCTTTTGGACGTCGCAGCGGGGCCAGCGGGCCGGGCGGTGGCCGCCCATCCTTCGGTGTCGCCAAGCCGATGAAGGGCCCGGCGCCGATCACTCCGGACAGCGCCGGCGGCTCCCAATTCCCCCCGATCGAGAGCCTGCCGACTGCAGAGGACGAGTCGCCCCAGGTCATCGACCGCGGCGACGCGATGGCCCGCCTCGACGACCGCCAGGCGCAGAGCGGCGAGCAGGGCAATTCGCGCGGTGAAGGCTTCGAGGCCTCGATCCACCGCATCAAGGAACAGGTGCTTCCGCGCCTGCTCGAGCGAGTCGACCCGGAAGCGGCGGCGACCCTCAGCAAGGACGAGCTCGCCGAGGAATTCCGGCCGATCATCGGCGAGGTGCTCGCCGAGCTGAAGATCAACCTCAACCGGCGCGAACAGTTCGCGCTGGAGAAGGTGCTCGTCGACGAGCTGCTCGGCCTCGGGCCGCTCGAGGAACTGCTCAACGACCCCGAAGTCTCGGACATCATGGTCAACGGTCCGAGCCAGACCTATATCGAGCGCAAGGGCAAGCTCCAGCTCGCGCAGATCCAGTTCCGCGACGAGGACCATCTCCTCCAGATCGCCCAGCGCATCGTCAACAAGGTCGGCCGCCGGGTCGACCAGACCACGCCGCTTGCCGACGCCCGTCTCCAGGACGGAAGCCGCGTCAACGTCATCATCCCGCCGCTGTCGCTTCGCGGCACCGCCATCTCGATCCGTAAATTCTCCGAGAAGCCGATCACCCTCGACATGATGAAGGGTTGGGGGTCGATGTCGGACAAGATGGCGACCCTGCTCAAGATCGCGGGCGCCTCGCGAATGAACGTGATCGTCTCCGGCGGTACCGGCTCGGGCAAGACGACGATGCTCAACGCCCTGTCGAAGCTGATCGACCCGGGCGAGCGCGTCATCACCATCGAGGACGCGGCCGAGCTTCGGCTTCAGCAGCCGCACTGGCTGCCGCTCGAAACCCGCCCGCCCAACCTCGAAGGCCAGGGCGCGATCAGCATCCGAGACCTCGTCATCAACGCGCTGCGTATGCGCCCCGACCGCATCATCCTCGGCGAGATCCGCGGCCCGGAATGCTTCGACATGCTCGCGGCGATGAACACGGGCCACGACGGATCGATGTGCACGCTCCACTCCAACAGCCCGCGCGAGGCGCTGGCGCGTATGGAGAACATGGTGATGATGTCGGACATCAAGGTGCCGAAGGAAGCGATCTCGCGTCAGATCGCCGACTCGGTCGACCTCATCGTCCAGGTGAAGCGACTGCGCGACGGTTCGCGCCGCACCACCAACATCACCGAGGTGATCGGCATGGAGGGCGACGTCATCGTCACCCAGGAGCTGTTCAAGTTCGAATATCTGGACGAGACTCCGGACGGCAAGATCATCGGCGAATACCGCTCGATGGGCTTGCGCCCGTACACGCTCGAAAAGGCCAAGATGTTCGGCTTCGACCAGCCTTACCTCGAGGCCTGCCTCTAGGCCCCTTCCCGCCCGGGGGTGTCAGTCCCCCAGCTTGAAGCCCAGAATCGCGAGCGCCAGCACGGCGAACATCGCGGCGACCTGGATGCCGCGCCACGGCACCCAGCCCACGTCGTCGAGGCTGGCTCGCCGGTTGCGCCTGCGGTCCGCCAGCCCCGCCACCACCGCCAGCACGAGAGCGACGCCCGCCGCTCCCCAAGACCATTGTTGCGCCGTCATTCCCGATCCTTCATCACGCGGGACAACATCTGGTGCGTCCCCGCCCGGGGCGCAATCCGATCCGGGGAGGAATGATGATGCGCTTGAAACTCACCTTTGCCATCGCCCTGCTGGCCGGCGGCGGCGCGGCCTTCGCGGCGCAGCATCATGGCAGCCACCAGGCGCATGCTGATGTCGGCGCGCACCAGCCCTGGCACGGGGCGCTGCACGGCGCCGTCGCCGCGCCGACCCGCAACCCGGCCAACGTCGCGCGCGACCGCTACCGCAACCCGTTCGACACGCTCGCCTTCTTCGGCGTCCAGCCCAACCAGACCGTGGTCGAGATCTGGCCGGGCGGCGGCTGGTACACCGAGATCCTGGCGCCCTACGTTCACCAGGGCGGCGGCACCTATTACGCCGCGGCGCTCGGCGAGCCGCGTGCGGTCAATCGCATGATGAGCGAGAATGCGGCGCTCTACGGCAATATCCGCCTCGCCGACTTCCCCGCCTTCGCGGCCGACGACACGCGCGTCCCGGACGGCACCGCCGACGTCGTGCTCACCTTCCGCAACGTCCATAACTGGCGGATGGGCTATCAGCGCGACCGCCAGGACTACAGCGTCGAGGCGTTCCGCCAAATGTTCGCCATGCTGAAGCCGGGCGGCACGCTCGGCATCGTCGACCACCGCCTGCCGGAGAGCGCCGACGCTGAGCGCGAGCGGTCGAGCGGCTACATCAAGACCTCGACCGTGCGCCGCCTCGCCGAGGAGGCCGGCTTCGAGTTCGTCCGTTCCAGCGAGATGAACGCCAATCCGCGCGACACGGCCGACTGGCCGAACGGGGTGTGGACGCTGCCGCCGTCGCTCCGCCTCGGCGAGCAGGACCGCGACCGCTACCTCGCCATCGGCGAGAGCGACCGCATGACCCTGATGTTCCGACGGCCGCGTTAAGCCGTCTCAGCCGCCCAGCTTGTCGAGCTTCTTCTGCATCTCGGCGAGCTGGGCGCGAAGCTCGGCGAGCTCGCTCTTGGGAGCCTCCGGCGCGGGCGTTTCCTTGGCCGCCGGGCGCATTCCGGACGCGGCCGCGGTGAACATCTCCATGTTGCGCCGAGTCATCTCGGCGAGCGGGTTGGCGGCCAGCGCCCCGCTCATCGCGTCGCGGAACTGGCTCTGGTTGCGCTGCAGTGTGTCCAGCGACGCCTCGAGATATTGCGGCACGAACGACTGCATCTGGTCGCCGTACATGCCGATCAGCTGCCTCAGGAAATTGACCGGCAGCAGGGTCGTCCCGCGCGCTTCCTCATCCATGATGATCTGGGTGAGGACGCTGTGGGTGATGTCCTCGCCGCTCTTCGCGTCGATGACTTTGAAGTCGCGCTTCTGACGGACCATTTGCGCGAGTCGGTCGAGCGTGATGTATGAGGAGCTCTCGGTGTCGTAGAGACGCCGGTTCGCATATTTCTTGATGACGACGACATTCTCGTCATTGGACTGGGGCGTCGCCATGCCGGGATCCTTCAACAGCGCAGGCCGCGCCCTACCACCTTCCTTTGCCGCGCTGCAACACAGGCCGCGGCCCCTCCCCCTGTTCCTCGATCTTGTGCGCAGCAAGACCGCAGCAGAGCCGGCGCGACTGGCGCGCGTGCTGGCCGGGCTCCGCAAGTATCAGGAGGCGCCGAGGCCGGCGCCGACGCCGGGCGCGCCGGTGCTCGCCGAGCGACGCGGCGCGGCCCTGCGCGACTATGGCGGCGACGGCCCCGACCTCCTGTTCGTGCCGTCGCTGATCAATCCGCCGACCGTGCTCGATCTCGGCGACCGTTCGCTGCTGCGCTGGCTCGCGGGCCAGGGACGACGTGTGCTGCTGCTCGACTGGGGCTGGCCCGACGAGGCACGGCACGGTCTGTCCGTCGCCGGCCATATCGAGGAAATACTGCTCCCGCTGATGACGACGCTGGGCGAACCGCCCGACCTCGCCGGCTATTGCCTCGGCGGCACCATGGCCGCGGCGGGCGCGCAGCTCGGCGGCGCGCGCAGCCTCGTCACCATCGCCGCGCCGTGGCGCTTCCATGGCTTCCCGCAAGCCGAACGCGAACGGCTCGCCGGGCTGTGGAACGGCAGCAAGGCGGTCGCCGAGCGGCTCGGCGTGCTGCCGATGGAAGCGTTGCAGGTCGCGTTCTGGAGCCTCGATCCCGACCGAACGGTGCGCAAGTTCGAGGAGTTCGCGGGATTGGAGGGTGAGGCCGCCGCAAGCTTCGTCGCGCTCGAGGATTGGGCCAATGACGGTCCGCCCATGGGCCACGCCGCCGCGCGCGAGATGTTCGAGGACCTGTTCGGAGCCGACCTCCCCGGCTCGGGCCGCTGGCGGATCGGCGGAGAGACCACCGACCCCGCCTCGCTCCCCTGCCCGTTGCTCAACATCGTCTCGACCAGCGACCGCATCGTTCCCCACGCCTCGGCCATAACCGCCGGCGAGCGGATCGACCTCGCCCGCGGCCATGTCGGGATGATCGTCGGGTCGAAGGCCAAGGAAGAGCTGTGGCGGCCCCTCGCCTCATGGCTTTCGCGGGTCAGCCCGAATTGATAGAGCGCGGCCAATCTCAGGAGACATGACCATGACCGACGTTGTCATCACCGCCGCCAAGCGCACGCCGGTTGGCGCGTTCCTCGGCGCCTTTGCGTCCACGCCCGCGCACGAACTCGGCCGCACCGCGATCGAGGCCGCGCTGGCCCAGGCCGGAGTCTCGCCCGATGACGTGTCGGAAGTGATCATGGGCCAGGTGCTGACCGCCGCCCAGGGCCAGAATCCGGCGCGCCAGGCGTCGATGGCCGCGGGCGTGCCGAAGGAAGTCCCGGCCTGGGGCGTCAACCAGGTGTGCGGATCGGGCCTGCGCGCCGTCGCGCTCGCCAGCCAGGCCATCCAGACTGGCGACGCCACGGTCGTCGTCGCCGGCGGCCAGGAGAGCATGAGCCTTTCGGCCCACGCCCAGCATATTCGCGGCGGCACCAAGATGGGCGACCTGTCGATGGTCGACACGATGATCAAGGACGGCCTGACCGACGTGTTCAACGGCTATCACATGGGCATCACCGCCGAGAATCTGGCCGAGCAGTATCAGATCACCCGCAGCGACCAGGACAGCTTCGCGGTCGCCAGCCAAAACAAGGCCGAGAAGGCGCGGGCCTCGGGCCGTTTCAAGGACGAGATCGCCCCGGTGACGATCAAGGGCCGCAAGGGCGACACCGTCGTCGAGGACGACGAATATATCCGCGCCGGCGCCACCGTCGACGGCGTCTCCGGTCTGCGTCCCGCCTTCAAGAAGGAGGGCACCGTGACCGCGGCCAATGCGAGCGGCCTCAATGACGGCGCCGCCGCTCTCGTCCTGATGAGCCGGGAGGAGGCCGAGCGCCGCGGCGCGCCGATCCTCGCGCGGGTGGCGAGCTGGGCCTCGGCCGGCGTCGACCCGTCGATCATGGGCATCGGCCCGGTTCCCGCAAGCAAGCGCGCGCTGGAGAAGGCCGGCTGGAGCATCGCCGACCTCGACCTCATCGAGGCCAATGAGGCGTTCGCGGCGCAGGCGCTGGCGGTCGGCAGGGAGCTCGGCTGGGACTCCGACAAGGTCAACGTCAACGGCGGCGCCATCGCCATCGGACACCCGATCGGCGCGTCGGGCGCGCGAGTGCTGACCACCCTGATCTACGAGATGCAGAAGCGCGACGCCAAGAAGGGCCTCGCGACCTTGTGCATCGGCGGCGGCATGGGCATCGCCCTGTGCGTGGAGCGCGACTGATGGCCACGAACCCACCCACCATCGCCGCCGCCATGCGCCGCGGCCGCCGAAGCGTGGTCGAGCATCTGACCAGCGTCCGAGCGACCAATGCCGACAGCGCCGTGACGTACCAGCCGCAGGATCATTCGCTGCGCAAGGGTCTCAGTTACCTCATGGCCCAGGGTGTGGTGCAGCTGACCGAGGACGGCCGCTACTGGCTCGATCAGGGTGCGGCCGAGGAGTGGCGGCGCAACTCCCGCGCTCAGGCGGCGCTCATCGCCGGCGGCGCCGTCGCGGCGCTGGGCGTTGCCCTGTGGCTCCGCCGCTCGCGCAAGAACCGCGACTAGCGGCTCGCGCTTAGCTCCACACGCGCGCGTAGCGGCTGCCGAGCGTCGTCAGCAGCTCATATTGGCTGAGCCCGGATTGCTCCGCGGCGCGCGGCAGCTCGAAGTCGATCTCGATCCAGTCGCCCTCGGCGATGTCGGGCGCGGCGTCGACTCGGATCGCTGTGAGGTCCATCGACACTCGCCCCACCACCGGCAGGGTCCGGCCGTCATGGACCGCGGCGCCGGTGCCGGAAAATCCGCGCAAATAGCCGTCGGCATAGCCGATGTTGAGGATGGCGAGCTCGCACGGCTCCGGCGCGGTGAAGGTCGCGTTGTAGCCGACCGCATCGCCGGCCTCGACCCGCTTGTGCTGGATCACGCGCGCTTCGACATGGACGACCTGGCGGATGTGACCCGCCGCTTCGGCGCGCGGGATGCCACCGTACAGGGCCAGGCCGGGACGCGTGAGATCATAGGAATTGTCGGGACCCAGGCAGATGCCGGCGCTGTTCGACAGGCTGCGCCGTTTCGCCGGAACCGTCGCCGACACCTCCTCGAACCGCCGCCGCTGCTCATCATTCATCGCCACGTCTTCGTCGGCGCAGGCGAAATGGCTGTGCAGGGTTTCGATGTGGAGCCCGTCGAGCGCCCCGGCGGCGATCTCCGCCGGCAGCAGCCCGAGGCGGTTGATGCCGGTGTCGACCATCACGTCGCACGGCCGCCCGATCTCCCGCCAGCGCCGCGCCTGTGCCGCCGTGTTGATCACGGGGCGCGCCGACGACGCCAGGGCCGCGGGCAGATCCTCCTCGAAGAAGCCGTGCAGGACGCTCAGCGACGCGTCACCGATCACGTCTGCGACACGTTCGGCCTCGGCCCAGGTCGCCACGAAGAAATCGCGGCAGCCGGCGGCCGCAAGCCGCGTCACCACCTCGCGCGCGCCGAGGCCATAGCCGTCCGCCTTGGCGGCCGCGCCGCATGCCGCCCCGCCGCCCCGCTGCTTCAGCCACAGCCAGTTGGAAACGAGGGCGGCGCCGTCGAGACGCAGGCGGAGCGGTGGGGCCACGGACATGCTCGCGCCGTAGCCCGCCGCCGCCCCTCAATTCAATGTTCGGCTTTTCCGGTGGGCCCAGCCGTCTCCGGAAGCCAGAAATAGCTGACCACCAGCGCCATCAGCACCACGCCCCAGGTGTACCACAGGCCGGAATAGGGATCGCCGGTGCGGGCGATGATGTAGCTCGCGATGAACGGCAGGAAGCCGCCGAAATAGCCGGTGCCGAAATGGTAGGGGATCGACATCGAGCTGTAGCGAATGCGCGGCGGAAACATCTCCGAAAGCAAGGCCGCCACCGGCCCGTAGGTCGCGCCGGACAGCGCGGTCATGGCGAGGATCGCGAGCGCGATTAGCGCGATGCCGCCGGGCGATGGCACGACTGGGTCGAAATCATAGCCCGCGCTCTCGAGCAGCGGCCGGACCTCGGCGGTGTCGCGGAGAATGTGGGGCGCGGAGCCGACCGTCACCGCCAGCGCCTGCGGGCCCGAGGTCGCCATCGCCAGCGCCGGCTCGGGCGGGTTGGCGAAGCTGTAGCGGACGCCGAGCCGCGCAAGCTCGCCGATCACCCGGCCGCAAAATTCGCGCTGGGTCTGGGCAAAGGGATCGAAGTCGCAGCTGTCGCGCTGGATCGTGACCGGCGCCCGCCCGGCCGCGGCGGCGAGGTTGGGGTTGGCGGCGCTGCCCATCAGCCAGAAAATCGGGAACAACAGCACCAGGGTCAGGGCATAGCCGATCAGGATCGGCTTGCGGCGTCCGATCCGGTCGGACAGCCTGCCGAACAGGATGAACCAGACGAGCCCGGACAGCGCCGCCAGTCCGACGATGATCTCGGCGGTCGCCCCGTCGACCCGCATCGGCCCCTTGAGGAACGAAAGCGTCGAGAACATCGCCGTGTACCAGATGACCGTGAGACCGGCGGCGATGCCGAACAGGGCGACGAACAGCCGCTTGAGGTTGCCGGGGTAGCGGAAGCTCTCGACGAACGGATTGCCCTTGGTCTCGCCGGCTTCCTTGATTGCCTTGAACACCGGGCTCTCGGACAGCTTCAGGCGCATCCACAGGGAGATGGCGAGGAGGATGAGCGAGATGAGGAACGGCACCCGCCAGCCCCACTCATTCCACGCCGCGTCGGACATTCCTGCCTGGCACAGCAGCACGATGGCGAGGCTCAGCACGAAGCCGCCGGCGACCGAGGCCTGGATGAAGCTGGTATAATAGCCGGCGCGGCCGGGCGGCGAATGCTCGGCGACGTAGATGGCGGCTCCGCCATATTCGCCGCCCAGGGCGAGGCCCTGAAGAATGCGCAGGAAGATGAGCAGCAACGGCGCGGCGATGCCGATCGACGCCGCGGAGGGAATGAGGCCGACGCCGGCGGTCGCCACGCCCATCAAGGTGATGGTGATGAGGAAGGTGTATTTGCGCCCGAGCTTGTCGCCGAGATAGCCGAACAGGATCGCGCCCAACGGCCGGAAGCCGAAGCCGACCGCGAAGCCGGCCCAGGCGAGCAGGGTCTGCAGTGTCTCGTTGCCGCCGGGAAAGAAGACGCGGCCGATGATGCCGAACGTCGCCAATGTCCCGTAGATGAAGAAGTCGTACCATTCGAACACGGTGCCGGCGGACGACGCGCCGATGACGAGGCGGATCTTGCGCGGCTCGATCACCCCCGGCTCGCCTGCTCCCGGCACCGCCTCTTCATCCGCCCTCGACGCCATGCACTGCTCCCCCTGTTTGGGGCGGAACCTAGAAGCTGGCGCAGGCGCTGGAAAGCGTTGCCGTACGCGCAACGCCCATTTGCACGGACAAGGCGTTCCGCGACTGTCGGAGAGACCCTAGATCAGGCTCATCATGACCACACAGCCCGCCCTGTTCATCTCCCACGGCGCTCCCGACCTGGCGCTGCGTGACGAGCCCGCGACCCGCTTCCTGAGCGAGCTTGGCGGCACGCTGACGCGTCCCGACGCCATCGTCATCGCCTCCGCGCATGACGAGGCAGAGGGCGTCGTCGTGCGTGCCCCTGCCCGCTTCAGCACCTGGCACGATTTCGGCAATTTCGACCGTCGCCTGTTCGAGATGCGCTACGAGCCGGAAGGCGCCAGCGTCCTCGCGGACCAAGCGTTCCGACTGCTGAGCGAAGCAGGCCTGCAACCCTCGCGAAGCGAGGCGGCGCAGCTCGACCACGGCGCCTGGGTGCCGCTGTCGCTGCTCTTCCCCGACGCCGACATCCCGCTCGTCACGGTGTCGATCGACCCACGCCGCGGCCCCGAATGGCACGAGGCGGTCGGGCGGGCACTGGCGCCGCTGCGGGAACGCAATGTTCTCGTGATCGGCTCGGGGAGCATCTCGCACAATCTGCGAGAGGTGTTCTCCGGAGGCCGCGAGGACCGGGACTGGGTGGACGGCTTCACCACCTGGCTCGCCGAGCGCACCGAGGCCGGCGACCGCGACGCCTTGCTCGCGGTGATGCGCGAGGGGCCCGAGGCGTTGCGCAACCATCCCACCGACGAGCACCTCCTCCCCTTCTTCGTCGCGCTCGGCGCCGGCGGCGGTGCGGGCCGGCGCCTGCACCACAGCTACACCTACGCCGTGCTTGCGATGGACGCTTATGCCTTTGGCGAGAAGGTCACGGCCGACGTCTAGACGTTGAGGTGCTCGAGCACGACCGGGAGCAATGTCTCGGCTGCCTGCTCGGCTTCGCCCGGACCAGTGCCGAACACACCGTCGAGCGCCAGGCGGGCAAAGCCGTGGACGATTGACCAGCAGGCGATCGACGGCGCCGCCGAGATGTCGTCATGCGCCGTCACGTCCTCGCCGCGCACCAGGCGGTCGAGGATCGTGAAGGCGCGGCTCGACGCCTCGCGATAGTCGGAATTGTCCCGATCGGTCAGCGCATAGCGCCACATCAGGTCGAACTTGGCCGGCTCGGCGAGTGCGAAGCGGACATAGGCGCGGCCTTGCGACCGGATCCGCTCGGTCCGGTCCTGGCCGACATCCCCGGCCTCCAAAGCATCCCCGAATTTCCGGAACGCCTCGGTGGCGAGCGCCGTCAGCAGGCCCTTCGTATCGCCGAAATGATGGGCGGGCGCCGCGGGCGAGACCCCGGCCCGCCGCGCCGTCTCGCGCAGCGAGAAGCCGTCGACTCCACGGTCGGCGAGCACCGACTCCGCCGCTTTCAGCAAAGCGGGCCGGAGCGCCCCGTGATGATAGCCGCGTTCATCGGTCTTGACACTGTTTAGATCATCGGTCATTGGGCATCTTTACGCCGTCAAGATTGGAGTTTCAAGCGATGCTCGATCCTTCCACCACGTTCGACCTCGCCGGACCCGTTGTTCTGGGCAGCTGGGCAGGCCTGATCTTCGCGCTGTTCGTCAAGCCGGCGCGCCCGGTTGCCCTGACGTTCACTCAGTTTGTGGTGCCGGGCCTCCTCGCAATCGCCTACGTCCTGCTGATCTGGGTCGGAATGGGCGCCGAAGGCGGCGGCTTCGGCTCGATCGGCGAGATCCGCGCACTGTTCGCCGACGACAGTGCGCTCGTCGCAGGCTGGTTTCACTATCTCGCCTTCGACCTGTTCGTCGGCAGCTGGATCGTCCGGGACCACACGGACAGCGGGGTACCAGCCCTGCTCGTCATTCCCTGCCTCCCCCTCGCCTTCCTGTTCGGGCCCTCCGGCCTGCTTCTCTACCTCGCCCTGCGCCTGGCCTTCCGCGGCCGCGCTCCCGCCCTTTCCCCGGAGACCCAGTCATGACCAGCCTTGCCCTTTCCGCGCGGTCGAGCTTCGGCATCCTCTCCGAACTGATCCGCCGCCACCGCACACTCGCCGGCTATGGCCTCGCGCTGCTGGTGCTGACGCCGCCCGTACTGATGATGATCGCGGCCGATCCGCGCCTGCTGCCGACCGGCATCAGCCCCTGGCTCAAGCCCGGCAAGTTCCTGGTGTCGATCGGCCTGTTCGCGCTCACCGCCGCCTGGTTCTTCGGCTATGTCCGCCCGGAGCGGCGCGACACGCGGCTGCTGCGCTGGACGGTCGGAGCGCTGATCCTGTCGGCCTCGTTCGAACTGTTCTGGATCACCTGGCAGGCTGCGCACGGCGTCGACTCGCATTTCAACAACAGCACGCCGCTGAATTCGGTGATGTTCAGCCTGATGGGCCTGTTCGCGCTCATCCTGACCGCGACGACCCTGCCACTCGCCTGGGAGATCGCCCGCCGGCCTGCCGAGGGGCTTCCCGGCGACTATGTCGCGGCCGTGGTAGCCGGCCTCGTGCTGACCTGGCTGCTCGGAACCGGCGCCGGCCTGGTGATTGCCTTTGGCGGCGGCCCCACGGTCGGCGCGGAGGGGCTCGGCCTGCCGGTTCTGGGCTGGAACCGGCTCGGCGGCGACGTTCGCGTCGCCCACTTCCTCGGAATTCATGCCGAGCAGCTGATCCCTGCAGCCGCGGCGCTGATCGGCGGCTTCACCTTGACCGTCCGCCGCCGGATGATTGTCGCGGGCGTGATCGCCTATGTCGCCGTGACGCTGGCGGTGCTTGACCAGGCGCTCGCCGGGCGCCCGCTGATCCCGGCCTAATCGAAGCCGGCGGCCGCCGCCTGTTCCCAATTGCGGCCGTCGAAGCTCTTCACCGTCACCGTGAGCGCGCCCGCATCGTCGAGCGCGTTCAGGTTCACGCTCCACGCACCGGGATGCGAGCGCGGCTGGTAGAAACTCTTGATGCCGCAGATGCGGCAGAACAGATGCTCCGCCGCGCCGGTGCCGAAGCGGTAGCTGGTCAGGCTCTCCACCCCGCTGACCAGCCGGAAATAGGGGTGCGGCACGATCAGGTGCCTGAAGCCGGTCATGCTGCACACCGAGCAATTGCAGTCGAGCACCTCGACCGCTTCCGGCACCTCGGCTTCGAACCGTACCGCGCGGCAATGACACCCACCCTCGATCTTCATGAGCCGCCCATTGCGCGCTTGCGGCGGGGGATCAAGTGCGGCCAGACCGGAGCGATGGATGTGCCGCTCGAGCATTGCTTCCCGCCGGTGGTGCGGCCCGACACACGGCTGCTCGTCCTCGGAAGTCTGCCTGGAGCGATGTCGCTCGCCGCGGGGCGCTATTACGCCAATCCGCGCAACCAGTTCTGGCGCCTGATGGAGTCGGTGATCGATCGCCCGCTCGCAGACGCAGACTACGACCAGCGGCTCGCTTTGCTTCTCGATGCCGGCGTCGGCCTGTGGGACACGGTCGCTGCGGCGCAGCGGCCCGGCAGCCTGGATGCGGACATCCGCCTCCATGCGGCAAGCGACCTGCAGGCACTCGTCGCGACGGTGCCGCGCCTACGCGCGATGGCGTTCAACGGCGGCACGTCAGCGAGGGTCGGCCGCCGCCAGATCGGCGACACCAAGCTCGCCTTGGTCGACCTGCCATCGAGCAGCCCCGCCTACACGCTTCCGTTCGATGAGAAGCGGGCGCGTTGGCTCGCGCTGCGCCGCTATCTTTGATGGCGTCCTGCGGGTTCCCGTCGGTGGACTCGGGCCCGCGGAAAAGGTAATAAATATGAGTAAGTTCAGGGGACCCCTCAGATGCCGCAATATCGCTTCGTGCTCACCGGCGCCGGTGAAGGCGATTCCCGCGCCGAGGAATATGGCATCTTCAACGATCAGGGCGCGCTGCAATTCGCCCGCCGCTACGCGCACAGCGCCCCGGTGGAGATCTGGGATGAGCAGCGGCTGGTCGGCCGCGTCGAGCCCGCTCAGCCTGCCTTGGCCGAATAGCTCCGCAGGAACGCCACCGCTTCCCGCGCCAGCTCCGGCTGCCCGATGACGAGGTCGGGCACCCGCACATCCCTTTGATTGTAGGCTATCGGCGATCCGTCCGCGCGCGAGGCGTGGAGCCCCGCCGCGAGCGCGACCGCGACGGGCGCGCAATTGTCCCATTCGTGCTGGCCGCCGGCGTGGAAATAGAGCTCGGCCTCGCCCGCGACCACCGCCGCCGCCTTGGCTCCCGCCGAACCCATCGGTCGCAGCTCGGCGCCGAGATGCGCCGCCAGCGGACCGGCTTGTTCGGGCTGTCGCGTGCGGCTCACCAGGATCACCGGCTTGGCGCGCGGTCTCCCCGTGGCCATGGCTTCTCCGGTCAAGAGCAGGCGTCCCAACGCCGGAACCGCGACCGCGCCCACTTGCGGCTTGCCGTCGATCGTCAGCGCGACATGGACCGCCCAGTCGTCGCGGCCGCTCATATATTCCCGGGTCCCGTCGAGCGGGTCGATGATCCACACGCGACGGTGATGGAGCCGATCAGGCCGGTCGATGCACTCCTCGGACAGGACGCCGTCCTCGGGCCTGGCTTTCCCGAGCGCGTCGAGGATCAGCGCATTGGCCTCGCGGTCCCCCGCAATGCCAAGTTCCGCCCCCTGCAACCCACCGTCGCGTAGCACGAGCAGCAACCGGCCGGCGTCCTCGGCGAGCTGCGCCGCCAATTGATGATCGTCCATCGGCCCGATAAAGCGCCGCACGCCGCGCCGGTAAACAGAAGATTACGCAGGCGATACGGTTTAACGCGGCGTTAACCATCCACGTTTACCACCGCCGTTAATGTTTTGGGGGAGCATTCAAATGAGCATTCTACTGGCCATGCTGCTGTCGCAGTCGAAAATCCTGCCGGAGATCGACCGCCGCGCACTCGACATCCAGGCCCGTGCGGAGGCCGCGCAGCCGCGCCGCACGGCCCAGCCGGCCCGGCGCCCGGCCGTCGCAACGACGACGCAGCGCTCGCCGGTGCGGCGCGCCTCGGGCGGCAACGGGCTCGACCTGTCGACGATCACCACCATCTGCCGCGCTG
>NZ_JAANPA010000039.1 GCF_011320075.1 Sphingosinicella sp. YJ22 | reverse complement strand
ATGTTCGGCCGGCTGACGGCGCGCGCGGCGCAGCTGGCCGCGCGGAGCGCGGCCGAGCGGCGCGAACGGCTGGCCGCGCGCATCGCGGAACGGGCGCCAAGCGGCGTTCGGGTGAGCGAGGAGGGGGAGCGGGTCGTGCTCGCCGGGCGTGGGCTCATCCGCCGGTTCGTGCTCGACGCCCGGTTGCGCTGGCTGGTTGCGGAGGCGAGCGATGAACAGTGAGCAGGGCGCCGCGGGCGCGCTCGTCTCGGCACTCGTGACAGTGCTCAGGGAGGTGGCGGGCCTCAGCCAGGTTTCCGACGGGATTCCGCTTCAGGCCGGCGATGCCGCGGCCGTGATCGAGGCGGGACCGGAGACGGACTGGGGCTTCAAAGGTGGCGAAGGTGCCGAGGTGCGGGTCGCGATCCTTGTGACCTGCGGGGGAGAGACGCCAGCGCGTGCGCGCTTGCTCGTGGAGCGGACACGCGCCGCGGTGGCGACGATCGGGCCGGACCTCGCCGGATGGACGCTCGTCGGCCTGACGATGCTGCGATCGCGCGTCGTGCGCGAGGCCGGACCAAAATGGATCGCGGTCGTCGAATATCGGGCGCGGATGATGCGGGCCACTGTCCTGGGATAGTGGAATAAAGCGGCGCCTGGCGCTGCGGGTTCCCCGCAGCGGGGGATCAGGTCGGGCGATTATTCTCGAACAGCTGGATGAAGTTGGTGCGGGCGTCCTCGACTTCCATCGTCGCCATTTCCTCGGCTTCGGCGCGCGGTGTTCGGAAGCTCGCCTCGCGCGCGATGAGCGCCTGACGAAACGCCTGTTCCTGCTGGGTACATTGCTGCGGCAGGGCGGCACGGAAATCGTCGAGCGTCATACGGTCGTCGAGACCGCGGTCCATGAACTGGCGAAGACATTGGGTGTACGCATTTCGGGCCGTAGCTGACGGGTCGTTGACCTGGAGCGCGGCACCGTTGCCCGTTCCGAGAACGAGCAGGGCGACGAGGACAGAGGACATGGCAGCACCCTCCGTAAGAGTCTTGAGAACAAGGAGATTGGGACATGAGCGCGGAAAAGGGAAGCGCCTTTCTTCTCAAGGTGGGCGATGGCGCGACGCCGCCGGCCTACGCGACCGTGGCCGGACTTCGCACGACGCAATTGTCGGTCAACGGCGAAGCGGTGAATGTCACGACGAAGGACAGCAGCGGATGGCGGGATTTGCTGTCGGGCGCCGGCACGCGATCGGTGTCCGTCGCCGGAAGCGGGATCTTCACCGGGTCGGCGGCGGAGGCGCGGCTGAAGACGAATGCACTTGCCGGCCTCCTCGACGATTACGAGCTGTCGTTCGAGAGCGGCGAACGGATGCGCGGGCGCTTCCTGGTGACGCGGCTCGATTATTCCGGCGATTATAATGGCGAGCGGACCTACACGCTGGCGCTCGAAAGCTCGGGCGAAGTGAGCGCGCTGTGAGCGGCGCGAACCCGGCTCGGGGGGAGGCGGCGCTCCAGGCGGGTGGCGAGGTCTTGGTGCTGCGGCCCAGCTTCGAGGCTTTGGTCGCGGCGGAAGGGGAGCTCGGCTCCTTGTTCGCGCTGGTCGAGCGGGCATCGGAAGGGCGGCTGACCCTGGGCGAGGTGGCGGCCTTGTTCTGGCACTGCGTGCGTGAGCGGCCGGAGGGGCTGACGCGGGAGAGCGTCGGCGCCGCCGTGGCGGAGCTGGGACTGGTGCGGACGGCGCCGGTGCTGAAGCTGCTTTTGACCCAGATCCTGCAGGGTCGTGTTTAGCGAGGCGGCCGCGCGGCTGGCCGGACTGACGGGCTCCGTTCTCGGCTGGCCCGCGGAGCAGTTCTGGCGAGCCACGCCGGCGGAGTTGGCCTGCGTGTTGCAGGCATTCTCAGGGGGTGGGAGCGGCGCGCTCGTTGCTTCCGATCTCGCGCGGCTGAAGGAGATGTACCCCGATGGATGAGGAAATCGAGCGGCTCGTGGTGAGCCTGCGCGCCGACACCCAGGCGTTCGCGCGGGACGTGGCGGCGATGCGGGCGGAATTGGACGGACCCTTGGCGGACGGCCTGCAGCGGGCAGGCCAGGCGCTCGAGAGCGCGCTGATCCGAGCGGTGCGGACCGGCAAGTTCGGCTTCGAGGACCTGAAGAGGACCGCGCTGGCGATGATGGCGGACATCGCGGCGGCCGCCATCCGCAGCGGGATCGGCGCGGCCGGCGGGGGCGGCGCCGGTCTCGTCGGCGTCTTGACGTCGCTGCTCGGATCGCTGCTCGGCCTGCCCGGACGAGCGACAGGCGGGCCGGTGACTGGCGGCCGTGCCTACCTGGTCGGAGAGCGCGGGCCGGAGCTGTTCGTGCCGACCTCGGCCGGACGCGTGGAGGCGCTGCGGCCGTCAGCGGGGTCGCGCGAGGTGCGGGTGGCGATCACGGTCAACGCGGCCGCGGGAAGCGAGGCCAAGGCGCTCAGCGCTTCGAGCCGCCAGGTGGCGCGGGCGGTGAAGGCGGCGCTGATGCGGGTGGATTAGCGACGGCCGCGATAGGGCTCGCAGGCGATTCCGTCGCCGTCACCGTCCAACTGAGGGCGATAGCCCGGTTGGCCACGGTAGAGAGGCGCGACTCCCGCCGCTCGGGCCGCCGCGCAGTTGCGGTAATAGATGGACTCTCGGGATTCCGCCCCGGATTGCTGCGCATTCGCGGTCGGGGGCGGGTTGCGCCGCGGCTGGGCGTCGGCTGGGCCCAAGATTGCCGGCGCGGCAAGGAGCATGAGGCCCGTCAAGGCGGCAAGAGAGAGTTGGCGAGTCATGGCGCCAGGCTGCTCCCGGCAAGTTAAGCGAGGGTGAATCATGGGACACTGGCTGGCGCCGCCGGGCGGTGCGAAGCAGCTTGGGACGGTCAAGCGGTTCGCTGCGCCCTACTGGAGCGTCGATTTTCCGCGGCCGATGATGGCGTCGGTGTGCACGACCGGACCGAGCGCGCTGCGCCTGGAGTGCCTGTTCTATCGGCGGGACGATCTGGCGGGGCTGATCTGGACGTCCGAAGACGGCGTCGATCATCCGCTTCTGCGGTATGAAACGTCGCGCGATTATGGGCATTGCCGGCTCAGCTTTCGGTGGCGGTCCGCTGGGGTGAAGGCGCTGGATGCGCTGCACGGGCCGACGCTGACGATCGAGGGGCGGGACCCGGCCGGCGCCGCGCGGACCTGGCTGGTGCGGCTGTCGAATTATGCGAGCGGGTCGCCCGAGGATGCGGCGGTGGTGCTCGACTCCGCCGATCTTCGTGAGGGATTTGTCGGCGGCGGACCGCAGGTCTTCTCGGGCGATGTCGACCGGATGTTCGTGTCGCTGGTGGCGCCCGATTACGATGCGGTGGACGGGCCGCTGGCAGTGCCGGCGGAGGGGTGGGTCGAGATCTCCGAGATCGCCTGTGACGGATCGGGGTCGGTGCTGGAGATTGGCGAGACTTTGGTGCCCGAGCACCGGCTGCGGATCGCGACGGGCTATGACGATCTCTATCATTTGGCGCCGGAGCGGGTGCTGCGGAACTTGCTGCAGCTCGGCTATCGGGAGGTCATCAACCACTATGTCGGGATGAGCCATTATTTCCGGCTGGGAGCGGATGGGCTGGTCGATGCGGGCTCAGCGCTGAACGGGCCGTGCGCGGCGTGGTATCGGGACTTTGCCGTGCGGGCGAAGGCGCTGGGCTTTTCGATCATCTGGTCACTGTCTTACGAACTGCTCGAGCAGCATTGCCCGGAGGCGTGGAAGCAGCGGGCGGCGGACGGCTCGCCGGCGCTGACCGGATGGGTGCCGCCTTCGGCGCTGCTGTCGCCGGCGCATTCGGGGGCGATGGGGTGGCTGCAGGATGTGGCGGCGGCGTTTGCCGCGATCGCCGTCTCGGCCGGCATGCCGGTGCGGTTCCAGGTGGGCGAGCCGTGGTGGTGGGTGACGTCCGACGGCCGCATCTGCCTGTACGACGACGCGGCGGTGGCGCGGCTCGCGCCGGTGGCGATCGCGGACGTTCGGGGCGCGCTCGATGCGGCGCAGCTTGCGACGCTGGACGCGGCGGGGGCGGTGCTGGCGGAGTCGACCGCGGCTTTGTGTGCGGCGGTGAAGGCGGTGGCGGCCGAGACGGAGACCTTGCTGCTCGCCTATCTGCCGACGGTGCTCGATGCATCGGCGCCGGAGGTAAAGCGCGCGAACCTGCCAGTTGGGTGGGCGGCGCCGGCATTCGATGTGCTGCAGCTCGAGGATTATGACTGGGCGAGCGCGGGCGCGCATGGCGCGACGGCGCGCGGTGTCGCCGAGGTCGCGGCTCGGCTCGGCCATCCGGCCGACGAGCAGCATTATTTCGCGGGGTTCGTGGCGAGCGCGGAGGATGCCGCGCAATAGCATGCGATCGCCGAGGCCGCCGAGCGGGGGTTTGCGCGCGGGGCAGCGGAAGTCTTCGCCTGGGCTTTGCCGCAGGTGATGCGGGACGGGTTCGTGTGGTTTGATGCGGGAGAGGATGGCGTGGAGGCCTTCGACGACGTGCTGTTTCCGCTGGCACTTGGGCGGGAAGCGAGCGTGGAGCCGAGTTTCTCGACCGCGATCGTCGAGACGGCGGGCGGGGCGGAGCAGCGCAACTCGGAATGGGCCGACGCGCGGCTGCGCTTCGACGCGGGACCGGGGGTGCGCAGCGAAGCGGAACTGGCGGAGCTCATCGCGTTCTTCCGCGCCCGGCGCGGCGCGGCCAAGGCGTTCCGCTTCCGCGACCCGTTCGACTTCAGCTCCAACGGAATGAGCGGCGAGCCGGGGGCGGCGGACCAGCTGCTCGGGGCCGGCGACGGGGTGCGGACGGATTTCGCGCTCGTCAAAGATTATGACGGGCAGCAGCGGCGGATCACGCGTCCGATCGCCGGGTCGGTGCGGCTGTCGGTGGACGGCGTCGAGCGGGTGAGCGGCTGGACGCTGGGCGGGAAAGGCGTGGTGACGTTTGAGGAGGCGCCCGCGCCGGGCGCTGCGGTGCGGGCGGGCTTCCGCTTCGACGTGCCGGTACGGTTCGAGGATGACCGGCTGGAGATCAGTCGGGCGACCTTCCTGGCGGGGGAGGCGACGAGCGTGAAGCTGATCGAGGTGCGGGAGGGCTCGTGACCCATGTCTTCGTTTCTTTTGCACGACCTGGCCACGATCGCCTTGTGTTGGCGGCTGGAGCGGCGGGACGGGGTGACGTTGGGGTTCACCTCGCACGACCGCGACCTGACGGTCGATGGGCTGATCTATCGGGCGGCGCCGGGGATGCTGCCGTCGTCGATCAGCGTCTCGGACGGGTTCGACGCGGACAGCGTCGATGTCAAAGGTGCGCTGACCAGCTCGGCGATCCGTGCACAGGACATGCGGGCCGGGCGCTGGGACGGGGCGTCGCTGGCGATCTTCATGACCGATTGGGAGTCGCCGGGCGCCGAAGCCCTGATCCTGGCGCGCGGCGAGCTCGGCGAGGTGAGCATCTCGGGCGAGGCGTTCGAGGCGGAATTGAAGGGGCCGACTTCGGCGCTGGAGCGCCCGGTGGTCGAGCAGATGTCGCCGGAATGCCGTGCGACCCTCGGCGACAGAAGGTGCCGGGTCGACATGGCCGGCCGCGTGCGGCTGGCGCGGGTGGTTACTTCCGACGGCGCGGTCGTGACGCTGGACGCGCTGGAGCCCTCTGCAAATGCCTATGGCTATGGGCGGTTGCGCTGGATCGGTGGGCCGAACAGCGGCCTCGCCTCGCTGGTGCGCTCCTCGGCGGGCGACCAGGTGACGTTGCGAGAGGCGCCGGCCTTCGTGCCGGTCGAAGGGGACCTCCTCGAGCTCAGCGAGGGCTGCGACCGCAGCCTCGCGACATGCTCGGCGCGGTTCGGCAATGTGGTGAACTTTCGTGGCGAGCCGCATCTGCCGGGAATGGATTTGCTGACGCGCTATCCGGGGGCGTGATCAGGCCTTCCATCCTCTCCCGCTGAGCGGGAGCAATTGCTGTCATCAGAAGGAGAGAGACGATGCGGCTGCGGGCTGGCCTTGCAATGCTGTTGCTCGGGCTCGGCGGGTGCGCGCACCTGCCGGACGGCGTGGAGGTGGATCTCCAGAACGGAGTCGTCGAGGTTGGGCCTTGTCGGTGCAAGCTGCCGTGGCCGCAGGATCCGCGGCCCGCGCCGGTGCCGGCCGAGGGCGATGAGCGGCCGCGCTGACGCGATCATCGCGCGAGCGCGTGCGCATGTCGGCATTCGCTTCAGGGCGCAGGGGCGGGGGCGCGAAGGGCTCGATTGCGTCGGTCTCGTCGCCGTCGCGCTCGGGATCAAGCAGGTGCGGGGCGATTATGCCCTGCGCGGGGGAGCCGCGGAGATACTTGCCATGGAGTTGCGGGCGGCCGGGTTGTGCGCAGCAGCGGTTCCCACGGCCGGCGACGTGCTGGTGATGCAGGCGGGGCCTGGACAGCTGCATCTCGGGATATGGACGGGCAAGTCGTTGATCCACGCCGATGCCCGGCTTCGGCGGGTGGTGGAACGGCCCGGGACTCCGCCCTGGACCGTGGTGGGAACGTGGCGTTTCGCCGAAGCCGCAATGCCCGGCGATGCCGAGCCCAGCCCGGACTGTTCACCCTTGATCGGAGCCTGACGCTTATGGCGACATTAGTCCTCACGACCGTCGGCACGATGGTGGGCGGGCCGATCGGCGGTGCGATCGGCGCCGTGCTGGGGCAGGCGATCGACCAGCGGCTGTTCGCCCCGAAGGCGCGCCACGGCCCGCGGCTTGGCGATCTCTCGGTCCAGACCTCGGCCTATGGCAGCGCGATTCCGAAGATATTCGGCACGATGCGCGTCGCGGGAACCGTGATCTGGTCGACCGAGATCATCGAACGGCGCGCGACCAGCGGCGGCGGCAAGGGCCGGCCGGGCACGGTCGACTATAGCTATGGCGCGAGCTTCGCAGTGGCGCTGTCCGGACGGCCGATCGCCGAGGTGCGGCGGATCTGGGCGGACGGCAAACTGTTGCGCGGCGCTGCGGGCGATTGGAAGGCCAAGACCGGGTTCCGCTTCTATCCTGGCAGCGAGAACCAAGTCCCTGACCCGCTGATCGCTTCGGCGGAGGGTACCGGCCTGGCGCCGGCGTTTCGCGGCATCGCCTACGTCATGTTCGAAGAACTCGAGCTGGCGGACTTCGGCAACCGCATACCCTCGCTGTCGTTCGAGGTGGTGGCGGACCCGGGACCAGTGACGATCGGTGCCGTCGCCGAGGAGTTGAGCGGCGGGGCACTGGCCGCGGGCGAGACGCCCGCGCTGGCCGGTTTCGCAGCCGGCGGCGACAGCGTGCGCGCGGCGATCGAGGATTTGGCGGGGATCGTGCCGCTGTCGATTGCCGACGACGGCTCGCAGCTCGTCATCTCTCTCGCTTCCGAGCCCGTCCAAGTCGTCGCGGCGCAGGAGGAGGCGGGGCGGCGGAAAGTGGAGCGCCGCGCGGCGGCCACCCTGCCGCGCGAAGTGACCGTTACCTATTACGACGCCGCACGCGACTATCAGACGGGGCTGCAGCGGGCGACCGCCGCCGGCGGCGCCGAAGCGCGTGGCGAACAGCGAGCGCTTCCGGCCGTGCTCGACGCCGCCGCCGCCAAGGCGATCGCCGAGCGGCGGCTGGAATGCCTCTGGGTCGGCAGGACGAGTGCGACCGTGACGCTTGGCTGGTCGCGCGCGGAGCTGCGAGCGGGAACGCTGGTCGAGCTCGAGGGCGAAGGCGGAATGTGGCCGTCCAGCGGGCGACGATCGGGCCGATGACCGTTCAACTCGACCTGGCGCGCGGGGTTGGCGGCGCGATTCCTCTTCCAGCAGCAGCGAGCGCTGGCCGCGTGCTCGAGCAGCCCGACATGCCGCACGGGCCGACCGTCGTTCGGCTCCACGAGTTGCCGCCGGTCGACGGCTCGGAGGAACGCCCAGTCGTCGCGGTGCTCGCGGCGGGGCCGCAGCCCGGATGGCGCCGCGCTGCGCTTTCGGCGAGCTTCGACGGCGGTGCAAGCTGGAACGATCTCGGCGGGACCGCTGCGCCGGCGGTGCTCGGGACCGTGACGACGCTCCTGCCCACGGCAGGATCGTCGCTGATCGACGCCGAGAACAGTGTCCTGGTCGAACTGCTCAACGACGAAATGGAGCTGCTGTCGCGCGATGATGATGCGCTCGTCGCTGGCGCTAACCTTGCGCTGATCGGCGAGGAGCTAGTCCAGTTCGGGCGCGCGGCACCGGTCGGCGACGGGGTCTTCCGCCTATCGCGGCTGCTGCGCGGGAGACGCGGAACGGAATGGGCCGCGGCCGGGCACGCGATCGGCGAAGGCTTCGCGTTGATCGAGCCGCACAGCGTCCGAATCATCGATCTCCCACCCGGACTGGAGGCCGGCGCGGTGGTGGAGTTGCTCGCGTCCGGGATCGCGGATGAGGAACCTGCGCAGGCGACCTTGACCCTGACGGGTGAGGCCGCAAGGCCGCCAGCGCCGGTTCACTTAGCGGCTGACCCGGCCGGCGACGGCACGCAGATCCGCTGGGTGCGGAGGAGCCGGCAGGGCTGGACCTGGCCAAGCGGCGCCGACACGCCGCTGGGCGAGGAGCGGGAGCTTTACCGCCTGACCTTCAACGGCCAGCGCAGCGCCGAGGCGGCCAGCCCGGCCTATCTCTACACCGCAAGCGAGCGGGCCGGGGACGGTGTCGCGCCGGTGACGGTGGAGATTGTGCAGCTCGGCACGCACGGGTCGTCGCGGCCGGCGACGCTCGTCATTCCCTGATCCACGAGGAGAAGCCCGATGACTGAACGGAGCGCGCGCTTCGCATTGCCGCTGCTGCAGCCGGGGCAGGCGCAGAAGGAGGTCTTTCACAACGAGGCGCTGAGCTTGGTGGACCTATTGCTCGAGGCCGCTGTCGAGGGCAGCCCGAGCGCCGTTCCGCCGGCGACTGCGGAAATTGGCCAGTGCTGGATCGTCGCAGCCGCCGCGACCGGCGCTTGGGAAGGACAGGACGACAGTATGGCTGGCTGGACCGGTGGCGGGTGGCGCTTCCTCACACCGCAGCCCGGCACGCGCGTGTGGGACAAGGTCGCTGGCTTGTGGCTCCACTGGAATGGTTCCGGCTGGAGCGACGGAGGCCTGCCCGCGGCCGCTCTGGTCATCGCAGGACAGCAGGTCGTTGGCTCGCGCCAGCCGGCAATCCCAAGTCCTTCTGGCGGAACGACAATTGATGCGGAGGCTCGTTCCGCAGTCGCGGCGATCATTGTTGCACTAGAGACACACGGCCTGATTGATTGACGATCGCCTTCCTCTTTCATGCAACCTCAGAGCCGCATCAGGGTTTGGGGGAGCGCCTGATCATCGGGGGTTCATCTTCTTCGCGAGCTGAGGCCTTTGTGCAACAGGTGCGGGGTGAAGTGCGCTTGCGCGGAAACCTCCGGTACCGTAATGAGTCCTAGTCGTCGGTTACCCGACGCTGAAGAAAGGGGAAGATTATGCGGAAGCTCGCCATTGCAGTGGCGCTGTCGACCACCGTCCTTGCTGGCCCGGCTCTCGCGCGTGATGGCGCTTGGTACGTGGGCGGTGATTTCGGTGCGATGATCGTCGAAGACGTTGATCTGGCGTTTGATCCGGACGGAACCAATCGGGTCGTCTCGCTCGATCATGACTATGGTTATGACGGCGCGCTGTTCGTCGGCTACGATTTCGGTGCGTTCCGACTGGAAGCCGAAGTCGCCTACAAGAGCGCCGAGCTCGAGGGTTACAATTCCGCGGTGCCCGGTCTGCCGGGCTTCTCGCCGGCCTTTATTGCGGGTGTGCGAGACGCTGGCGGCGGTGAGACCAATGTCCTGAGCGGCATGGTCAACGCCATGCTCGACTTCGGCGACGATGACGGCCTCAGCGGCTTTATCGGCGGCGGTGTCGGTATGGCTCGCGTCGACTTCAGCAACATGCGCGCGTTTGCCAACCAGGGGGCGTTCCTCGACGACTCCGACACGAACTTCGCGTGGCAGGCGATTGCCGGCGTCCGCGCCGCGATCACGCCGAACATCGACGTGACGCTGCGCTATCGCTTCTTCAACGTCGAGAATGTCGACACCGTCGGCTTCAACGGGCAGGACGTCGAAGCGCGCTTCCGCTCGCACTCGCTGCTCGGTGGCATCACCTTCAACTTCGGCGCTCCCGTCGAAGTCGTTGATGACTGCGTGGCGCCGAACTATCGCGACGCCAACGGCGTGTGCGTCACTCCGCCGCCGCCCTGCCCGGACGGCTCGGCTCGTGACGCCAACGGCCAGTGCCCGATCGTCGATCCGATCGTGACCTGCCCGCCGCCGCCGCAGAGCGATGGCACCACCCAGGTTCGCCAGAGCCAGTTGGCCACCTGCCCGCGTCCGGCGGTTCCGGTTGGTCCGTTCATCATCTACTTCGATTGGGACGTGGATGAACTGAGCGCGACCGCCCGTGCTCGCCTCGACGAGGTGGCCTCGGTCTACCAGCGCACCGGTCAGGCTCAGGTCGTTCTCGCCGGTCACGCCGACCGTTCGGGCAGCGCGACCTACAACGTCGGCCTGTCGCAGCGCCGCGCCAACAACACCCGCGACTACCTCGCGAGCCGCGGTGTTCCGTCCGGCGCGATGACCACGCAGGCGTTCGGCGAGAGCCGTCCGGCGGTCGACACGGCCGACGGCGTCCGCGAGCCGGACAACCGTCGCGTGGAGATCACCTTCGGTCCGGGTTCGGGCTTCTAAGAAGCCCTTCTTACCTGTCGCTTCGGTGGCAGGACCGAAGTCAGAAAAAATGGGAGCCGGCCCGCAAGGGGTCGGCTCCTTTTTTTGGTGCCCTGCTTCCGCCACCTAATTGTCTGTTCCTCGCGCCACTCCTGCGTTAACGGGCCTCAAAATTTCCCGTGACTGGAGTGCTCAATGCGGATTGCGATCATTGGGACCGGCTATGTCGGCCTGGTCTCCGGCGCCTGCTTTTCCGATTTCGGCCATGACGTGGTGTGCGTCGACAAGGACGCATCGAAGATCGACGCGCTCCTGAAGGGGGTGATGCCGATCTTCGAGCCGGGCCTCGACCAGCTGGTCGAGCGCAACGTGCGGCAGGGCAGACTGTCTTTCACCACCGAGCTTGCCGAGGGCGTGAAAGGGGCCGAGGCCATCTTCATCGCCGTCGGCACCCCCTCGCGCCGCGGCGACGGACACGCCGACCTCTCTTATGTCTACGGCGCGGCGCGCGAGATTGCCGAGGCACTGGACGGCCCGGCCGTGGTCGTGACCAAGTCGACGGTCCCCGTCGGCACCGGCGACGAAGTCGAACGCATCCTGCGCGAAGTGGCGCCAGACGCCGAGGTGTCGGTCTGCTCCAACCCCGAGTTCCTGCGCGAAGGCGCCGCGATCGAGGACTTCAAGCGTCCCGACCGAATCGTCATGGGCGTCGAGGATGGTCGCGCCGAGGAAGTGATGCGCGACGTCTATCGCCCGCTCTACCTTAATCGTGCGCCGCTCCTGTTCACTTCGCGCCGCACGGCCGAGCTGATCAAATATGCGGCCAATGCCTTCCTCGCGACCAAGATCACCTTCATTAACGAGATCGCGGACCTGTGTGAGGAGGTCGGCGCCGACGTCCAGGACGTGTCGCGCGGCATCGGCCTCGACAACCGCATCGGCCCGAAGTTCCTGCATGCGGGGCCCGGTTACGGCGGCTCCTGCTTCCCCAAGGACACGCTCGCGCTGCTGAAGACAGCGGAGGATTATCAGTCGCCCGTCCGCATCGTCGAGGCGGTGGTCAAGGTGAACGACGCGCGCAAGCGCGCGATGGGCCGCAAGGTGATCAAGGCGCTCGGCGAGGAGCCGCGCGGCAAGACGGTCGCCCTGCTCGGCCTCGCTTTCAAGCCCAACACCGACGATATGCGCGACGCGCCCTCGATCGCGATCTTCCAGGCGCTGGAAGATGCCGGCGTGAATGTGCGCGGCTACGATCCCGAGAGCGTCGAACAGGCGCGTCCGCTGATGCCCGGCATGACCTTCTGCGACACGCCGTACGCGGCTGCCGAGGGCGCCGACGCCGTGGTGCTGGTGACGGAGTGGGACGTGCTGCGCGCGCTCGACCTCAAGCGGTTGAAGGCGGTGATGGCCGGCGACGAGTTGGTCGATCTGCGCAACATCTATACGCCGCAGGAGGTGACCGGCGCCGGCTTCCAGTGGCAGGGCGTCGGCAAGCCGATGCGGGGGCGCACCGGCAGCATCGAGGTGGCCGATCGCTCGCCGGTATCGGCCTGAGCGTCGCCGCCGCAACTCTTGGCCCAAGGCGATCGTTGCCCCGCTGAACAATTCCCGATTTTGATGGAGCCTAGCATGCGCGTGAGGAAGTCGTTGCCGGTTGTGGGACTGTGCGGGCTGGCGGTCGCGGCATGCGTGCCCAACGGATCGCCTGGGACGCCGGCGCCCGCATGGACCGAAGCCAGCGCCCGAGTCCTCGCTCCGAGCGGAGGCCAACTCGCCGTCGCCAGCGCCGTGCAGCAGAATGACGGTCTGCGGATCTCGGTGAGCGCAAGCGGGCTACGGCCCGGGTCTTACGGCCTTCATGTTCATGCGGTCGGCCGCTGCGAAGGCGATTTCACCAGCGCGGGACCGCACTGGAACCCGACCATGCGCCAGCATGGCAGCCAGAATCCGCAAGGCCCGCACCGCGGCGACCTTCCCAACCTCATCGTCGGCGCGAACGGCCAGGGCGAGATCGCCTTCACCATCCCCGACGCCCGCCTTTCCGGCGGCGTCGGCGGCATGCTCGACGCTGACGGAGCCGCGATCGTCGTCCATGCCGGGCCCGACGATTACCGCACCGACCCGAGCGGCAATAGCGGCACGCGGATCGGCTGCGGGGTGTTCGGCTAGACTGCGCCGAGCGGCGCGGCGTCCGCTGACTCGGCGGCACGCGCCCGCTCTTCCTTGCTCGCTTCCAGCGCGCCGAGATGGCGCGAGGCGATCCATAGCGCCGTCAGGGTGAGCGGCACCATCGCGAACAAGGCGAAGATGCCGGCGGCGAGGCTGCCGGCCGCCGCCGCGACCTGGCCCGCATAATAGGGCCCGAGCGCCAGCCCGACCATCGTCGTGCCGAGGATGTAGGTGGCGCCGGCCGTGCCGCGCATGCGCGGCAGCACCAGGTCCTGCAGGGTCGCGACGGCCGCCCCCACCCAGAGCGAGCTGAACAGGTGGGCGAGGGGGCTCGCGACGTAGAAGCCGGTCGCGCTATCGGTGGTCAGCATATAGGTGATGATCGGCAGCGGCAGCACCGCCGCGAGCATGTTGATGTAGAGCCGCCCGTTCACATCGCGCTGACGCCACAGGTCGGACAGATAGCCGCCGATGATGACTCCGAGAGCGGCGGTGACCGCGTTGGTCGTGCCGAGGATCAGGCCGACCTCGGTCTTCGCCGTCATGCCCGGGAAGAAGAGTCCCGGCGCCAGCGGGCCGGCATAGAAGGTCGCCTCGGCATAGCGCGGGAACCAGAAGGTGCTGGCATAGGCGACGAAGGCGATGCTGCCGAACGCGGCGGTGATCAGCACCACCACCCAATGGCCCCAGATCAGCGCATGGGTGGCCGGATCGCGGAATCTGAGCGACTGCACCCATGAGAAGACGGCGTAGACGCCGAGGCCGTAGGCGACCCATTGTGGCCAGTTGCCCGTCAGCAGGACGAGCCCGTAGGCTGCGAGCACGATCACCGCGAGCGCCACGAGATTGGTGCGCAGCGCCTTCGCGGACAGCGCCGCGAGGTTGAACAGGGTGAATGGCGGGATGATCGCGAACAATTCGCGGCCGAAGTCGCGCCAGGCGTTGGGCCGCACAATGGGCTGGGGATGGCCGTCCATCGCGCCGCGCTGCGGCTCGCGAAGCGACAGCACCCACAACGCGAGGAGGAGCCCGGGCAGGCCGACGGCGAGGAAGGCGGCCTGCCATCCGGCGAGGCCCAGCGGCGCGAGCTCGGCCGCCGGATAGGCCCGGTTCCAGCCGCTCGCGACGGCGCCGCCGATCGGCAGGCTGAGCGCGCCGCCGATATAGAGGCCGGCCGAGTAGATCGACAAAGCGGTGGCTCGGCGCTCCTTGGGGAAGCTGTCGGCGATCATCGAGTAGGCGGCAGGCGACGCGCTCGCCTCGCCGATGCCCACGCCGATCCGCGCGGCGGTGAGCTGGCCGAGAGTCGACGCGAAACCCGACGCAACGGTCATCGACGACCACAGCGCCAGCCCGATCGCCATCAGCCGGCCGCGGTACCAGCTGTCGGCCAGCCGCCCGAGCGGGATTCCGAACAGGGCGTAGAAGACGGCGAAGGCGGTTCCGTACAGGAAGCCGATCTCCGCCTCGGTGACGCCGAGGTCGGCCTGGATGTCGGCGACGAGGATCGACAGGATCTGTCGGTCGATGAAGTTGACGACATAGACGAGGACGAGGACGAACAGCGCATACCAGGCATAGGCGGACACGCGCGGTCGCTGCGTCCCCTCCATCGGTGCGGCAGCTTCGGCCATCCTCAACCCTCGCATTGCTCTGGCGTTGGTCAATGGCTAGCAGAGGGCCGGCTTTTGGCAATGCGCGAGGGCGAGGTCGCGATGAGTGCGTCGGTTCTGTTCGTGTGTCTCGGCAATATCTGCCGCTCGCCGCTGGCCGAGGCGGCGCTCGTGGCCGAGGCGGAGCGCATCGGCCTCGATCTTGAGGTCGATTCCGCCGGCACTGGCGACTGGCATCTCGGCTATCCGCCCGATCCGCGGTCGGTGGCGGTCGCGCAGCGCAACGGCGTCGACATCTCGCACCTGCGCGCGCGCCAGGTGCGGCCGGAGGATTTCCACGTCTTCGACCAGATCGTCGCGCTCGACCTTCAGAACCTTGCCAACCTCGAGGCGATGCGGCCGGCCGGCGCCAAGGCGGAGCTGTCGCTGCTCATGGACCATGTTCCGGGCCGCGAAGGTCAAGCGGTCGCCGATCCCTATTATGGCGAGGACAGCCTTTTCGACGCGACTTGGCGGGAAGTCACCGAAGGCGCCGCGGCGCTCGCCCGTCGCCTCAAGGAGCAGCACGGCTGAGCGCCTTCCGCGACAAGGTCGCGATGCTGACCGGCGTCGCACCGGAGCGGATCCAGCGCCTCTATGGCGGCGACCTGTCGGAAGTGCTGCTGCTGCATCGCGATGGCGGCCAGGCGGTCGTTGCCAAGGGCGGGCCGGCGGCGGGGACCGAGGCGCAGATGCTTCGCGAGCTGGCCGCCGCCGGAGTCCCCGTGCCGGCGGTCGAGGCGGAATATGGCGACGTCCTGCTGATCGAATATGTCGATGCGGACGAGGCGTTCACACCGCGCGCCTGGGCCGATATCGGCGCGCGGACGCGGGCGTTGCACAATCATCTCGGTGAAAGCTACGGCTGGCCGGTCGACTACGCGTTCGGCTCGGTGCGGCTCGACAACAATCCAGTTGAGGACTGGCCGCGCTTCTGGGGCGAGCAACGGCTTGTCGAGACCGCGGCCCTGCTCGATCGGCCGTGGCGGGAGCGCGTCGAGCGCCTGGCGGCGCGCATCACCGATCTCCTGCCGGCGCGGCCTCCGGCCTCGCTTCTCCATGGCGACCTTTGGGCGGGCAACATGCTCGTCCGCGACGGCCGGCTCGCGGCCTTCATCGATCCGGCCTGCTATCATGGCCATGCCGAGGTCGATCTGGCGATGATCTGCCTGTTCGGTCGTCCGGACCCGGCCTTTTGGGAGGCCTATGGCGATCTCGAGCCCGGCTGGGGGGAGCGTCGCGCCCTCTATCAGCTGTTCCCGGCGCTGGTGCATCTCCGACTGTTCGGGGTTAGCTACGCCTCGCTGGTCGACCGGCTGCTGACTGCCGCCGGCGCTTGACGCGCGCCTGAATGTTAGCTATTTAGCTAAATAGCTAACAGGCTAACCAGGAGGCGACGATGACGATCGCGACGATTTTGGCGGCTCTGGCGGTGGCGACTGCCCCGGTCTCGACCGAAGTCAGCGTTCCCGGCCCGGACGGTGCGCTGCGCGGCACGCTGACTGCGCCCGAGGGCAATGCCCGCGCAGCGGTGCTGATCCTTCCCGGCTCCGGCCCGACCGACCGCGACGGCAACAATCCGATTGGGGTTCGCGCTGCCCCCTACCGCCTGCTGGCGGAAGGGCTGGCCGAGCGCGGCGTCGCCAGCGTCCGCATCGACAAGCGGGGCCTGTTCGGCAGCCGCGAGGCGGTGCCCAACGGCAACGCGGCGACCATCGCCGATTATGCGGCGGATGTCGGCGCCTGGCTCCCCGAGGTTCGGCGCCGCACCGGCGCGTCCTGCGTCTGGCTGCTCGGACATAGCGAAGGTGGCCTGGTCGCTCTCGCCGCGCGGGAACGGGAAGGCGTATGTGGCCTTATCCTGGCCACGGCGCCGGGACGGCCCCTGGGGCAAGTCATCCGCGAGCAGCTGCGCGCGAACCCGGCGAACGCGCCGTTCCTGGACGAGGCGCTGGCGGCGATCGACCGACTCGAGCGGGGTGAGCGGGTCGATGAGGCGGGGGTCAGCCCGGTGCTTCGGCCGCTCTTCAACGCTGCCGTGCAACCTCTCCTCATCGACCTCATGTCGCACGATCCGGCGCGCATGATCGCCGGTTATGACCGGCCTGTGCTGATCCTCAGCGGCGGCCGCGACGTCCAGATCGGCGAGGCGGATGCCCGTGCGCTTTCGAGCGCGAATCCGGGCGCCCGGCTGGTGGTGCTGCCCAACGTCAACCATGTGCTGAAGGCGGTCGACAGCGATGACCGCGCGGCCAATCTCGCGACCTATGGCAACGCGAATCTGCCGCTCGCGGACGGGGTGGTGTCGAGCATCGCTGACTTCCTGGCGGAGCATCCAGCCCGGTGAACGTCATCTTCGAAGCCTTGGCGCATCCGACCCGGCGGGCGATCCTCGAGATGCTGAAAGGCGGCTCCCGGACCGCCGGCGAGATCGCCGACGCCTTCGACGTGTCGAAGCCGACCATGTCGGGGCATTTTCACAAGCTGAAGGAGGCCGGGCTGATCCACGCCGACCAGCGCGGCAACTCCATCCTCTACTCGATCAACATGAGCGTGCTCGAAGAGGCTCTGCTCGGCTTCATGGGCAAGATGGGCGTCAGCGCCCGCACGGAGGGAGAAGCGACATGACCAGGAACAGCGTGGGCCTTGCATCCCTGCTGGTGGTGGCAACGCTCGGCGCCACGGCGCTGTTCGGCGGCATGGCGATGCCGGACGGAATCCGGCTGCCGACCCATTGGGGCATCAACGGCGAGCCCGACGCCTTCGCCGACAAGTGGACCGCGCTGCTGATGCCGGTCGCGCTCACCGCCGGCGTGTCGCTGCTCTTCTACTTCCTGCCGTCGCTCGAGCCTCGCCGCGACGGCCTGGCGCGCAGCCAGGGTCTCTATTTGTGGGGCTGGGTCGCGCTGCTGATGATCGGCGCGGTGATCCAACTCGCCTTGCTGTCGACCGGCCTCGGCTGGGGCATTCCGGTCAATCATCTGATCGTCGGCTCGGTCGGGGTGATGCTGGTGCTGATCGGCAATCAGCTGGGCAAGTCCCGCTCGATGTACCTCATCGGCCTGCGCACGCCGTGGACGCTGGCGAGCGAGGAGGTGTGGATCAAGACTCATCGCCTGTGCGGCAAGCTGATGGTGCTCGGGGGGATCGCCATGGTGGTCGCGGCCATGCTGCCGCTGCCTTCCGGATTGCTCGCGACGGTGGCGATCGTCGTCATCGGCATCGCCGCCGGGGTGCCGATCCTCTATTCCTTTATCGCCTGGCGCCGCGAGCGGCGCGCCGATCAGGCGAGGGGATAGGTCTCCAGTTTCGTATAGACGGCCCCGTCGGGCGTCAGCCGGCTCTCGTAAAGGCCGAACGCCCCGACCCGGAACACCTCGCTGCTCACCGTGCCGGAGCGGGCCAGAAAGCCGTCGGTCCGACCGGAGCTGCGCCCGAGCCGCGCCAGCGTGATGTGCGGGTGGAAGGCACGGCGGTCGGGCTCGATGCCGACGCGCGCCATCGCTTGATCAACCTTCTTGTGGAGGGTGTGCACCGGCTCCGGCGGAGCGACCCCTGCCCAGGCCGTCGTCGGCACGCCGCGCTTGTCGAAGACACCGAGGCCGCTGACCGCCAACCCGAAGGGCGGATGGTGGATCGATCCCAGCGCGGCATGGACGTCCTCGGCCTGATGGCGGTCGACCTCGCCGAGAAAGCGCAAGGTGAGGTGGAGCTGGTCGTCGTCCTGCCAGCGCGCGCCGCTGATCCCGCCCATCAGGTCCAGCAGCGCGTCTCGGATGTTGGACGGCGGCCGAATGGCCACGAAGAGCCGGTGCATGGCAGGCATTTAGGGCCGAGGCGGATGCTTCGCTAGAGCGGCTGGGTCGGCGAAACGCACGGATTCCCGCGGACCGCCCGCTGCGGGTAACCACGTGTTTCGCTTGAAATCCCCCTGCGCTCCGCTGATATTGGCGTGAGGCGGCATCATCGCCGCTAAAGGAGAGAGTAGGGACTATGGCAGATCGGTTTGACACGCGCTTCGGTGCGCCGCCGCATGCCGCGACGGATTATGCCGGTCGGGATGTGACCGGCTACGACGCCGGCCTGCGCAAGCACATGCTTTCCGTTTATAATTACATGGCCTCGGGCGTACTGTGGACCGGCATCGTCGCTCTGCTGTTTGCCAGCAGCGGCATGGCGTTCGACATCATGGTCGGCCCCGGCATCCTGAAATATGTCATCATGTTCTCGCCGCTGGCGTTCGTGATGGTGCTGAGCTTCGGCATCCACCGCCTGTCGACCGGGACGGCGCAGTTGCTCTACTGGGCGTTCGCGACGGTCATGGGTCTGTCGATGTCGACGATTTTCCTGGTGTTCACCGGGGAATCGATCGCGGCGACCTTCTTCGCGACCGCGGCCGCCTTCGCGAGTCTCAGCCTCTACGGCTACACCACGAAGCGTGATCTGAGCGGCTTCGGCACTTTCCTGATCATGGGCGTCGTCGGCCTTCTGGTGGCGATGATCGTCAACATGTTCATGCAGTCCGAGGCGATGATGTACGTGATCAGCGTCATCGGCGTGCTGCTGTTCGCCGGCCTCACGGTCTACGACACGCAGCGGATCAAGAGCCTCTACTTCCAGGTCGCCGGCACCGATTTCCTCGGCAAGGCGGCGATTATGGGCGCGCTATCGCTCTATCTCGACTTCGTGAACATGTTCACCTTCCTGCTCAACCTGATGGGCAGCCGCGACTAAGCGCGCCGATCAGAGCAGAAAACGGAAAGGCCCGGTGGCAACACCGGGCCTTTTTTTGGGTTCCTGTGCCCCGGCGAAGGCCGGAGCCCGGAATCTCAGGCCGCCAGCCCTTCGAACTGGAGCCGTGCCAGCCGCGCGTAGAGCCCGTTCTGGGCGCTCAGCGTGTCGTGAGTGCCTTCCTCGACGATCTCGCCCTTGTCCATGACGACGATGCGGTCGGCTGCGCGCACGGTGGCGAGGCGGTGGGCGATGACGAGGGTGGTGCGGTTCTCGAACAGCCGCTCGAGGCTCTGCTGGACCAGGCGCTCCGACTCCGCGTCGAGCGCCGAAGTCGCCTCATCGAGCAGCAGTAGCGGCGCGTCGCGCAGGAGTGCCCGGGCGATCGCCACGCGCTGGCGCTGGCCGCCGGACAGGCGCGCTCCGCCTTCGCCGAGATAGGTGTCGAGCCCCTCGGGGAGGGCGCTCAGGAAGTCCGCGGCATTGGCCGCCTCAGCCGCGCTCCACAGCTCCTCGTCGCTCGCGTCCCACTTGCCGTAGCGCAGGTTGTCGCGCGCGGACGCGGCGAAGATCACCGTCTCCTGGGGCACCACGGCGATACGGGCACGGATGTCGGCCGGGTCGGCCTCGCGCACGTCCACCCCGTCGATACGGACGCTTCCGGTCTCGGGGTCGTAAAAGCGCTGGGCGAGCTGGAACAGCGTCGACTTGCCGGCGCCGGACGGTCCGACCACCGCCAGCGTCTCGCCGCGCTTCACGTCGAGGTTGAAGCCGGTGAGAGCGCTCACCTCGGGCCGGGTGGGATAGCGGAAGGTGATGTCATCGAACGCAAGAGTGCCGAGCGGGGGCTCGGGCAGCGGCTTGGGATTGGTCGGGGCGCGGATCGCCGGCTCCTGCGAGAGCAGTTCCGCCAACCGGCCGGCGGCGCCGGCGCCGCGCAGAAGCTCGCCATAGACTTCGGTCAGCGCCCCGAACGAGCCGGCGACGAGGCCGCCGGTCAGAACGAAGGCGGCGATGGTGCCGCCGCTTATCCGCCCGGCGGCGACGTCGAGCGCGCCCTGCCACATCACCAGCGTGATCGATCCGAACACGAGCGCGATCACCACCGCGGTCATCACCGCCCGAAGCAGGATCCGGGTCTTGGCCGTCGCGAACACCGCGTCGACCGCGGTGCGGAAGCGGCTCGCCTCGCGCTCCTCCTGGCCGAACGCCTGGACGATCTTCATCGCCCCCATCGTCTCGTCGACCATCGCGCCCACCTCGGCGACCCGGTCCTGGCTCTTGCGCGACACCGTGCGCACCTTGCGGCCGAAGAAGGTGATCGGCAGCACCACCACCGGGATGACGATCAGCAGCATCGCGGTGAGCCGCGGCGCCAGCGCGAACAGGTAAGCGAGCCCGCCGAACGCCATCAGCACGTTGCGCAGCACCACCGAGACGGTCGATCCGACCACCCCCTCGATGATCGTCGTGTCCGCAGTCAGGCGCGAGGCGATCTCGGACGGGCGGTTCTCCTCGAAATAGGCGGGCTCGAGGCGCAGCAGGTTGCGGTCGACGGCGATGCGCAGGTCGGCGACGACGCGCTCGCCGAGCCAGGACACGAAATAGAAGCGCGTCGCCGTCGCGGCCGCCATGATCGCCACGATCAGCAGCAGATATTGGAACCAACGGCCGATGTCGGCGCCGTCGCCGCCGAAACCCCGGTCGATGATCAGCCGGAACGCGCTCGGGATCGCGAGCGTGGCGGCCGCCGCGACGACGAGCGCGAGGATCGCCCCGGCGACATGGCCGCGGTAGCGGGCGACGAAGCGCCAGATGATCAGGAGATTGGCGAACTTGCCCGGCTGCGCGCTCTCGCCCGCGCCGTTGCTGTCGCCGGTAACGGGTGTCGCGGCCATGGCGCCGGCCTAGCAGCGGCGTTCCGCCTGCTCAATGCCGCGCACAAGCCTGGGGACGATCTCATGTTTGCGATGGAACAAGCCTTAACCCCTGCTATTCAATACCCATATTCAGGGCGGGGCTGGAGTTTGAATGCTTTACGACGCGTATGAAGTGCAGCGCTCGCTGCTGACCGGGGCGAGCACCATGGCCGATATCGGCGCTGGCCTCCTCAACAATCCCGCCAATCCGTTCGCCTATTCGCACATGGGCCCGATCATGGCGTCCGCGCTGCAGGTGTTCGCGCACGCCTCGGCGCCGCGCGGCAAGCCGGAGTTCGGATTTGCCACCACCATGGTCGACGGCCGCGAGGTCGCGGTCCACGAGGAGATCGTGCTCCGCAAGCCGTTCGGCCAACTGAAGCGATTCCGGCGTGAGGGCGTCGAGGGCGGCCCCAAGCTGCTCATCGTCGCGCCGATGTCCGGCCACTATGCGACCTTGCTGCGTGGCACGGTCGAGCGGATGATGCCGGGCCACGACGTCTACATCACCGACTGGCGCGACGCGAAGCTGGTATCGCTCGCGGATGGCCGCTTCGATCTCGACGATTATGTCGACTATCTCGTGGAGTTCATGGAGCATATCGGCGGCCGACCGCATGTGCTCGCGGTGTGCCAGCCGTCGGTGCCGGCTTATGCCGCGGCGGCGCTGATGAGCGCCAACCGCCATCCCAATCGCCCGGCGACGCTCACCCTGATGGGCGGGCCGATCGACACCCGCGAGGCGCCCACGGAGGTCAACACGGTCGCGACCCAGCGGCCCTTCTCCTGGTTCAAGAGCAACGTCATCGCGACCGTGCCCTACACGTATCCGGGCAGCGGCCGGAAAGTGTATCCGGGCTTCCTCCAGCTCGCCGGCTTCATGGCGATGAATTTCGGCAACCACCTCGTCAGCCACTGGGGGATGTTCAAGCATCTCGTCGAGGGCGACGGAGATAGCGCCGACGCGACGATGGCCTTTTATGAGGAATATCGCTCGGTTTGCGACATGACCGCCGAATTCTACCTCCAGACCATCGACGTCGTGTTCCAGCGGCACCTGCTGCCCAAGGGCGAGATGACCCATCGCGGCGTGGCGGTCGATCCGGCCGCGATCACCGACATCCCGCTGCTCGCGATCGAAGGCGAGCGCGACGACATTTCCGGCCTCGGCCAGACCAAGGCGGCGCTCGACATCGCGACTCGACTGCCGGCCTCGGACAAGCGCTATTACATGGCCGAGGGCGTCGGCCATTACGGCATCTTCCACGGCAGCAAGTGGCGCACGAAGATCGCGCCGATCGTCGAGGAGTGGATCGCGCGCGCCGAAGCGCCGCTCGCCAAGGCCGCCTAACTCATTGAAATAGAGGCAAGGATCGCCACATTCCGATCAGTTCGCAACAACTGAAAGGAGGTGGTCTGATGTCTCATTGTCATATGCCGTTCGCGGCGAGCCAGGTGAGCGCAGCCTCCGCGGAGGTCCGCGCCTGACTTCAGGCCGCTTCGGCTGACAATGGAAAGGCCGTCCCGAAAGGGGCGGCCTTTCTCTTTTTCAGGCTTCAGGCGAGCGCCTCGACCAGGCCCTCGAACAGCCGCTTGCCGTCGGTTCGACCATGCGCCGGCTCCACCGCGCGCTCGGGGTGGGGCATCAGGCCGAGCACGTTGCCGCCTTCGTTGACGATGCCGGCGATGCGCCGCGCCGAGCCATTGACCTCCTCGGCATAGCGGAAGGCGACGCGGCCTTCGCCCTCGAGCCGGTCGAGCGTCTCTTCGTTCGCGGTGTAGTTGCCGTCGTGATGCGCGACCGGGAAGACCACGCTCTCGCCGGAATCGTAGCGGCTGGTGAACGCCGACTGGCTGTTGTCGACGGTGAGGCCGACGTCGCGGCCGACGAAGCGGATGCCGGCGTTGCGCATCAGCGCCCCGGGCAGCATCCCGGTCTCGGTGAGGATCTGGAAGCCGTTGCAGATGCCGATCACGGCCACGCCCCGGTCGGCGGCGGCCTTGACCGCCTGCATCACCGGCGACCGCGCGGCGATTGCGCCGGAGCGCAGATAGTCGCCGTAGGAGAAGCCTCCGGGCACGGCAACGATGCCGGTGCCCTCGGGCAGCTCGGTCTCCTTGTGCCATACCATGGCCGGCGCCATGCCGGTCGCGAGGCGAAGCGCTTCGGCGACGTCGCGGTCGCAATTGGAGCCGGGGAAGACGATGACGGCGGTCTTCATGAGCGCTGGCCCGCCGCCTCCACCTTCTCGATCCGGTAATTCTCGATCACGGTGTTGGCGAGCAGCTTGCGGCACATCTGGTCGATGTCGCCCTCGCCGGCGGAGTCGTCCTCCAGCTCGAGCTCGATCAGCTTTCCGGCGCGCACGTCGCGGACGCCGTCGAAGCCAAGGCCCTCCAATGCATGGTGGATCGCCTTGCCCTGCGGGTCGAGCACGCCGGACTTGAGCGTCACATGGACCCGGTATTTCATGCGCGTCAGCTCCTGGGGATGAGACGGCGGGGCCGCCCGAAGAAGGTGCCGCGCATATGGCCTCTGTGGTTCACCGCGGCAAGGATTTACGCGTGCTTTACCGCGTTGCGGCTATTGCGTCCGGCGGCACGCGGGAAGGAATTCGGATGCTCGGTTTGGCGATGGCGATGTTTATCGCTCTGTTCGGCTTCGGCGAGCAGTTCCTCGGCTGGTCCGATCCCGCCGGCAAGGTCCAGCTGGGGCTGTTCATGGCCTTCCTGTTCGGAATGATCTGCGGCTACCGCGCCAAGGGGTGAGCCGCTTGTGGTGCGGCGGGGGCCCGCCTATCTCCATCCTATGAGTGAAACCACCGACATCGCCGACATCGCGCTGAGCCCCGCGGCGGCGGCGCGCGTTGCGCTGATCGCCGGGAAGCAAGGCAAGCCGGCGATGCTGCGCCTGTCGGTCGAAGGCGGCGGCTGTGCCGGCTTCCAGTACAAGTTCGGCCTCGCCGACGCGGCTGGGGAGGGCGATATTGTGGTGCAGACCGACGGCGTGCGCCTCGTCGTCGACGACGTCTCGCTGGATCTGGTGCGCGGCAGCGTCGTCGATTTCGTCGAAAGTCTCGGTGGCGCCGCCTTCCAGGTGCGCAACCCGCAGGCCGCTTCCGGCTGCGGCTGCGGCACCAGCTTCTCGATCTAGCTGCTCTTTCTGTCGCGGTTGCAGGCCGGCAGCCAGGACCCGCCGCCCAACCGCGCTAGGCCGACGTCTGCGCCGCCGGGCGGACTCCGGCCTCCAGCGCCAGCGCGACCGCCTGGGCGAGGCTGGCGACTTCGAGCCGGTCCATCATGTTGCCGCGGTGCATCTCGACCGTGCGCAGGCTGATGCCGAGCGACTGGGCGAGCTCCTTGTTGGACTGTCCGGCGAGCAGGCCCTGCAGAACCTCGAACTCGCGTGCGGTGAGCTGCTCGACCCGCGCCTTCGCCTGGCGGTGACGCTCCCCCGCCTGCAGCCGCTCATCGAGCAGGCCGGCGGCGCGCTTCAGCGTCTCGAGCAGCGGATCGATGCGGATCGGCTTTTCGAGGAATTCGACGGCACCGAGCTTCATCGATTGCACCGCGACGGGGATGTCGCCGGCGCCGGTCATGACGATCACCGGCCAGTCGATGCCCCGGTCGCGCAGAGTCTGCATCAGCGTGAAGCCGTCCATGTCGGGCATCCTGAGGTCGAGCAGGATGCAGCCTGGCTTCAATCCGTCGAGCCCGTCGAGGAAATCCCCGGCCGACGCGAAGGGATGGGACGTCAGATCCGGCGATTCCGCGATCATCCTGCTGATCATCGTGCGCAGGCTGCTGTCATCGTCGATGACATAGACGGTTAGGCGGCGGGGGCTTTGCTGCAAGTCTCGATACTCGTTTCGGACGCGGGAAAGATTGGAACGCCTCGCTTTCCTGCGGTTTTTACCACGGATCCGAGGCCCGACCCAGTGCGGGAGGTTAATCCGCCGGAAGTCATGCCTCCGGCGCGCTATAGGGTAGAAGGAGGTGGGTTCCAATGGACCCAGTCGCAGCGCACTGCCAGGCGAGCGATGTCATCGCCGAGGAGGGCAGCATCATCATTGAGGGCCCTGACGGTGTGGCGGTGACGATGTCGCCGGATGCCGCCGAGGAGACGGCGCATCGCCTGCTGCGCGCCGTCTCGGAGGTCCGGGCAAGCGGCAAAATCTCCGACGGCTGAGAGCCGGAGCAGCGGGTGTAGCTCGGCTCGGAATCGGGCAAGAAGTTAACCGCGCGGACACGCAAGTTCCTCTCCATGCGGCAAGTCGCAGGCCTGCCGGGACGAACCGCACTCTCACGCCCCCGGACGTAATTGATTCGCTAACGCAAGGAGACTTACTTTCGCTCTTAGAGCGGAGGGTGTTGATGCGTTTCACGCGTAGGCAGATTGTCGAGACTGGGCTGGCCACCGGATTGCTGGGACTTGCGAGTCCGGCCGGCGCGAGCTTGCTCCAGGATCGCCGCCGTCCCGGCATGGCCGGCGTGGGCACGACCGCCACGCCCATGCGCCAGCCGCATCCCGGCCAGCCGCTTCCGGCGCGCCCGCAGCCGCCCGTTATTGCGCGGGCAACGGTCCCGGCGCAGCCGCGCGTCCAGGTCGACCCGAGCGTCAATCCCTTGCTCGTCGCGGCGGCGCGCGCGTCCTACGACCGCCACCGCTCGCGCCTGCGCCACACCGACACGGTCGGCATCGTCGATTTCGGGCGGATGTCGAGCCAGCCGCGCTTCTACCTTCTCGATACCGGCAGCGGCCGTGTCTCGCAGCACCATGTCGCGCACGGCCGGGGCTCGGATCCCGAGCATACCGGTCTGCTGCAGCGCTTCTCCAACCGAGTCGGCTCCGAGGCGACGTCCGACGGCGCCTATCTCACCGACGAATATTATAACGGCCGCTACGGCCGCTCGATGCGGGTCCAGGGCCTCGATTGGACCAACAACAACGCCTACCAGCGGGCGATCGTCGTCCACTCGGCCTGGTATGCCGAGCCGAGCATGCTCGCCACCCGCGGCCTTCTCGGCCGCAGCGAGGGCTGCTTCGCGATGTCCTATGCGAGCCTTCAGGAAACGCTCGGCCGCCTCGGTCCGGGCCGCTTCCTCTACGCCAGCCGGGCGTAAGCCGCCTACCTCTCCAAATCTCGGGACCCGGACCTGACGGCCGGGCTCGACCCTAGCTTCCGCTCGCCATCGCGCGGTCGCTCGGCGCTCGGTTGAGCGCCTGGCGCACCCGCGTGTCGCGGCCATAGACGTCGGTATAGGTGACGATGTTGCCGTCGTTGGTCGCTGCCGCGGTGAAGTAGGAGATGTAGACCGGCATCGGCGCGGCGAGCCGGGCCTGCGTGGTGCGGCCGGCGGCGATCGCCTCGTCGATCCGGCCGCGGTCCCACTCGCCGGTCGATTCGAGCAGGCGGGCGGCGAAGTCGCGGATTCCCTGGGTGCGGATGCAGCCATGGCTGAACGCGCGCACCGATCGGCTGAACAGATTCTGCGCCGGCGTGTCGTGAAGGTAGATCGCATGCTCGTTCGGCATCTCGATCTTGACCCGGCCGAGCGAGTTGCGCGGGCCCGGCGGCTGGCGGACGATGCGATAGCCGTTGGCCTCGCGGACCTGGTAGCCGCCGAAACCGCGCATCGTGCGCACGATGCTCTGCGGCACCGTCCACCACGGGTTGAAAGTCACCGCCACGGCCGTCGCGGACAGCTGCGGGGTCGGCGTGCTGGTCGCTCCGACGACGGTGCGGTGGCGGGCGATCACCTCGCCATTCTCGATGAAGGCAGCGGTGAACGCCGGCACGTTGACGATGATGTGACGCTCGCCGAGGTTGCGCGGCATCCACCGCCAGCGCTCCATGTTGGCGCGGATGAGGTCCCGACGCTCGGCATTGGCCGGATTGGCGAGCGCTCGGCGCAGGCCGACATATTGCGGGTGGGTCGGCAGCAGGCCGTCGAGGATTCCGGCGACGCCGCCGCGCTTGGCCCGTTCCAGCAGGTTGCGCTGCTCGGCTTCGTCGATGCCGCTCGGCGCCATGTACCAGCTCACCCGGTCGGCGCCGCGCACCGATCCGCCGCTGAGGTCGCGGGCGAGGCGCATGAAGATGTCGTCGGCGACTCGCGTGAACGCGGCCTGGTCGCCGGCCGTCAGGGCGGCGCGGAGCCGGTCGGGGGCGTAATTGGCCGGGCTCAGCCCCTCGGCGTCAAGCCGCTCGACATAGGCGACCAGCTCGGTCGCAGCGGGACGGGCCCAGTGCATGGTCGCCGCGGGTGCCGGCGGGGTCGCCTGCTGCGGGGCCGGCTGATTGCTCTGGGCATGAACGGCGGCGGGAAGGGTGGGCGAGGTTAGCGCGAACGCCAACAAAGTGGGGCGGACCAGCATCTTCATGGCCTTCATCCTAATTCACCTTCTCGCTTCAAGCCAGTTCCGGCGCTTCGTCGCGACGCCCTTTTGGACGCGCGAATTGCCGATTGTGTCTTTTCCGATACGCCGCTGAACCGGAGCGGAACAGGCGGGCCCCCTTCAAACCCTTTTGCTGATCTTGTGAGGCCGCTGCCCGATCGTCCGGTACACGCGTGAGCCGAGATCCAGCCGGAACGGCCCCATCTTCTCGTTGTCGTTGTCCGGCTGGCGGCCGATGACGAAGCTCTTCGACGTCTGTCCGGAGCGGCTGGTGCTCCACGCGTAGAAGGCGTTGACGCCGATCAGAGGCACGAACAGCAGCTTGTCCGCGACCTTCAGCGCGCTGATGCGGTCCCGCGTGATGTCGACGGTGCCCTTCATGACGATCTCGCCGCCGGCGGGGATATCGGGCATCGTCAGCGTCTTATAGTCGCCCGGCTTGGCCTTGAAATAAGCGGCCAGCTCCTGGTCCTGCTGGTCGGTGCTGCAGAAGAAGCGGGCCTGAAGCTTGACGTCGCGGGCGACGCTGCCGCCGGTGTTGCGGACGGTGAGCTCGAACTCGATCACCGACTGGTCGAGGTCGACTCGCGCCTTTTCCGGGACCAGCGCGATGTCCAGCCACGGACGCGGCACCGGGTCGGGGCGCGGGCCGGCGGGCACGCGCGGCGCCGCGCCGATGGGGCGCGCAGGCG
>NZ_JAANPA010000038.1 GCF_011320075.1 Sphingosinicella sp. YJ22 | reverse complement strand
CAGGCGTGTGCTCTTCCGACCTCCGGCGCCGACCCCGCGCCGCGCGGCGCCGCGACCGCCTCGGACAGCGCCTCGCGCAGCGAGTCGGCGCCGCGGCGGCGCACCGCCACGGTCTCGATCACCGGTGCGCCGAGCTCGGCGGCAAGAACGGTCGGGTCGATCTTGAGGCCGTCGCGGCGGGCGAGGTCGACCATGTTGAGCGCGACGACGGTGGGGATGCCGAGGCCGATCACCTGCAGCGCGAAGCGCAGATGATTGTCGAGATTGGTCGCGTCGAGGACGAGCAGCAAGGCGTCGGGCAGGCGCTCGCCTTCCTGGCGGCCGAGCACGACGTCGCGGGTCACCGCCTCGTCGGGGCTCGAAGGCTCAAGGCTGTAGGCGCCGGGAAGGTCGACCAGCTCGGCCGGGCGGCCGTCGGCCAGGCTGAGCCGCCCCGACTTACGCTCGACGGTGACTCCGGGATAATTGCCGACCTTCTGGCGAGCGCCGGTCAGCATGTTGAACAGGGCGCTCTTGCCGGCATTGGGGTTGCCGACGACCGCGACGAGCGGAATTGAGGTCATTCTGCTGCCAGGCCCGCCGCAACGCCGTCAGGAATGGAAGCGGCCGGCTCGGCGGCGGCGAGCGGCGCGACTCCGATCACCCGCGCATGGGCGCGGCGCATCGCCAGAGTCATTCGGCCGATGCGGATGGCGAGCGGATCGCGGCCGAACGGCGCGCCGTGCAGCGCCTCGACCTGAACGCCTTCGTCGAGGCCGAGATTGCGCAGGCGCAGGGCATCGGCATCGGTGAGCTGGGACCAGTCGACGGAGATGACGGTCGCGGCTTGGCGAAACGGCAATTGATCGAGGCGCAGAGTCATTGCTGCGAGTGATTATCAATAGAAGTAGGCGAAAGCGAGTCCTATGTCGCCTCAGCGATGCGCCGCGTGGGCGGCCGTTCGCAGATCGCTTAGCTGCGGCGGGAGGGGTCTTCCGGCCTCCTCGTCGTCGGCTTCGTCGGCGACCACGCAGCAGCAGCGCTCGCCCGACTTGGCGCGGTACAGGGCCTCGTCGGCCGCGGCGATCATCGCCTCGAGACTGCGCGCCTTGTCGCCCTGAAGCGCGGCGCCGACGCTGGCGCCGATCAGCACGCCCTGCGAGCCGATGACATAGGGGAGGCCGGCGACGGCGGCGATCATCGCCTCGCCGCGGTCGCGGGCATGGGCCGCGCTCGCCATCGGCGCGACAAGCAGGAATTCGTCGCCGCCGATCCGGGCGAAGATGTCGCCCGTTTTCATCGTGTCGCGCAGGCGGGCGGCGACCATCGCCAGCAGGTCGTCGCCAGCCGCGTGGCCCATCGTGTCGTTGACCCGCTTGAACCCGTCGAGATCGAGGAACAGGCAGCCGAGGCGCAGGCCGGCAGGCGCCGCCGCGATCGCATCGGCGAGACCGGTGCGGTTGAGGAGGCCGGTCAGAGCGTCGTGGCGGGCGCGATGCCCGTTCTCGTGCTCGGCGCACAAGGCTGCGACCATGGTGCCGTTCATCCACCAGGCGGCGCGGGTCATGATCACCACATAGAGCGGCATCTGGAGGGCGGCGACGAGCAGGATCGGCTCGCCCGAGAGGCCGCAGGCGATCGCTCCCGGCAAGGTCGAGACGATCAGCATCGCGCAGGCGAGCCGCGGCGCGCCGAAATAGCGGAAGGACAGTCCGCCGAGCATGGCCGCCATCGACATGCCGGCGATCGTCGCCGCGACCCAATCGCCGCTCATCACCACCGCGAATGTGCCCAGGCCTATGCCGGCGCCCCACAGAAGCGACAGAATGACGTAGAGGTCGACGGGCGCCGGCGCGCCCTTCTCGCTGGCGCGGCGGCAGACGAGCAGCACCTGGAGCCTCACCGCGGCGAGCAGGATCTCGAAGCCTGCCCAGATGTAGAGCAGGGGCGTATCGATGCGCGCGGCGAGGATGGCGGCGATGAGGATCGTGTTGAAGACGGCCCCGACATAGATGGTCAGCGAGCCGTAGACGTTGGCGAGCAGACGGGCGCGCACGGGCGCCGGAATGTCCCTGCCGATATCGAGAAGCCAGCGGGTGGCGCGCAAGCGCGCCGAACCGCCATAACCCACTCCGTCCACTTCGCCGACGTTCCTTCTGCGACGCGGACGCCCCCTCCCGCGATGAGAAAGGCCTAACGAAAGCTAATTAATGGACCGCGAGAAGCCACGGTTAAGGCGGTCTCAACCAAGACGCGTCCGCCTCAGTTCGGGTAGCGCAGGCGCCCGAGGAAACGGCTCAGCGAGGGGCGGCGGGCAGCGCGAGCGGTGAACTGTGCTTTCACCTTCTCGAACTTCATCACGTCGTCGATGCGGCGGGCGAGGAAGGCGCGGGTCGCGGCCAGGTCGTCGCTTTCGTCGTCGAGGAAGACGAAGGTGGTCGAGGCGTAGACGCCGATCAGGATCGCACGCTTTGTGTAGTGATTGTAATCGGTCGCGGTGTCGCCGGCGGTGCGCCAGATGCGGTCGGCGCTGCGCCAGGCGAGGCGGCCGGCGGCGACCGCATTCTGCGGCATGGCAAGCGTGGCGAGCGCGCGCCGAAGCGCCTCGCGATGGGGACGCAGGAGCTGGAATCGGAACAGGATCAGCTCGCCGATGCGCTCGCGGATCTTCATCGCCGCGATCCGCTCGGGCGGGAAAGCGAGCAGCATCGAGCGGTCGACCCAGTCGAACCAGGCGTCGATCATCTCGACCGCGCCGCCGGGGAAGGCGATCCGCGCCCGTTCGGCCGGAACTCCGAGCTCGGACGCGGCCATGGCGAGCGCCCGCTCCGTCCAGCCGTCGAAGGCGGTGTGGCCGGCGAGCAAGGGCGCGAGCGCCTCCTTCAGCTCATCGAGGGTCATGTCGGCGGGCGGGATGGCGGCGGCCTGGTCCATGGCGCTTCAATGATCCTCGGACGGATTGGTGGCAAGGCCGCGCTGCGGCAGACGGATGAGGACGAGGCCGACGCAGATCAGCAACGCGCCCGCCAGGTCGACCGCCCCCAGCCGCTCGCCATAGACGCCCCAGCCGATCGCCGCAGCGGCGATGGGCTGGGTGAGCAGTCCGAGGCCGGTGACCACTGGGCTCAGATGGCCCATCGCGAAGACGAGCAGCGACTGGCCGATCAGCTGGCTGCCGATCGACAGCAGGATGACCGGGCCCCAGTCGCCGGGCATGACCTGTTCGCCGAGCAGGATGGCGAAGAGCAGGATCGGCAGGGTGCCGGCGGCGGTGGCGATGGCGAGCGTCGGGAAAGGCGCGAGGCTGCGCCGCGCCCGGTCCACCGCGACCAGGTAGAAGGTGTAGAACAGGCCGGCGAGCAGGCAGAACAGGTCGCCGACGAGGTTGTCGGGCGACAGCTCGTAGCTGCTGCCGAGCAGCAGGAAGGTGCCGAGGACGGCGAGCAGCACAGCACCGCCCTGAACCCGGTCGGGAAGCCGGCGGAGCAGGATGAAGCCGTAGATCGCGAACAGGAAGCTCGCGAAATTGCCGAACAGGGTGGCGTTGGCGAGCTTGGTCTGGAGGATTCCGACATGCCAGGCGGCGAGGTCGGCTGCGAAGAACAGGCCGCCGATGACGACGGCTCCGACCAGGCTCCAGGCGGGAAGCGGCTTGCCCTTCTGCTGCCAGACGGCGAGCGCAGCGAGCAGCGGCAGCGCGAGGGCGAGACGCCAGAAGCCGGCGGCGACCGGGCCGACATCGGTGAGGCGCACCATCCATGGGCCGGCCGCCAGGAACAGGTTGGCGACGATCAGGGCGGGAAATGCCAGGCGGGGCGCGAGCGGCTGCATCGGTGCGCGGGCCTTGGCACAGCCGGGGGGTGAAAGGCCATATCGACTCATCGGCGACCCGGTCTTAATCGCCGGGCTGGCAAGGGAGAGACGAGGCATGACGGAAGCGGGCAAGCGAGGCAGCGGGCGGCGAAGGCTCGCTTACGGCGCGGCGGGCGCGGTCGCCTTGCTCGGCGCGGGCTGGTTCCTCTACCGCGAGCGCTCGGTCGAGAAGCCCAATTACCGGATAATCGAGGAGGATGGCGACTTCGAGCTGCGCGACTATCCCGCGTTGCTGGTCGCCGAGACGGTGGTGCAGGGCGACCGCGAGCATGGCCTCGACCAGGGCTTCGCACGGCTCGCCGACTATATCTTCGCCCGCCACCGCGAAGGCGAGAAGGTGGCGATGACGGCGCCGGTCCTGTCGTCTCCCGCGCCCGGCGGCGGCTGGCTCACCCGCTTCGTGATGCCCGCTTACTATACGGCCGATTCCGTGCCCGAGCCCGGCACGGACATCAGGATCGCGACGATCCCGCCGCGGCGGGTGGCGGCGCTGCGCTTCCACGGCGGCCCGGTCAGCGCGGCGCTGGGCGCGCGCGAGGCCCAGCTCGAAAGCTGGGTCGGCGCCAAGAAGCTCAAGCCGACCGGCCCCGCCGAACGCGCCTTCTACAATTCGGAGCGGATCCCCGGCCCGCTGCGCCGCGCCGAGGTGCTGATTCCGGTCGAATAGGCGCTAGCGCCCGAACTTCTCGCGAAGGTCGAGCAGGGCGAGCGCGGCCTTGGCCGCCTCGCCGCCCTTGTCCTTCTGCGCGGGATCGGCGCGGACCAGGGCCTGGGCCTCGTCCTCGACCGTGAGGATGCCGTTGCCGATGGCGAGGCCGTCGAGGGTGAGGGCCATGATGCCGCGCGCGCTCTCGCCCGCGACGATCTCGAAATGATAGGTCTCGCCGCGGATCACCACGCCGATGGCGACGAAGCCGTCATAACGGCCGCTCTCGGCGGCGAGGGAGATTGCGGCGGGGATTTCGAGCGCGCCGGGCACGGTCACGACCTCGACCTGGTGGCCGGCTGCTTGAAGCGCGGCGGTGGCGCCGGCGACGAGCATGTCATTCAGGTGCGCGTAGAAGCGCGCCTCGACGATCAGGAATTTCGCCATGGTCAGCGGGCCGCCAGCGGAATCGGCCGCTCCTCGACGATCGATAGACCGTAGCCGGCGAGCGCGACGGGCGCGTGATGGGTGTTGGTGAGCAGGATCATGTCGTGGACTCCGAGCGCTGCGAGGATCTGCGCGCCGACGCCATAATCGCGCAGCGCCTCATTGTCGGGTTGCGCCGGCTGGCCCGAGCGGACCTTGAGCGCCCGCGACAGCGCGCCTGGCATGTTGCGGTTGATGACCACGATGACGCCCGAGCCGGCGTCGCCGATCTGCTGCATCGCGCCTTCGAGCAGTCGGCCGCGGTCCGACGCCTCGCCGAAGCCGTCGGAGAGGAGGTCGAGGGCATGCATTCGGACCAGCACCGGCTGGCTCGGGTCGATCGCGCCCTTGACGAGCGCGACATGCTCTTGGCCGCCGGCCTTGTTGACGAAGGTGCGCGCGGTCCAGGTGCCGCCCCAGCGGCTGTCGAATTTGGCGGAGGCGGTCTCCTCGAGCAGGCGGTCCTTGCGCAGCCGGTAGGCGATGAGGTCGCGGATCGTGCCGATCTTCATCCCGTGAAGCTTGGCGAAGGGGATGAGGTCGTCGAGGCGGGCCATGGTCCCGTCCTCGCGCAGAATCTCGCAGATCACGCCCGAGGGGTTGAGCCCGGCGAGGCGCGACACATCGACCGCCGCCTCGGTGTGGCCGGCGCGGACGAGGACACCGCCGTCGCGCGCCATCAGCGGGAAGACATGGCCCGGGGTGACGATGTCGTCGCGGCCCTTGCCGGAGTCGATCGCGACCGAGATGGTGCGGGCGCGGTCGCCGGCCGAGATGCCAGTGGTGACGCCCTCGCGCGCCTCGATCGAGGTAGTGAAGGCGGTCTCGTGGCGGGTGCCGTTGTTGCGGCTCATCGGCTCGAGCCCGAGCTGCTCGACGCGATCCCTGGTCAGGGTCAGGCAGATCAGGCCGCGGCCGTGGCGGGCCATGAAGTTGATCGCCTCGGGAGTCGCCATCTGGGCGGGGATGACGAGGTCGCCCTCATTCTCGCGGTCCTCGTCGTCGACGAGGATGAACATGCGGCCGTTGCGCGCCTCGTCGATGATCTGCTCGGGCGACGCCATGACGTCACCCGGCCCGCTGGCGAGGAAGCGCTCGAGCTTCATCAGGGTCTCGGCGGTCGGGTTCCAGTCGGCCTCGCCGAGGCGGCGAAGCGAATTGGGGTGGAGCCCGGCGGCGCGGGCGAGGCCGGACCGGCTCATCTCCCCGGCGGCGACGAGATCGTTGAGGCGGTCGATAAGGATGGTGCTCATGGGCGGCTGGTATCACATCGTAATGTGATTCACTAGAGCAGAATCACATCAGAAGGTGCAACGGAGCGTTGCTCAGGCCGTACGGCTCGCCAGCATCCGCTCGAGATAGCGGGCGATGAGATCGATCTCGATATTGACCTCGCGGCCGGCGCGCAGGGCGCCGAGCGTGCTGTGCTGCGCGGTGTGGGGAATGATGTTGAGGCCGAAGCGGACGCCGTCGGCGAGCGGCTCAACCGAATTCACGGTGAGCGAGACGCCGTCGATGCACACCGAGCCCTTGGTGGCGATATAGGGCGCGACTGCCGGGCCGGCGGCGATGGTGACGGCGAGGGAATCGCCGACCTGGTCGGCCGCGACGACCGCGCCGATGCCGTCGACATGGCCGGTGACGATATGGCCGCCGAGCTCGTCGCCGATCCGAAGCGCGCGCTCGAGGTTGAGGCGGGCGCCTTCCTCCCACAGGCCGGGGGCGGTGCGGGCGCGGGTCTCGGCCGAGACGTCGACTGCGAACCAGTCCGGGCCTTTGTCGACGACGGTGAGGCACACGCCCGAGCAGGCGATCGACGCGCCGAGCGCGACCGTTTCCATGTCGTAGCCGCAGCCGATGCGCAGGCGCAGGTCGCCGCGCTCCTCATGGGCGAGCACCTGCCCGACGTCGGTGACGATTCCTGTAAACATCAGCGGGTGCGCTCGTAGACTTCGAGGCGGTCCATGCCAAGGCCGCGGCTTTCGGCGAAGGTCCAGCGCTGGTGGGCGTCGGCGAGGGCGGTAAGGCCGATATAGCCGACCGACGACTTGCCCTCGCCGATCAGCAACGGCGCGCGATAGATGAGCAGCCGGTCGACCAGGTCGGCCGTCAAAAAGGCGGAGGCGGCGCCCGATCCGCCTTCGACCAGCAAGTCGTTGACGTCATGGAGGTCGTAAATGCCCTCGGGCGACGACAAAATGGTCCAACCTTCAACGGGCGTGCCGCGGGTGAGGAGGGCGCGGCGCGGGCTGCGATGCTCGAGGCCCGGGAGGCGCACGTCGAGCGCCGGCGCGTCGGCATTGTAGGTGCCGCGGCCGACCAGGATCATGTCGGCGCGGGCGCGCTCGAGGTGGACGTGATGGCGCGCCTCGACGCCGGTGATCCATTTGCTCTCGCCGGACGGCAGCGCGATCTTGCCGTCGATCGACAGCGCGAGCTTGAGGGTCACATAGGGGCGACCGAGCCGGGTCCGGGTGAGGAAGCCGGCGAGCGAGCGCTCCGCCGCTTCGGCGCCGACGCCGACGTCCACCGCGATTCCGGCCGCCTTCAGCCTGTCGAAGCCCGAGCCGTCGGTGCGGGGATCGGGATCGCGCAGCGCCGAGACGACCCGTGCGGGCCTGGCGGCAACGAGAAGGTCCGCGCAGGCGGGGCCGCGCTGGCTCTCGTGCGCGCAGGGCTCAAGCGTGGTGTAGATGGTGGCGCCGGCGGCGCGGTCGCCGGCCGCCTCAAGTGCAACCGCCTCGGCATGGGGGCGGCCGCCTGGCTGGGTCATCCCGGAGCCGGCGAGCGCGCCTTCCCTGACGATGACGCAGCCGACGTTGGCGCCGGGCGCCGTCGTGCCCCGCGCCTCCTCGCCGAGCGCGACCGCGTCGGCCATCCAGCGCGCGTCGTCGGTCAAAGGCCCATGTTGGTGAGGCCGTCTTCCAGCCGCTGGAACTGGCGCCGGCGCTCGGCCTCAAGCTCCTGGCGGCGCTGCTCGTCGGCCTTCTGCTTGGCGACGATCTGCTCGGTCGTGCGGTCGGCCGGCCAGCTTTCGAGATACATCACGGTCGGGCCGACGCGATGCGCGTCGATCGTGTCATAGAAGAAAGTGACCCCGATTACCGTCGGAATGGCAAGGGCCAGCGCGGCGGCCACCCATTGGTGGGGCCGGCGCTGGCCCAGGAACTCACGCAGGTCGTTCCAAAGCGCCTTGGGGCTGGCGGGGCGAGGGAGGCGCATCATCTTGATGTGAGAGATAATGCGGTGACTCCCCTCCCGCCAGCCCCCTCACCATGCACCCCTCACGAGCCGTCCAATCGGAAGTGCACGGTGAGTGTCTTGTTGCTCTCGACCGGTCGTCCGTCCTCGGTCGCCGGACGGAAGCGCCAACTGGACAGGGCGTGGCGCTGGGTCGCGCGCCAGAAAGCGTCGCTGGTCGCGCCGAGGCGGGTGACCGCCTTGACGCGGCCGTCGGTGCCGATGCGGACCTGGACGCGCACGTTGCCTTCGCGGCCGCCGCGGATCTCGCTGACCGGATAAGGCGGCTGCTGCTCGACTCCGCGCGAGAATAGTGCCTCGGTGCGCACCGGATCCGGGCGGGGCCGCTCGATCGGCGGGGTGCCGCCGGTGCCGCCGGTGCCGCCGGTGCCGAGATCGCTGGTGGCAGGCCTCGAATCGAAGCGTTCGGTCGGCGGCGCCTCGGCAAAGGTGGGGCCAGGCGTCGGTGGTGTGTCGACGATCCGATCGGGGACATGGGGCGCCGGCGGCGCGGGCAGTGGAATGTCCTCGCGCTCCACCCGCGGGGGTGGGTCGACGGGCGGGGGCGGCTCGGGCGCGCGGATATCGATGATGTCGATGGCGCCTCGAGGTCCGATGAACTCGGGGCCCTTGATCATCACGACGCCGGCGATCGCTGCGCCGTGGAGCAGCAGCACCAGGCCGAAGCCGGTCGGGCTGCGCGGTTTCTGTTCGAGGAAGCCGGTAGCGGTCATTCTCCTCTCCTTTCACGCCTCTGCGCAGGCTCTTCTCCTGACCCGCGGACATCCGCATGTTACAACATCACACAATGTAATGCTATAACATTTGTTCCGGGCCGAATTGGCGGGGTGGCGAGTTGCCGTTCGGGAGGGATCAGGCCTGGGCTGCGGCGCTGCGCAGTCGGGCGACGGTCTCGTCCGGGCCGATCAGCGGGAGGAGCGCGGCCATCTCCGGACCGCTGTCGCGGCCGGTGAGGGCGCGGCGAAGCGGCAGGAACAGTGCCTTGCCGGCGCGGCCGGTGCGCGCCTTGAGCCGCGCGACAAGGGCGGGCCAGGGCGACTCGCTCCAGTCGATCGCCGCCGCCTCCTCGGCCGCGGCTTCCAGCAGCGCGCGGTCGTTTGCTTCGGCGGCGTTCTCGACATGGCCGTGGAGGATCGCCCACCAGTCGGCGGCCTCGGCGACGCTCTTGAGGTTGGGCCGGATAGCCTCCCAGTCGGCCTCGCTCATCCCGCCCGGCAGCCGCTCGGCGACCGCCGCGAAAGGCAGGAGGTGAACCACACGCGCATTGAGTTGGGCGAGCTCCTCGAGGTCGAAGCGCGCCGGCGCGCGGCCGAAGGTGGCGAAGTCGAAGCCCTCGATCAGCGGCTCCGGCGATGCGACCGGCTCCACCGGCAGGCTGGTGCCGATCCGCGCCAGCTTGGCCATCAGCGCGGCCGGCTCGATGCCCTGCTCCCTGATCTCGTCGACTCCGAGCGAGCCCAGCCGCTTGGACAATTTGCCCTCGGCGCCGACCAGGAGAGCCTCGTGCGCGAAATGCGGCGCCGCCGCGCCGAGCGCCTCGAACATCTGCACCTGGACCGCGGTGTTGGCGACATGGTCCTCGCCGCGAACGACGTGGGTGACGGCCATGTCGATATCGTCGACGACGCTCGGAAGCATGTAGAGCCAGCTGCCGTCCTCGCGACGGATGACGGGATCGCTGAGCAAGGCGGGGTCGAAATGCTGCGGCCCGCGGACCAGGTCGGTCCATTCGATCGGGCGACCGTGATCGAGCCTGAAGCGCCAGTGGGGCCGGCGGCCCTCGCCTTCCAGCCGCGCGCGATCGTCGTCGCTCAGCGCCAGCGCGGCGCGGTCATAGACCGGCGGCAGGCCGCGGCCGAGCTGGACCTTGCGCTTGAGGTCGAGCTCCTGCGCCGTCTCATAGGCCGGATAGACCCGGCCCTCGGCATGGAGCCGCGCCAGCGCCGCCTCGTAGCGGCCGAACCGTGCCGATTGCCGCTCCTCGCCGTCCGCGACGATGCCGAGCCAGGCGAGGTCGGCGCGGATCGCGTGAACGCAATCCTCGCTCGAGCGCGCCTGGTCGGTGTCGTCGATGCGCAGCAGGAAGCGGCCGCCGTGCCGCCTGGCGAACAACCAGTTGTGGATCGCGGTGCGCAGGTTGCCGACATGGAGGCGGCCGGTGGGCGACGGAGCGAAGCGGGTGACGACGGACATATCCGCCGCCCTCTAGGCCGCGCCGCGCCAGCCAGCAATGACGCGGTCTTGCCCCTGCGCCCTCATCGGCTAAAGGGCGCGCATCACCTCCAGAGGAATGCGCGCGCCATGAAGCTGATGTCCGGCAACTCCAACCTGCCGCTGGTCCAGGCGATTGCGCGCTATCTCGAGATCCCAGTCACCGAGGCGAGCGTTCGGCGATTCGCCGACGAGGAGATCTTCGTCGAGATTTTGGAGAATGTCCGCGGCGAGGACGTGTTCGTGGTCCAGTCGACCTCCTACCCGGCCAACGACAATCTCATGGAGCTCCTCATCATGATCGACGCGCTCAAGCGCGCGTCGGCCAAGCGGATCACCGCCGTTCTCCCCTATTTCGGCTATGCCCGCCAAGACCGGAAGCCCGGCCCGCGAACGCCGATCTCGGCCAAGCTGGTCGCCAATCTGCTGACCACCGCCGGCGCCAACCGGGTCCTGTCGGTCGACCTCCATGCCGGGCAGATCCAGGGCTTCTTCGACATCCCGACCGACAATCTCTACGCCGCTCCGGTGATGTCGGCGGACGTCCAGGCGCGCTATGCCGACCGCAACATCGCGGTGGTGTCGCCCGATGTCGGCGGCGTGGTCCGCGCCCGAGCGCTCGCCAAGCGAATCGGCAACGCCCCGCTCGCGATCGTCGACAAGCGCCGCGAGAAGCCGGGCGAATCGGAAGTGATGAACGTGATCGGCGACGTGTCCGGGCGCTTCTGCATCCTCGTCGACGACATCGTCGATTCGGCCGGGACTCTGTGCAACGCCGCCGCGGCGCTCAAGGAGGCCGGCGCCGAGGACGTCATCGCTTACTGCACCCACGGCGTGCTCTCGGGCGCCGCCGTGCAGCGAGTCGAGAAGTCCGAGCTGCTCGAGCTGGTCATCACCGATTCGATCGCCGCCTACGACGCCGCCGCGGCGAGCGAGAAGCTTAGAATCCTCACCGTCGCGCCGCTGCTCGCCGAGGCGATCCGCCGAATCGCCGACGAGACCTCGGTCTCCAGCCTGTTCGACTGATCGGTAGGCAGTCCCTCAACTTTCCGCTCGCCCTGAGCGAAGTCGAAGGGCGTCCGCTCCAGAGTCCGTGCCGACGCCCCTCGACTTCGCTCGGGACGAGCGGATAGGAGGGAGCCGGGTGGGGGAGTTAGAGGAGACGCCCGTTGCCCACCTTGCTGATCACCGGCGCCAATCGCGGGCTCGGGCTCGAGTTCGCGCGCCAATATGCCGCCGACGGCTGGACGGTCATCGCGACGGTGCGCAACCCGGATCGCGCCGACGACTTGCGCAGGGTTCCGGGCGAGATCCGCGTCGAGCAGCTCGACGTCGCCGATGTCGACGCGATCCGCGCCTTCGCGGCGACGGTGGGCGAGCCGGTCGACCACCTCATCTGCAACGCCGGCGTGATGGGGAAATATAGCGAGGTCGACCCGGACAGCTGGGTTTATACGCTGCGGGTCAACGTGATCGCGCCGACTGTGCTCGCCCTGGCGCTGGTCGACCGGATCGCGCCGGGCGGCAAGGTGGTGGCGATCACCAGCAAGATGGGCAGCATCGCCGACAATGAGAGCGGCGGCGGGATCATCTACCGCTCGTCCAAGGCGGCGCTCAACGCCGCATGGCGAAGCCTCGCCATCGACTGGCGCGGCCGCGACCTCGCCGTCGCCATGCTCCACCCGGGTTGGGTGCAGACCGACATGGGCGGCGCCCAGGCCCCGACCCCGTCGGAGGAAAGCATCGCCGGCCTTCGCCGCGTGATCGCCGGCCTGACCCGCGAGCAATCGGGCAGCTTCCTCGATTATCAGGGCAATGAGATCCCCTGGTAAGGCTTGCCTCTCCGGAGCTTCCTCTCTATAGGCGCCCGCTTCCAGCTCTCTGGAATTGTTTGACGAACGGCCCGGCCGGTAAGGGCTGCCGTGGCTGTTCACTGACGTCAAAGGAGACGAAAATGCCCAAGCTCAAGACGAAGAGCGGCGTCAAGAAGCGCTTCAAGCTCACCGCCACCGGCAAGATCAAGCACGGTGTCGCCGGCAAGCGCCACCGCCTGATCAGCCACAACGCCAAATATATCCGCCAGAACCGCGGCACCTCCGTCCTGTCCGATGCGGACACCAAGACGGTGAAGCTGTGGGCGCCCTACGGGCTGAGATAAGGAGGATATAGACCATGGCACGCGTCAAAAGGGGTGTAACCACCCGCGCCAAGCATAAGCGCACGCTCGAGCAGGCGAAGGGCTATTACGGCCGCCGCAAGAACACGATCCGCATCGCCAAGCAGGCGGTCGAGAAGGCCGGGCAGTACGCCTACCGCGACCGCAAGGTGAAGAAGCGGAGCTTCCGTGCTCTGTGGATCCAGCGCATCAACGCCGCGGTTCGCGCCGAGGGCCTGACCTACAGCCAGTTCATGAACGGCCTCAAGCTGGCCGGCGTCGAGCTGGACCGCAAGGTCCTCGCCGACATCGCGATGCACGAGGGCGAGGCGTTCGGCGTCATCATCGCCCAGGCCAAGGCCGCTCTGCCGCAGCAGGCCCAGGCGTAAGCCAGCGCATCGCTGAACAGAACGAGGCGCGGAGGGCTCACGCTCTCCGCGCCTTCTCTTTTGCGTGACGATCATGCGGAATCGGGGTGAAGGCGGCGGAGCCTCGAGGGCTTAGAGAGACTCGATGCCGGCCCTCACCCCGTCCCCCCTCCCGGAGAAGGGAAGAGCGATCAGTGGAGGGTCTCCGCCGCGATCGCGTAGCGGACGCTGGCGCAGGGGCTTCGGTCGGGGCAGCAGGTGAGGCGCTGCCATTCGGTCCTGGCGCGGGCCTCGTCCTCGAACGGACCGGCCATGGTTTCGCTGCCCGGGATGAGGGCGCGGAAATCGGGGTCCTGATATTCGCCCCCGACCACCCAGTAACGCTTCGTCATGATTGGTCTCCTTATTCGGCCGCGATGGCGGTGACGAACTGCTCGGCCTCGGTGCTTTCCGCGAGCGCGGTGGTGGAGGCGCTGCCCCCCGAGACGGTCTGGGCGACGAGGTCGAAATAGCCGGTGCCGACTTCGCGCTGGTGGCGGGTGGCGGTGTAGCCGTCGGCCTCGCGGGCGAACTCGCGCTGCTGGAGCTCGCAATAGGCGGCCATGCCGCGCTCGCGGTAGCCCGATGCCAGTTCGAACATGCCGAGGTTGAGGCTGTGGAAGCCGGCCAGGGTGACGAACTGGAACTTGTAGCCCATCGCGCCCAATTCGCGCTGGAAGCGCGCGATGGTGTCGCGGTCGAGCTTGGCCTCCCAGTTGAACGAGGGCGAGCAATTATAGGCCATCATCTTGCCCGGATATTCGCGCTGGATCGCCTCGGCGAAGACGCGGGCCTCCTCGAGGTTCGGCTTGGAGGTTTCCCACCACAGAAGATCGGCGTGCGGCGCGAAGGCGAGGCCGCGCTTGATGCAGTGCTGGAGGCCGGTGCCTTCCCTGAGGCGGAAGAAGCCTTCCGGCGTGCGCTCGCGCGTCAAAAACTCGTGGTCGCGGGCGTCGACGTCGGAGGTGATCAGCTTCGCGCTCTCGGCGTCGGTGCGGGCGACGAGCAGGGTGGGGACCCCGCACACGTCGGCGGCGAGGCGCGCGGAGTCCAAATTGCGGATATGCGCCTGGGTCGGGATCAGGACCTTGCCGCCGAGGTGGCCGCACTTCTTCTCCGAGGCGAGCTGGTCCTCGAAGTGAACGGCGGCGGCGCCCGCCTCGATATAGGCCTTCATGATCTCGAAGCAGTTGAGCGGCCCGCCGAAGCCCGCCTCGGCGTCGGCGACGATCGGCGCGAACCAGTCGCGGGTCGCGCCGCCCTCGCTATGCTCGATCTGGTCGGCGCGCTGCAGGGTGCGGTTGATCCGCCGGCACAGCTCCGGACCGGCGTTGGCGGGATAAAGCGACTGGTCGGGATACATGGCGCCGGCGGTGTTGGCGTCGGCGGCGACCTGCCAGCCCGACAGGTAGATCGCCTTCAATCCGGCGCGGACCATCTGCATCGCCTGGTTGCCGGTGAGAGCGCCCAGCGCATGGACATGATCTTCGCTCCGCAGCAGCTCCCACAGCCGATCGGCGCCGCGGCGGGCGAGGCTGTGCTCGATGGGGAGCGACCCGCGCAGCCGCTCGACATCGGCCGGCGTGTAGGGGCGCGCGATGCCTTCGAAGCGGCCGGCGGGGGCGGGAACGAGAGAGGTGAAGTCGGTCATGTCACAGGCCCCAGGAGGTTGAAGTCTCTGTGCAAGTGAACACCGCTCCTGCGGTCACGGCAGCATCTAAAAGAGTGCAGCTGTAACGGCTACACTCGACAACATTGTAAAATCATGACAGCTTCACAGAGCAAGATGGCCGAACGCAAACTCTTCCTCGGCGGGCGAGTCCGCCGTCTGCGCCGCGAGCTGGGGCTGAACCAGAATGCGATGGCGGCCGAGATCGGAATCTCGCCCAGCTATCTGAACCTGCTCGAGCGCAACCAGCGGCCGGTGACCGCGCAGGTCCTGATCCGGCTCGCCGAAGTCTATGACATCGATTTGAAGGTGCTGACCGCCGAGGGCGCCGAGGGCACGGGCGTCGACGCCCTGGCTGAGATCTTCGCCGACCCGATGTTCGGCGACCTCGCCGTGCCGCGCTACGAGCTGGTCGAGCTCGCCGACAGCGCGCCCGCGGTGGCCGACGCGGTGGCGCGGCTCTACGCGGCGTTGGTCGAGGCGCGGCGCAACCCGCCGGGCCCGGACGAGGACAAGCCGGCGCTTCGCCCCGAGGACTGGGTGCGCGACCATATCCAGGTCCAGCGCAACCATTTCGGCTATCTCGAGGAGGCGGCAGAGACTCTCGCCGCCGCGCTCGGCGAGCCGGCGCTGGCGTTCGAGCCGCTCAGGCGCCGGCTCAAGGACGGGTTCGGAGTCGAGGTGCGGCTGGTGCCGCCGGACGTGCTCGACGGCGCCAGCCAGCATTACGACATCCACCGCAAGCGGCTGATGCTGTCCAACATGCTTCGCCCGGAGAGCCGCACCTTCGCGGTCGCCTACCAGCTCGCATTGATCGAGTTCCGGCCCTTGCTCCAGCGCATGCTCGACGCTGCCGCCCCGCCCGACATGCCGACGCGGCGCCTGCTGCACATGAGCCTCGCCAATTATGCCGCGGCGGCGATCCTGATGCCCTACGAGCCGTTCCTGGCGGCGGCCGAGCGGCACCGCTACGACATCGACAGCCTGTGCGGAATGTTCGGCGCGAGCGTCGAGCAGGTGTCGCACCGCCTGACCACGCTCAATCGCAGCGGCGCCCGCGGAATCCCCTTCTTCATGCTTCGCGTCGACGCGGCCGGGAACGTGTCGAAGCGCTTCGCCGGCGAGAGCTTCCCCTTCTCGCGCTTCGGCGGCACCTGCCCGCGCTGGAACCTGCACGCGGCGTTCCAGACGCCGGGCCGGGTGGTCACCCAGGTGGTCGAGACTCCCGACGGCCAGCGCTTCTTCACGGTCGGCCGCACCGTCGAGCGCGCCGTCCGCCTCGACCCCCGCGAGGACAGCCACCTCGCCGTCGGCCTCGGCTGCGACGTCAAGCATGCCGCACGGCTCGCTTATGCCGACGGCGTCGATCTCGCCGAGCCGTTGGTCACCCCGATCGGGCCCGCCTGCGCGATCTGCCCGCGGATCCGCTGCCCCCAGCGCGCCGCCGCCCCCGCCGGCCGAACGCTCACCGTCAACGAGCTCCAGAAGACGATCTCGCCTTATCCGTTCGTCGGCTAGACGGGGCGCGGAATCCGCGGCCGCCCCAGATCGCATTCGAGGGCGGCGCGGTCCCATTTCGCCAGGTTCGCTGCCGCTTCGTAGGTCGAGGTGAGGAAGGCGAGCAGCGCGGCGTCGGGATCCTCGGAGCGGCGCACCGCCTCATAGTCGAGCACGAACTCGCCCAAGTCCGTGTCGAAGCGAGCGGCATTCGGCCGAAGCGGCGCGTCGGCAAAGCCGTCGGGTGTCGGATAGGCGTAGGAATAGAAGAACGGGCCGCCCTCCGCGCCGGCGCCGCCGGGCCAGAAGCCGGCGCTGGACACTTCGTGGCTGTAGGCCTCGCGGGTCACCGAGTCGGGCAGGTTGGGGATTCCGCCGGGGTGGAGCGGTGCCGGCCGGCCGGAGAAGCGGGTGACGGCGAGGTCGAAGCTCCCCCAGAAGAAATGGACCGGGCTGACCTTGCCGAGGAAGCCCGAGCGGAACAGCTTGAACACCCGATCGGACGCCAGCAACGCCCCGTGAAGCCGCTCGGCGCTGTCGCGGCTGTAGGCGCGCGGCGCGCGGTCCTCGGCGAAGGGAGTGGCGGGCTCGACCTCGTTGGGGGCGGGATGGATGGCGACCTCCCGACCGCACTGCGCGAGCAAGGTCATGAACGCGGCGTGGAAATCCGCCATCGTCGTCGACTTCAACGGGATCGAGGACTCCCCGCGGCCGTCGATCAGACAGACGCGATGGCTGACGAGGTCGATCATCAGCTCGAACGGCTCGCCGGCCCCGTAGAGCGGCTCGCTCCTGAGGCCGCGCGAGGTCACCCGCAACGTGAGGTGCCAGCCATGGTTGCGCCACGGCAGCAAGGCGGTCGGCACCTTGCCCACCACCTGGCTGACGAGGTGCAACGTGACGATGGTCGGACGGTCACGCGCGTCCGACAGTGAAGGCCAGTCGCTTCCCGTGCCGCTCATCGACTCACCCCCCGGTAAGAGATTGGCAATCCCGGGCAGCTTATCACGAACCGACCAGAGCGGAAGCGAGGGCGGCATGGGCGTGATGACCAGGGTCGAACGGGGTCCTCCCGAACTCGCCAATCGAGGTTACCAGGTGCTGTTCCGTCCCAATGAGAGCAATCGCTGCCCCGGCTGCGGCAATGCCCAATGGTATGTCGGCCGGGTCAGTGCCGAATGCTTCTTCTGCGGCACCGCTTTGCCCCTCGCCGACGCCAAATGGGGCGGCGACGCCCTCAGCCACCGTTATCCCGACGCCCAGGTGGCGATCGCCGCGGCCGGCTGGGCCGAGCGGCGCCGGGACGATCGCCGCCCGGTGCGCGGCCGCGCCGTCCATTTGCTGATCGACGGCTCTCCGCAGGCCTTCGCAATCCACAACGTGTCGTCGGGCGGCGCCAAGATCGGCGACCCCAAGGGACTGGTCAGCGCGGGCCGGATCGAGCTGGTCTCGACCAGCGGCGAGATCGTCCCGGCCGAGATACGCTGGGCCGCCGACGGCACCGCCGGCCTGCAATTCGCCCGCCGCCTGCCGATCGACGCCTTCCACTCGGAAGGCTGAAATCCAAAGACCGTGGACAAATGCGCGCGCCGCCGCATGATGGGGCTTCATTTCTGTCGAAAGTGAAGCATGGCCTCGTTGTTGACGTCCCTCGCCGCGCTCCTGTCGGTCGCGCAGGCGGAAGCCCCGCCCTCTGCCGAGCTGGTCGACCGATTCATCGCCGCACTTCCGGAACGAGACAGCCAGCCCGGCGACATCGACTTCGCTGAATTGGAGCGGCTGGTCCAGCTCAACCCCGGCCGTGAAGGCGACATCCGTCCAATCCTGCGCGCTCATTCTCTCTGCGTCGATCCGGCCAAGCGCGCCTCGACCGATCGGCTGCTTCGCCAGCTGGCGGCCACGCTCGGGACGACCAAGGTTGAGGCGATGATCCGATTCTACCAGGGTCCCGACCTGGCGCGCTTCGAGTTCTTGGCGCGGAAAACCGACAAGACTCCCGAGGAAAGTGCCGAGTTCGAGGCGCTTCAGCGGACCTATCCCCTCGACGCTTTCATGGAGGCGATGATGGCCGTGGGCGCCAGGGTGCTGGACGATGGAGAGCTTGTTTCCGCGGTGGAGGCCTGCGGTCGCCCCAGGGATGAGGCACTCCGCCGGGCGAGCCTCCGAGCCGAAGACTGACAGAGCAGGGTTCAAATCCCCCTTGGATTGAGTAGAGGGGCGGTCATGTCGACTGCCGAAGCCCTGAAAGAACAGATCCTTCCCGAAGTGGAAGCCGCCGCCGACCTGACCGCGCTCGAAGCCGTGCGAGTCGCGGCGCTCGGCAAGCATGGCGCGGTGACCGGCCTGCTCAAGACCCTGGGCGCGATGTCGCCCGACGAGCGCCAGGTGCAGGGCCCGCGAATCCACGCTCTGCGCGAGGCGGTGACCGCGGCGCTCGCCGAGCGCAAGGCGGCGCTGGAAGCGGCCGAGCTCGACGCCCGCCTCGCCCGCGAGCGGATCGACGTGACGCTTCCCGTTCGGCCGGCGCCGCGCGGCTCGGTCCATCCGGTCAGCCAGGTCATGGACGAGCTCGCCGAGATCTTCGCCGACATGGGCTTCACGGTGTCGAGCGGCCCCGAAGTCGAAACCGACTGGTACAATTTCACCGCGTTGAATTTCGCCGACGACCATCCGGCGCGGGCGATGCACGACACCTTCTATCTCGACGAGACCGGCCCGGACGGCGGCAAGATGGTGCTTCGCACCCACACCTCGCCGGTGCAGATCCGCGTCATGACGTCACAGCAGCCGCCGATCTATTCAGTGATGCCGGGCCGCGTGTACCGCTCCGACAGCGACGCCACCCACACGCCGATGTTCCACCAGGTCGAGGGACTGGTCATCGACAAGGGCATCACTCTCGCTCACCTCAAATGGACTCTCGAGACCTTCCTCAAGGCCTTCTTCGAGCGCGACGACATCGTGCTTCGCCTGCGCCCGAGCTACTTCCCGTTCACCGAGCCGTCGGCCGAGGTCGACGTCGGCTATACGATTCAGAATGGCCGCCGAGTGCTCGGCGGAAGCGACCATTGGATGGAGCTTCTCGGTTCAGGAATGGTCCACCCCAACGTCATCCGCAATTGCGGGCTCGACCCCGACGAGTGGCAGGGCTTCGCTTTTGGCTGCGGCATCGACCGCCTGGCGATGCTGAAATACGGCATGGATGATCTTCGTGCTTTCTTCGACGGCGACCTGCGCTGGCTTCGCCACTACGGCTTCGCGTCGCTCGACGTGCCCACTTTGAGCGGGGGACTCGGCGCATGAAGTTCACCTTGTCCTGGCTCAAGGAGCATCTCGACACCGACGCCTCGCTCGAAGAGGTGGTCGAGCGGCTGAATTCGCTCGGCCTCGAGGTCGAGGGCGTCGACAATCCCGGCGAGAAGCTCGCCGCGTTCAAGGTCGCGGAGATCCTCACCGCCGAACGGCACCCGCAAGCCGACAAGCTCCAGGTCCTCACCGTCGATGCCGGTGAGGGCCCGATGCAGGTCGTGTGCGGAGCGCCCAATGCCCGCGCCGGAATGAAGGGCGTGTTCGGAGCGCCCGGCGCCTATGTCCCGGGCAGCGGAATTACCTTGAAGATCGCGGCGATCCGCGGCGTCGAGAGCCGCGGCATGATGTGCTCGGTGCGCGAGCTGGAGCTCGGCGAGGGCCATGACGGCATTATCGAGTTGCCCGACGACGCTCCGGTCGGCGCCGCCTTCCCCGATTATGCGGGCCTCAACGACGCGGTGATCGATGTGTCGGTCAATCCGAACCGGCCCGAGGCGATGGGCGTCTACGGCATCGCCCGCGACCTCGCCGCCTCCGGCCTCGGCACCCTGAAGCCGATCGACATCCCGGACATCACCGGGACCTTCCCGTCGCCGGTCGAGATCCGCATCGAGGACAAGGAGGGCTGCAAGGCCTTCTACGGCCGGGTCATCCGCGGAGTCCGCAACGGCCCGTCGCCCGACTGGCTCGCGCGCCGGCTGCAGGCGGTCGGCCAGCGCTCGATCAGCGCCCTGGTCGACATGACCAACTATATCACCCTGACCTACGGCCGGCCGCTCCACGTCTACGACCTTGCCAAGCTCAGTGGCGCGGTGGTCGCGCGCAAGGCCAAGCCCGGCGAGCAGGTCGAGGCGCTGAACGGCAAGACCTACACGCTCGACGAGACCATGACGGTAATCGCCGACGACGTCGCGGTGCACGACATCGGCGGGATCATGGGCGGCGAGCATAGCGGCGTCACCGAGGCGACGACCGACATCCTCATCGAATGCGCCTGGTTCGATCCGCACGCGATCACCCGCACCGGGCAGAAGCTTGCGCTCGCCTCCGACGCGCGCAGCCGCTTCGAGCGCGGCGCCGATCCGGCCTTCGTCGAGCCGGGCATCCAGCTCGCGACAAAATGGGCGCTGGACCTCGCCGGCGGCGAGCCGTCCGAGGTGGTGCGCGCCGGCGAGCCGCCGATCGAGCGGCAGACCTTCGCCTATCGCCCGCAGCGCTGCGCCGCCCTCGCCGGGATCGACATCCCCGAGGACCGGCAGGAGGAGATCCTGCGCAGCCTCGGCTTCGACGTGGCGCGCGGCAATCCGTGGCAGGTCACGGCGCCGACCTTCCGCCCCGACATTCATGGCGAGGCGGACATCGTCGAGGAAGTCGCCCGGGTCCACGGCTTCGACAAGATCCCGTCGACTCCGCTGCCGCGCGCCGACGGGGTCGCCCGGCCGACCGCGACCCCCGAGCAGCTGATCGAGCGCCGCGCCCGCCGCTCCGCCGCCGCGCGCGGGCTCAACGAGGCGATTACCTGGAGCTTCATTTCTGAGGCCGAGGCGGCTCATTTCGGCGGCGCGGCCTGGACCATCGCAAATCCGATCAGCGACGATCTGAAGGTCATGCGCCCGTCGCTTCTGCCCGGCCTCATCGCCGCCGCCCGGCGCAACCGCGCGCGCGGCGCCGACAGCGTTCGCCTGTTCGAGGTCGGCCGTCGCTACTTCAAGGAAAGCGAGCCGCTGACGGTCGGCGTGATCCTCGCCGGCGAGGCGAGTCACCGCCATTGGCGCAGCGGCCGGGCGACGCCTTTCGACGCGTTCGACGCCAAGGACGAGGCGCTGGCGCTCCTCGCCGCGGTCGGTGCGCCGGTCGACAATCTCCAGGTCAGCGCCGGCGCGGGCGAGACCTATCATCCCGGCCGCTCCGGCAAGCTGACATTGGGCAAGGCGGTGCTCGCCGAGTTCGGCGAGCTTCACCCGCGGATCCTCAAGGCGTTCGACCTCGACGGGCCCGCGACGGCCGCTCAGATATTCCTCGACGCGCTGCCGCCCAGGCGCGGCGGCAACGGGCGCATGCGCCCGGCCTACACGCCGCCGGCGCTGCAGGCGGTGAAGCGCGACTTCGCCTTCCTGGTGCCGGAGACGCTGGAGGCCGACCGCCTGCTTCGAGCGGTGCGCGGCGCCGACAAGGCGGCGATCGCCTCGGTCAGCCTGTTCGACGTCTTCACCGGGCAGGGTGTCGCCCAAGGCGAGAAGTCGCTGGCGCTCGAGGTGGTGCTCCAGCCGACCGACAAGAGCTTCACGGACGATGAGCTCAAGGCTGTCGGCGACCGAATCGTCGCTGCGGCCGGAAAGCTCGGCGCGCGGCTGCGCGACTAGGAAGAACCGTCACCCCAGCGAAGGCTGGGGTCTACCGGGGTGACAGCTCGTGGACCGGTAGATGCCAGCCTGCGCTGGCATGACGGGCATCACTGTCACTGTGTCTGCACCGCCTCGTCGCTGAGGTTCCAGACGCCGTCGAGCCAGGCGACGATCTCGGCCGCGCCGGGATGGGCGTAGCTGTCGTAGCGGGTGCGCAGGATCGGCCGGCGGTGCTCGAGCCGGTCGAGGCCGCGATCCTGGAGCGTCAGCATGTCGCGCTGGACCTGGGCCGCGAGGTCGGCGCCGAGCACGTCACGAGCCGCGCGCTCAAACGCTGCGACATAGTCGTAATCGTCGCCGCGGTCGTAGCTCTCTGCGAGGGTGAGGGCGGGAATCCGGCTCAACACCGCCTGTGACGCCGGATTGACGCCATGTGCGGAGATGTGGCGGCGGATCTCGGCCGGGCGGCCGGTGAAGCCGCGCAGATGGAGGTGCTGCGACATGCGCGCGCCGTCATTGACCGGGTAATTGTCCCACAGGAACGGCTTGCGGCCGATCTCGCCGGCGATTCGGGCGAGGTGGCCCGGCGACAGCTCGCGGCTGCACACTTCGGGGCCGGTCCACATGATCTCGATCGTCGGGTCGAGGAGCCGTCCAAGCTGGCTCAGATAGCCGTCGGGGCGCTGGCCGAACGCGCTGTCGAGCACCGAATCGTCGGAATAATAGCTCGGGCAGCACAGGATGCGCGTCGCCTTGGTGCGCTCGGCGGCGAAGGTGACGATCGCCGCCTGGCGCTCGGCGAGATCGGGAACGTCGCCGCGCATGTCGTCGAACAGGATGGCGAGGTCGTCGACGCCGAGCGCGTCGAGATGAGCGAGCTTGCGCGCCAGCATGTCCTGCCAGCCGCGCTCCGGCGCCAGATGGAGCTCGAACGGGCTGAGACCCACGCCGAAGCGGACGCCGATCGCCCGGCATTCGGCGGCGAAGGCGGCGAGCGGGGCCATCTCGGCATCGGGGTGAAGTTCCCGCCAGCGCCGGCGCAGGAAGGCGTCGGCCTTGGGCGCGTAGAGGTAGAAGAGGTAGTTGTGCGGGCGCAGGTAACGGACCGTCTCCGAGCGCTCGCGCCAGCTCCACGGCCGGCCGAAGAAGCCCTCGATGATGCCGAGCTCAGGAATCACGCAACCCTCTCCAACGCGTTGATGGCGTCATGCACCCGCTGCTCGATCTCCTTGCGCGGAAGGCCGGAGGGGATCGGCGCTCCGAAGCGCATGGTGACGATGCCGCTGCGCTTGATCCAACCCCTCGGCCACACCCGCCCGCTGTCGAGCGCCACCGGCACCACCGGAAGCCCGAGCCGACGGTAGAGGCCGCTGAACCCCGGCTGCAGCGGCGGCTGCTCGCCCGGTGCTACCCGGGTCCCCTCGGGAAAGATCAGGATAGAGCGCTGCTCGGCCAGTGCCATGTCCGCCTCCCGCATCATCGCCCTCAGCGCCGAAGCGCCGCCGCTCCGGTCGATCGCGATGCAGCCGTAGCGGCGCGTCGCCCAGCCGAACACGGGGATGTCCGCGAGCTGCCGCTTCATCACGATGGCCGGCTCGTCGAGGATTCGGACGAGGTCGAGAGTCTCGTACATCGCCTGGTGCTTGGCTGCGAACAGCATCGGTTCGGCCGGAATGTCGCCTTCGACCCGCGTGCGGATGCCGAGGATCCAGCGGCAGCACCAGGCATGGAACTGCACCCAGAGAAGGACGTGACGGCGCAGCGGCCGGCGACCGAGTGCCGCCACCGGCACCGTCAGCAGGACGATCGGCACCGTCAGCGAATAGAAGACGATCATGAAGATCAGCGAACGAAGCGCGGCGAGCACGGTCACTCCAGGCCCAGCTCCTCGCCGAACGGGCTGATCAGATATTTGTTATACTCGACGAACAGCTGCTTGAAGGTGCGGTCCGAATGGACCGCGTCGGTGACGATCCGGGTCGCGCTGCCCAGGCGCCAGCCAATCTCCTTGCGCGCCCGCGGCATGTGCCAGTCGTTGGTCACCACGCGGATCGAGCGAAGCCGCCGGCGCTGCACCCATTCGGCGATCTCCTGGCCGTTGGTGCGGGTATCGGTGGCGGTCCGGCCGAGATCGACGCAGCAGCGGATCGTGGCCATCGGCACGTCGTAGCGGGCGGCGAGCTCCTGCGGGCGCACTTCGCTGGCGACGCCGGAGATGAGCAGCCGGTCGGCGGCGCCGCGCTCGATCAGCTCGAAGCCGCGCGCCACGCGTCCCTCGCCGCCGGTCAGCACGACGATGCCGTCGGTCCGTTCGGCCCCGGCGGGTCCGGGCAGGCTGTTCATGAACCAGGCGAGGCCTGCTCCGTAGAGCAGGACCGGGAAAATGCTGAAGCGGAGGAGCCGGCGCATCGCTAGAGCAGCCTCCCCAGCGCGCGCTGGATGGTGACCCTTGCGACCAGCAGGGCCAGCACCGCGCCCGCGAAGGGCAGCAGGGCGAGCACCACCCAGGCATGGCCGGGAAGCGCGATCGAGCCCAATAGCTCCGATCCGATCGCCGCGACGCGGCCGCCGATCAGAACGAGGACGAGAATCGCCAGCGCGGCGCCGACGATTCCGCCGAACAGCACGTCGAGCGCGATTCGGCGCTGGAACATGCGGGCGATCTGCTGGTCGGTCGCTCCCATCAGGTGAAGGATCTCGATCGTCTGGCCATGGGTGTTGAGCGACGAACGCGCCGCGAGCACGACGGTGGCCGCGGTCGCCGCGATCATCAGCGCAACGAGGCCCGCCGCCAGCCACTGCAAGGAGGCGAGCAGGCCGGAAAATGGCCCGAGCCAATCGGCGACGTCTGACACCATCGCCGCCGGCGCCACCTCCTGCACGGCGGCGCGAAGCTGGGGCAGCCGCGCCCGGCCGCCGGCGCCGAGATCGACGTCGATCAGCGCCGGGACCGGCAGCTCGGCGGTCGCCGCCGAGGCACCGAGCCAGGGCTCGAGCAAGGCGTCGAGCTCGTCCGCCGGCACGGGCCGCACCCGGGTCACGCCCTCGGCGCGCTCCAGCATGGCGGCGACGGCAACCGCCTGGCGGTCGCGCAGCTCGGGATTGGCCTCGACGATCTGGACGGTGACCCGATTGCCGATCTGGCCCTCGATCCGCTCCGCCCCGGCCGCCAGCCCGAGCCCGGTCGCGGCTGCGAGCGCCGTCAGGAACATCATGATCGCGATCACCCAGGGCATCGGCCCCGACAGCCGGCCTTCCGGGAAGAGGCGGCCATCGCGGGCGCCGAAATCGCGCGCGGCCGCGGTCACCGAGCGCCTCCCGCCGCTTCCACCTTGCGCGGCGGGTTGCGCAGCGCGCCGGTCGGATCGGCGAGCTGGCCGCGGTCGAGCCTGATCATCTCCGCGCTCGGCACCGAGGTCAGCAAATGCAGATCGTGGGTCGCGACGATCACCGTCGTGCCCAATTTGTTTAAGGCGTCGAACAGGTGGATCAGGCGCTTGGCCATTTCCGGGTCGACGTTGCCGGTCGGCTCGTCAGCGACGAGCAGCTCGGGACGGGCGATCACTGCGCGGGCGATCGCGACGCGCTGCTGCTCGCCGCCTGACAGGGTCGCCGGCCGGGCGCTCGCCCGGTCCGACAGTCCGACCCAGGCGAGCATCTCGTTGACCGGGGTCGCGATGTCGCGCTCGTCGACCCCGGCGACGCGCAGCGGCAGAGCGACATTGTCGAACGCCGACAGATGCGGGACCAGCCGGAATTCCTGGAACACGACGCCGATCCGCCGGCGGAAGCCGGGCAGGCGGCCGCGCGGCATCGTCACGATATCCTCGCCGAACAGGCGGATGAGGCCGCGGCTCGGGCGCAGCGCCAGATAAAGCAGCTTCAACAATGACGTCTTGCCCGCACCCGACGGCCCGGTGAGGAAGTAGAAGCCGCCGGTGCGCAGCGAAAAGGACAGGTCGGACAGCGTCTCGGCGCCCGTGCCATAGCGCAGCCCGACATTGTCGAACCGGACGATCGGGCCGGGAGCGGTCACGGGCGGGCGGGAACCTTCATCGCGGGCAACCAATGGCATGCGCGCTTATGGCCCTCAAGCGGCAGAAAAGCCCGCATTCGCTTGATGGTGTCCCCCGCCCGTGCTTAGAGGCCGGTATCAGCCGCAAAGGTGCCGTGCGTAGATGATCCTCACCTGCCCGTCCTGCCGCGCCCGCTACGCTGTCCCCGACGGCGCGATCAGTGGAAGCGGCCGCAAGGTGCGCTGCGCCAAATGCCGGTTCAGCTGGGTCCAGGAGGCGCCGGAGGACTCCTTCGCTCCCGGCGAGCCGGCGGTTCCGCCAAGGGTCCCGGTGAATGAGCCGGCCGTCGACGAACCCGCGCCTCCCCCTGCCGCCGCGCCGGCGCCGGAACCGGCACCCGAGCCCGAGCCCGAGGCCGAGTTTGAGGCGCCCGAGGACGAGGCACCGCCCGAATGGGTCGGCGATCACGACATGGAGATCGACGAGGAGCCGCGCCGCCGGCGCCGGCTGCGCTTCTGGCCGATCGCCGCGGTCGTCGCGGCGTTGTTGATCGTCGGTGCCGCCGCCGCCTCCTATTTCGTCGGCTGGGGAGAGATTGGCGAGAGGCTCGGACTCGCTTCCGCAAGCGCGCAAGCGCTCGAGATCAATGGCCGGGTCAGCCGCGAGCCGGGCCCGGCCGAGACCGAATTGCTCACCGTCACCGGCGAGATCCGCAACCTTACCGACGATGTGCAGCGCGTGCCGCAGATCCGCGCCGAGCTGCTCGATGGCACCGGCCGGGTCGTCTATGCCTGGTCGATCGCGCCGCCGCGCGCCCAACTCCAGCCGCGCGAGGCGGTCACCTTCTACAGCGCCTCGACCGACGTCCCGCCGGGCGGCCAGAATCTCAACCTGAGCTTCGCGCCGCTGACCTGAGCGGCTCCGGGCGCAGCTTCAGCACATAATAGAAGCGGCCGAACTGAAGCACGGCCGTCACCAGCATGCCCATCGCCGCCGCCCAGGCGAGGCCGTTGGCGCCCCAGCCGCTGCTCACCAGCACCCAGCCGAGGCCGCCGGTGACGACGAAGAAGCCGATGATGCCGTTGACTCCGGCCCACACCTGCTCGTTGAGCGAGCGCAGCCCCGCGCCGAACAGATATTGAAGCCCGTCGAAGATCAGGAATGACGCCATGATCGCCAGCATCGCTGCGCCCGCCGCGAGCACCGCGGGATCGTCGGAGAAAGGCAGCATCGCGGTCTTCGAGAACAGCACGAGGAACAGCGACAGGACGCCGATTACCGCCACCGACAGACCGGCGGCGATCAGCGCGCGCGGCCACGCCTGGTCGCGCTCGCCGGCACCGACCGCGTTGCCGACCCGAACCCCGGCGGCGGAGGCGAAGCCGTAGGCGATCGCGAACAGCAGATTGTGAAGCGCCAGCATCGCCTGGAAGGACGCGGCGACGTCGTTGCCGAGCCGGGTCGACAGCACGATCAGCCAGGCGAAGCCGGCGAGCTCGAGCGACGCCGCGATCGCCGGAACCGTGCCGAACCACAGCAGCCGAGGCACGCCGAGCGCCGCCCGCTTCAACGCCCCGGCGGACAGGTCGCGCACCCCGCGCTCGGCCGCGTCGGAGACGGTCCAGGCGAACAGGATCATGGCGCCCGCGCCCAGCCATGACGCCACCGCCGTCGCATAGGCCGCGCCGACCGCGCCGAGGGCGGGAAAGCCGAGATGGCCGCCGACCCAGGCCCAGGCGAGCACCGCATTCACGCCAAGCATGCCGAGATTGACGATCATCACCCGCCGCGGCCGGCTGATGCCCTCGAGGAAATAGGAAGCGGCGAAGAAAGCGAGCTGGGCGGGAAAGGCGAGCGCCATCGCCTCGACGACCGGCGCCGACGGCGCCAGCAGCGCCGGCTCGACGCCGATCAGGCGCAGCAGCGGATAGGCCCCCAGGCCGAGGATGGCCGCGATTCCCGTGCCGAGCGCGACGCCCAGCAGCAGCCCGGCGCGAAGATTGTCGCCGGTCTCGGCGAGCCGCTTCCCGCCGTCGGCCTGCGCCGTATAGACCAGCACGCCGGTAAGCGAGGAAATGCCGAGCACCACGGCGATCCAGGTCAGCGTCCGGCTCGCTCCCAGCGCCGCCAGCTCGTCGGTGCCATATTGGCCGACCACCGCGACGTCGATGACCTGCATGAGCGTCCAGTTGAGGCCGGTCAGGACGATCGGCCAGGCGAGCGCGAGGATTCGGCGCGCTTCGGCCCGCACATCGGCTCCGCTGAACTGGCTCAGGTTGTCCGGCATGGCCGCCGCCGATAGACGAGCCCCAACGCGACGCAAAGGAGTTGTGGGACACATGCGTATCGGCATCCTCACCGGCGGCGGCGACGTGCCCGGCCTCAACGCCTGCATCCGCTCGGTCACCCTGTCGGCCGACGATCTCGGCTGGCAGGTCACCGGCTTCCGCCGCGGCTGGGAAGGCGTGATGGCGATCGATCCCGGCGACCCCGCCAGCATCGCCGCCCATTCGCTGCCATTGGACCGCGAGGCGGTGCGCGGCATCGACCGCATGGGCGGGACCATCCTCCACACCTCGCGAACCGACCCGCGCACCCACAAGAGCGGCGACCAGACCGGCCACGTGCTGAACGTCCTCGAAAAGCTCGGCATCGACGCGATGATCACCTTGGGCGGCGACGGCACGCTGCGCTTCTCCGCCCATCTGTCGGGCCAGGGCGTGCCGGTCGTGTCGGTGCCCAAGACGATGGACAACGACGTCTACGGCACCGACTATTGCATCGGCTTCTCGACCGCCGTCAGCCGCTCGGTCGAGGCGATCAACGCCCTGCGCACCACGGTCGAGAGCCACGAGCGGATCGGCGTCATCGAATTGTTCGGCCGCCGCTCCGGCGAAACCGCTTTGCTCGCGGGCTTCCTCGCCCAGGTCGACCGCACCGTCATTGCCGAGGTGCCGGCCGATCTCGACATACTCCTCCCCCTCCTCGCCGAGGACAAGGCGTCGAACCCGGCCGGCTATGCGATGTGCGTTATCTCGGAAGGCGCGCGTATCATCGGCGAGGACAGCGGCGAGGACGTCGAGCGCTCCAAGTCGGCGCTCGACCGCCGCGAGATCGGCGTCGGCCAGCGCCTCGGCCGGGTGATCAGCGAGCGGCTCGGAAGCGGCGCGGTGATCCAGGAGCTCGCCTACCTGATGCGCGCCGGCGAGCCCGACGCGATGGACCGGATGGTCGGCTTCGCCTTCGGCGGCCTCGCCGTGCAGCTCGTCCAGCAGGGCAGTGCCGGGCGCATGGTCGCGCTGAAGGACGGCAATTACTGCCACGTCCCGATCGGCACCCTGCTGGAAGGCCGCAAGAGCGTCGACGTCACCGGCCTCTACGACCCCGCCCTCTACCGCGCCCGTCTCCTGCGCGTCGAAGGCATGCCGATGTTCCTCTACTGATCAGCGCGCGTAGAGCGAGTCGAGGCGGGCGCCGTACGCCTCCTTGAGGACGTGGCGGCGGATCTTGATCGACGGGGTGAGCTGCTGGTTCTCGACCGTGAACGGCTCGTCGGCGACGATGAACCGGCGAACCTTCTCGATCACCGAGAGGTCGGCATTGACCCGGTCGACCGCGGCGGCGAGGGCGCGGATGAAATCGGGGTCGTGGGCGAGGTCGGCGAAGTTGCACTTGCGACCCCCCGCCGTGCACCATTCGGCGGCCCATTCGGGATCGGGGACGATCAGCCCGACGACATAGGGGCGCTTGTCGCCGACCACCATCGCCTGGAGGATCTCGGGCTGGAGGGTGAGCATGCCCTCCACCTTCTGCGGCGCGACATTGTCGCCCTTGTCGTTGACGATGATGTCCTTCTTGCGGTCGGTGATGACGATCCGGCCCTGGTCGTCGAGATGGCCGACGTCACCGGTGTGGAGCCAGCCGTCGACCACCGTCCGCTCGGTCAGCGCGTGGTTGCGCCAATAGCCGTGCATGACGAGCTCGCCCTTGACCAGGATCTCGCCGTCCTCGGCGATCCGCACCTCGGTGTTGAGCAGAGGCGGGCCGACCGTGTCCATCTTGATGCCGGCTTTCGGCCGGTTGCAGCTGATCACCGGCGCCGCCTCGGTCTGGCCGTAGCCCTGCAGCAGGGTGAGCCCCAATGAATGGAAGAAGATGCCGACTTCCGGATTCAATGGCGCTCCGCCCGACACCATCGCCTTGATCCGCCCGCCGAAGCGCTGCTGGATCTTGGGGCGCAGCGTGCGCGAGAGGAACAGGTTCATCGGCACGTCGAGCGGGTTGCGGCGGCCGGCATAGCTCTTGGCGCCGATGTTGAGCGCGCGCGCCATCAGATATTCGGCGAACCAGCCCTGCTTCTCGACCTGCTTGAGGATTCGCTGGCGGAGCACCTCGAACAGGCGCGGCACCACCACCATGATGGTCGGCCGCACTTCCTCGATGTTGGAGGCGAGCTTCTCGAGCCCTTCCGCATAGTAGATCTCGGCGCCGAGCCCGATGGGGAAATGCTGGCCGCCGGTATGCTCATAGGCGTGGCTGGCGGGCAGGAAGGACAGGAACACCTCCTCGTCCCAGCCGAAGTCGGTGCTGATGATGTCCGTGCAGCCCTCGACATTGTGGAGGATGGCGCCGTGATGCTGCATCACCCCGCGCGGCGCGCCGCCGGTGCCGGACGTGTAGATGATGCAGGCGAGATCCTGGCGCCTGAAGGTCGCGGCGGCGGCGGCACTCTCGACGTCGGCCGCTTCGCCTGCGAGCAGTGTCGCCCATTGGTGGAACTCGACGTCCCCCGACTGGCCGATTCCGCTCATCGGCTCGATGCCGATGACGTGCTCGCAATTGGAGCCTCGGATCGCCGCCGGAAGCAGGGTCTTGGCGAGCTTGGCGCTGGACACGATCGCCGCGCGCGCGCCGCTGTCGTCCATGATGTGCTGGTGGTCGCGCTCGGTGTTGGTGACGTAGGCCGGCACGGTGACGCAGCCGGCGGCCATGATGGCGAGGTCGGAAATCAGCCACTCGGGCCGGTTCTCAGACACCAGCATCACCCGGTCGCCGGGCTGCAGTCCGAGCCGCTTCAGCGCCGCGGCGAGCTTCGCCACCGTCTCCGCCGTCTCCCGCCAGCTCGTCGGCTGCCAAATGCCGCCGTGCTTGGCCCACAGGAACGGCTTGTCGCCCCGCTCTTCCGCCCGGGTGAAGAACATGGCGACGAGATTCGGAAAATGTTCGAGCTGACGCATCCCTGCCCTCTCACGACCGAGATCGCTCCAGGCCCTGGAGCGTGAATCTCGGCCGCCCTTAAACCCGCGGTTGTTCCGCGTCGCGAACGGCGGGTTCTTTCAGTTTTCATTCCGACTGTCGAGCGCGGCGGATCAGATGTGGACGGGTCGGGAGGGCTTGGCTAGGTCCCCCCGACCTGGATGTTGTGGGGTCGAGTCATGAGCGCGTTCCTCCGTCTGTTATGGATTGCCGTCGCGGCGGCGCTAGCCGGCTGCGCCACGGCGCAGAGCCAGCCCGAGTCCCGCGACCGGACGACGGCGCAGCCTGCGCGGCAATTCTATGTCGCCGCCGCCAATCCGCTGGCGGCCGAGGCAGGGATGAACGTGCTCCGGCGCGGCGGCAGCGCGGTCGACGCCGCGATCGCCGTCGAGGCGATGCTCTCCCTGGTTGAGCCGCAAAGCTCCGGCCTCGGCGGCGGCGCCTTCATGACCCATTATGACGCCGCCACGCGGCGCGTGTCCGTCTATGATGGACGCGAGACGGCGCCGGCCGGGGCGACCCCCGACATGTTCCTCGACGACAATGGCCAGGCGCTGCCGTTCGGCCAGGCGGTGGTCAGCGGCCGCGCCACCGGCGTGCCCGGCGTCGTCCGGATGCTGGACATGGCCCATCGCGAGCATGGCCGGCTGCCGTGGAGCGGCTTGTTCGGCGACGCCGAGCGCACCGCGCGCGAGGGCTTCGTCGTCAGCCCGCGCCTCGGCCGCTTCACCAATGGTCGATCCCCGCAGAACGCGACACCGGACGTGCGCGCCTATTTCGCGGAAGCCGACGGCACTCCCGTCGATCCCGGCGACCGGCTGCGCAATCCGGCCTATGCCGACTTCCTGCGCCGTCTCGCCGCCGAAGGCCCCGACGCCCTTCATCGCGGACCGACCGCCGAGCGGATCGTGGCTCGGCTCGCCGCCGGGCCGCTGCCGGGCGCGATGACGATGGCCGATCTCGGCGGCTACCGGCCGGTGAAGCGCGATCCGCTGTGCCGGCCCTATCGCGCCTACCTGATCTGCGTCCCGCCGCCACCGTCGAGCGGAGTCGCCCTGCTCCAGTTGATGGGCATGCTGGAACGCACCGACATCGCCGCGCGCGGACCCGCCGATCCGCAGGCCTGGTATCTGTTCGCCGAGGCGAGCCGCCTGATGTACGCCGACCGAGATCTTTATGTCGGCGATCCGGCCTTCGTGTCGGTCCCGGTCGCCGGGCTGCTCGACCCGGCCTACGTCTCCGCTCGGGCGGCGCTGATCGGGCCGCAGGCCGGGCCGCCGCCGCTGCCAGGCACCCCGCCCGGCGCACCCGCGCCGGCCGC
>NZ_JAANPA010000037.1 GCF_011320075.1 Sphingosinicella sp. YJ22 | reverse complement strand
CGTCGGCACGGTCACCGCCGGCCGCGCGGGAGCGGGCGCAGCCGACGGCGCCGAAGCCTGGACGACGCGCGGCATGGCGGCAGCCGGCTGCGGCGCGGCGGCCATGCGAACCGGCGCTTCCATCGGCGATGCCTGCGACGGCAGCTCGAGCTGGGCCAGCGTGACCTCGCTCTCGAGGAACTGGTCGGCGCCCGGCGCGGCGAAGCCGAAATCGGCCGACGCCCAATGCTGCAGTTGATGGACCCGGCCGCGGGTCTCGAGCTCGGTGTTGAGCGTGCGGATCGACTGCTTCAGCTCGACGATCTGCGAATCGAGCTGGGCGAGCTCGGCGCGCTCCGACGCGACGCTCAGCGAGAACATGTAGCAGGTGAGCGCGGCGGCGCCGATTCCGGCGACCCAGCCGACCGACTTGAAGCTCCTGGCGCTCATGCGTGCCTCCCCTTGATAGTCGTCGCCCGGGCCGACGATTCTGTTCTCCGGGCAGCGCGCAGCGTCGCCGAGCGGGCGCGCGGGTTGCGATTGACCTCTTCGTCGGACGGGCGGATCGCCTTGGTCACCGCCTCGAACGTCGGCGCCGGTCCGGCCTTGGCTTCGGGCAGGTGGCGCGATCCGCCGCCGGCCGCGCCGCTGCGCTCCTTGAGGAAGCGCTTCACGATGCGGTCCTCGAGGCTGTGAAAGGTCACCACCGCGAGACGGCCGCCGGGCTTCAGCACCTGCTCGGCCGCCTCGAGGCCTTCCTCGAGCTCGGCGAGCTCCTCGTTCACCGCGATGCGCAGCGCCTGGAAGGTGCGGGTCGCCGGATCCTTCTTGATTCCGGGATGGTGGCCGAGCGCGCGGCGGACTACGTCGGCGAGCGCTCCGGTGCGGGTGATCGGCCGCGCCGCGACGATCGCGCGGGCGACGCGGCGCGACTGCTTCTCCTCGCCATAATGGTAGAGGATGTCGGCGAGCTCGCCCTCGTCCGCCTCGTTGACGATGTCGGCCGCGCTGCGGCCGTCGCGGCCCATGCGCATGTCGAGCGGGCCGTCCGACTGGAACGAGAAGCCGCGCTCGGCCTGGTCGAGCTGCATCGACGATACGCCGATGTCGAGTGTGACTCCGTCGACGCTGTCGACGCCGCGGTCGGCAAGCGCCTGGCGCATCCGGGAGAAACGCTCCGGTACCAGCGCCAGGCGCCCCCCGCTGGCGGCCGCGATACGCTCTCCGCCAGCGATCGCCAGGGGGTCGCGATCGAAAGCGAAGACACGGGCCGCCCCAGATTCGAGCATGGCCTTGGAATAGCCGCCGGCGCCGAAGGTGCCGTCGACATGGGTCTCGCCGGGGGCAATGGCGAGCGATGCCATGACTTCGTCGAGCAGCACCGGCACGTGCGGCGCCGCATTGTCGTTGGAGATTGTGAAGGGGCTCATACCGCGCCCCTTTCCTCGAGCAGGTCGGCCGCAACGGCGCGAATCGCCGCGGCCTCGCAGGTCAGCGCGACCTGCGGGTTCCAGATCTGGAACTCGCCGCCCATGCCGACGAACATCGCGAGGTCGTCGATCGCCGCGCGCTTCTTGAGCCGCGGTGGCAGGATGATTCGTCCCGACGCGTCATAAATCGTGTCGACTGTGCCGGCGAACAGGCTCGCCTGCATCTCGAGCTCGGCGAGCGGATCCGGGTTCTCGCCGAGCCGCTTCTCGGCCTTGTCCTGCATGACCGCGGAATAGTTGGCGTCGTAGCCGACCAGGCACTGGAAGGTGGGGTGCGGGCTGAGGACGAGGAGCTTTTCGTCGGAGCGGCGCTCGATCTTCTGGCGGATGAACGCGGGAACCGACAGACGCCCTTTCGCGTCGATCGCGTTCAGCGCGCTTCCCCTGAAGAGATGCTCCCGTTCCACTGACGCGCCCACCGATCCCCAAAACACGGGGCCGCCCCTCAGCGATCGCACGCATCCGTGCGGCCGCAGCCGTCAGTTCACGATGATCGGGAACAGCCCCTGACTAGCGATTGGGGATTACCCCAAAAAGCGTGGGGATGGAAGGGGTTTTCATGGGTTTTTTGGGGATTCGATGGGCGAACATCGTTTGCGAGACTGTGTTTCTCGTATGTTCTATTCCCTTGTTCTTCAGTTGTTCACGTGCGCAAGCCTGTGGATAATGCTGTTGGCGGACGCTCGGCGCAAGACCGCGACCCGTCCTGGCGCGAGCGGGCGACTCGCCACGATCCGGCGAGTCCCGTCCCAAGTAATCGCGAAGTCGAATTGCCGTTTCGGTGGCGTTTCAGGGTGCCGCGGGCCGACCCTCGCAAGACTCATCCCGGCGAAAGCCGACCCACACTGACGGCGCCGAACACGCATAAGCCATAGACGGGACCCGACGCTTATGGGTCCCGGATCCCGCCGGATGAGTAGAAGCGCGCCCTACTGCGGCGCCGGCGCCGTCGTGTTGGCCTGATTGACCTCGGCACGCGGCGCGACTCCAAGCTCGGCCAGCGGCTCTTCCGGCGCGGCCTGGTTGGCCGCGACCGCATTTCCGCCGGTCAGATCTTCGGAAGTGATCGCCGCCTCATCCTGGGGGGTTCCGGTCAAGGCCGCGGCCAGAAGCACCGCGACGAAGACGAATCCCAAACCGGTGAGGCCGATCCGAACTCGCTGCATGCGCGCCTTATAACCAGCCGGGCCCGCGAGCGCTACCGTCCGGCCGCCCCCGTAAAATCCCGCTTGGTCCGACAAAAGTTAACATCGCGCTTGACGACGGGGAACTCCGTCGCAAAACGCCACTCATGAAGACCCCCAACCTCCTTGCCGCCGCGTCCTTCGCGGCCCTGATCACTCTCGCCGCCTGCAAAAGCGAGCCTGAGGTCATCGGCGGACCTGCCGATCCCCAGCGCGACGCCCTCAAGAATGCGCCCGCGGTCGAGCTTCCCCCGACCATCGCCGCCAGCCGCACCTATCGCTGCGCCGACAACAGCCTCATCTATGTCGACTTCTTTAGCAACGACACCGCGACCGTGCGCGCCTCCCAGGATGGCGAGCGCCACCAGCTCGCCAAGGCGGAGAGCGGCGCCTTCGAGGCGGACGGCTATTCGGTCAGCGCCAACGAGGCGACCATCCAGTACAAGGCGCCGAACCAGTCGGAGCAGCGCTGCCGGGCCTAACGTCCGGACGACGGCAATCCATGGGGGCCGGCGGGACTGCGTTCCGCCGGCCCTTTTCTTTCGGCCGCGCTCAGGCCGGCTGCGGCTGGGCCGGCTCGGCCTGCTGGGCGAAGGCTTCCATGCGCCGCTGCATCTCGTCCTCCGGCACGTCCTCGACATGGGTCGAGATCGTCCAGCGGTGCCCGAACGGATCGACGATGGCGCCGTTGCGGTCGCCATAGAACTGGTCCTCGACCGGCCGCTCGACCGTGGCGCCGGCGGCTACCGCGCGGGCGAACGCCGCATCGGCGTCCTCGACATAGATCATCAGGCTCGACGTCGCGCCGCCGCGGCTCTTGGGCCCGCGAATGTCCATGTCGGGCCATTCGTCAGACAGCATCACGTGCGAATCGCCGATCTTGATCTCGGCATGGCCGATCTTGCCGGCCATCGGCAGGCGCAGCACCTCGGTCGCGCCGAGCGCCTGGGTGTAGAAGCGAATCGCTTCCTCGGCGCCGTCGACGACGAGATAGGGCGTAACGCTATGATAGCCTTCGGGTATCGCTCTCACGGTCATGACATGCCTCCCTGCTGCCGGAACAAAGCGTGATCAGGCATACACCCGCACGGACTTTTCGACAAACGGATTCCCCCCCGCTAAGGCGCCGCCATGCAGTCCGCGATCACGCCCGAAACCGTCGCCGAGCACGGCCTCAGTCCCGAAGAATATGACCGCGTCCTCCACGCGCTGGGGCGCGAGCCGAACCTCACCGAGCTCGGCATCTTCTCCGTCATGTGGTCGGAGCATTGCTCCTACAAATCGTCGCGAATCCACTTGAAGAAGCTGCCGACCACAGCGCCCTGGGTAATCTGCGGACCGGGCGAGAATGCCGGCGTGATCGATATCGGCGACGGCCAGGCCGCCATCTTCAAGATGGAGAGCCACAACCACCCTTCCTATATCGAGCCCTATCAGGGCGCGGCGACCGGCGTCGGCGGCATCCTTCGCGACGTCTTCACCATGGGCGCGCGCCCGGTCGCCAACATGAACGCGCTTCGCTTCGGCCGCCCCGACCATCCCAAGATGCGCCACCTCATCGCCGGAGTCGTCTCGGGAATCGGCGGCTACGGCAATTGCGTGGGCGTGCCGACGGTGGGCGGCGAGGTCAATTTCCACCCCGCTTACGACGGCAACATTCTCGTCAACGCGATGACCGTGGGCGTCGCCGACACCGACAAGATCTTCTATTCGGCCGCCTCGGGCGTCGGCAATCCGATCGTCTATGTCGGCTCCAAAACCGGGCGCGACGGAATCCACGGCGCGACCATGGCCTCGGCCGATTTCGGCGAGGACAGCGAGGAGAAGCGCCCGACCGTGCAGGTCGGCGACCCGTTCACCGAGAAGCTGCTGATCGAGGCCTGCCTCGAGCTGATGGCCTCCGACGCGATCGTCGCGATCCAGGACATGGGCGCCGCCGGCCTCACCTCCTCCTCGGTCGAGATGGCGTCCAAGGGCGGAGTCGGCATCGAGCTGATCATGGACGACGTGCCCCAGCGCGAGGAGGGCATGACGCCCTATGAGATGATGCTGTCGGAATCGCAGGAGCGCATGCTGATGGTGCTCAAGCCCGGCCGCGAGGCCGAGGCTGAGGCGATCTTCCGCAAGTGGGAGCTCGATTTCGCGGTGATCGGCCACGTCACCGACACCGGCCGCATGATCCTCAAATGGAAGGGCGATATCGTCGCCGACATCCCGCTCGCGCCGCTCGCCGACGAAGCGCCGCTCTACGACCGGCCCCACGTGTCGCCCGAGGACTATCGCGCCTGGGCCGGAATCCGCCCGCTCGGGGACGTCCCGACGAGCCTCGATCCCGCGGCCGACCTGCTGAAGCTCGTCGGCTCGCCCGACCTCGCCAGCCGGCGCTGGATCTACGAGCAATATGACTCGAAGGTCGGCGGCGATACCGTTCAGGACCCCGGCGGCGACTCCGCGATGGTCCGCGTCCACGGCACCGGCAAGGCGCTTGCGATCACCACGGATTGCACCCCGCGCTACTGCTATGCCGACCCCTTCGAGGGCGGTAAGCAGGCGATCGCCGAGGCCTATCGCAACCTGTCCGCGGTCGGCGCGACCCCGCTTGCCGTCACCAACTGCCTCAACTTCGCCAATCCGCAGCGGCCCGAGATCATGGCCCAGATCGTCGGCTGCCTCGACGGCATGAGCGAGGCGTGCCGGGCGCTCGACTTCCCAATCGTGTCGGGCAACGTCTCGCTCTACAATGAGAGCAAGGCGACCGGCGGCGGCTCGGCGATCCTGCCGACCCCGGCGATCGGCGGCGTCGGCCTGCTCGCGGACTGGCGCCAGAACGCCACGGTCGCCTTCAAGAATGACGGCGACGACATCTGGCTGATCGGCGATGCGCCGTCGCATCTCGGCCAGTCGCTGTGGCTGCGCGAGATCGCAGGCCGCGAGCTTGGCGACGCCGGCCTCCCGCCCCCCGTCGACCTCGCCGCCGAGCGCCGCCACGGCGAGGCGGTGCGCGCGCTGACCGGGCGCGGTCTCGTCACCGCCGTCCACGACATCGCCGACGGCGGCCTCCTCGTCGCGCTCGCCGAGATGGCGATGGCCGGTGGCCTCGGCGCGACGCTCGATCCCTCCCGCTGGGGCGAGATCGACGCCGCCGCCTTCTTCTTCGGCGAGGACCAGGGCCGCTACCTCGTCTCGACGAGCAATTCGGACGCGGTCCTGCGCGCGCTCGCCGAGGCCGGCGTGCCGCACCTCTTCCTCGGCTCGGTCGGCGGCGACGCGATCACGCTTCCGCGAGGCCGCGTGGCCTTGCACGACCTGCGCGGCGCCCACGAAAGCTTCTTCCCGAATCTGATGGAAGGCGAGCTCGCCTAGCGCCGCTGATCGTATCAAGCGATCAGATTCGTCGACGAAGGCTATTGCGAACGATTAGCAGTAACGCTATCTCCAAGTCAGGAGGAGCGGCCTGCTCATGATGGTGTGCATCTGCAATGCGTTGAAGGAGCGCGACGTGCGCGAGGCCGCGCGCGGCGGCGCCGCCTGCCCGACCAGCGCCTATCGCAGCCTCGGCTGCCGCGCGCGTTGTGGCCAGTGCATCTCATTCGCACGCGAGATTATCGCCGCGGAACGTGCGACCGCGTAGCATTAACAGAGAATTTTCCGCAGATTTCCGCCATTTCTTCCTGTTTCCGATAACCACTTTGCGCTAAACAGCCGCGCAAAGGAGACGGGCCATGAAAGGCGACGCGCAGGTCATCCAGCACCTCAACAACGCGCTCAAGAACGAGCTGACGGCGGTCAACCAATATTGGCTTCACTACCGGCTGCTCGACAATTGGGGGATCGACAAGCTCGCCCAATATGAGCGGCACGAGTCGATCGACGAGATGAAGCATGCCGATCAGCTCGCCGAGCGGATCCTGTTCCTGGACGGCCTGCCCAACTTCCAGCTGCTGGGGCGCCTGCGCATCGGCGAGTCGGTCGAGGAAATCCTCAAGGCCGACCTCGCCATCGAGGTCGAGGCCTGCGCCCAGCTCAAGGAAGCGGTCACTTATTGCGAGACCGTCCAGGACTATGTCTCGCGCGAGCTGTTCGCCTCGATCCTCAAGACCGAGGAAGAGCATGTCGACTTCCTCGAAACCCAGTTCGGCATGATCGAGCGGATGGGCCTTCAGAACTACATCCAGCTCCAGTCCGAACCCGCCGGCGAATAGCGCCCTCCCCCGCGTCGCCGTGGCGCCGCGCGCCGCGCTCGGCTATGATCGGCCCGGGCAAAGGGGAGGCCGGGACATGGCGACGGTTCAGCCGAACGACCGCATCGTCACCCTCGATATTGTGCGCGGAGTCGCGGTGATGGGCATCCTGGCGATGAACATCGTCGCCTTCGCCATGCCGTTCCAGGCCTATATGAACCCGGCCGCCTACGGCTCCGAGAGCGCCGCGGACTATGCGTCCTGGGCGTTCAACTTCGTCTTCATCGACGGCAAGATGCGCGGCCTGTTCTCCTTCCTGTTCGGCGCCAGCATGCTGCTGGTGATCGAGCGCGCCGAGGCGTCGGGCCGCTCGCCGGCCGGGGTCCATTACCGGCGGATGATCTGGCTGCTCGTGTTCGGGCTGCTCCATTTCTACTTCGTCTGGTTCGGCGACATCCTCGCCGGCTACGCCCAGGTCGGCATGATCGCCTATCTGTTCCGCCGGCTCGAGCCGAAGACCCTGGTCGGCATCGGAATCGGCCTGGTCGTCGTCCAGACCCTGCTCTTCTCGCTGTTCGCCTTCGGCGCCTTCTTCCTCCAGGCCGCGGCGAGCGAACCGGGTGCCCCCGCCGATGTCCTGCGCCAATGGCAGGGCCTCAACAGCGAGATGGGCGTGCCGAGCCCGCAGGCGCTGGCGACCAAGATGACCATGTTCCTCGGCGCCTATGGCCCGATCGCCGCTCACCGCCTCGGCGACTGGTACGAGCCGTTCACCACCCTGTTCTTCTTCGGCTGGGAGACGCTCGCTTACTTCCTGTTCGGCATGGCTTTGCTCAAGACCGGCTTCTTCCGCGGCACCTGGGAGCCGGCGCGCTACCGAAGGCTGGTGCTGATCGGCTACGGAATCGGCATTCCGGTCTACGGGGCGCTCGCCTACGTGCTGCTGAGCGACGGGTTCAGCCTGCCGACGCTCCTCGCCTGCGCGATGGCGGCGACGGTGCCGTTCCGCCCGCTGATGGTGATCGCCACAGCCTCGCTGATCATCCTGCTCACCCGGCGGGGCGGCAGGCTGGTCGAGCGCATCGCCGCCGCCGGCCGCGCCGCCTTCACCAATTATCTCGGCACGTCGATCGTGATGACCACGCTCTTTTACGGCTACGGCGTCGGGCTTTACGGCTCGCTGACCCGCATCCAGCTGTGGCTGGTGGTCGTGGCGATGTGGGCGGTGATGCTGCTATGGTCGAAGCCGTGGCTCGACCGGTTCAGCTACGGCCCGTTCGAATGGCTGTGGCGCAGCCTGGCGCGCGGCCGCATCGAGCCGATCAGCCGCCGGCCGGCCGCTGCCGACGTTCCTGCCGAGGCTTAGCCGCGGCGGCCGAAAGCGGTCGGGCGGCGGGTCTGGAGCGGGTTGGCGCGCTGGTCGAGTAGGGCGATGGTGTGCTCGTAGAGCGGGCGCAGCTTGGCGACCTGCGGCAATATCTCGTCGGGCGGCAGCCGAGTCTCGACGCTGCGACGGGCGACCGCCTCGATCTCCTCGGCGAGCAGCGACAGCGGCATCGCGCCGAACTGCTTGGCTTCCGACTTCATCGTATGGGCGGGCAGCACCATGGCGGTGGCGTCGCGGCGGTGCATCGCCTCCTCGATCCGCGCGACCGCCTTCTCGCCGTCCTCGCGGAAATAGCCGAGGATGCGAATGAAGTTCGCGCCGAGCTCCGCCCTCACCGAAGTAAAGACCGCCCAGTCAACGATGTCGTCGTTCGCTTCGTCCAGCACCAAATAGTCCCCAGCACCAAGCCGTCCGAATATCTAGGGCGCGAACGGTAAATGGGTCGTTGACGCGACCCTACTTATCGTACGGGTTGCGGGTCGATCTGAGGTTCAGTCGCACCGGCACCGCGCCGAAGCCGAGCTCCTTGCGGAGGCCGTTGATCAGGTACCGGCGATAGCTGTCGGGGAGCTGGTCGGTGCGGGTGCCGAACACGACGAAGGTCGGCGGCCGATTGCTCGTCTGGGTGATGTAGCGAAGCTTGATCCGCTTGCCGCCGGGCGCCGGCGGCGGGTTCTTCTCCACCGCCGCCTCAAACCAGCGGTTGAGCTCGCCGGTCGGGACTCGCCGAGACCACGCCTCGCGCACCTCGAAGGCGGCCGCGAGCAGCTGGTCGAGCCCCTTGCCGGTCGCCGCCGATACGGTGAGCAACGGAACGCCGCGGATCTGTGACAGCCCCTCCTCGAGCGCAGCACGGATGCCGTTGTAGAGGGCGCTGCCGCCCTCGGCGACGTCCCACTTGTTGATCGCGATGACGAGAGCGCGGCCCTCCTGGAGCGCGGAGTCGGCGATGCGCAAATCCTGCGCCTCGAGGCCGAGCGTGGCGTCGAGCAGCAGCACGACGACCTCTGCGAAGTCGACCGCTCGGCGCGCGTCGGCGACCGCGAGCTTCTCGAGCTTGTCCTGGACCTTCGCCTTCTTGCGCATCCCGGCGGTGTCGATCAGCCGCACCCGCCGTTCGCTTCCGTCGGGCCCCTTCCACAGCCAGTCGATCGCGATCGAATCGCGGGTGATGCCGGCCTCAGGACCGGTGAGCAGCCGCTCTTCCGAGAGGATCCGGTTGATCAGGGTCGACTTGCCGGCATTGGGCCGGCCGACAATGGCGAGCTTGAGCGGGCCGGTGCCGTCCTCGTCCTCGGGCTCTTCCCCCTCCGGCCGGTCGAAATGGGGCAGCAGCTGCTCGAACAGGTCGCCCATGCCCTCGCCATGCTCGGCGCTGAGCGCGATCGGCTCGCCGAGGCCCAGGGCATAGGCGTCGAGAATACCGCTCTGCGCGGCATTGCCCTCGGCCTTGTTGACGGCGAGGATGATCGGGACGGTCTCGCTGCGCAGCCAGCGGGCGATCTCCTCGTCGAGCGGGGTCACTCCCGCGCGGCCGTCGATCACGAACAGGACGGCGTCGGCGTCGCGCACTGCCGCCATGGTCTGGGCGCGCATTCGGCCCGGAAGCGTCTCCGGGTCCTCCTCCTCATAGCCGGCGGTGTCGATGACGGTGAAGTCGAGCCCGATCAGGCTCGCCTCGCCCTCGCGCCGGTCGCGGGTCACGCCCGGCCGGTCGTCGACCAGCGCGAGGCGCTTGCCCACCAGCCGGTTGAACAGGGTCGACTTGCCGACATTCGGCCGGCCGACGATCGCGAGAGTTGGAAGCGCCATAGCGGCGCGAGGTGGCGGTTAGGTCCCGGCAGGTCAAGGCGTAAGGGGCGCACCCCGCCGAGGGCGCCCCTTTGTTTTACCGCCAGGCTGTCAGCATGCCCATGTCGTCGAGCGTGTACATCGTCCCGTCGGCCACCACCGGCGGCAGCGAGAAGGGCGTGGTGCCGCTGATCGTCTGGACGATGGCGCCGTCGGCCGGGTTGGCGAAGACGATATTGCCCGTCGAGCTCAGCAGCACCAGGCGCCCACCGGCGAGGACCGGGCCGCGCCAGAAGATCTGGCCCTGCCCGGGCCGCACGGTGACCTGGCCGGTCCGGCTGTTCTCGCTGCGTCGCTCCGGCTCGCGGAAGCCCTGCAGCTGCGAGATCCAGCGGATTCGGCCCGAGCCGCGGGCGACGGCGAGCAGCTGCGCGCGGTCGGTGACCACGAACACCCAGTCTCCCGACACCCAAGGCGTGGAGATGCCGGCGATGTTGAGCTCCCAGGCGCGCTGGCCGGTGACCAGCTCGACCGCGACCATTCGGCCGCCCTGGCCGACCGCGAACACGCGGCCATTGTCGATCACCGGGTCGGCGTCGATGTCGCTCAGATTGCCGACGATGGTGCTGACGCCGGTACGCGCGAGCGCGTCCTGCCACACCACCTGGCCGTTCTCGTAGCGATAGGCGGTGAGCTCGCCCGACGAGAAACCGGCCACCACCGTGCTCTGCGAGAAGGCCGGCGCGGCGGTGCCGAACACGCCCGCCAGCTCGACCGCGCCGGTGCCGTTCCACTGAGTGGCGCCAGTGTCCTGGCGAAGCGCGAAGATCTGGTTGTCCTGGGTGATCACGTAGACGCTGCCGGCGGCAATGGTCGGCGCGCCGCGCAGCGGCCCAGCCGGGCGGACGATCCACACCTGCCCGCCGGTATTGGCGTCGAGCGCGGCGGCGTAGCCGGCCCCGTTGGTCACGTAGAGGCGGCCGTTGTCATAGCTGACGCCGCCGCCGAACAGGGTCTCGCTGCTCGCCTGCTCGCCGCGCACCTGGGTCTGCCACACCTGCTGGCCGTTGGCGGCGCTGAACGCCCGAACCGTGGCGCGGGTGTCGATCGTGAACACCTTGCCGTCGGCGACGACCGGCTCCGCGGCGAGCCGCGCTTGCGGGCCGCTGCCGGTGCCGATGCTCACCCGCCACGCCTGGGTCGGAGCGGCGCCGAAGGCGACATGAGTCATCGACTTGGCCGCGTTGCCGCCCGGCTGCGGCCAGTCGCGGTTGGCGACCGGGCCCGGCACGACCACCGGCACCTGCGCCAGCGCCGGGTCGACCTCGGCCGTCGTCTCGGTGCTGAGCACGGCGGTGCGCTCGCCGAGCGTCGGCGTGGTCGGGCCGCGCCCGCGGTCAAGCACGCCGCAGCCGGCCAGCAGGCCCACCATCGCAACCGATACAATTACTCGCTTCATTGGGAGGCGTCCCTCGCTGCCACGTCGTTCCCCTGTGTCGCTGCACCCTGTGCCGCTGCGCCCGGCGCTCCCGCGCCGGCGCTGGCTTGGACCGCTTGCTCGATGCTCGGGTCGAGCTGCACCGCGTCGACCCCGAGCGCGCTCGCCATCTGGATCGCGCGCGACTTGATGCTTTCCGGAACGCCGGGGTCGCGCGCCATCGCCGACAGGATCTGCGCCGCCTGCGGGAAGCGCTGCTGGCGGATCAGTGCGACGGCGACCATCTCGCCGGTCGTGCCGAGCCAGGGATTGCCGGCCCGGGCATAGCCCTGCAGCCGCTGCACCACCTGGGCCGGCGGAAGCTGGTCATATTCGAGCTGAGTCTGGCGGATCAGAGCGGCGTCACGATAGGGCTGCGGCGCATTCTCGTCGCCGGCGATGCTGCCCAGAGTCGCGATCGCGGCCGGAATGGCGTTCGTCTGGATCTGCGCATTGGCGCGCAGGAACAGCGCCGAATAGCGATAGGCGGCGCGGTCGCTCGCGGCGAGCTCGTCGATCGCCGCGGAGGCGCCGCGCGCATTGTTGGCGTCGAGCTGCTCGATCACCTGGACGAGCTTCTGCGAGCCTTCGCCGGCCTGCGCGGCCTGGCGCTGGTTCCACCAGATCGCACCGCCGGTCGCGGCGAGCAGAAGCACCGCGCCGCCGATGATCCACCAGCCGTAACGGGTGAAGATGCTGCTGAGCTGCTCGCGGCGCAGCTCCTCGTCGACTTCACGCAGGAAGGCATCGTCGTCTCTTGGCTTGACCGCCAAAGTCATTCTCCGAAGTGCGGATGAAGGCGCCGCCTGTCCAACCCGCGTGGTAACCCCGTTGCCGGCGGCCGGGCGGTTCTTACCGGCAAGACTGCGCCAACGGAAGATGAATCCCTAAAAGCCAATCAAGGCATCTTCTGGGCTTGCGCCTTTCATCAGCCTGAACCCGCCGCGGTCAGGCCTTGGGGCGGTAGATCTGGCCCTCGCCGGGGAAGCTGCGCGCCGTCACTTCGGCCGCATAGGCCTCGGCCGCCTGGCTGATCTCGCCGGCGAGGTCGCCGAACTTGCGCACGAAGCGCGGGGTGCGCTCGAACAGTCCGAGCATGTCCTCGGTGACCAGGATCTGGCCGTCGCACTGGGCCGAGGCGCCGATGCCGATGGTCGGGCAGGCGACCGTCCTGGTCGCCTCGACCGCAATCTCCTCCATCACCCCTTCGAGGACGAGCAGGAAGCAGCCGGCCTCGGCGACGGCGCGCGCGTCGGCGAGGATCTTGGCCGCCTCGGCATCGTCGCGGCCGCGCGCCCGGTAGCCGCCCAGCGCGTTCACCGCCTGCGGGGTGAGCCCGACATGGCCGATCACCGGGATTCCGCGCGCGCTGAGGAACGCGACCGTCTCGGCCATCGCCTCGCCGCCTTCCAGCTTCACCGCCGCTGCGCCGGTCTCCTTGAGGATTCGCGAGGCATTGCGGAACGCCTGCTCGGGGCTCTCCTCATAGGAGCCGAACGGCATGTCGACCGCGACCAGGGCATGCCACGACCCGCGCACCACCGCGGCGCCATGGTTGCACATCATGTCGAGGGTCACCGGCACCGTCGACGGCAGGCCGTAGATGACCTGGCCGAGGCTGTCGCCGACCAGCAGCAGGTCGCAATGCGGATCGAGCAGCTGGGCGAAGCGCATCGTATAGGCGGTGAGCGCGACGATCGGAGCGCCGCCCTTGCGGTCGCGCAGGGCGGGAACGGTGAGGCGCTTGCCGGGCGTCGGCTGCGGGTTGGCGCGGCTCGTCGAGCTGTCGATCGTGTAGGTGGACATGCGCAACGATTAGCCCCTGCGACGATGCTTGGCAAAAGCCGCGACGTCGTGCGTTGTCCCGGCCATGAAGCATCAGGCGAATCTGTTCGGGCAAGCGGCACCCGGGTTACCGGAGGGGCTGGTCTACCGCCTTGCCTTCCTGAGCGCGGAGGAGGAAGCGGGGCTGACCGAACGCATCGCCGCCCTGCCCTTCGCGCCGTTCCAGTTCCACGGCTTCGAGGGCAACCGCCGCACCGTTTCGTTCGGAATGGAATACAGGTTCGACGGAAGCGGGCTGAAGCAGGCCGAGCCGTTCCCCGACTGGCTGCTCCCCGTCCGCGACCGGGCCGCCGAACTGGCGAGGGTGGCGCCGGATGCCTTCGTCCACGCCCTCATCATCGAATATGCGCCGGGCGCCGGCATCGGCTGGCATCGTGACCGACCCGTCTTCGGCGACGTCGTCGGCGTGTCGCTCGGCGCTCCGGCGCCGCTGCGCTTCCGCCTCAGAGACGGCGCGAAGTGGCGCCGCTTCACCCTGTCCGCCGAACCGCGCTCCGCCTATCTGCTGCGCGGGCCGGCGCGCACCGAATGGGAGCACAGCATCGCCGCGGTGAACGCGCTGCGCTACTCGATCACCCTGCGGACGCTGCGCGCTACTTGAGGATCATCACGCCGGCGTCGCCCTGGCGCCGGATCACCTCGACCGTCACGTCGTCATGGCTTCGGCGCAGGTTGACGTCGAGGCGCGAGCCGGCGACCTCAATGTCGCGCAGCGTGATCGCGTCGACGATCGGCGGAAGCACCGGATAATGGAGCTTGAGGCAGGCCTCCTTCTGGTCGATCTCGAGGCCCGCTGCGGCGGCGGCGAGCGCGAACGGCGCGGCGGCCGCCCAGGCCTGCGGCGCGCACGCCACCGGATAAGCGGTGAAGCCGCGGCCGCGGCGGCGCGAGAAGCCGCAGAACAGCTCGGGCAGGCGCGAGAATTCGTCATAGGTCGCGGCCTCGACCAGGCCTTGGAAGATCCGCGCCGCCTGCGCCTTGTAGCCGTAGCGGGCGAGGCCCATCGCGATCAGCGCGTTGTCGTGCGGCCACACCGAGCCGTTATGGTAGGACATCGGGTTGTAGCGCGGCTCGCGGTTGGCGATGGTGCGGATGCCCCAGCCGGTGAAGAAGGGCCGGTCCATGAACAAAGCGGCGAGGCGCTCGGCGCGCTCCGGGCTGGCGATCCCGGTGAACAGCGCGTGCCCGGCATTGGACGACAGGATCCGGCACGGTTGCTTGCGGCCGTCGAGCGCCAGCGCGTAACAGCCCAGATCCTCCAGCCAGAATTGCTCCTCGAACTGCCGGCGTAGCCGGTCGGCCTGCTCCCTGAGCCGGAGCGAGCGTTCGCCGTCGCTAAGCGCATCGGCGATATCGGCGGCGGCGAGGCGGGCGGCATAGGCATAGGCCTGAACCTCGCACAAGGCGATCGGCCCCTCGGCCAGCGATCCGTCGGCGTGGAAGATCGAATCGTGGCTGTCCTTCCAGCCCTGGTTGGCGAGACCGCGCTCGGTGAGGCGGTGATATTCGACGAAGCCGTCGCCGTCGCTGTCGCCATGCTGGTCGAGCCAGTCCAACGCCGCCTCGATGTTCGGCCAGATCGCACGGATCGTGTCGAGGTCGCCGGTGCGCTGGAGATAGGCGCCGGCCAGCATCACGAACAAAGGCGTCGCGTCGACCGTGCCGTAATAACGGCGGAACGGGACCTCGCCCAACGCGGCCATCTCGCCGCCGCGCATCTCGTGGATGATCTTGCCGGGCTCGGCGTCGGCGGCGGGATCGACGTCGGTCGCCTGGGTCAGCGCAAGCGCGCGCAGAACGCCCTTGGCGATGTCCGGCGCGGCCCACAGCAGCTGAAGCGCGGTGATGATCCCGTCGCGGCCGAAGATCGTGCTGTACCAGGGAATGCCGGCATAGGGATAAAGGCCATATTCCGTCTCGGTCAGCAGCATATCGATGTCGGCGGCGGCTCGGTTGAACACCGCGTTGACCAGCTGGTTGGACGAGGACACGCTGTGCAGCCGCGCCGCTCGGGCGCGGCTGGCGCGGCGGGTCGTGCGATAGGCCCGGGCGAAGCCGCTCGGCCGCGCGCTCGGCCGGCCGTCGGAATCGCAGGTTGTGCGAACGTAGATCGACGCGCGGTCGCGCTCGGCCAGGTCGAGCTGCCAGTGCGCCGACTGCACCGTCAGCCGCTCGGGCGCCGGGTCGAACTGGAGCGTCGTGCGCCGCTCCACTCCGTCGAGGCCCCGATAGACGAAACGCAGGCTCCGTCCGTCGACCCTCTCGGCCCGCATCTGGCCGCGCTGCTCGCGCACTTCTCCGCGCACCTCGAACAGGTCGGCGAAGTCGGCGCCGATGTGGAGGTCGACCGGGACCGGCCCAGGCAGCGGGTCGAAGCGGCGAATGGTGATCCGGTCGTGGCACGAATTGCCGCACAGGAACTTGGTCCGACCGACGTGGAGGCTGTCGCGCTGCACCCAGACCTTGCCCTCGGCGTCGTGCAGGTCGGCGTTGGTCATGTCGACCGACAGCGCGCTGTTGTTGTCGAGCAGAACCGAGCTCAGCAGCATCGGCGCGAGGCCGCCGAGGCGCAACTCGAGCAACGACAGGAACCGGGTGTCGCGGAAGAACAGGCCGTCGGGAGCGCCCTGGACTCCGACGCAGTCGCCCTGGCGATCGAACACCCCGAAGAGATCGTCATTCTTGAGCGTGCGCAGCGGCCGGTCGACGAGCGACTTGGTCGCCTCGATATGATAGACTTCCGGCTGGCCCGGTGGGGAATGCCAGTCGGCGAGGCGGGATAGCTCGTTCATTCGGCCTCAGGCGACGAGAGTGATCGGCCTGGCACCCGACATCTGGCGGCCGGCAGGCGCGGCAAGACCCTCATAGATGCGCAGATAGTCGCGGGCCATACGTTTGGCGGTGAACCGTTCCTCGAAGCAGTCGCGAACGCCCGCGCGCGGAAGAGCGCGAACCGCTTTTGCCGCCGCCACCGCCTCGTCGATGGACGACACCAGCCAGCCCGAGCGGCCATGGTCGATCACTTCCGGAGTCGAGCCGTTGCGCCAGGCGATGACCGGCGTCGCTGCCGCCATCGCCTCGATCATCACCAGCCCGAACGGTTCCGGCCAGTCGACCGGAAAGAGCATGGCCGCGGCATCGCCGAGGAAGCGGGGCTTGTCCGCATCGCCGATCTCGCCGACGAACTCGATCGTCGGGTCGCCGAGCAGCGGCTCGATCACATCCCGGAAATAGTCCGTGTCGGCGCGGTCGATCTTCGCCGCGATCTTGAGCCTCATGCCGGCCTGTCGCGCGATCTCGATCGCCCGGTCCGGCCGCTTTTCCGGCGATATGCGGCCGATGAAGGCGAGATAGCCGCCCGCGCCGTCGCCGGGGGCGATCTGGCTTTCGGGCAGCCCATGATAGACCGTTCCGATGAAATTGGCGTCGGCGATGGGCGCGCGCTGCGCGTCGGAGATCGACACCAGCTTCATCTCCGGGAAGGTTCGGTAGGCAGGCCAGAAATCCGGCATGTCCTGGCGGCCGTGCAAGGTCGTCAGGCACCGGCCCGCACGCTCCCGGAACATCGGGAAATGCAGCATGTCGACGTGGAAATGGAGGATGTCGAAGCGGTCGGCGCTGCGCTGCACCCGATCGAGCATCGCCAGCGTGGAGGCGACATGATCGTTGATGCCGGCGAGCCGCAGCCCGCGCTCGACGCAGGGCACCAGCCGTGCCGAAGTCGTCGAATCGCCGCTGGCGAACAAGGTGACATCATGGCCGAGGTCGACGAGCGCCTCGGTCAGCCACGACACCACGCGTTCGGTGCCGCCATAAAGGCGCGGAGGAACCGCCTCGGCAAGCGGGGCAATCTGGGCGATACGCAACGACACGGCTCCTTGATGCGGGCCGCGCGGAAATCGCGGGTCCCGCGCATCAATGGGGGCGCCGCGGCCATGGTTCCCCGAACGCGACGAAACGAAAGCGCCCGCCGGACGAATCCGGCGGGCGCTGCCCCTCTCCCTCGCTGGAAGCTCCGAGAGCGGTTGCGAGGCAGGTGGAATCACCTGCCGGCCCGGCAACCGCGTCCGCAAAAGGATTTAACGATAGAAGATGTGCAGGCCGATCTTGGTGACGCGGTTGAGGCGGCGGCCCCAGCTCGGCGAGACATAATCGGCGTGATACCACAGGCAGTCCTCGGTCAGCCGGTCGCTGACCCCGTCCTGGGCGATTCGGGCGATCGCCACGGCGCGGCGCCATGCGGCGGAATCGCGGTTGGCGTTCGGGATTCGGCCGGTCGCGTTGACGAACGAGAATTGCCAGGGCTGCTCGACGACGCCGCACAGGGTCGACGGGTAGCGCCCCGAAGCGGCGCGGTTCATGACGACCTCGGCGACCGCGAGCTGGCCCTCGAGCGATTCCCCACGCGCCTCGAAATAGACGGCGCTGGCCAGGCAATCCTGTTCCTGGTTGTCGGTCTCGACGCGCTCATAGGCGAAGACCTGCTCGTCGAGCGGGCGGCTGCGCATCGTGTCGGCGAGGGTCGGAACCATCTGGGTGCCGGCCTGAACGGCGGCCGGAATGACGTTCGCCTGAAGCGGCGCAGCGGTGATTCCGCCGGAAAAAAGCAAAGCGGCGGCGATGCCCGCGCCACGGACTATACGATTCATCTGATTTGAGCTTCCCAAACTTGCCAGGCACAAGGGGGGCCACGGCGCGAAACGCGCTCTTTCGGCTCAACCCGTCCTGTTGTTGCCCATGAGCCGCCGCCCGCGCCTTTTGGCTTGCGGGATTCGCGTTCGGCTCGATCCAAGGGTAGCGCCGGACCCCTTCGGTCCCACTCGGCGCTGCCCGCTCTTCGCTATCTGCGAGAGGGCAAATGCCGATCGGACCTCGTAATTACAACAGGGGTTAGTGAGAGACTCGTTGAGTCGAGCCGAGGCGTGCGATGAGTTGAGGAACCTTTTGCCTTCGACGGCTAAGTTATTTCAACTCGCCGATATTCTGGCTCATCTCGCCGGTGCTTGAATCCACCGGCGCGACAAGCCTGACCTGGGCGCTGGGAACCCAGCCCGAATCGCACGGTCCTTCATAATCTCTTCGCGCCGGCACCGGCGCGGACACGCCGCAGGCGCGGCTCGCCTGGCCCGAGCGGTCATAGACGACCCCGAGCCAGCGCTGGTCGAGCGAGCGGCTGCAGATGAAGAAGGTGGAGCCGGACGGCAGCCGCCCGGTCTGCCCGGCCGGCTCGAACGGCGCCGCCCGCACCTGGATCGCCCCGTCGACCGCGCGCTCGCGCACTTCGCCGATCGAATTGCACGCGGAGAAATTCGGCCCGAGCTCGCCGACGCGAACCGGCGTCACGTTGCCCGCAAGCAGATTGCCGTCCTCCGGCGCCCGCTCGTAGCGCGGCGTCGTCGAGCCGTAGGAGGCGTTGCGGTCTTGCGGCTCGCCGCATCCCGCGAGGAGCAGCGGGACGAGAGCAGGTGCGAAACGAAGGGCCATGGAGATCATCTAGAACGGGCGGCGCCCAGCGGCTAGAGGCCGGCCATGGCTTACTGGCTGATGAAATCCGAACCCGAGGCGTATAGCTGGGACGACCTCGTCCGCGACGGCGGCACCGAATGGGACGGCGTGCGCAACAACGCCGCGACCCTCAACCTCAAGGCGATGAAGGCCGGCGACCGCGCCTTCCTCTACCACAGCGTCAGCGACAAGGCGGTGGTCGGAATCATGGAGATCACGCGCGAGGCGCAGCCGGACCCGAAGGCGAAGCCCGGCGAGCGCTGGGTCTCGGTCCGGGTCGAGCCGGTCGAAAAGCTGCCGCGCCCCGTCACCCTCGCCGAGATCAAGGCCGAGCCACGCCTCGCCGACATCGAGCTCATCCGCCAGTCCCGCCTCTCCATCGCCCCGATCCGCGGCAGCGAATGGACGCTCATCCAGGAGATGGCTCAGGCCAGCTGAGCGGCGGCCGGTCCCAGTGACTGGCGGACGTCGAACATCTCGGCCCAGGGATCGGGTTTCTTCGCAATCAGGCCCGGCACGGTGCGCAGGTTGAACGCCTTGGGGTCGAGCCCCGGCGCCACCTCTTCCCATTCGATCGGCAGCGACACGGGAGCCCCCGCGCGTGCGCGCGTGGAATAAGGGCCGACCGCGGTCGAGGTCGGGTCGTTGCGCAGATAGTCGATGAAGATGCGGCCCTCGCGCTCGGCCTTTGAGATTCGCGCGAGGTAGAGGTCGGGCCGCTCCTCCGACATGCGCTCGGCGAGCCCCTTGGCGAACGTCTTGGCCTCGCGCCATTCCGCGTCGGGGAGGATCGGCACGACGACGTGGAGGCCCTTGCCGCCGGTGGTCTTGGCGAAGCTCCGAAGGCCCAGCGCATCGAGCCGGTCGCGCACGTCGAGCGCCGCCGCGACCACCGAGTCGAAGCCGAGCCCCTCGGCGGGGTCGAGGTCGAAGATGATCCGGTCCGGCCGGTCCGGCCGTTCGACGGTCACGCCCCACGGGTGAAGCTCGAGCGTGCCCATCTGCACCACCGCGACCAGCCCGGCCTCGTCGTCGATATAGAGGTAAGGCTCGTCGAAGCCGGGGATCGTCACCTCCTTCAATTGCGGCAGCACGCCCGAGCCCGCATGGCGCTGGTAGAAGCATTTCTTCTCCGCCCCCGTCGGGCAGCGCACCAGGGTGATCGGCCGCCGCGCGATGTGCGGCAGAATTCGGTCCGCGACGGCGAGGTAATAATCGGCCAGCTCGCTCTTGGTGACTCCCTGCTCCGCCCACAGCACCTTGTCGGGGCTGCTCAGGCGGACGCCGAGAAGGTCGCGCGCGTCGCTCATGCCATCTCCTCCAGCATCGAAAGCGGCGCCGCCGGCGCGAGCTGCTCCATCCGGCATTGCTCCGGCGCCTTGTCCGGCCGCCAGCGCAGGAACGAGGTGCCGTGTCGGAAGCGGCGCCCGGTGACCTGGTCGAAGCGCACCTCGGCGACGAGCTCGGGCCGGAGCGGATGCCACTCGCCCGACCGCTCGGTCGACCAGCGGCTCGGCCCGCCCGGCGCCGCGCCGGTGAAGCCGGGCGGTTCGACCAAGGCCTCCAGCCTCTTCGTCAGTTCCGCCCGGTCCGGCATGTTGGAGGTGAAGCCGACATGGTTGAGCAGCCCCGCCTCGTCGTAGAGGCCGAGCAGCAGCGACCCGACCTCGCGCTTGCCCTTGGCATAGCGGAATCCGCCGACCACGCAGTCCGCGCTGCGCAGGCATTTGACCTTAAGCATCGCCCGCTCGCCCGGCCGGTACGGGTCCTCCGCCCGCTTGGCGATCACCCCGTCGAGCGCCGAGCCCGCGCCCTTGAGCCAGCCCTGCGCAGTCTCGCGGTCCTCGGTGAAGGGCGACAGCATCAGGTCGCCGCTCCCCACCCGCGAATGAAACCCCTCCAGCACCTCCCGCCTCCGGGCGAGCGGCGAGTCGAGCAGGCTCTCGCCGTCCATCGCGAGGCAATCGAACAGCAGGATCCGCGCCGGGGTCTCCCGCGCCAGCCGAGCGACCCGGCTCGCCGCCGGATGAAGCCGCATCTGAAGCGCGTCGAACGACAGATTACCGCCCGACACGATCACCATCTCGCCGTCGATCACGAAGCGGTCGCCGGGAAGCCCGCGGACCAATTCGACCAGCTCCGGGAAATAGCGCCCGAGCGGCTTCAGCCCCTTCGACTGAAGCTCGACCTCCTCCCCGTCGCGAAACGCCAGCACTCGAAACCCATCCCATTTCGGCTCGAACCGCCAGCCCTCGCCCTCCGGCAGCGCCTCGACCGGCTTCGCCTCCATCGGCGGCAGCGGCGGGCGGACGGGGAGACCGGCGAAAGCCATGGCCGCGAAACGTGGTGCCGGGGGCGGCGTTCCCGGCGCGCAACTGCCAGCCTCGAAGGACGTCAGCTCCGGGAGGCCTGCGCCGTCAGGATCCGATCGGCCCAGGCCTGGCCCAGTGCCTGCGCCACCTCGCCCTCGTTCGGCGTGGCGCGGCCCATCTCGATGGTCGCGAACATGGTGTCCCGCCACACGATTGCCTCCGCGGCGCAGTCGAACGCCAGCAGGCGGGTGGTGGTGCGCGTGCCGGCCCGGTTGAGCGACAGCAGGCCGTGCCGTTCGGACGACCCTTCGTCGAGCGCAGCGAGGACGAGATCGGCGCGCGCGCCGCGGCAGACCTGGCGGAAGGCGGCGGCCTGCTCGCCCTCGGTCAACTGGCCGAGGCTGGCCGGCAGGTTCGACGCGCCAAGGATTCGGCCGACCTCGACCGGCGACACCACCGTTCGGCCGTTGCCCTGAAGACGCTCGGCAAGGCGCACCTCGCGCGTTCCGCCCGGCCAGATCGCCAGCCTTTGCGCCACACGCAGGGGAGTGGGCGGCACCGTCTCCCGTTCGCTCGCCGAACCGAAGCCGATCCCGACGCTGCCGCCGCTGGTGAGGTGGACCACGTTCATCGCGCCATAGGCGTAGCTCGCGGCGCTCAGCCCCATGCCGACGAGCGGCAGCGCCGCGCAGCCGCCCAGCAGGCACAGCCCCGCCAGCCCGCCGATTCCGAACCCGATCTTCGCCACCATCGGCCCCTCCCCCGCAGCTGCGCGCGACACAGGACGTCGCCGCTGAGGTTCGGATCAATAGGCCTTCAACGGCCGCGGTGCGGCTCAATCGAATCCGGATCGGAGCAAAGTCCGACCCAAGACGCGCCCGCGGAACGTGCCGGATTGGAAAGACTTGGCGGCCACGCGGCCGAAGCGGTCAGCGTGGGTTTGCGAAGCGCTCAGCCAGCGTCAGTGTGACCCGGATTTGCTGAGTCAGGTCGTGCTCGGCGCCGTTGATGCGCTCGCTTGCAGCGAGCGCTTGGCGAAGCACCGGAACTGCGTCCGAATAGCGGCCCTGGTTGACGTAGAGCAGGGCGAGACTTCCAAGCGCGTCGAGATAGGCGGGGTCGCTGGACTGCCCGTTCCGCTCGAAAGCCGCGACGCGTTCCACACGTTCCGCCTCGGTAGCGTTCACAGCCGCCGGTGAGGGTTGAGCAGGAGCGGCCGCTGGCGACCCGAGCACCGCCAGGATCGCACCCGCGCAGGCGAGCCTGCACTTGCCAATTGCCGACTTCATGCCTGCCCCCCTAACGTCGAGCGCGAACCCTACACGCTCCCGCCGCGCTGGAAAGCGCAGCGTGCGCTCAGGCCGCCTCGGCCTTCCGGCTCTGCCGCTTGCGCTCATGCGGATCGAGGAAGCGCTTCCTGATCCGAACCACCTTCGGGGTCACCTCGACCAGCTCGTCGTCCTGGATGTAGGCGATCGCCTGCTCCAGGGTCATCCGCCGCGGCGGGGTCAGGCGGATGCCCTCGTCCTTGCCCGACGCGCGGAAGTTGGTGAGCTGCTTGGACTTCAGCGGGTTGACCTCGAGGTCCTGCGGCTTGGCGTTCTCGCCGATCACCATGCCCTCGTAGAGCTTGTCGCCGGGCGAGATGAACATCACGCCGCGCTCCTCCAGAGCGTTGAGCGCATAGGCGACCGCCTCGCCCTGCTCCATCGAGATCAGGACGCCGTTCTGGCGGCCCGAGATCGGGCCCTTGTAGGGGCCGTATTTCTCGAACAGCCGGTTCATGATGCCGGTGCCGCGCGTGTCGGACAGGAACTCGCCATGATAGCCGATCAGGCCGCGCGACGGCGCGCTGAAGGTGAGGCGGGTCTTGCCTCCGCCCGACGGGCGCATGTCGGTCATCTCGGCCTTGCGGAGGCTCATCTTCTCGACGACCGTTCCCGAATGCTCGTCGTCGACGTCGATGACGACCGTCTCATACGGCTCCTCGCGGCCATTGGGGCCGTCGCGAAACAGCACTCGCGGCCGCGAGATGGAAAGCTCGAAGCCTTCGCGGCGCATCGTCTCGATGAGCACGCCGAGCTGCAGCTCGCCGCGGCCGGCGACCTCATAGGCGTCGCTGGTCGGGCTGACGGTCACCCGGATGGCGACGTTGGTTTCCGCTTCCTTTTCGAGGCGGTCGCGGATGACTCGGCTCTGCACCTTGTCGCCGTCCTTGCCGGCATAAGGGCTGTCGTTCACGCCGAAGCTCATCGCCAGGGTCGGCGGGTCGATCGGCCGCGCTCGGATCGGCTGGGTCATGCCCGGCTCGGCGATGGTGTTGGACACCGTCGCCTTGGTGAGCCCGGCGATGGCGACGATGTCCCCCGCCTGGGCGCTCTCGACCGGAACCCGCTCGAGGCCGCGGAACGCGAACACCTTGGTGGCTCGGCCCGCCTCGACCTCGTTGCCGTCGACGTCCAGCGCCTTGATCGGCATGTTGATGTCGAGCTTGCCGCTCTCGATGCGGCCGGTGAGGATCCGGCCGAGGAAGTTGTCGCGGTCGAGAAGCGTCGCGAGCATCTTGAACGGGCCGTCGACCGGGAGGCCCGGCGCCGGGACGTGCTCGACGATCTTCTCGAACAGCGGAATGAGGTCGCCGGAGCGGACGTCGTCGGTGAGGCCGGCATAGCCGTTGCGGCCCGACGCGTAGAGGACCGGGAAATCGAGTTGCTCGTCATTGGCGTCGAGGCTGAGGAAAAGCTCGAAACATTCGTCCAACACTTCCGCGGCGCGCGCGTCGGGGCGGTCGATCTTGTTCACCACGACGATCGGCTTCAAGCCCAGCCCGAGCGCCTTGCCCGTCACGAACTTGGTCTGCGGCATCGGGCCTTCCGCGGCGTCGACCAGCAGGATCACGCCGTCGACCATGCTCAGGATGCGCTCCACCTCGGCGCCGAAGTCGGCGTGGCCCGGCGTGTCGACGATATTGATCCGCACGGATTCGCCGCCGCTCGGCGGGGTCCACTCGACGCTGGTGCACTTGGCCAGGATGGTGATCCCGCGCTCTTTCTCCAGGTCGTTGGAATCCATCGCCCTTTCCTCCACGCGCTGGTTGTCGCGGAAGGTTCCGGACTGCCGGAACAGCTGGTCGACAAGGGTCGTCTTGCCGTGATCGACGTGGGCGATGATCGCCACGTTGCGGAGGCTCATGCGGATATAACTCGATTGGAGGGGCGCAGGTTGCGGGCGCGCCACATAACAATGATGCTGCGCCGCAACAAGAGCGGACGCGGATTCCGCCCGGCGGCAATGGTCTCGGCAGCTTAGCGCACCGTTAACCTCGTCCCGCTATCCCGGCAGCGGAGGAATGTCCGTGGTCAGCTTCAAGATCCAACGCCCAGACTCGCCGAACGACCGGTCGGAACCGCTGCACCCCAACCGCGTGCGCAGCCCGCGGCGCCGCGTGGTCGTCGAAGGCACCTTCCAGTCGCTGACCGGCACCTACCGTATCGCGATCAAGAACCTGTCCTGCACCGGCGCGCTGATCCAGTGCGGCCAGCCGCTGCAGGTCGGCAAGGAAGGCGTGCTCCAGGGCGCGCATATCGACCAATTCTGCCGAATCGTGTGGACCGACGGCACGCATTACGGCCTCCAGTTCGACGAGCCCCTGGCGATGGACGTGGTGCTGGAGCTCCACCGCATCACCGGCGACGACGTCCAGCGCGCCGCGTCGAAGGCGGCGGAGGATTGGTGGCGCAATCAGGCGCCCTGATCCGCATCCGTCAGGACGCGACGACCCGCAGTCCGGGGTTGCGCGAACGCTGCACCAGGGGGGCCACGCCAGGCGCCCGCCCCGGTCCCGGCTGAACGTTTAGCACGCCCGACAAGTCGAGGCCGGCGCCGGCCATCAGCAACGTCGCCTCGGACAGGCTGCGCACGCCGAGCTTGGCCATGATGCGCGCGCGATGCATCTCGACGGTGCGCACGCTGATGCCGAGCTGGTGAGCCGCGCATTTGTTGGCCTTGCCCGCGACCAGCGCCAGCAGCACGTCGAATTCGCGGGTGGTGAGCCTGGTGACCCGGTCCCGGGCGAACTGGCGCGATTGGTCCGCTTCGATCGCGCGCTGGAGCTTGCCCCACAGCGGCGCGAGCGCGGCGGCGAGCTGGGCCCGGGTCGCCGGCTTGCACAGGAAATCGGCGGCGCCGCGCTTCATCGCGTCGACGGCGATGGCGAGGCTTCCGGCATGGCCGAGACCGATGACCGGCCAGCCCGGCGCGCGGGTCGCGAGCGCGTCGAGCGTGCTCATCGCCGGAAGGCAGCTGGTGAAATCGAGCAACACGCAGCCGGGCGCCAGCCGATCGACGATCGCGATCAATTCGGCGCCGCTGCCCAGCGGCCAGGCTTCGGCGCCGATAGCTGCAAGATGGGCGACGAGCACCTTGCGGTCGTCGCTGTCGCCGCCGACGATATAGACTCTGCGATGGTGGGACATACGCAACTCCCCGCCCGGCCCCACTACACCGGAGCCGCGACCGCAGATGTCCGGGATAAAATACTTATCCACAACCTGCGAAAAATACTGTTGATGTCCGTTATGATCGCCGCGGGCGGCACGGCGGCCATCCTGGTGGCGCTCGCGGTCTGGATGGCCGGCGCGGTTGGCAGCATTATTACGGCCAGTAGAATCCCGATCTAATCCTTGGCCGCCGTTAACCATATTTTCACCAGTTCATAGGGCGGCGGAGCGGCCTCGGTCGGGCGCTCCATCACTGGGCAAACATAATGTACGAGCAGTTCCTGTTTGGCGGCAGGGCGATGACTTCCGTCGATCAAGACGGGCGCATGATCCTCCCCGCTTTCGTTACCGGTGTGCTTGATCGGCGCGGTTCGGCGCGCACGATCTGCTTTGGAGTCCATGAGCGCGACTCCTGCCTCCACGCTTATGACGAAAGCTATCACCGCGCCCTGTTCGCGGAGATCGAGCGGCGCCGGATCAGCGATGAGGCCGCCGGCCGCACCGCTGCCGATCACCATTCGCGCCTGCGCCGCGTGTTCGGCTTCGTCGAGCAGGCGAGCGTCGCCGACGACGGCGGCATCGTCCTGCCGCCGCTGCTTCGCCGCAAGGCGATGATCAAGCGCGCCGCTCTGGTCGTCGGAGTCGGCGGCAGCTTCGAGATCTGGAGCCCGCGGGTGGCGCGCGACGCCGCCGACCCGCTGGTGCGCGAGCTTGCCGACTTGCGCGGCCAGGCCGCCGCGCCGGACGACGGGATGCTTGCGGCATGAAGCTCAAGTGCTGGATTTCCGGCCACGCCCGCGCCGAGACCCTCGTCTACAATTCGGGCTTCTTCTTCGGCCGCTGCAGCCATTGCCGCGCCGACCTCATCCGCACCGGCAGGGGCGCCTGGCAGGATGTCCCGGAGGGCCACGCAGTGGCGTGGAAGCCCGGCAACCGCCACAGCCATTCCCTGCCCGCCGACTTCACCGGCCTGCTTCCGGTCGCGATCGGCGAGACCAAGAAGCGGGCGCAGCTGCCCGCCACCCAGGACCGCTTCTTCTCGTGGAGCCGAGCGCTGGTCGGAAGGATGCCGCGACGCTGGCGCGGCCGGCGCGCCACGGCGAGCGCCCCCGCCATTCCCGACGAGGTCGAGGAAAAGCCGCTTCCCGCTCTGCTCGTGGCGGCCCTCCTGGTCGGCGCGAGCATGCGGCTGCTGCTGGCACCGCGCCGCCGCTAGAGGCGAACAGCCGGCCCGCGCGCAGTTGACGGCTGCTGCGCCACCGCCCACCACGTCCCTGGGGGGAATGTTGGGGAAGGGTGTCGATGACCAGGCTCTACGACAGCCGCAAGCGCATCCTGGTCACCGGCGGCGCGGGCTTCCTCGGCTCGCATCTGTGCGACCGCCTGCTCGCCGACGGCCATGAGGTGCTGTGCGTCGACAACTTGTTCACCGGCACCAAGCGCAACATCGAGCATCTCGCCGGCGACCCCCGCTTCGAGTTCATGCGCCACGACATCACCTTCCCGCTCTCGGTGGAAGTGGACGAGATCTACAATCTCGCCTGTCCGGCCTCGCCGATCCATTACCAGCACGACCCGGTCCAGACGACCAAGACCAGCGTCATCGGCGCGATCAACATGCTGGGGCTGGCCAAGCGGCTCGGCTGCCGAATCCTCCAGGCCTCGACCAGCGAGATTTACGGCGACCCCCAGGTCCATCCGCAGCGCGAGGATTATTGGGGCAACGTCAACCCGATCGGTCTTCGCTCCTGTTATGACGAAGGCAAGCGCTGCGCCGAGACCCTGTTCTTCGACTATCACCGCCAGCACGGCCTCGACATCAAGGTCGCGCGAATCTTCAACACCTACGGACCGCGCATGCACCACGCCGACGGCCGAGTGGTGTCGAATTTCATCGTCGCGGCGCTCACCGGCGTTGCAATCACGATCTACGGGGACGGAGCGCAGAGCCGGAGCTTTTGCTACGTCGACGACCTGATCGACGGGCTGGTCCGCCTCATGGCCACTCCCCCCGGGTTCACCGGGCCGGTCAATCTCGGCAATCCCAACGAGGTCACCATGGGCGAGCTCGCGGAGAAAGTGGTGAGCCACGCCGAATCGGCGAGCCCCCTGCTTCATGCGCCTCTGCCGCCGGACGACCCCCGCCAGCGCCAGCCTGACATCGCGCTCGCCCGCGAATTGCTTCACTGGCAGCCGAAGGTCGATCTCGACCACGGCCTCGGGCGGACCATCGCCTATTTCCGCAAGCGGCTCGCCGACCTCGATCACCCGCGGGACGCGGCCATCCTCGACTTGGCGACTCGGCGCCAGCCCGCCGGCTAGCGTCGATCCGCCGCGGCTCAAGATCGGGATTTGAGCGTTACGCGGGCGGAACTGTTCAATTGTGCGGGAGCGCCCATGCCGTCCAGCCATCGCCGGGAGATCATCGAGACCCTGCTCATCGCCATTGGGATTATCGGCTTGGCGTTGCTGCTGTGGTTCATGCGCGGGTTGCTGATCCTCGTCTTCGGCGCGATCCTGCTGGCGGTCATCCTGCGCATCATCGCGCGGCCGTTCAAGGAACGGCTCGGCCTGCCCGACAAGCTCGCCTTGCTGGTCGCGGTGGCGCTGGTCGCCGGCGTCTTCGCGCTCGCCTTCGTCCTATTCGGGCAGGAAATCGCGCGCCAGTGGGAGACTCTGCGCCAATCGATTCCATCCGCCTGGCAGGGTGTGCTCCAGCGGCTGGAGGGCTACGGCTTTGCCGAGCCGCTGCGCCAGTGGCTGCAGTCGGTCGGCAGCGGCGGCCAAGGCGTGTTGTCGAGCATGACCCGCTTCCTCGTCTCGTTCTCCAACGCGATCGTCGACACGCTGCTGGTCATCTTCGGCGGCATCTATCTGGCCGCAGACCCCACCCTCTACCGACGCGGCATCGCCAAGCTGCTGCCCGAGGCGGCGCGCCCGAGGCTCACCGAAGCGCTGGACGATTGCTACGGGGCGTTGCGGCTGTGGCTGCTCGGCCGGCTGACCTCGATGCTGCTCGTCGGCCTGCTCACCGGCCTCGGCCTGTGGGCGCTTGGCATGCCTGCCGCGCTCACCCTCGGCATCACCGCCGGAATCTTGGATTTTGTCCCCTTCGTCGGCCCGATCGTCGCCGCGATTCCGGCGGTGCTGCTCGCCTTGGCGACCAGCCCGACCATGGCCCTGTGGGTCGTCCTTCTCTACCTGGTCATCCAGCAGATCGAGGGCAACATCATCACCCCGCTGGTCCAGAAGCGCGCGGTGGAGCTGCCCCCCGCCCTCCTGCTCTTCTCGCTGGTCGCGCTCGGCCTAATATTCGGCGCGCTCGGAGTGATTCTCGCCGAGCCCTTGACGGTGGTCCTCTACGTGCTGGTCAAGCGCCTCTACGTGATCGACGCGCTCGACACGCCGACCCACATCCCGGGCGAGAACAACGGGAGCTGAGCCGCCGCGCGCTCAGGCGGCGAGGCCGATCTGGTTCCGCCCGGCGGCCTTGGCCCGGTAGAGCGCCTCGTCGGCCCGGCGGTAGAGCTTCTCGCGCGACATCTTGGGCTCGACCGGAACGACGCCCGCGCTGACCGTGACCCAGATCGCCTGGCCGTCCGGCGAGCGGATCAGCTGGCTCGCCAGCGTCGTGCGCAGCCGGTCGCAGACCATCACCGCATGGTCGAAGCTCGCGCCCTTAAGGAAGATTCCGAACTCCTCGCCGCCGAGCCGGCCAACCAGGTCGTCGTCGCGCACCACCAGCCGCGCGATGCGCGCGAATTCCTCCAGCACATGGTCGCCGGCGGAATGGCCGTGGGAGTCGTTGACCTTCTTGAAATGGTCGATGTCGAACAAGGCGAAGCAGGCGCGCGGCGCGTCGCCATGGCTGCGCAGGACCGCATCGACGCCGCTGAAGAAGCCGCGGCGGTTGAGCAGACCGGTGAGCGGGTCGGTCTCGGCCTGACGGACCAGCTCCTGCTCGCGTCCCCGGCGGTGGCTGACGTCGCGCAGTGCGCTGACCAGCCCGTGCGGCTGCCCGGCCTCGTCGACGATCGCCTGGATGCTCGCTTCCACCCACGTCACCGATCCGTCGGCGGCGACCACTCGGTGCTCGATGATGTGAACCTGGCCGGGCGCGCTGAACGCAGAAGCATGGGCGCCGACGACGAGGCCGCGATCGGCGGGAAAGACGAACTCGCTCGCTTTCTGCCCGAGCATCTCGTCGGGAATGTAGCCCGCGAGCGTCTCCACCGATTTGGAGACGAAGCGCATGCGGCCCTCGACGTCGAGGTTGATCACGATGTCGGAGGAATGTTCGGCGAGCAGTCGGTAGCGCCCTTCGCTCTCGCGCAGGCGACCGAGGAGCGCGGTGCGCTGGCTGAGGTCGGCGGCGACCGGAAGCGAGATCATCACCAGCACCGCGACATAGAATTGCAGGAACTGGAGGCGGTCACCGGGGGTGCCGTCGATGAAGTGCATCGGCGTCGCGCCCTGCCCGGTCGAAATGACCCCGGCGGCGGCGATGATGACGACGCTGAGCGTGCCGCCGAACGCGCCGATTCGGAACAGCGCCACGATCAGCGGGAGCGTCGGCAGGAACAGCAGCGGCAGCCGGTTCTGGGAGAAGACGACGACGGATGTGGCGAGAACGCCGGTCAGGATCAGCACCGCCTCGGTTGCGCTGGCGGCCGTCAGGCTCCGGATCCAGCGCCTTAGGTCGCCGCCCAGGACGAACACGAACAACGGCGTGAAGGCGAGCGCGCCGAGCGCATGGCCGACAAACCACCGCAGGCAGTTGGCGGCGAAGTCGACGCCTGGCACGGTCAGCGCGACCGTCGCGCCGCCCAGCGGGGCCGTGACCAGTGGAGCGACGATTCCGACGCTGAAGATGAAGGCGAAGACCCCGCCGAGTGTCTCGAGCGGGCGCGGGCTCGGGCTGAGGCGTCGCAGCAGCAGCGCGCCGACAACCGATTCGCCCAGGTTGATCAGCATGAACGGAAGGGCCGCGGCGATGCCGGTCCCCAGGGTTGCGGTCGCGACGAAGCTGGCGATGCCGCAGGCGATCAGGCTGCTTCGCCACTCCCGGCGCGGGCGCAGCTGCAGCTCGGCAACCAGGAAGGCGTTGGCGACCCAGATCCAGGCGACGCCGCCGCCGAAGCGCGTGGTCGCGATCGTCGCCGCGGCGACGACGAAATAAATCAGACCGATGAGGAACGGCCGGGTCAACGGATGTGACGAGGAAAGCATCTTCCAACTGCTAATAGCCTCGGCAGGTTAAGCTTTTGTCGACGGCGCGGACGTTTGGATGATACGCGTGCGCGCCCTTTGCCAAGCCGTATTCTTGAGCTAAAACACCTCCCGGAAAACGTTGCGTTCAGAAACCACTTGCACGTGCTACAAATGTAGCGCACGCTACAGATGTAGCGAGGTGATTCGATGCTGAACAACCTACCGCCGCGCGAGCGGCAGATCGTGGACATCCTCTACTTGCGCGGCGAGGCGACGGTCGGCGACGTGATCGACGCGCTCCCCGACGCGCTCAGCGCCTCGGCAGTGCGGGCGATGCTGACCCGGCTCAAGGCCAAAGGCTTCGTTCGGCGGCGCCAGACTGAGCGCGGCTTCGTCTATGCGCCTGCGGTCGCGGAATCCAAGGCCAAGCAATCGGCGCTCAGCCAGGTCGTCCGGGTGTTCTTCGGCGGCTCCGCGGCCGGTGCGGCGAGCGCGCTGCTCGGAATGAGCGACGAGATGGACGACAAGGAGCTCGACGAGCTCGAGCGCCTGATCGCGGAAGCACGCACCAAGGCACCAGGGGGGCAGCGCAAATGACCGAGAGCTGGACCGTCCTTTTCATCGAGATCGCGTGGAAATCGCTGGTGGCGAGCGGCGCCGCGCTCGCGCTGCTCGCCTTGCTGCGCACCCGCTCGGCCGCCGAGCGCGCCTGCGTCGCCCATTTCGGCATGGCGGCGGTGCTGCTCGTGCCGCTGGTGGTGCTCGCCGGGCCGACGCTCGAAGTGCCGCTGCTTGCGGCCGAGGAAGCCGCGCCGATCGCCGCGGCTCCAGCGCTCGTACAGATGGCGCAGCCCGTCCCGGCCGCGGCCGCCGCCGAGCCCGCCGCGCAAGCCTGGTGGAGCGGCGATGCCAGCCTGCTCCTCGCCTATGGCCTCCCCGCCGCCCTGATGCTGCTCGTGACCCTGGTCGCCATCCTTCGCCTGTTCGCCCTGCGCGGCCGGTCCAGCGTGATCGTCCAGCCGGGCTGGCTCAGCGCGCTCGCCCACGCCCAGCGGCGCATGGGGTTCAAGCACGGCACAGCATTGCTGGTCAGCGAGGAACTCGCGTCACCGGTGAGCTGGGGCGTGCTGCGCCCGGTCATCCTGCTCAGCGAGGATGCGGTCGAGTCGCCCGGCGACGCCGAGGCGATCATCGCCCACGAGCTCGCCCATGTCGCTCGGCTCGACTGGCTTAACCTACTGGTCGCGCGAATCACCACCGCGCTGTTCTGGTTCAACCCGCTGGTGTGGATGCTGGCGCGGCGCGGCCACCAATTGCGCGAGGAAGCGGCCGACGACGCGGTGCTTCGCGCCGACGTTCCGAACACCGATTATGCAGCGCTTCTGGTCGGCTGCGCCCGCCACGAGGGCAGCGGAATGCTTCTCGCCGCCAACGGCGTCGCGCCGGGCAAGGGATCGCTGAGCATCCGCGTGCGCCGAATCCTCGACCAGGCGGCACCGCGCAGCCCGGCGCGGGTTGCCTGGGCCGGCGGATGCGCCGCGGTCGCGCTCGTCGTCGCCGCCCCGCTCGCCGCCTTCACCCCGGTCGCGCCCCAGGCTCCGGCCGCTCCAGCGGCACCCGTGGCGGT
>NZ_JAANPA010000036.1 GCF_011320075.1 Sphingosinicella sp. YJ22 | reverse complement strand
GCCGGGGCGCCGGCGAAGCTGGCGGCGCGGCAGCCCGGCGCGCTGGCCTGGGTGCGGCGGGCGGCGAACGGGCGGGTGCAGATCGCGGAGGTGCGGGCGAACATGTGGACGGCGCGCGACGACAAGGCCTTCCTCGTCGCGCTGGCGCAGAGCGGCAACGTCAACGCCGCGGCGCGGTCGATCGGGCGCCACCCGGACCAGGCGTGGCGCCGGCGGCGGACGTCGGCGGCCTTCGAGCGGGCGTTCGAGGACGCGATCGCCGACGCCCGGGTGCGGCTGGAACATGGCCTGGTCGCCTATTCCAACGACCTTATCGACCGCGCCGGCGCGACCCTGGAGGAGCCCGTGAGCGAGGAGGGCGGCCGGATCGTGACCGCGACCGATGCGAGCTTCGCGCTTCAGGTCGTCAAATGGCTCGATGCGCGCGCCGGCGGCGCGCGGCGCGGCAACATCCCGGCCGAGCCTCCGATCGAGGAAGTGCGCGCGGAGATCCTGCGCAAGATCGAAGCGATGGAGCGCCACAGGGCGCGCTACGGAGAAGGCACGGAGGAGGGCACGGAAGCGCCCGCATCCCCCAACGACGGTGCGGTCCCGGAATCCTGAGGGGCCGATGTCCGCTTTCGACCCATTGCGGACGATCATTGGGAAGGGCAGACAAGCGGCATGAACGCAGGTGGTGAAGCACGAGCCCGTGGAGAAGCCGTCATGAGGGCTGCGGTGCTCGGCTTCCCCGCCTTAGTCGCGGCATGTGTGTCGACGCCCGACCGTTCCTATCCAGTCTACATGTTCGAGGGTAGCGCGGACGCCTTAGAGCAACTTGCTCAAGCCGCCCGAACTTGCGGCTTTGGCGATGTGCAGCTGATGATTGGTGGCGCCCACCTTCATATTTTGAGCGTATCGATCCCGGCGCGAGCGGACCCGCGCCGTGACTGCACGATGCGCTGGATCAGTGAGCATCCGGAGACCGGCTTCACCGTTCCTGCGGGTTTGTAAGAGACGTAATCGCCACCCGTTGCCGACATTCGCCACTTGAATAGCATGATCGAAGCGGTCGGATGTCGCGCATCTTTCAAGCGCATTCTACAATGTCCGCCTTCCACCCATTGCGGACATTCGGAGCGGCGCTAATCCAAGGCGATGGAACATGAGCCGGTAGCGCTTCGCGCAAGTCCAGAGGCGCTCTTGGCGCTTTCCGAAGCTATCACTGGCTTCAGGGTTGAAGAACTCCCGGGCAGCAGGGGTGATGTTAGCGCGGTGTGGTTTCAAGCCGATCAGCTTTATCTCATCAGTGTCGACATCTTAGGGCTAGCCTTCAAGTTCGAGGTGTTCACGTTGACGGTGAAAACACCCGCCGAGATGCTGGGCATCATCCAAGTCAACGCGCCTCAGATGGAGAAGGTCTGGGCCGAGATGAGGGAGGCAGGTCTCCCCATTCCTCCGATGGGTCCGCCTGTAGAACCTGCGCCCGCTGGAGAACTAGCAAAGTGGCCCTTTCAATCATGGCGGCTCGATGTTCTCGAGCGGATGGAGTTCATCGTTGGCCCAGAACACCTTCCAGAGGCTGGGGACTCCGTGGAGGAGTACCTCCAAAGTCTTCCTGCTGGTGTCGCACCTGATGGGAGCGAGCATACCTGCCTCACCGCTATCGGGCTGTTGTTCACTTCAGATGATGGCGGGCGCTTCCTCGTTGTCGCCGATGGGATGCCCGGCTGGATGAGGGTGAGCAACGAAGAGGAAGTCGTGCAGTCGTACCTGCGGCAGAGCATCGTAGTTCCGGCAGCAGAGTACGCGACCGCACTCAAAAGCTAACGTCCGTTTTCCACCCATTGCGGACGTTCGCCGAGCAGAAAGAAGCGGGACCCCGGGTCAGGCCCGGGGTGACGGGGGGGGGGGGGGAGGCTGGGTGCGACGTCTCCTTTCGCGGGGACGACGAATTGCGAGTGGCGGTGGGTTATCCGATCGCCGTGTTGTTGCGGGCGGCGGGTTAATTTCGAGAAGTGTCGAAATATCTCTTGACCCGCGGACCGCGTCCTCATATTTCGATGATTATCGAAACGTGAGGAGCCGCCGGTGCAGTCGAAACAGGCCATTGGCGCGCTTGGCGCGCTTGCCAACGAACATCGGCTCGCGCTCTTCCGCCTGCTGGTGCGGGTCGGCGAAGAAGGTATGGCCGCCGGCGCGATCGCGGCGGAGCTCGGCATTCCCAATTCCTCGCTCTCGTTCCACCTCGCGCACCTCAACCAGGCCGGCCTGGTGCGGCAGGAGCGGCGCGGCCGCTCGCTGATCTACTCGGCCGACTATGCCGCGATGAACGCGCTGGTCGGCTACCTCATGGAGAATTGCTGCGCGGGAGCCGATGGCTGCGGCCCCGAAGCGGCGTGCGACACCCAGCCGTCCAGCCAGGAAAGGAAACAAGCATGAAGCGCCTGCACGTCCATGTCGGGGTCAACGACCTCGACCAGTCGATCCTCTTCTACTCCACCTTGTTCGACGCCGAGCCGAGCGTGGTGAAGAAGGATTACGCCAAGTGGATGCTCGACGATCCGCGAGTCAATTTCGCGATCTCGGCGGGCATGCACGCGCGCAAGGGCATCGAGCATCTCGGCATCCAGGCGGAGAACGGCGACGAGCTGGCCGAGGTCTATGGCCGGCTGAAGAGCGCCGGCCGGCCGGTGCTGGAGGAAGGCAAGACCACCTGCTGCTACGCCAAGTCGGAGAAGAGCTGGGTGGCCGATCCCGACGGAATCGTGTGGGAGGCGTTCCACACCAGCGGCGAGGCGACAGTCTATGGTGACAGCCCCGCGCTCGACGCGCTGGCCGCGTCCGCCGGGGCCGCGCCGGGCCAGTGCTGCGCGCCGGCAATGTGATGCAGGACACAGTTCAGCCGCCGCTGGCGCGGCGGCTGGCGGCGGAAGGGGTCGGTGCCTTCTTCCTGTTCGCCACGGTGATCGGATCGGGCATCATGGCCGAAAACCTGTCGCGCGGGGACGGCGCCGTGGCGCTGCTCGCCAACACCGTGGCGACGGGGGCGATCCTGTTCGTTCTGATCGCGATGCTGGGGCCGGTCTCCGGCGCCCACATGAACCCGGCGGTCAGCCTGGTCGCGGCCTTGCGCCGCGACCTCGCCTGGCGCGACGCCGCGGCCTATGCGCTGGTCCAGCTCGCCTGCGGAATCGCCGGCGCCTGGGCCGCTCACCTGATGTTCGAGCTGCCCGCGCTTCAGCTCGGCGTGAAGCCGCGCACCGGCCTCGGCCAGTGGATCGGCGAGGCGATCGCGACGTTCGGCCTGATCCTCACCATCCTCGGCACCGTCCGCCACCGGCCCGAATGGGTGGCGCCGAGCGTCGCGCTCTACATCACCGCCGCCTACTGGTTCACCTCGTCGACCAGCTTCGCCAATCCGGCGATCACCGTCGCGCGCAGCCTCTCCGACAGCTTCGCCGGAATCGCGCCCGCGGACGTGCCGGCCTTCGTCGTCGCCCAGCTCACCGGCGCCATGCTCGCCGCCTTGCTCGCGCTGTTCCTGTTCCCGCGCCGCGAGGAGGTCAGCCCGCCAGCGTCGCCGAGTCGATGACGAAGCGGTACTTCACGTCGCTCTTCTGCATGCGGTCATAGGCCTCTTCGATCGCGTCCATGCGGATCATCTCGATGTCGGCGACGATGCCGTGCTCGGCGCAGAAATCGAGCATCTCCTGGGTCTCGGGGATGCCGCCGATCAGCGAACCGGCAATGGAGCGGCGGCCGAAGATCAGCACGCCGATATTGGGCGAGGGGTGGGCGTGCTCGGGCACGCCGACCAGGCACATCGTGCCGTCGCGCTTCAGCAGGCTGGTGAAGGCGTCGAGATCGTGGCTCGCGGCGACCGTGTTGAGGATGAAGTCGAAGCTGCCGCGATGGGCCTTCATCGCGTCGCGGTCGCGCGACACGACCACGTCATGGGCGCCGAGATCGTGGGCGTCCTGGCGCTTGCTCTCCGACGTGGTGAAGGCGACGACATGGGCGCCGAGCGCCGCGGCGAGCTTCACGCCCATATGGCCGAGCCCGCCGATTCCGACGATTCCGACCTTCATGCCCGGGCCGACCTTCCAGTGGCGGAGCGGCGACCAGGTGGTGATGCCGGCGCACAGCAAGGGCGCGACCGCGGCGAGCCGGTCCTCGGAATGGTTGATCTTGAGGACGAACTTCTCGGTGACGGTGATGCGCTGCGCATAGCCGCCGAGCGTGTGGCCGGGCGGGTCCTGCGTCGGCGAATTGTAGGTCGCGGTGAAGCCGTTCTCGCAATATTGCTCGAGCCCGTCAGCGCAGGACGGGCAGCGCTGGCAGCTGTCGACCAGGCAGCCGACGCCGACCGTGTCGCCGACCTTGAACTTGGTCACCTCGCCGCCGACCGCCGTGACATGGCCGACGATCTCGTGGCCCGGGACGCACGGATAGAGCGTCCCCGCCCATTCGGAGCGGACGGTGTGGAGGTCCGAATGGCAAACGCCGCAAAAGGCGATGTCGATCTGGACGTCGTTCGGGCCGGGCGCTCGGCGCTCGATGTCCATCGCTTCGAGCGGCTTGTCGGCGGCGTAGGCGCCATAGGCTTTGGTGACCATCGGGAATTCCTCGCGCGAGAACGGAACGGAAGGCGTCGGCACGGCGGCCTCGCCATGACAGCGAGATAGGAGCCCGCGACCCGGTTGGAAGGCCGGGCGCGGGAATTGGGTGGGCCGCCGCCTAGGGAATGATCGGCGGGTCGGGCAGGATCGGCAGCGGCACCGGTACGCTCCCCGGCGTGTCGAAGAAGCCCGAGCCGACAACGGCCTGGGCGAGGATCTGGACCTCGCCGATCAGCGGGTTGTCGGCGGTCAGGAAGGCGTCGACCGCCACCGCGTCGTTGGTCGCCCCGGCATAGCCCGGCATGAAGATGTCCGCGCCGAACCGGGTCTGGATGCGCACATCGTTGACGAGCGCGGTGTCGCGCTCATTGTCGTTGAGCTCCAGCCAGATCGCGGCGGTGTCGGCCGACAACGCGCCGGCGGTGACCCTGATGGCGTTGAGCGCGAACACGCCCGGCTCGTCGATGAAATTGTTGTCGATGGTGAGGTTGAGCCGGGACGATCCGCGCGCGAGCGCGCCGATGCCGCTCGACGCGAAATTGTAGATGTCGTTGTTCTCGATGAGCAGGGTCATGGTGCCGGCGCCGCCCATCACGGTGTCGATGCCGTTGCCGGTGCGCGAGCCGGAATCGACGATTCCCGGCGTCCCGATCGTATTGCCGCTGATCGTCCCGTGGATCTCCGCCGCGGCGGTGGTGCCGGGCGCGCTGGTGTTGATCGCGGTGGTGACGGCATTCTGGATGTCGTTGTTCTGGATGGCGAAGAAGATGTCCGCGGCGCCCGCCGGCGAGATGGTGATGCCGCCGCCGAGGACGCTGGCCAGCGTCGTATTGAGATTGTTGCCGTGGAAATTGAGGTGAGTGGTCGAGCTCGACGTGCTGTTGGTCGCGAGCTGGAAGTGATCGCCGACATTGTTGAGGAAGGTCGACCCGGTGATCTCGGCCCGGACCAGGGCGGTGCCGTTGGATTCGAGCAGGATGCCGTCATTGGCGGCGCCCGAGAAGGTCGAGCCGTCGATCAGCAGATCGAGCACGCCCAGGCTGTTGGTGATGCGCAGATTGTTGTCGAAATTGCCGGCGAGGATGGAGTCGATGATCTCCGACGGGCCGGTCAGGTTGACGATGTGGACGCCGTTCTCGCCGAACGCGTTGCCGTTGGTCGAGATGGTCGTGCCGAGCAGCACCAGGCCGTTGACGTTGGTGCCGAGGATGCCGCTGGCGCCGCCGGTGGTGATGGTCATGTAAGCGAGCGAGACCGGGCCGGTGTCGGTGAGCAGGACGCCCGCGCCGGTGCTGCCGGCAATCGCGCCGCCGGTTCCAGCGACTCCGGTGCCGGTGACGGAGAAGGCGCCGCTGCCGGTATTGGCGAGGACGATGCCGTTGACCGCGCCGGTCGACGCGACACTTTCGAGCGTGACTCCGCCCGCTGCGATGGTCGTGCCGGAGATGGTGACCGCGGTGCCCGAGCCGGTGGCGATGTCGTTGCCGGCGCCGTCCATGAAGATCGTGCCGCCGCCGCTGGCGGTGAGGCCTGCGCCGCCGGTGGTCAGGATGTCGAAATTGCCGCCGCTGATGACGAGGCCGCCGGTGTTGCCGGTGAAGTTCAGCGCGAAGTTCGCGCCGGTCGAGACCAGGCCGCCGCCCTGGAAGGAAACGGTGAGGCTGGAGCCGGTCACGTCGACACCGCCGCCGCTGTGGATCCCGGCGATGTTGGTCGCCCCCGATACGGTGAACTCGCCGGACAGGCCGGCGAGGTCGATCGCGCCGCCGGTCGACCCGGTCGACCCGGCGCTGTTGAGCTGGACGCTGATCAGGCCGCCCTGGTCGATATCGATGATCTGGCCGTCGCCCGACTTGGACACGTCGCCGATGATCAAGGTGCCAACCGTGCCGTTGCCGTCGGAAATGCCGGCGCCGGTGGTGTTGCCGATATCGATGCCGGAGATGGTGTTGTCCTGGGCGAGCTCGATGCCGTGGTTGGTGCCGCCGGTGGTGACGATGGTCGGCCGGACGTCGCCGTCGCCGGCGATCCCGATCAGGGTCTGGTCGTTCAGCAGGTTGATGCCGTCCGTCTCGGCATAGATGCCGGTGCCCGTGCCGGTGAGCAGGAACACATTGTGGCCGACCTGCGGCCCGCCCAGCGTTCCCTGCGCCGCATTGAACGCGGCGATTGAGGTATAGGGATCGGCCTGGGTGCCGAGATTGGCGCTGCCGACCGCGCTGTTGTCGATATACCAGACGGTTTGCGGGCCGGTGCCGACGCCGGCGCCGGTGATGGTGATGGTGACGTCCTGGGTGACGGTGCCGCCATTGCCGTCGTCGATCTCGACCGTGTAGGTCTGGGTGCGGGTCTCGCCCTCGCTGAGCCCTTCGAGCGCGGCGTCGGACACGGTGAAGTCCCAGCCGACGCTGTCGCCCATCTGGTCGACCGGATCGAGGGTGAAGGTGCCGAGATAGCCGCCACCCTGGGGCGTGAAGCTGGCGCTGTGGGTGTCGGAGACATCGACGTCGTCGAACTCGATCGTGCCGCTGTCGCTGTGGACCGTGACGCCCTCGTTCGGATCGCCGTCGGGGAGTTCGGTCACCGCGCCGTCGGCGTCGGTGCCGCCGGCGTCGATGGTTGGCGCGTCGTTGAGGCCGTTGACGGTGACGGTGAGAGTCGCGCTGTCCGACGAGGTGCCGTCGGTGGCGGTGTAGCTGAACACGTCCTGCGCGGTCTCGCCGGCGGCGAGGCCGTTCGCGGTCGCGTTGGGCGTGTAGGTGTAGCTGCCGTCGGCGCCGAGCGTCAGCGAGCCATAGGTCCCGGCATAGGTGCCGGGGTTCGACACGGTCAGCGGGTCGTTCTCCGGATCGGTGTCGTTGGTGAGCACGTTGCCGGAGACCGCGGCATCCTCGGTGGTCGTGGCGCTATCATCGACGGCGTCCGGGACGCTGCCGAGGCCGGTGACCGTGACGGTCAGGGTCGCGGTATCGGAGGCGGTGCCGTCCGAAGCGATATAGGTGAAGACGTCGTCCGCGGTCTGTCCGTCCCCGAGGACCGCGGCGCCGCCATGGGGGGTGTAGGTGTAGCTGCCGTCGGAACTGAGGACGAGGGTCCCGTAGGCGCCGACGTAGGTGGCCGGGTTCGCCACGACCAGGGTCTCGCCGTCGACGTCGGTGTCGTTGGCGAGCACGTTGCCGGAGACCGGCGTGTTCTCGTCCGTCGCGTCGGTGTCGTCATTGGCGACCGGCGGGTCGTTGAGACCGGAGAGATTGATGGTGAGCGTCGCGCCGTCGGTCGCGGTGCCGTCAGACGCCGTGTAGGCGAAGACGTCCTGGGCGGTTTCGCCGGTGTCGAGCCCCTGCGCCGCCGCCTGATCAGGGGTGTAGGTATAGCTGCCGTCTGCGGCGAGGACGAGAGTTCCGTAGGTGCCGACATAGGTGCCCGGATTGGCGACGGTCAGCGCCTCGCCGTCGACGTCGGTGTCGTTGGTGAGGACGTTGCCCGAGACGGGCGGACCATCCTCGGTCGTCATATTGCTGTCGTCATTGGCGACCGGCGCGTCGTTGACGCCGTTGACGGTGACGGTGAGCGTGGCAGTGTCGGAGGCCGTGCCGTCGGACGCGGTGTAGCTGAACACGTCCTGCGCGCTCTCGCCGTCGTCGAGCCCCTGCGCCGCGCCGTTGGGGGTGTAGGTGTAGCTGCCGTCGGCGGCGAGGACGAGCGTACCATAGGTCCCGACATAGGTGCCGGGATTGGCGACGATCAGCGGCTCGACGTCGACGTCGGTGTCGTTGGCGAGCACGTTGCCGGAGACGGGGGCGTCCTCGCTGGTCGAGTCGCTGTCGTCATTGGCGACCGGCGCGTCGTTGAGCCCGCCGATGTGGAAGACGAGATCGCCGGTGTCGCTGCCGTCATTGTCCGACACGACATAGGTGAAGGTGTCGGTGACCGACTCGCCGTCGTCCAGCCCCTGCACCGCGGCGGTGTTGAGAGTATAGCTGTAGGTCCCGTCCGCGTTGAGCGTCAGAGTGCCGTAGGTGCCGACGAAGGTCCCGCCGGTGACGGTCAGAGCGTCGCCGTCGAAATCGAAGTCATTGTCCAGCACGCTTCCCGTGCCGCTGCTGTAGGAGGGCGTGTCCTCGTCGATGAAGACATGGTCGTCGCCAGCGACCGGCCGGTTGGTGCCGCTGCCGATGTCGATGACGCGGTCGGCGAAGACCAGCCGCTCGACCCGGATCACCCGGTCGTGGCCATCGGCGCCGGCGCCGCCCTGATGGACGATGTGGAGATAGCCGGCGGCCGTGAAGAAGGAATATTCGCCGATATTGCCGGAATAATAAGCGGTGTCGAAGCCGTTGCTGCCGTCGAGGATGTCGTCGTCGGCGCCGCCGGTCAGATGGTCGGCGCCGTTGTCGCCGGTGAGCTGGTCATCCCCGTCCTCGCCGAACAGCGTGTCGACGCCGTTGCCGCCGGAGATGATGTCGTTGCCGCCGCCGCCGTAGATCTTGTCCTTGCCGTTGCCGCCCGAGAGAATGTCGTCGCCACTGGTTCCATAGGTGGTGTCGTCGCTCATCTGCCAGTCCCCCGTGCCGATCGCGCGCCAATGACGAGCGCATGGTTCGATTGAAAACCCGGCGGGAAGGAACGTGCTCTGGACCTAAGGACAGGCCACACGCGCAACGAAAGCTCAGTCCAAGAAACCCTCCCCGGACAATCCGGCACATTCGCAGCTGGGCCGCGACTCGCACCCGACTTGCCCGTCCCAAGGCGAAAGCTGATACCGCTGTTAAGCTTTGTCCAGCAGCAAACTTGCCTGTGGTGCCCTGTAACAGGGCAGTTATTTCGAATACTGATCCAGGTAACTTTCCGGCGCGGTTGCGCGTCCTGCATCGGGTGGAACCAAAGCTTCACTCCGGCGACGCCGAACGGAGGTGCCGGGCGCGCCGCTTTGCGCTATGCACCCGCCAGCGAGGGAGGGACCGTTGGGCGAAGCCGACACCGCATTGCTGCTGGCGCGGATCCAGTTCGCCTTCACGGTGAGCTTCCACTTCATCTTCCCGGCCTTCTCGATCGGGCTCGCTTCCTATCTCGCGGTGCTCGAGGGGCTGTGGCTGAAGACCGGCCGCGAGGTCTATCTCAACCTGTTCAAATATTGGCTGAAGATCTTCGCGATGGCGTTCGCGATGGGCGTGGTGAGCGGAATCGTCATGTCCTACCAGTTCGGCACCAACTGGTCGGTCTTCTCCGACCGGGCAGGGCCGGTGATCGGGCCGCTGATGGCCTATGAGGTGCTCACCGCCTTCTTCCTCGAGGCGGGCTTCCTCGGAGTCATGCTGTTCGGCATGAACAAGGTGGGCAGAAAGCTGCATTTCGCCGCGACCTGCATGGTCGCATTGGGCACCTTCATCTCCGCCTTCTGGATCCTCAGCGTCAACAGCTGGATGCAGACTCCGGTCGGCTGGGCGGTCAACGACGTCGGCCAATATGTGCCGGGCCCGGGCGGCTGGTGGCCGATCATCTTCAACCCGAGTTTCCCCTACCGCCTCGTCCACACGGTGATCGCCGCCTATCTCACCACCGCGCTCGCGGTCGGCGGGGTCGCGGCCTGGCACCTGCTGCGCAAGCGCGGCACCGCCGAGGTCCGCAAGATGTTCTCGATGGCAATGTGGATGCTGGCGCTGGTCGCTCCGGTGCAGATCTTCGTCGGCGACCTGCACGGGCTCAACACGCTCGAGCACCAGCCGCAGAAGGTCATGGCGATGGAGGGCCATTTCGACAGCCATCCCGACGGCGCGCCGCTGATCCTGTTCGGAATTCCCGACGAGGACGCCAAGACCGTCCGTTACGCGCTGGAGATCCCCAAGCTCTCCTCGCTGATCCTCAAGCACGATTTGAACGCGCCGCTCGCCGGACTCGACACGATCGACGACGCGGAGGAGCCGCCGGTCGGGATCGTGTTCTGGTCGTTCCGGATCATGGTCGGCCTCGGTTTCCTGATGTTCGGCCTGGGCCTGTTCAGTCTGCTCGCCCGCGCCAGGCGCCGGCTCTACGACTGGTCGTGGCTTCACCGCTGGGCGCTCGTCATGGGGCCGACTGGGTTCATCGCCGTGATCGCCGGCTGGGTCACGACCGAGGTCGGCCGCCAGCCCTATGTCATCTACAATCTGATGCGCACCGCCGAGGCGCGCGCGCCGATCGACGCGCCCGCGGTGGCGACGTCGCTGCTCGCCTTCGTCATCGTCTACTTCGTCGTGTTCGGAATCGGCACCTGGTACATCTTGCGCCTGGCGAGCCATCCGCCGCACGAAGGCGAGACCCCGCCCGCCGACGCGCCGATCCGAACCGCCGGAATCACGCCGGCCTCGTCCATGACGCGCGGCGGCGCGGAGCCTCGGCCCGACATCGAGGAGGAGGCGCGATGAGGGGCAATTCGATCCTCCCCGGAACGGGGAGGTGGCAGGCCGAAGGCCTGACGGAGGGGGCCCCGTGCCTCGCGCAAACGGAGGGCCCCCTCCACCACGCGTTGCGCGCGCGGTCCCCCTCCCCGTGCCGGGGAGGAACTAGATAATGGACCTCACCATCGTCTGGGCGTTCGTCATCGCCTTCGCGGTCGCGATGTATGTGGTGATGGACGGGTTCGACCTCGGCATCGGAATCCTGTTTCCATTCTTCAAGGTGGGCAAGGAGCGCGACCAGGCGATGAACGCGATCGCGCCGGTGTGGGACGGCAACGAGACCTGGCTGGTGCTCGGCGGCGGCGGGCTGATGGCGGCCTTCCCGCTCGCCTACGCGATCGTCCTTCCGGCGCTCTACGCGCCGCTCGTCGCGATGCTGCTCGGCCTCATCTTCCGCGGAGTCGCCTTCGAATTCCGCTGGCGCGACCCCGGCCACCGCGCGTTCTGGGACACGGGCTTCTTCCTGGGCTCGCTTATCGCCACGCTCGCCCAGGGCATCACACTGGGCGCGCTTCTTCAGGGCATCGATGTCGACGGCCGCGCTTATGGCGGCGGCTGGTGGGACTGGCTGACTCCGTTCAGCCTGTTGACCGGGGCCGGGCTGGTCATCGGCTACGCACTGCTCGGCGCGTGCTGGCTGATCTGGAAGACGGAAGGCGAGATCCATGCCGACGCCCGCCGCTTCGCGCGGCTGGCGCTTCCGGCCCTGTTCGTAGCGATCGGCCTGGTCAGCCTCTACACGCCGTTCCTCGAGCAGCAATATTGGCGGCGCTGGTTCGAGGCGCCCGGCCTCTATGTCACCATCCCGATGCCCTTGCTCGTGCTGGCGACGACGATTCTGCTGTGGCGAAGCCTCCGGCGCGACACCGACTGGCACCCGTTCGTGTTCGCCCTGACCCTGTTCCTGCTGTCGATGATCGGCCTCGCCATCTCGATCTGGCCGGACGTGATCCCGGGGCGGGTGTCGATCTGGCAGGCCGCCGCGCCCTATCAGAGCCAGGTGTTCATGCTGGTCGGCGCAAGCGTGCTGATCCCGGTCATCCTCGCCTACACCGCCTGGTCCTACTGGGTGTTCCGCGGCAAGATCGGCGAGGAAGGCTATCACGCCCATGGCCACTGACGCCGCGCCCGGGCCGTGGTGGAAGCGCCTCGCCTGGTTCGTCGCCCTGTGGGCGGCCGGCGTGATCGTCGTGGGCAGCGTCGCTTGGTTCATCCGGCTGTGGATCGCCTGACGCGGGCTGGTCGAGCCGGGACGGCGGTTTGTCGAACCGCGCGGGGCCGGCGCCAGCGCGGCGGCTAGCGGCGCGGCGATGAGCATCCTCGCCCTTGTGATCGCCGTGGCCGCCGGACAGGCCGCCGCCCCCGAGCTGGTGACGTCCGTGTCGTCGCCGATGAACGACTATAATCTCAGCATCGACGAGGCGCAGCGGACCCTGGTCGTGGCCCGATCGGGAGCGGAGTTCCGCAACGCCCGGATCCTCGTGGCGACGCGGGATTCCGCCACCGGCGCGTGGGGCGAGCCGCAGCCCATCTCTTTCACCGATCCGCGCTGGTCGGATTCGGACCCGTGGCTCACGCCCGACGGACGCACGCTCTACTTCATCTCGACCCGGCCGGCGCCGGGCCGCGAGGAGGGGCGGGCCGACTATGACATCTGGCGCTCGGCGCGCACCGCCGACGGCTGGTCTGTCCCCGAGCATCTGTCCGACGTCAGCAGCCCCGCCCAGGAACTGGGCCCCGAGCTTCATGGCGGCATTCTCTATTTCTCGTCGGCGCGGCGCGGCGGCCGCGGCGGGCTCGACATCTACACGGCAGCGCTTGGGCCGGCAGGAGCGGGCCCGGTCCAGCCGCTCGACGGGCCGTTCAACACGGCCGCCAGCGAAAGCGACTTCACGCTGAGCGGCGACGGCCGCACGGCCGCTTTCTGGCGCAGCGCAGAGGGTGGGCGCGGGATCATTCATATCACCCGCCGCACGCCGGAGGGGTGGTCGGAGCCGGAGCCGCTGCCGGCGAGCCTCAACCATGGCCCGTTCAACTTCACGCCCAGCTTCACCCGCAACGGCCGCGGCCTGCTCTACGCCAGCACGCTCGAGCGGGAGGGGCAGGAAGCCGGCCTCGCCGACATCTACTGGGCGCGCCTGCCCTAGACTGCCACCGCCTGGACGACCGACATCGGGATTGGCATGGGCGTGACGCTTTCGAGGCGGAAGCCGGCGCGGTCGAGGAGGGCGGCGAAGTCCGCTTCGCTGCGCTCGCGGCCGCCGGTCATGACCATCATGTTGAGGTCCATCAGATAGCCGGGGCTTGGGCCGACCGCTTCCGGAAGCACGGTCTCGATGATAGCGACATGGCCGCCGGGGCGGATCGCGGCGCGGATGTTGCGCAGGATCGCTTCGCTCTGCTCGTCGCTCCAGTCGTGGAGGATCATCTTGAGGAGGTAGAGGTCGCCCTCGGGCACGCTGTCGAAGAAGCTGCCGCCGACCAGGTCGATGCGCGTGTCGCCATTCGTCAACTCCACGCTCTCGATGATGTCGGGCAGGTCGAACAGGATTCCGCGCGCGTCTGGATTGCGCTGGAGCAGGCTGGCGACGAGCGTTCCGCGGCTCCCGCCGACGTCGACCGCAACGGTGAAGGGCGGCGGAGTCCAGGTGGCGAGCAGCGCCGCCTCGATCAGGCGCGTGGTCCCTTCCATGGCGCGGCTGAACTTCTGGGCCTCGGCGGGGTGGGCGCCGTACCAGTCGAACACCTGTTTGCCGAACAGGCCGTCGAAAGCCGTGCCGCCGCCGCGCAAACTGTCCTCGATGGCACCCCAGCCGGCATAATGCTCGCCGCCGAACACGGAATCGATGAAGGCGCGTTGCGAGATCGGATGGTCGCTTCGGAGAAAGGGCGACAGGTCGCCGTGGGCGTAGCGATCCTCGCCCTCCGCGCGGAACAGGCCGATCGAGACCAGAGCGTCCATCAGGCGGCGCAAATTGCCCTCATGCGCGCCGCTGCGTTCGGCGATGGCGGCGAGCGGCGTCGGCTCGGGTCCGACCGCGTCGGCGATCCCGAGCCGTGCGGCCGCCCACAAGGTTCGCGACACCCACAGGCCGGAGGCGAGGCCGATCAGCGCCTCGACGGGATTGGCGGGCGTGTGGGGCAATCCGGCCATGATTCATCTCCAGGTCGCGGCGACCGGGCGATGATGCAGCGAAACCGAGCGGTCAGTCGAGCCGGATCATCTCCGGCCACCGGCGGTCCCAGTCGAGGAAGCCCCATTTGCGCGGGTCCTCGCGCGAGAGGATGGAATCGCCTTGCTCGCGGGCCAGCGCCAGGTCCGTAATGGTGACCGGTTCGCGCTGCGGGATCGAATAGAAGATCCGCACCAGCGGCCGGGTGAGATCGGCCTCGTCCTGCTCGATCACCAGCGCCAGCCGCTCGGAGGCGAGCCGAACCAGGCTGCCGACCGGGTAGATGCCGACGCTTCGGATGAAGGTCTGCATCAGTTCGGTGTCGAAATGGCCTTGCCAGCTGAACATGTCGGCGAGGCTCTCGCCCGGCAGCCAGGCTTCCTTGTAGGGCCGGTTGGACGTCACCGCGTCATAGACGTCGGCGATCGCCGCCATCCGGGCCGGAACGCTGATCGCGTCGCCGGCCAGCTTGTGCGGATAGCCGGTGCCGTCGATCTTCTCATGGTGGTGGAGTGCGACGTCGAGCACCGTGGCGGGAAACTGGCCGCCGCGGCTCAGGATGTCGTGCCCGGCCTGGGCGTGGGTGCGCATCGTCGTCATCTCGGCCGGGGTCAGAGGGCCGGGCTTGTTGAGGATGGCCGAGCCGACCACGGTCTTGCCGACGTCGTGGAGCAGGCCGGCCATGCCGAGCTCCTGCACGTCGGCGCGGCTGAAGCCGGCATTGCGCGCGAAATTGACCATCAGCGCGCACACCGCAAGCGAATGGAGATAGGTGAAGGTGTCGACGGTCTTGATCCGCGACAGGCTGATGATCGCCGAGGCGCATTGCTCGACCGAGGCCGCGATCTCCTCGACCAGGTCGATCACTTCCTTCTTCTCGAGGGTCTTGCCGAGGCGGGCCTGGCGCAGCAGCCGCTCCATCGGCGCGCGCGAGCGAGTGAGGACCTGACGCGCCCGATCGAAGGCGGCGGCGCGCCGGTTGACCCTGGGTGTCGCTGCGCCAGCACCGGCGCCGGTCTCGCGCTTGATGCCCGCCATGGCGCGCGCCCATTCCGGCAGCGACGCGGGCGAGGACTTGGCGAGGTCGACGAACACGCCCTTGGCGCCGGTCTCGCGAAGCGTGCGGATCTGGTCTTTGCGGGCGATCAGGAAGCTGGCGCTCGACAGCGGGTGAGCGAACATGCCGACGGCGATCTCGTCCATCGCCACCCAGACGATGCGCTCGCGCGTTTCGGCCTGTTCTCCATCGGGGGTCGCGGGGGCGGCGCCGGGCGATGGGTGCGCCATCGCGCTCACCGCTTCATCCCACTGATGTCGCTGTCGATATCCCACCCCATGAGAAGGTGCGAATACATGGCGATTGCTAACAAATGTTATCTGACAAGGCGGGGTCGCGCCGTGCCGGCCGTAGCGTAAACCCGCGATAAACTTGTCCAAAGTTAGAAATTGTGCAGGGGCTTCGCGCTCGCCCATCCGCCAGGTCTGGAACCGCAACGTCATGAAACCGGCCTCCGCCGAAGCAGAGCAGCGCGCCGCCGCGATCGACGCGCATGAGAATGGCGAGGTGCTCGCACTGGCACGGCGTGCGGCCAAGGCGGGGACCTGGGACCTCGACCTGCAGGAGCGCCGGGTGCGCTACTGCCCGCGCAGCCTCGAGATGCTCGGCCATCCGCCGGACCGGTCGCCGTTGCTCACGCCCGAGGAATGGGCGCAGCACATCTTCCCGGGCGACGCCGAGCGGGTGATGGCCGAGGGCATGCGGGCGCGTGACGCGGGCATCGAGCTCATCACCGAATATCGCATATTGAAACCGGGCGGCGGCATCCGCTGGATCAAGGCCGTCGGCCGCACCCTCAGGGACGCGAACGGCGCCCCGGTCCGCTCGGTCGGCTTCAACTTCGACGTGACCGAGGAGAAGGAGGCTGAGGCCGAGTTCCGCCGCCTGCAGACCGAGCTGATCCAGGCGTCGCGCGCCAATGCCACGGCGACGATGGCCGAGACGCTCGCCCACGATCTGAACCAGCCGCTCAGCGAGATCAGCGACTGCCTGGCGGCGGCGCGGCCCCTGCTCGGCGGCATGAAGGACAAGCCCGCGGCGCAGGTCCGCGCGGCGATCGACCAGGCGATCGAGGCGGCCGAGCGCGCGGCGGAGATCGTCATGAGCCTGCAGGCGCTGAAGCGCAAAGGCTGACGCCTGGCCGGCGCCGCGACGCTGGTGCCGTCGCAATGCGGGACAACCGCGGCGCATTTCCGTCGGACGCAATGTCGTCTCGGTCGACGGCGGCCACACTCCCGCCCTTTTCCTTCCTAGGCTCGCGGCTTCCATAACCAGTCTGTTGGGGGGATTAGATACAATGAGAAACCATGTCAGGTTCGGCGCGGTGCTCGCGTCGGCGCTCGTTCTGGCGGCCTGCGGCGGTGCCGAGGCCGACGAGCGGACCGACCGCCGCGACCGCAGCGAGGAAAGCCGCGATAGCCGCGATTCCGGCCGCGAAGACGGCAATTCCGAGCGCGGCCGCGACGAGGGCACTCGCGAGGACAGCCGCCGCGACGGCGGCTCGGAGGAGCGCACTTCGTCGCGCGATGCGACCAACCAGAATTTCGTGATGCGCAACAATACCGGCCAGACGATCATGCGCGTGTTCGTGTCGCCGGTCACCTCGAACAATTGGGAAGAGGACGTGCTCGGCAGCAACGTGCTGCCGGACCGCGAGACCCTGCGCATCAACTTCAATCGTTCCGAGGACGAGTGCAACTGGGACATCAAGGTGGACCTGGCCGACGGCAGCTCGCGCGAGCAGCGCAACGTCAACCTGTGCCGCGTCGCCGAGGTCGAGGTCTCCGACTGACCTGATCGCCAGCGGCTAAAAGAAAGGCCTCTTCCCGATGGGAGGAGGCCTTTTTTCGTACCGGGATGTTGCGTTGAACCTCAGGAGGGGTGGGCTTCCGTCTCGCCCTCGCCGCCTTCGCCGCCGTCCTTGGCGGTGTCCGCGAACCACACTTCGACCGGGCCGGTCAGCTTCACCGTCACCGGCACGCCGCGGCGGTCGACCGCCTTGCCGGCGGCGACCCGGATCCAGCCCTCGCTGATCGAATATTCCTCGACGTCGTGGCGCTCGCGCCCCTTGAAGCGCACGCCGATGCCGCGCTGCAGCACCTCCATGTCGAAATGGGGGCTGCGCGGATTGTTCGAAAGACGATCGGGAGGAGTGTCGGCCATGGCGCCCGTTTAGCGGCTCCGCCGGCGCGGGCAAGCATGATAGGCTCCCGTCCCGGGGGGAGTCGCACATGGCCGAAGAGACCAGCAGGAGACGCTTTCTTCAGGGTGCCGGGGCGGCCGCCGCGCTGTCGGCACTGCCGGGGCCGGTCCTGGCGCAGGGGCGGGGCAGGCCGCCGAACATCCTGTTCATCATGGCCGACGACCTCGGCTACGCCGATCTCAGCGTCTATGGCCGGCGCGACTATCGTACGCTGGTGCTCGACCGGCTTGCCGCCGACGGCCTGTTGATGACTCAGGGCTATTCCAATTCCGCGGTTTGCTCGCCCACCCGCGTGGCGCTGATCACCGGGCGCTACCATCAGCGCCTGGCGGTCGGCATGCCGGAGCCGATCCGGGGCCCGGAGCTCGATCCGGTCTCGCTTCCCGCGGAGCAGGCGACCTTACCGGGGCTGCTCAGGGCTGCTGGCTACCGGACGGCTCTAGTCGGCAAATGGCACATGGGCTGGCCGCCCGAACATGGGCCGCTGCGTCACGGCTATGACAGCTTCTTCGGGGTCGCCTCGGGAGCGGTCGATCACTTCACGCATCGCGAGCAGCGCACCATCGGGGGCCGGATCGGGCTGTTCGACGGTGAGAGCGCGGTCGACCGAGATGGCTATGTCACCGACCTGCTCGCGGCGCGGGCGGTCGACGAGATTCGCACCGCGACGGCGGCGCGGCGCCCCTTCATGCTCAGCCTTCACTTCACCGCGCCGCACTGGCCGTGGCAGGGGCCGGGCGACTCGGCCAGCTCGGCTTCGATCACCAATCTCAACCATCTGGACGGCGGCAGCCTGGAGACGTTTGGCGAGATGGTTCGGTCGATGGACGAGGCGATCGGCCGGGTGCTCGCCGAGCTCGAGCGGCAGGACGCCGCCCGCGACACCATCGTCGTCTTCACCAGCGACAATGGCGGCGAGCGCTTCTCGGATACCTGGCCGCTCCGCGGGCAGAAAGGCGACCTGCTCGAAGGCGGGATCCGCGTGCCGCTGATCGTGCGCTGGCCTGCCGCCATCGGCGCAGGCCAGCGTTCGGACCAGGTGATGGTGTCGATGGATTGGTTGCCGACCCTGCTCGCCGCGGCGGGCGCTCCGACCAATCCCGCCTACCCGCCCGACGGCGAGAACCTACTCGACGTGCTGCGCGGCGCGGCGCCGGTGCGTCCGCGCAAACTGTTCTGGCGGTTCCGGGCGCGCGACCAGGCCGCGGCGCGCGACGGTGATTGGAAATATCTGCGCATCGGCGAGCAGGAGCAGCTCTACGACCTCGCCCGCGACCCGCGCGAGCGCGCCAATCTCAAGGACCGAGAGGCGGCCGTCTTCGCTCGGCTCAAGGCGGACTGGGCCGCCTGGAACGCGCAGATGTTGCCCTATCCGCCGATGCCGGCAGCGCCGGCGCCGGCGGGCTGATCAGCGCGCTCGGCGCTCGGCGATATAGGCCGCGACCAGCTCCTCGAGCACGTCGAGGGGTACCGAGCCGTTCTCCAGCACCGCGGCGTGGAAGTCGCGGATGTCGAAGCGGTCGCCGAGCTCGCGGCGGGCACGGTCGCGCAACTCGAAGAACTTCAGCTGGCCGATCATGTAGCTGGTCGCCTGGCCCGGGATGTTGAAGTAGCGCTCGACCTCCTTGGTTGCGTCGAGGCGCGAGAGCAGGCCGTTCTCCATGAAATAGTCGATCGCCCGCTCGCGGCTCCAGCGCTGCGAGTGGATGCCGGTGTCGACGACGAGGCGAATGGCGCGCCACAGCTCGGTCGACAGCCGGCCGAAGTCCGAGATCGGCTCGCGGTAGAAGCCCATCTCCTTGCCGAGACGCTCGGCATAGAGGCCCCAGCCCTCGTTATAGGCGCCGTTGCCGCCGAAGCGGCGGAACTTGGGCAGGCCGGGCAGCTCCTGGGCGAGCGCGATCTGGAAGTGATGGCCCGGCGCGCCCTCGTGATAGGAGATCGCCTCGACCTGCGGGCGAAGCACCTGGGTCATGTCGGCGAGGTTGACGTAGTAGATGCCCGGTCGCGAACCGTCCGGCGCGGGCTGATTGTAGAAGGCGACCGCGGCGGTCGCCTGGCGGAACGGCTCGACCGCGCGGACCTCGAGCGGCGCCTGCGGAAGCCGGCGGAAGTAGCGAGGCGCCGCCTCCATCACCTGCGCGATGAAGGCGCGCGCGTCGGCGAGATACTGTTCCCGGCCGGCGTCGGTGTTGGGATATTTGAACTGCGCGTCGGTTCGGATGTGCTCGAAGAATTGCTGGAGCGTGCCCTGGAAGCCGACCTGGCTCTGGATCGCGCGCATCTCGGTGTGGATTCGAGCGACATTGTCGAGGCCGATTCGGTGGATCTGGTCGGCGGAGAGGTCGGTCGTGGTCTGCGCGCGCAGCCGCTCGGCATAATAAGCCGCGCCGTCGGGCAGGCTCCACGCGCCATTGTTGCCGCGGGCCTGCGGCTCGATTGCGTCGAGCGCGGCGAAGACCTGCTCGTAGCCGCGGCGGAACGGGCCGGTCAGCGCCTCGCGAGCCGAGGCGATCAGCCGATCCTTCTCGGACTGCGCGATCTCCAGCCGGTCCACCTTGCGCTTGAAGTCGGCAAAGACGGCGCTGTCGGGCCCCTCGCCGAACGGCGCGCCGGTCAGGATTCGGCGGCCGTCGGCGCGAACCGGCGCGAAGTTGAACGCGGGCGGCACGATGCCGAGGCTCGCCTGGTGGCGCATGTTCGCGGCGACCTCGCCGAGCGCGCGCTCGGCATCGCGCAGACGCGCGATATAGGCTTCCGCGTCGGAGACATTGTCGACTCGGTGCTGGTTGATGAGGAACACCGGGAGGCTGCCCAGCGGGCTGCTGAAATTGGTCGCCGGGAAGCGGTGCCAGCGCCACTGGAACGAGCGCTCGCTGTCCTCGACGTCCTCCTCGAACAGGCGGTAGCTGAGGCGCGCCGACGGGCCGAGCCGCGCGGGATCGAACTGGGCGCGCATCTGGCGACGCTGCTCCTGGGCGAGCGCCAGGGAGCGCTGGCGGGCGGCGTCGGTATTGTCGTCGAGCCGGTCGTAATTGGTCTTGAGGCCGAGCGAGGTCTGCGCCTGCGGGCTCAACGCGACCTGCGCGTCGAAGGCGGCGTCGAGGAAGGCGGTGAGGCGGGCATCCTCGGCGGCGGTGTCGACGACCGCCGGCGCGGCCGGCGCGGGGGTGACGGCGACCGGAGGCGCGCTCGTCGTGGCGGTGCAGGCGGTGGCGAGCAGGAGGGCGACGAGAGAGAGACCGTGCTTCACTGATCTGAGCTCCAAGATTTCGCTCGGGACGAGCGGGAACGGGGGGCAGCCAAACTGTAATCGTTCCGGTGGCGGCGTCTAGGTCGCGGCCGCAGCCTCTGACCGATTGCCGAACCAGCACGGGTCCCAGGACGGCTCGGGGCCGAAGCGTTCGACGAGGAAGTCGACCAGGGCGCGGACTCGGGCGGTCGTGGCCCGGCCCGGCGGCATGACCGCGTGGAGCGCGCCGTGTCCCGGATCGTAATCCGTTAGCACCGCCTCGAGCCTGCCGCTCTGGATGCCCGAGGAAGCGATGAAGCTCGGCAGCAGGCAAATCCCGAGGCCTTCCTCGGCGGCCTGGCGCAGCATCTCGCCATTGTTGGTGCGCAACACCGGGTTGATGCGAATGGTCTCTGGCTCGCCGCCGTTCGAGCGAAATCGCCAATTCTCGTGCGTGTAGAGCAGGATGGCGTGGTCGGAGAGGTCGGCCGGCTTCTCGGGCCGACCGTGCCTGGCGAAATAGTCCGGGCTGCCCACCACCACCTTGCGCACCGGCGCGATGCGGCGGGCGACCAGCGAGGAATCGGGGAGGGTGCCGATCCGCACCGCGAGGTCGTAGCCGCCGCCGATCAGGTCGGCGATGCCGTCGTCGAAGGTCGCGTCGAGCTCGACCTTGGGATGCTCGCGGATGAAGTCGGCGAGCGCGGCGGCGAGGTGGAGCGTCCCGAACGACACCGGCGCGGTGAGCCTGATCGGCCCGGCGATCTGGGTGACGGCGTCGGCGACGACTTCCTGGGCGGCGTCGAGATCGGCGAGGATGCCCGAGGCGCGCGAGAAATAGGCCTCGCCGATATTGGTCGGCCTGGCGCCCCGGGCGGTGCGGGTGAGCAGGCGCGCGCCGAGCTGTCCCTCGAGCCGCGCGACGCGGCGCGACACGACCGGCTTGGACAGGCCCATCCGCTCCGCCGCGCGGGCGAAGGATCCCGTCTCGACGACGCGGACGAAGGACAGGACGTCGACGAGGTCGACCGAGGAGCGTTCCATTTATCGCAACTCCGAAGTGCCGGAGGCTTGGCTTCTGGAACCCCTGCTAGCTCCATAAATCCTGCGCAGCAACAGTTCCCAGGAAGGGGTCACCGCAATGAACATCCTCATCGTCACCAGCAGCGCCCAGGGCGACGCGTCGGTTTCGAGCAAGCTCGCTTTGTCGTTCGCGCAGCAGGCCCAGAGCGCCCATCCCGGCGCCCACATCACGCTTCGCGACGTCGGCCGCAATCCGATCCCGCACCTCACCGAGGAGACGATCGCCGGAGTCCGCGCCGAGCCGACCACCGAAGCCGAGCACGAGGCCCGCGCCTTGTCCGACGAGCTGCTCGACGAGCTGCGCGCTGCCGACACCGTGGTAATCGCCTCGCCGATGTACAATTTCGGGATCAGCTCGACTCTCAAGACCTGGTTCGACCACGTCCTGCGCGCCCGCGTGTCCTTCTATTATGACGAGCAGGGCCCGCACGGCCTGCTCGGCGGGCGCAAGGCGATCGTCATCGAGAGCCGCGCCGGCGCCTATGAGGAAGGCAACCCGATGGACTCGCAGGAGCCGCACCTGCGCGGGATGCTCGGCTTCATGGGCATCGACGACGTCACCTTCGTGCGCGCCGAGAAGCTCGCTTTCGGACCCGAGGCCGCCGCCGAAGCGATCGCCGAGGCCGAGGCCAAGCTTGCCGATCTGGCCCGCGAGCAGCTCCCGCTCGCCGCCTGAATCGGCCTCCCAGCCCCTGCCGGTATCGTCCCCTTCCGCCGGCAGGGGCAACCCTTCTAACCCGCAGGAATCTGCGGTTTTTACGAGGTTTCGGGGCGTTAACAATTCCTGTCGCCGACGCTCTGCCTCCATCCGCCGCAGGCGCCCCTCGCGACTCTTGCGTGTCACGCGCCTTCATGACCCTCTGGCCGCGGAACGGGCGTCCCCGTTTCTCCGGGGCTGGCGGGCTCCGGACAGTATCTCGGGGTAGGGCACCTTAAATGGCAATGTACGTGTACAGCACGCGCGGCGAACCCGTCGGGTTCGTCATGGAGACCTTCATCCACACCATGGAGGGTCAGCCGGTCGGGCGCATCATGGGCTCGCGGGTCCATCGCCTCGACGGCTCCTATGTCGGCGAGTTCTTCAAGGACATGGTCGTTGCCAAGCCCGACGGCCGGCCGCGCAACGTATTCCCGATTCCATCGCCGCCGCGCCGCGTGCCGCCGCCCAAGAGCTTCAACAAGCGGGTGGTTTTGCACAACGGCTATGAGGACACGTTCCACCTGCTGACCGTGGCGGTGGACGAGCCGGAATATCAGGAGGCCGCCGAATAGAATTGCGCGCGGCCTCCGCCGCGCACGAATTTGGCGAAGGGGATCGCGCCCGGCGCACCTCCTCCGATCGTCGCGTCGGTCGCGGTCGCTCCCCTCCGCTGGGCGCCCTCTCCCCCGTCCCCCCGGGGGAGAGGGTTTTTTCATTACCGCGCCGGCTTGGTGCGAGCGACCTTCGCCTGTCATAGTCCGGGCTTATGACCCGCGAATCGATGGACCTCGTCTGCTACAAATATGACGGCTGGGGGCCGCGCATCCGCCCCGCCAGCGCCAAGCGCCAGTGGATGGAGGAGACGAACGAGCGCTACGCCTATCGTTGCCTGCCGCTGTCCATCGCCAACGCCCATGGCTGGGAGATATTGAGCCCGGTCGGCTTCGAGGCGCGCTGGGCCGGCGGCGCCGACATGGAGTCGGTCGAGATCCGAATGGACCCCGGCCATGAGGACCACCTCAAGCCGGTGTCGCTGTTCGGCTACGGCACGCTGACTTTCCATATCGAAGGCATCTTCCGGACCCCGCCCGGCTGGAACCTGTGGGTGAGCGGGTCGCCCAACAGCCAGAAGGACGGCATCCAGGCGCTCGGCGGAGTGATCGAGACCGACTGGTCGCCCTACACCTTCACGATGAACTGGCGTTTCACCCGGCCCGCCCATTGGGTGCGGTTCGAGGAAAATGAGCCGATCGCCTTCATCTTCCCGGTCGAGCGCGGCCGGGTCGAGCAGTTCGAGCCGCGCATCGCGCCGCTGGACTCGGACCTTGAGCTCAAGCGCCAGTTCGAGACGTGGAGCAAGTCGCGCGAGGCGTTCCAGAAATGGGTGGTGGAGACCAATCCGGCGGCGCCCTCCGACAAGTGGCAGAAGCTCTATTATCGCGGCCTCGACGCAGAGGGGCGGGAAGGGGCGGCGGATCATCAGGCTAAGTTGCGCGTGAAGCCGTTCCGCAATGCCGACGGCAGCATCATGGCGCCGGGCGAGGCCAGGGCCTGCCCGGTTCGGCATGGCGCCAGTGGGCCGCCGCCGGCGCGCAACGTTCTGCTCGCCGATCAGCCGGGAATGGCCGGCCTCGATCCGGGCGCCAATCCGGCGCTGACCCTGGCACTCAATCGTATCGGCTTCGATGCCAGGCCGCAGCAGCAGCCGCTGTTCGAGACGCCGGCGCCGCGTGCGGAGGATACCGACACCCTCGCGCTGAAGCAGCGCGACTGGATCATGCAGGCGGCGATGCGCCAGCGCCAACTGTCGCCGCGCACCGCGGGCGTGCCGCGGGTCGCAGGCCTTTCGGGCGAGGACTTCCTCGACCATTTCTACGCCTTGTCGCGGCCGGTGGTGATCGAAGGCGCGGTGCCGCCCGGGACCTCGGACCCGGCGGCAAGCCTGGCGGCATATCTGGCAAACGGCGAGGGCGCGGTGGAGCGCGAGGAGGTCGGCAGCTTCACGCCGCTCCACTTCGCGCCGGTCAACCGGCTGATCGCGCAGCTGGAGGGGGCGAAACGGGTGATCCTGGCGCCGCCGTCGGAGACCGGCCGGCTCGATCATCGCCGCGGCTTCGCCAGCGAGATGGTCGACGTCACCGACGACGCCCGGCTCGCCGCCTTCCCGGCGGCGCGTGACTCGATGACCTTCGAGGTCGACCTCGAGACCGGCGACCTGTTGTTCGTGCCGCGCGGCTGGTGGCACCAGGCGACCGCGCTGGACAGCGGCGCGGCGGTCGCGTTCACCGGCTTCCACTGGCCCAACGAGGGACAGGCCGACTTCCCCCAGCATTGACTCCCGCCCCCCTAAGGGGCTCAGATTACAGGCGCTTCGGGAGATTGGGAGCCATTTCTATCGGCAAGCTTCTGGCGGCCCTGATGGCGGGCTCGGCGCTTCTGGCCGCGCCGGCCGCCCAGGCCTGCACGCCGCTCACCGTCAATTTCGAGTGGAACTCGGCCGTGATCGCGCCGGACGCGCGCCGCGCTCTCGAGCAGCTGGCGGTCAGGCTCGCCTGGCATGGCCCGGACATCGACCATGTCCTGCTTACCGCCCACGCCGACAGCTCGGGCTCGCCGGCGGCCAACCGGCTGATCGCCCAGCGCCGCGCCGCGGCGGTGCGCGACGTATTGCTGCGCAACCACGTGCCGGCGCGCCTGATCCGAATCCGCAGCCTCGGCGAAGCGGCGCCAGTCGTGCGCACCCCCGCCAATGTCCGCGAGCCGGCGAACCGTCGCGTCGACCTCCTGCTTCAGCTCAGCTCGCACGCCCAGGCCGCGCAGCTCGAAGAGGGCCGGCCAATCTGCTGACGCGTCCCGCTTGCGCGACATAGACGGGCGCTCGCTCGGTCGGCATAGGTGGCGCCATGGAATTGCCCCCGCAGATCGCCCAAGCCTATTCGCTCGTCTCGACCGGCCGCGCCCGCGAGGCGGTGACGCTGCTCAGCCGCCTCGCCGATTCCGGCGACGGCCCCGCCGCCTACCAATTGGCCGAATGGGCGCGCGAGGGGGAGCTTGTCCGGCGCGACCTCGGCCTGGCGCGCACACTCTACGGCCGATCGGCCCAGGCCGGACTGATCGAGGGCGCCCGGCGCTTTCTAGCGCTCGTCGCGGCCGGCATCGGCGGCGCACGCGAATGGCAGCAGGCGCTCGACATCCTCGCGGACCTGGCCCGGGTCGATGCAACCGCGCGCGAGCAGCTCGCGATCGTCCAGGCCATGCAGCTCACCCCGGAAGGCGACCCGGTGACGGTCCCGGCCGGCGAAGTGCTGAGCGAGGCGCCGAAGGTCACGCGTTTCCCCGCGCTCTTCACGCCCGCCGAATGCCGCTATCTCGCCGCCGCCGCCGAGCCGTTGTTCGAGCCGGCGAAAACCGTCGAGGAACATACCGGCCGCGAGCTGCGCAACCCGATCCGCACGTCAGACACCGCCTTCTTCCCCTGGGTCGGCGAGAATCCGGCGATCCATGCGCTCAACCGGCGAATCGCGGCCGCGAGCGGCACCCGGCCGGAGCAGGGCGAGCCGCTGCAGATCCTGCGTTATCGCGACGGGCAGGAATATAAGCCGCACATCGACGCCATCCCCGGCCTCGCCAACCAGCGCGTGCTCACCATGCTCGTCTATCTCAACGACGATTATGAAGGCGGCGAGACGCGCTTCCTCGAGGCGGACCTGACCGTGCGCGGCAAGCAGGGTGACGCCCTGCTGTTCGCCAACACGGATTCCGAGGGAAGGCCGAACCAGCAGGCGATGCATGCCGGGCTTCCCGTCACCAAGGGCGTCAAGTTCCTCGTCAGCCGGTGGATCCGGGAGCGGCCGGTCGAGGGCTGACGCGCAGCGACTGCCAGCGGCGACGCGACGCTTCGGTCACGCTTGCGGGCGTCCGCCGCGCCGACCTTCCCCTGCCGCTGGACGAGACTCGGCCGGCCTGTCGACGGCGGCGCCGGAACTGAGCGCGACCAGGGCGGGCACGACGATGGTCCTTGCGACGAATGCCGATCCGTCGGGAGACAGGTGGCCATAGTCGACCGCCATGAGTGACATCGGGTCGGCGCCGGGCACCGCGACGCGGCAGCCCTGTTGCGGGCAGAGACCGGCGATAAGCGAGACGTAGCGAATCCCCTCGGGCAAGGGGCCGTGCCGCAGGCGGGCGTCGATGGCGTCGACGCGCGGATCCAGCTCCGCCGCGCTGAATGCCGGAATGGCCGGCCAGAAACGCGTGGCGGCGATGGTCGGCAGGGATCGCTGCCACTGCGGCGCGGGCCCGACGAGAACGACCTGTTGCGCGCCCGCGCGCTCGATCCTTGCAGCCAGGTCCGGCCAATCCTGCCGGTCATGCTCGCTGCGCTGGGCGAGGATGACGAGGCGGGGCCGCAGGTGAGAGATCGCCGCGAGCGCCTGCTCGTCGCTGAAACGGCACAGGCGGCTGTCCCGCTGCAAAGGCGCGCAGCCGCTCGTGGTCACCTGGGTGAGCCTGACTCCGGCGGGCAGCTGGCCCTTCAAACCCACCCCCAGGGCGCGGGCGTGGGAATCGCCCCACAGCAGCCAATCGGCCGGGCCGCCGCCGGTCGCGCATCCGGGCGGCAGGCTCGTTCGCTGGATGCCCCGGTTCGGATCCCCGAAGCTGCAGGCATAGTCGTTCGCGGCGGACGTCTGATCCCGGTGAAGCTGCCGATAGTGGGCGATGAGGGCGCTTCGCGGATCCGGCGACGGTCGCCAGGCGCCGTCGCCCCAGCCGAGCGAGAGCAACAGCCCGGCAGCCGCCAGCATCGCCATCAGGCCGGCAAGGGTCGCCGTGCGCACCTTTCTGCGTTGCCGCACCGGCTGCTCGACGAAGCGGAAGGTGAGCCAGGCGAGCGGGAAGCTGACGAGCACCGCCGCTGCGCGCCATTCTACGGGGGGCTCGCCCAGCGTTAGGGACCCGGCGAAAGCGATCAGCGGCCAGTGCCACAGGTAGAGCGGATAGCTGATCAGGCCGATGCCGACCGCGCCTCGCATTGCCAGGACGCGGTTGAGAAGCTCGTCGGGGCCGGCGGCGATGAGCAACAAAGTGCCGCCGACCGGAAGCAGAGCCCAGGGGGCGGGAAAGGCGCGGGTCGGATCGATGAGGATCAGCCCGGCGGCGACAAGCGACGCTCCCAGCAGCGACAGCAGGTTTCCAGTCCTTGCGGAAATGGCCGGGAGCCAGAGCGCCGCGAGCGCGCCGGCCAGCAGCTGCCAGGCACGCGACAGCGGGGAATAGAAGCCCTCGGCCGGCGCCGCCCAGCTGGCTAAGAGGCTGTAGGCGAGCGAGGCCAGCGCCAGCGCCGCGACGAGCGCGGCGGTCCGCCGGAACGCCAGCAGGCCGAGCAGAAGCAGCGGCCAGGCGATGTAGAATTGCTCCTCCACGCCCAGCGACCACAAGTGCAGCAGCATATTGGTGAGCGGGGCGGCGAAGTAGCCGCTCTCGCTCCAGAACAGGAGGTTGGGGAAGAATGCCGCGCTGGCGAACAGGTGGGTTCCGAAGCGGGCGAGATCCGGGTCGGGAAGCAGTAGCCAGGCCGCCGCCGCCGAAGCCGCGAGAACGACGGTCAGCGCCGGAAAGATGCGGCGGACTCGGCGCGCGTAGAAGCGGCTCAGGCGGAAGCGATCCGCCTTCACGTCGGCGATTATGATCGAGCTGATCAGGAAGCCCGATATGACGAAGAAGATATCGACTCCGACGAAGCCGCCGCGGACGTAGCCGGGCGCGACATGGAAGCCGAGCACGGCGAGCACCGCCACGGCGCGCAGGCCGTCAATGTCCGGGCGATAGCCGTCGCGCGCCGGAACCCGCTCGAACCAGGCACGCACGCCGCGGCTTAGCCCTTGCCCAATATGTTGCTCTGCCGCCGATGATGCCAGGCGAAGATCGCCGCCGCGCCGCGGTGGGGGCGCCAGGGCTCGGCGACCGCGCGGGTCTGCTTCTCGGTGGGCTTGGAATCGAGGCCGAGGATCCGGCCGGTCTCGATCTGCACGGCGAGGTCGCCGGCGGGCCAGATGTCAGGGCGGCCTTCCGCGAACAGCAGATAGACCTCGGCGCTCCACCGGCCGATGCCCTTGACGTGGGTGAGGGCGGCGATCGCTTCCTCGTCGTCCGCCGGCAGCGCCTCGAGGTTCAGCCGGCCGGTCGTCACCTCCTCGGCGAGGCTGTGGGCGTAGGCCGCCTTCGACCAGGACAGGCCGGCGCCGCGCAGGTCCTCAAGGCTGGCCGCCGCGACCTTGACCGGGTCGTGCGCGCCGCCGGTGACGGCGTCGACCCGGTCCCAGATCGCCGCGGCCGCCTTGATGCTGACCTGCTGGCCGACGATGGCGCGCAGAAGGGTGACGTAGCCCGGGTTGCTGATGCGCGGCTCGGGATAACCGCAGCTCTCAAGCGCGGCGGCGATGGCCGGCTCGATCCCGGCGAGCGCGTCCAGCGATCCCTTCAGTTGCTCGGCGCTCAGCCCCACTCCCGTCCTCCTTGCGTCCCTGCGCGCCGCTAGCATAGAGCCGCGCCAAGACCTCTCATTCCTTGCGCTCAAAGGAGCCGCGATGCCCCGCCTTACCATCATCACCCGCGACGGCGAGAGCCATGAGGTGGAGGGCCGCGTCGGCTGGAGCGTGATGGAGAATATCCGCGACCATGGCTTCGACGAGCTGCTCGCTTTGTGCGGCGGCTGCGCGTCCTGCGCGACCTGCCACGTCCATGTCGGCGAAGAATGGGCCGGCAAGCTGAAGCCGATGGGCGGCGACGAGGACGATCTCCTCGACACCTCCGACCAACGCGTCGCGGCCAGCCGCCTGTCCTGCCAGATCCTGTTCGCGCCGGAGCTCGACGGGCTGACCGTCAGGATCGCGCCGGAGGATTGAGCTTTTCGTTCCTCCCTGTCGCCGCAGGCGATGGGGAGGGGACCGCCGAAGGCGGTGGAGGGGCATGGTGCGGGGCTCGAACAGCCCCTCCACCACTCGCTTCGCGAGCGGTCCCCCTCCCCATGAAGCTGCGCTTCACAGGGAGGAATGTTCAGGCAGCAGCCCGTGCCGCGTAGAGAGCGATCGCCGCGGCGTTGGAGACGTTGAGGCTCTCCATCTTGCCGCTGATCGGCAGCTTGGCGAGGGCGTCGCAATGGGCGGCGGTGTTCTGGCGCATGCCTTCGCCCTCGGCACCGAGCACCAGGGCGACCCGCTTCGGGCCCAACGCCTCCTGCAGGCTCGTGTCGGCGTCGCCGGTGAGGCCGATTCGCCAGAAGCCGGCCTCGGCGATCTCCTCGAGCGCGCGCGCGAGATTAACCACGCGCACCCAGGGCACCGTCTCAAGCGCACCGCTCGCGGCCTTGGCGAGAGCGCCCGATTCCGGCGGCGCGTGGCGGTCCTGGGTGACGATTCCGAGGGCGTCGAAGGCCGCGGCCGAGCGCAGGATCGCGCCGACATTGTGCGGGTCGGTGACCTGGTCGAGCACCAGCAGCGGCCGCCCGTCCTCGGCCTGGTCGAGCAGGTCGGCGAGGAGCATGTCCTCCAGCCGCTCGACCTCCGCGACCGCGCCCTGGTGGGGCGCGTCGCCGGGCACGAGCCGGGCGAGGTCGGCCGCCTCGGCATAGGTGACCGGGATATCCTTGGGCGGCACGAGGAACTCGGCCGCCTCGCGGGTCAGCCACATGCGCACGATGCGCCGCTCGGGATTGTCGAGCGCGGCGGCGACCGCGTGGCGGCCCCAGAAGCGGGGGCGGTTCTCGGCCTTTGTCTGCTGGCGGGCCTTGCGTCTCACTCAGTCCTCCGCGGGATATTCGAACGGGTCGGTCGGCCGCGGCTCCTGCGGCAGCGGCATGCGCGGCAGCGGCTCGTCGCGGTTGGCGGCATTGAGCAGGAAGGTCGCCATGATCACCGCCGCCTGCCTGAGATCCTCGGCCTTGAGGTGATCATAGCTGTCGAGGCTCGAATGGTGGAGGCGGCTCGAATAATCGAGCGGGTCCTGGATGAACTGGAAGCCGGGCACTCCGACCGCCTGCATGAACAGGTGGTCGGTGCCGCCGGTGCCGCGGATCGCGACGCTGGTGGCCCCCAAAGTGGCGAAGGGGGCCAGCCATTCCTGGAAGATCGGCACCGCGGCGACATTGCCCTCGGCATGGATTCCGCGAATCCGCCCCGAGCCGTTGTCGAGGTTGAAATAAGCGACGAGGTCGCGGTGGCCCGGGCGCGGGGTGATCGGCCAGCGCGTGCGCCAGGTGTCGTAGGGGCTGAGGCGGGCATGGTCCGGGTTGCGCAGCGGCCCGCGGGTGGCGAGGTGGCGCTCGACATAAGCGAGCGACCCGAGCAGCGCTTGCTCCTCGCCGTTCCACAGGGCGAAGCGGATGGCGCGCTTGGGCCGGACTCCGAGCCTCTGGAGGATTCGCGCCGCCTCCATCACCACCGCGACGCCGGCGGCGTTGTCGACCGCGCCGTCGGAAGCGACCCAGCTATCGAGGTGCGCGCCGGCCATGACGTAGCCCGCAGACGGGTCGGTGCCGGGGATGTCCGCGAGAATGTTGTAGGCGTTGACGTCCTCGTCGTGGAAACGGACGTCGCTGGTCAGCTCAAGCGTCGGCGGCGCGTCGGTGAGCGCGAGGCGGGCGAGGCGGCGATAATCCTCGGCCGCCATCTCGACGCCCGGAAGGCGCGGGGTGCGGCCGACCTGGTAGAGATAGCCGGTGCCGTGGACGAGGCCGCCGTCGCGATAGGCCTGGCGCACCCAGGCGAGCGCGCCTTCCTCGGCGAGGAAGGCGTCGAGACGCTCGGCGAAATCGGCGCGGCGCAGGTTCCGCTCGACCGTCGCCGGCGAATAATTGGGCTGCTGGTAGGTGTTGCGCTGGCGCAAATCCTCGTCGGTGAGGCGGCGGAAGGCGGGCTCGCCCGGCTCGGAGCCCGCGGTCGGCCGGCTGATCAGCACGATCTTGCCGCGAAGCTGGCCGCGCCAGCGGGCGAAATCCTCGACCTCGTCCATCGGCGCGACGACGATCCCGGCGCTGATCGTGCCCTGGGTCGGCGGAGTCCAGGCGACCGGGATCGAGCGAAGCTCGATGACTCGCGGCGCGGTCATTCGGCTGGCGTGATGGTTGATCGACCAGCCTCGGCCGAACTCGAAACCCTCGGTGCGCACATTGGTGAGGCCGAACTCGCGGAAGCGCTGCTGGGTCCAGCGCTCGGCCTCGCGCATCGCCGGCGAATTGGTCATTCGCCCGCCGATCCGGTCGCTGAGATAGGCCGCGGTCTCCATCACCTCGGAGCGGTTCATGCCCTCGTCGAGGATTCGGTTGACCGTCGAGCGGTCGACCTGCGCGACCGCCGGGGCGGGAAGGGCGATGGCGGCGGTCGAGACGGCGGCGAGAAGGGCGAGAGCGAGACGCATGCGGCAGCAGATCCCCTATTGAAAAGTGAACCGGCTCTAGGTGGCGCCCCGGCATCGAGCAAGCGCGGCGGAAGCGGCGTTGACAGGCCCCGTCCCTTTCGCCAATGGAGCGCCCTTCCTATCTCGGGGGCGACCCCGATCGATTGGGGACAGGTGGCCGAGTGGTTAAAGGCAGCAGACTGTAAATCTGCCCGGGTTTCCCGTACGCTGGTTCGAATCCAGCCCTGTCCACCAAGCCTTTTAAGGCTTCCGCGCCGGCGGTTCCGGCTTTTCACCACGCTCGGAAAGTGAGACGGGCCGTCGCCGGCCCCAGCTTCCTATTGCTCGCGGAACGCGGTTTCGCTGAGCCTCGTGATCGGGGTCAGGATGTATTGCAGCACCGTCCTTGCGTCGCCGAGGAGGTCGACTTCGGCGACCATGCCGGGGCCGATCGGCATTTCGCGGCCGCGGGGGTCGCGCAGGGCGTTGGCGCGGGTGCGGACCCGGACGAGATAATAGGTCTCGCCGGTGCGCTCCTCGGTGACCGCGTCCGGCGAGATGCCGACGACTTCGCCGTCCAGGGTGCCGTAGACCGAGCGGTCGTAGGCGGTGATGGCGATCTTGGCGGACTGGCCCATGCGCACGAAACTGATGTCCTCGGGACGCACGCGCGCCTCGACGAGCAGGCTCTCCTCCGAGGGCACGATCTCGACCAGCGGCTGGCTCGGCTGGACCGCGGCGCCGCGGGTGGTGACGAGGACCCGGTTGATGCGGCCCGGCAGCGGCGCGCGAAGCACCGTGCGGTCGACCCGCTCGGCGAGGGCGGGGAGGGCGCGGCGGCGCGCCTCCAGCTCGGCCTGGGCGCTGGCGAGCTCGGTCGCGGCCCGGGAGCGCCAGTCCTGGCGGAGCTGAATGAGGGTCTGGCGCGCCTCGACGACCGCGGCCTGGGCGCGGCCGATCGCGGCGGCG
>NZ_JAANPA010000035.1 GCF_011320075.1 Sphingosinicella sp. YJ22 | reverse complement strand
ACCGCGCCGCGGCCGCCTCGGGCCGCAACACGATCGCGCCGACGGCGCCGCGCGCGGCCGCCATCTGCGCCCGGGCGCTGCCGAGATGGGCGGTCACGTCGCTGGCGAGGCCCTGCGGAAGGCCGGCGAGCATCACCACGACCTTGCCGCGCACGTCGAGGCCGCGATAATCGTCATGGCCCTGGCTCGGCGCGTCGAGGCCGTAGCCAACGAACACCAAAGGCGCCTCGACCGCGATGGGAGCGGCCTGGTAGCCGCCCAGGAAGGCGAAGCCCTCGCCCGACGCGAAATTCTGGTTGCCGACGCGCAGGGTCGCGCCCGGCTGCGCGGTTGAGCGGGCGAGGCGGACCTGCTGGTACCAGCTGCCGTCATTGCCCGGCTGGACGCCGAGCGCTGCGAATTGCGAGGCGACGTAGCGCGCGGCGATCTCGTGCCCGGGGGTGCCGGGGTCGCGGCCGCCGAGCAGGTCGTCCGACAGGAACATGACGTGGCCGCGGAACGCGGCGGGAGTGAAGCCGAGCTCGGTCGACCAGCTCAAATCCTCCGCGCCGAGCTGGGCGGGAGCGGGCGGAGTCGGGGTCGGCGCCGCCGCCGGCGCGGGTTGCAGGGCGTGGCCGCCATGGTCGTGGCCGTCGTCAAATTGCGCGGCGGCGGGAGTGGCGAAAGCGAGCGCGGCGGCACCGGCCACGAGCAACGACTTGAAACGCATGTAGGAAGTCCCCTCCGAGAAGTGTGTTGCGGGCATAATGCGCCTTCGGTATCGGATCAATCGCTCGTTGACCTGCGCGGCACAGCCGGTGCTTGCCCTCATGTCTCCGGCTGCTATAGACCCCGCCGACCGGCGGCCCGGCGGGCGTGGCGGAACTGGTAGACGCGCTGGATTTAGGTTCCAGTATCGAAAGATGTGGGGGTTCGAGTCCCTTCGCCCGCACCAGCCATCCGCTTCGTGAGATGCGTGGCGCCGAACGATTTTACCGAGCCCTGAGTGGCGCACTCTAGAAAGCTAAGCTGACGATCATGCAGACTGTCGAGACATTGAACGAGGGCCTGAAGCGGGGCTACCGCCTCACCATCGCGGCCAAGGAGATCGATGCCAAGATCGATCAGGAGCTGAAGACCATCGCGCCGCAGGTGCGCATGCCGGGCTTCCGCCCGGGCAAGGTGCCGGCGAACCTCGTCCGCAAGATGCACGGCCCGCGCCTCGAGGCGCAGGCGCTCGAGACCGCCATCCAGGAAGGCGTTCAGAAGCTCCTCAGCGACAACAAGATCCGTCCGGCGATGCAGCCGAGCGTGCGCCTCGAAGAGGATCACCAGCCCGGCAAGGATGCCGTGGTCGAGGTCGAGGTCGAGACTCTGCCGGACGTTCCGGAAGCGAGCGTCGACGGCCTGAAGCTGGAGCGCCTCCAGGTCAAGGCGACCGACGAGATGGTCGACGCCGCGGTCGCCCGCATGGCCGAGGGCCAGAAGAGCTTCGACCCCGCTCCCAAGGGCCGCAAGGCCGAAAAGGGCGACCTGCTCATGATCGACTTCGAGGGCAAGGTCGACGGCGAGCCGTTCGAGGGCGGCAAGGGCGAGAACATGTCGATCGAGCTCGGCTCGGGCCGGCTCATCCCGGGCTTCGAGGACCAGCTCGTCGGCGCCAAGGCCAACGACCAGCGCAAGGTCGAGGTGAGCTTCCCCGACGAATATCCGGTCGATTATCTCAAGGGTAAGGCCGCGACCTTCGACGTCACCGTCAACGAGGTCCAGGTCCCGCGCGACGCCGCGCCGGACGACGGCTTCGCCAAGTCGATGGGGCTCGAGAGCCTCGACCAACTGCGCGGCCTCCTCAAGGGCCAGGTCGAGCAGGAATTGAACGGCCTCACCCGCACCCACATGAAGCGCCAGCTACTCGACCAGCTCGCCGCCGCCCACGACTTCCCGGTGCCCGAGACCATGGTCGAGGCCGAGTTCAGCCAGATCTGGCGCCAGCTCGATCATGAGGCCGGCCACGAGGCCGACCCCGATGCCGCGCGCGCCGAGATGGAAGCCGAGCGCGACGATTACCGCCGGATCGCCGAGCGCCGCGTGCGCCTCGGCCTGCTGCTCTCGGAGATCGGCCAGAAGAACGGCGTCGAGGTCTCCAACCAGGAGATGAACGCGCTGATCATGCAGGCGGCCCAGCAATACCGCCCCGAGGATCGCCAGCGCTTCGTCGAATATGTCCGCCAGGACCCGATGGCCGCGGCCCAGCTGCGCGCCCCGCTCTACGAGGACAAGGTCGTCGACCACATCTTCTCGAAGGCCGAGATCACCGACCGCTCGGTGACCCGCGAGGAGCTGGAAGCCGCGATCGAGGTCGAGGAAGAGCATGTCCACGGCCCGGGCTGCGGCCATGATCACGATCATGACCACAAGCCGGCCAAGAAGGCGGCCGCCAAGAAGAAGGCGGACAAGGCCGAGGCGGTGACCGAGGACAAGCCGGCCAAGAAGCCCGCGGCCAAGAAGGCCAAGGCCGACGACGCTCCGGCGGCCAAGGCCGAGCCCAAGGCCAAGAAGGCGCCCGCCAAGAAGGCGAAGTAATCCAAACCCGCTCGTGCGGAGCCTGTCGAAGCACTGTCCTTCTTTTAACCCAGCTGGGGTAAGGGAAGGCGGGCCTTCGACAAGCTCAGGCCGAACGGGTTTGGGGTAGGGGATTGATGAGCAACGACCTCAACGGCATCCGCATCGCCGTCCTCCTGCCTTGCTACAATGAGGAAGCGGCGATCGCCCAGACGGTCGCGGCGTTCCGCGCCGCGCTGCCGGGCGCGACCGTCTACGTCTACGACAATAACAGCCGCGACCGCACCCGCGAGGTCGCCGCGGCCGCCGGCGCCGTCGTCCGCACCGAGAAGATGCAAGGCAAGGGCCATGTCGTTCGGCGCATGTTCGCCGACGTCGAGGCGGACATCTATGTGATGGCCGACGGCGACGCGACCTACGACGCGTCCGCGGCGCCCGCCCTGGTCGCCAAGCTGATCGACGAGCAGCTCGACATGGTCGTCGGCGCCCGCGAGTCGGAGGTGGAGAGCGAGAGCTACCGGCCCGGCCACGTGCTCGGCAACAAGCTGTTCACCGGCATCCTCGCCAGCCTGTTCGGCCGCACCTTCACCGACATCTTCTCCGGCTACCGGATCTTCTCGCGCCGCTTCGCCAAGTCGTTCCCTGCGTTGGCGCGCGGTTTCGAGACCGAGACCGAGATCAGCGTCCACGCCCTCGAGCTCGCAATGCCGGTCGGCGAGGTCGTCACCGCTTATGGCGCGCGGCCCGAAGGCTCGCAGTCCAAGCTGTCGACCTATCGCGACGGCTGGCGGATCCTGAAGACGATCCTTCACCTGTTCCGGATCGAGCGGCCGGTGCTCTTCTACGGCGGCTTCGGCCTGTTCCTCGCCGCGATCGCGGTGGCGATCTCGGTGCCGCTCGCGATCACCTATGTCCAGACCGGGCTGGTGCCGCGCTTCCCGACCGCGATCCTTGCCACCGGCTTGATGATCGTGGCGTTCATGAGCTTCATGTGCGGCCTCATCCTCGATACCGTCGTGCGCGGCCGCCGCGAGGTCCGCCGTCTCCACTATCTTGCTCTGCCGGGCGTCGCCGATCTCGCCACCGGCGCGCTGGCGGAGTCGCCGGCGCGCGCCAAGCTGCAAGCATAAAAAAGGGAGCGGTGGGGGCCGCTCCCTTTCCTGTCCCCGCTCGGGAAATGGTCAGGCCGCGATCGGCAGTGGCTCGGCGTCGGCGTCGACGGCGGCTTCGGTGCGCTCGGCCGGCGTCACGTCCGCCGCGGGGGCCTTGGCCGGCTTGGGGTTCGGCGCGATCAGGCGCGTCGTCAGCACCAGCAGGCCGAGGCCGACATAGAGCGCGATCGCGCCCTGCCAGCTGAAGAAAAGCAACGGCGCGAACGCCACCCGCAGGATGTTCGGGCTGAAGCCGAAATCCTCGCCGATCCCCTGGCAGACGCCGAAGAAGGTGTCGTCGCGGAGGAGGAGGTTGGTGTTCGCAGTCTTCATCGCAATGATCCTTTTCCCCAAGGCGGGCCCCGGGCCCTGATGGAGCGCTCTCAGCACGAGTCGTGCCAAAAGGCGTAAGCCGTTGTTTTCCATGGTCCTGCTCGCTGGCAGCGCGGTCAGGCTGAGCGGCCCCGCGGGAGATTCCACCGGTTGTTGGGAAATCCCGCCTGCTCGTGGGCGTCGAATTGGGAAAGATTAGTTTCTAAACAAGATCGGTTCGACGAAAATATCCGCCGCGGCGACGAAGCGCCGCCGGCGCGGGCGCGGCAACCGGACATCGCGTGCGACTGTCCGTTTCCGGTCATTCGAGCGTCGCGCCGAAATCTCCCGGGCGGCTACTCAGGTTCGCCCCCCCCAACGCCCAGACAGAAAAACTCCCGCCGAAGCGGGAGCGTGTGAGTTTCGCGAGGTGCGGGCCGCTTGGCGACGGCCTCGCGCAAATCCTTAGTCGGGAACGGCGTCGCCGACCGCTTCAACGGTATCCTCGACCGCGTCGGTGGCGGCCTCGCCCGGCGTCTCGACGTCGCTGCGGCCGTTGGGCGCGTTGCCGGTGATGACGCTGTCTCCGATCCTGATGGCGTCGCCGCGCGTGTCGATGCGGACCCGAGCGCCGTCGGGATCGACTCGATAGCGCACGCCGTCGGCGACGACGATGCGGCTCTCGTTGGGACCGAGCCGCACCCGCGCGCCGGCGGAATCGACTCGATAGGTCACGCCGCCTTCCTCGACGATACGGCTGCCCTCGGGCCAGGCCGACGTCGCGCCGGCGCTGGCGGCGGTGGCGTTGTCGCCCGGCGCGGCTTCGGTGCCGGAGCCATTGGTCATCGCCATGTTGGCGGTATCGTCGTCGGCGTCTCCGCAGGCGCCCAGGCCCAACGCAAGGACACCACAGGCAGTCAGTGCCAATCCGCGCATGTAAAGCTCTCCTTCGAACATTCCCCGCCGCCAACCGATGTTCGGCATCGAAGTTCCGCCGCGCCCGTTGCGGACGCGCCAAGCCGCCCGCCTTTCGCCAACTGTGTTATTGACCCATGCTGCGGGCCCGTGCGTCAATGCCGGCCCGGTCGGGTGCGGAGAATCGAAGATTGAGGTGGCGCTGGGTAGATGACCTGCGGAAGCCTTCGCTGGCGCCGCAGTGGGTGGCCTATGCCCTGGTGCTCGCCTCCACCGCCCTGCTGCTGACCGCCGGATGGGTCGCCGTCATCGAGCAGTCGCGGCGCGAACGAAGCCTCGCCGTCGATGCAGCACTACGCCAGACCCAGAACCGCGCGATCGCTCTGGAGCAATATGTCGCGCGCACGTTCGAAGGCGCCGATCTGGTCACCCGGCATATCGCGCAAAGCTATCTTCTCTCCCGCCCGGCCCGGCGGACACGGGGGCCGATAGTCCCATTCCTCATTCGCGATCCGATCGTAAGCGGGAGCACCTACGGCGTGGTGACCGTGGTCGGCCCAGACGGAGACCTGCTGGCGACGAGCGAGCAACGGGCGATCCATCCATCGAATGTCAGCCGCAACCCAGCTTTCATCCGCCAGAGCGCACATCCGGGCACCGAGCTGCTCATCAGCCCCCCCATTGAATCGCGGGTCCTGGGAGACACCTTTCTTTATCTGACCCGGCGGGTGCTGGGCGAGGACGGCGCTACGCTCGGCTTCGTCGGCGTGCAGATCCGGCCGCGCGATCTCAGCAACTTCGTCGGCGCGGCCCGTTTCGAGCCGACCGACCTCATTTCCGTCATCGGTCTCGACGGGATCACCAGGGTGCGGCGCGAGGGCAACCGAGTGAGCTTCGGCGAGGACCTGAGCGACGGCCTGGTGATGCGCATGCAGCAGCGCAATCCCAACGGCACCTACGTGGGCCCGAGCTCCATCGACGGCCATGTGCGCTACTTCGCCCATCGAAGGATCGCCGGTTACCCGATCTTCGTGACGGCCGGCACGTCAGAGGCCGCCACCCTCGAGCCGGTGCTTCGGCGGTCGCGGGTCTATCGGACGATCATGGGTCTGGTGACCCTGGTGAGCCTGCTTCTCGCCGCCTTCATCCTGATCGGCATTCGCCGGCGCAACGCCCATTCGCGAGCGCTGACGCTCGCCAATGCCCGTCTGCGCGAGGCGCAGCGTATCGCCAGGATCGGCGACTGGGAGTGCGACCTGCAGACGGGAGAGATCCTGTGGTCCGATGAGCTTTGCGCGATGTACGAGCGAGATTCCGGATCCGACCGCCTCCAGCTCCACGAGTTCTTTCGCTACCTCGACGAGGACGGGCGGGCGACCATGGCCAAGCTCATCGCCTCCGCGCTTTCGACCGGCGAGCCCCAGACCTGCGAGTTCAGGGCCTATTTGCCGAGCGGCGCGACGTCGGACCGCTACATCACCGCCATTCCGGTCAAGTCGGAAGCAGGGGTCGTGACCTCGCTGTTGGGGACGGATCAGGACGTGACCGCCGACAAGCTGGTCGAGTCGCTGCAGGAGCAGATCAATCATCTCTCGCGGGTGGACGCGATGAACACGATGGCTGCGACGCTGGCCCACGAACTGAGCCAGCCTCTCACCGCGGCGTCGAATTATCTCGCCGGCGGCGAGAAGCTGCTCGCGCGCAATGACGAGTCTGCGCGGACGATGGCGGCGCAGGCCCTCGATGGCGCCAAGCGTCAGGTGCAGACCGCCGGAAGCATCATCCGCCGAGTCCAGGACATGATCCTGTCCGAGCGTCGAGGCGGGGAATCCGTCGAGATACGGCGTCTCCTGCGCGACACGGTGGATTCGCTGGTTTCGGCGGAGGCCTGTTCGGAGGAGTGGATCAAGTACGAGATCGACGAAGACGCCCAATCGCTCTGGGGGGATCGGGTTCAGATCCAGCAGGTCCTGATGAACTTGATGCGCAACGCCTGCGAGGCGGTGGCCAATCGCGACGAGCCGTCGGTGCATGTGCGCGTCCGGCGCCGCGACGAGCAATGCGTCGAATTCACCGTGACCGACAACGGGTACGGGCTGGCCGGACGAGCCACCGACCTCTTCTCTCCGTTCAACTCGACGAAAGAAAAGGGACTCGGCCTGGGCTTGTCGATCTCCCGCACCATCGTAGAATATCATGGCGGGCGCATCTGGCTGGACAGCACCGGCAGCTCGGGCACGGCGATCAGCTTCACCGTCGCCGCCCGGGCCGGGAATGGGATGCCTCTGGCGGAGGCTTCCTAGAGGTTGGATCCCGCCTGTCCGTCTCGCGTCGCGGGATCGAGCGCTTTTCAGCCGTCCGACATGGGGCTCGGCGGGGCCGGGCGGGCCTGCGAAAGCTCGCCCGCCTTTTTCTCATAGTCGTGCGCCATGAGCCGAAGGGTCTCGGCCTCGCGCTGGTCGGTTGCCGTGGCGGCGAGCCAGCGGCACCGTTTGGCCTGCTCACGCAACCATGCCGGGTCTTCGAGCGACATGGCGGTTTCCTAAACTGGATTAGGTTTCCCGTCCATTATCAAAGCGAAACCGACCTCTCATCGCACTCTGCGAACGTCTCGCCCGCGCGCCGGGCACCGAGTCCGAGGCCAAGCGCTGTGCCTTCATGCCGCGCTACTTTTTCCACCTCCATAACGACATGGACGTCACGGATCATGAGGGCGCCGAGTTGCCGAGCCTCGAGGCGGCGCGCGCCTACGCCGTGCGCGAGGCGCGCTGCCTGTTCGGCGACGCCGTCACCGAGAAGGGCCGCGTCGTTCTCGCCCACCGTATAGACATCGAGGACGCGCACGGGACGGTGCTCGACACCGTTCGGTTCGGCGACGTCGTCGAGATCGAGGGCTGAGCCCCGGCCTGCCGCCCGTCCCGGCGTCCGCAGCGGCCATGCCCGCGGTCGCCGAAGCCCCTTGAACCGCCGCGCAAACCCTCCGATGTTGGCGGCCTAGCCTTCAATCACAGGATCCTCTCGTCACCATGGACCATCTCGACATCACCGCCGGCCTCATTCCCATGGTCGTCGAGCAATCGAACCGCGGCGAGCGCAGCTTCGACATCTATTCGCGGCTGCTGCGCGAGCGGATCATCTTCGTCACCGGCGGGGTCGAGGATCACATGGCCTCGGTCATCACCGCCCAGCTGCTGTTCCTCGAATCGGAGAATCCGAAGAAGGACATCTACATGTACATCAACTCGCCGGGCGGGGTGGTGACCGCCGGCATGGCGATCCATGACACGATGAACTACATCCGCCCGCGCGTCGGCACGGTGTGCATCGGCCAGGCCGCGTCGATGGGCGCCTTCCTGCTGTCGGCCGGCGAGCCCGGCATGCGGGTTGCCCTGACCAACGCCCGCATCATGATCCACCAGCCGTCGGGCGGCGCCCAGGGCATGGCCTCGGACATCGAGATCCAGGCCAAGGAGATCCTGCGCATTCGCCACCGCATGAACGAGCTGATGGCGCAATATACCCGCCAGCCGATCGAGGAGATCGAAAAGGCGGTGGAGCGCGACCGCTTCTTCGGCGCCGAGGAGGCCAAGGTGTTCGGCCTCGTCGACGAGGTGTTCGAGAAACGCCCGCAGCCGATGGATGAGGAAACGAAATCCGCGGCTTAACGATTAGGCCATTGTGATCGATGTAATTTGCAGTCAGGATGCTCCCTCCGCGGGGCATCCGGCGGCAGAAATGACAGGCCGTCCGCGGCCTGAAGGAACGACATGACGAAATTGAGCGGCGGCGACTCCAAGAGCACCCTCTACTGCTCCTTCTGCGGAAAGAGCCAGCACGAGGTCCGCAAGCTGATTGCCGGCCCCACCGTGTTCATCTGCGATGAATGCGTCGAGCTGTGCAACGACATCATCCGCGAGGAGACCAAGTCGGCGCTGGTGAAGACCCGCGACGGAGTCCCGACGCCGGCGGAGATCTGCAAGGTCCTGGACGATTATGTGGTCGGCCAGAGCCACGCCAAGCGCGTTCTGTCGGTCGCGGTCCACAACCATTTCAAGCGGCTCAACCACGGCGCCAAGGGCGGCGAGGTCGAGCTCGCCAAGTCGAACATCCTGCTCGTCGGCCCCACCGGTTGCGGCAAGACCCTGCTCGCGCAGACGCTTGCCCGAATCCTGGACGTGCCGTTCACGATGGCCGACGCGACCACGCTGACCGAGGCTGGCTATGTCGGTGAGGACGTCGAGAACATCATCCTGAAGCTGCTCCAGGCCTCCGACTACAATGTCGAGCGCGCGCAGCGCGGCATCGTCTACATCGACGAGATCGACAAGATCAGCCGCAAGTCGGACAATCCGTCGATCACCCGCGACGTGTCAGGCGAGGGCGTCCAGCAGGCGCTCCTCAAGTTGATGGAAGGCACCACGGCTAGCGTCCCGCCGCAGGGCGGCCGCAAGCACCCGCAGCAGGAATTCCTGCAGGTCGACACGACCAACATCCTGTTCATCTGCGGCGGCGCCTTCGCGGGCCTCGAGAAGATCATCGGCGACCGCCTCGAAGGCAAGTCGATCGGCTTCGGCGCCCATGTCGCGGCTCCGGACGAGCGCCGCGTCGGCGAGGTGCTTCGCCAGGGCGAGCCCGAGGATCTGCTCAAGTTCGGCCTCATCCCCGAGTTTGTCGGCCGACTGCCGGTGATCGCGACCCTCGAGGACCTCGACACCGAGGCCCTAGTCAAGATTTTGAAGGAGCCGAAGAACGCCCTCGTCAAACAGTATGCCAAGCTGTTCGACATGGAGGACGTGAAGCTCTCCTTCACCGAGGACGCTCTTGTCGCGGTCGCCAAGAAGGCGATCGAGCGCAAGACCGGCGCCCGCGGCCTGCGCTCGATCCTCGAGAACATCCTCCTCGACACGATGTTCGACCTGCCGAGCATGGACGGCGTCGACGAGGTGATGATCGACCATGAGGTCGTCGAGGGCCGCAAGGAGCCAATCCGCGTCTATGCGGAGAAGAAGGGCGAAAGCGCCGCCTGACGCGCCTCGCGCTCACGAAAACTGATCTGGATTGGGGGCTGCGGTCATGCGGCCCCCTTTTCGTTAGGGTATCCTCCGCTGCGCCGACTCGCACGGAGGTGTGACATGGACTCGCAGCAGACTGCCGCTCCAACGCTCAGCTACACGGCCGATCCCGACAAGCTCCAGGCCTTCATGCGCAAGATGGTGGACGACATGTCCGCCGCGATCAGCGGGGCGCTGGTCATCGTCGGCGACAAGCTCGGTCTCTACCGCGCCCTCGCCGAGATCGGGCCGGCAAGCTCGCTGGACCTCGCCAACCGGACCGGCATGGCCGAGCGCTATGTCCGCGAATGGCTCGCCGCTCAGGCGGCCTCCGGCTTCGTCGACTTCGACGCGGACACCGGCCTGTTCTCGATGTCGCCGGAGCAGCAGATGGCGCTCGCCGACCGCGACTCGCCGGTGTTCGTGGCGAGCGCGTTCCAGCTCATCGGGTCGGTCTATATCGACGAGCCGAAGATCGCCGAGGCGTTCCGAAGCGGCGCCGGCGTCGGCTGGCACGAGCATCACGAATGCTTGTTCCGTGGCACCGAGCAGTTCTTCCGCACCGGCTATCGCGCCCATCTCGTCGCCGAATGGCTGCCGGCGATGCCCGGCGTGGTCGAGAAGCTTCAGGCGGGAGCAAAGGTCGCAGACATCGGCTGCGGCGCCGGCGCCTCGACCATCGTCATGGCCCAGGCGTTCCCGAACAGCCGCTTCTACGGCTACGATTATCACGGCGCGTCGATCGACCGCGCCCGCGAAGCGGCGCTGGAGGCGGGTGGCCCGGCCAATCTCCATTTCGAGGTGACCGCGGCGAAGGACGTTCCCGGGGCCGATTACGACCTCGTCGCCTGCTTCGATTGCCTGCACGACATGGGCGACCCGCTCGGCGCCGCCCGGCGAATCCGCCAGATGCTGAAGCCCGACGGCGTGTTCATGCTGGTCGAGCCGTTTGCCGGCGAGACCCTTGCCGACAACCTCAACCCGGTCGGACGCATGTACTATTCGGCCTCCACCATGATCTGCACGCCGGGATCGCTCGCTCAGGAGGTCGGCACCGCGCTCGGCGCCCAGGCGGGGCCGAAACGACTGTCCGACCTGCTTACCGAGGCGGGCTTCAGCCGGGTCAGGGTTGCCACCGAGACGCCGTTCAACCTCATCATCGAGGCTCGGCCGTAACCCACAGCTAAGACCGCTGTGCTAATTGATGCTTTGGAGTCAGTGCCCCATATGTCTGGGGAAGCGGAGTCATTCGGCTCCGCGAGGAGTAGCTTGTGACCCAATCCTATCCCGTCCTCCCGCTTCGCGACATCGTCGTCTTCCCGCACATGATCGTCCCGCTGTTCGTCGGGCGCGACAAGTCGGTGTCGGCGCTGGAGAGCGCGATGGCGGCGGACAAGAACATCTTCCTCGTCTCGCAGCTCGATCCCGCCGAGGACGATCCCGACCGCGAGGCGCTCTACGACCTCGGAGTCATCGCCCAGGTGCTGCAGCTGCTGAAGCTTCCCGACGGTACCGTTCGCGTGCTGGTAGAGGGCAAGCAGCGGGCGACCCTGGCGACGCTGTCGGGCGAAGGCGGCCACCTCACCGCGGAAGTCGACCTGCTCGAAGGCGAGGAGCCCGACGGCGCCGAAGTCGCCGCTCTGATGCGCTCGGTGGTCGAGCAGTTCGAGAATTATGCCAAGCTGAACCGCAAGCTTCCGGCCGAGACCGGCATGCAGCTCAGTCAGATCGAGGAGCCGTCGCGGCTCGCCGACGCGGTCGCAGCCAACATCTCGATCAAGGTCAGCGACAAGCAGGCCCTGCTCGCCGAGCAGGACCCGGTGCGCCGGCTGGAGATGGCCTATGCCTTCATGGAAGGCGAGCTCGGCGTCCTCCAGGTCGAGAAGAAGATCCGCAGCCGCGTGAAGCGGCAGATGGAGAAGACCCAGCGCGAATATTATTTGAACGAGCAGCTGAAGGCGATCCAGCGCGAGCTCGGCAACGAGAGCGAGGAAGGCGGCGGCGACGAGCTCGCCGAGCTCGCCCGCAAGATCGAGCGGACCAAGCTTTCCAAGGAAGCCAAGTCCAAGGCCAATTCGGAGCTGAAGAAGCTGCGCGCCATGGCCCCGATGTCGGCAGAGGCGACGGTCAGCCGCAACTATCTCGACGTTCTGCTCGGCCTGCCCTGGGGCAAGAAGTCCAAGCTCAAGCACGACATCACCGAGGCCGAGCGGATCCTCGACGAGGACCATTACGGCCTCGAGAAGGTCAAGGAGCGGATCGTCGAATATCTCGCGGTCCAGGCCCGCACCAACAAGCTCAAGGGTCCGATCCTGTGCCTCGTCGGCCCGCCCGGCGTCGGCAAGACCTCGCTTGGCCGCTCGATCGCGCGCGCCACGGGCCGCGAGTTCGTCCGCCAGTCGCTGGGCGGCGTCCGCGACGAGGCCGAGATCCGCGGCCACCGGCGGACCTATATCGGCTCGCTTCCGGGCAAGATCGTCAGCAACCTCAAGAAGGCCGGCACGAGCAATCCGCTGTTCCTGCTCGATGAGATCGACAAGCTCGGCCAGGATTTCCGCGGCGATCCCGCCTCGGCGCTGCTCGAGGTGCTCGATCCGGAGCAGAACAACAAGTTCCAGGACCATTATCTGGAGCTGGATTACGACCTTTCCGACGTGATGTTCGTCACCACGGCGAACTCGTTGAACCTGCCGCAGCCCTTGCTCGACCGCATGGAGATCATCCGGCTCGAGGGCTATACCGAGGACGAGAAGGTCGAGATCGCCAAGCGACACCTGCTGACCAAGCAGGTCGAGAGTCACGGCCTCAAGGAAGGCGAGTTCACGCTGACCGAGGACGGCCTGCGCGACCTGATCCGCTACTACACCCGCGAGGCCGGCGTGCGTACGCTGGAGCGCGAGATCGCGCGGCTCACCCGCAAGGCGCTGCGCCACATCCTCGAAGGGAAGGCGGAGAGCGTCACCATCACGCCCGACAACCTTTCCGACTATGCCGGCGTGCGGAAATTCCGCCACGGCATCAGTGAGGAGGAGGACCAGATCGGCGCCGTCACCGGCCTCGCCTGGACCGAGGTTGGCGGCGAGCTGCTGACCATCGAGGCGGTCACTGTCCCGGGCAAGGGCACGATCAAGACCACCGGCAAATTGGGCGAGGTGATGCAGGAGTCGGTCCAGGCCGCATTCAGCTTCGTTCGCGCCCGCGCGCCGGCTTATGGCGTCAAGCCGAGCCTGTTCGCGCGCAAGGACATCCACGTCCACTTGCCCGAGGGCGCGGTGCCGAAGGATGGCCCGTCGGCGGGCATCGGCATGGTCACCGCGATCATCTCGACCCTGACCGGCAACGCCGTGCGCCGCGACGTCGCGATGACCGGCGAGGTCACCCTGCGCGGCCGCGTGCTGCCGATCGGCGGATTGAAGGAGAAGCTGCTCGCGGCGATGCGCGGCGGCATCACCAAGGTGCTGATCCCGGCCGAGAACGAAAAAGACCTCGCCGACATCCCGGCGAACATCCGCGAGGGTCTCGAGATCGTCACCGTCGCCCATGTCGACGAGGTGCTTGCCCACGCGCTGGTCACGCCGATCTCGCCGATCGAGTGGACCGAGAGTGACGAGCTCGCGGCGGTGCCTCCGTCGGAGCTTCAGGGCCCCGGCGAAACTGGCGGTGTTTCGATCCGGCACTGATTGTTGCGGCGCAGCAACGATAGCTGAGCAGAAGGGGCGCGTTTCCGGCGGAAATGCGCCCCTTTCCGTTTGACTCTCGCGCATGGCTGCGACCATCATCCGCGCCTCTGGCCGTCGCGCGGCCAAGGGGGAATCAGCGGCAGGGGTGCGCAGCAAATGAACAAGCAGGAGCTTATCGGCCAGGTTGCCGACACGACGGGACTGGCGCGGGGGGATGCGTCCAGAGCGGTTGAAGCGGTGTTCGACACGATCAGCAACGCCCTCAAACGCGGCGACGAAGTGCGCCTGGTCGGCTTCGGCACCTTCTCCTGCTCGCAGCGCAAGGCCTCGACGGGCCGCAACCCGCGCACCGGCGAACCGATGCAGATCAAGGAATCGACCCAGCCCAAGTTCAAGCCGGGCAAGGGTCTCAAGGACTCGGTCAACACCTGAGGCTTGCTGCGCCCGCCTGCCGTCTGGACAGGCGCGGCGCGCACGGTTATGGACCCGCCTCCCGCACGGCTTCGGCCGCTGCGGCGCCGGTCCGGACCACCACATCGGACCGTTGCCTTCGAGGCGTGGGCGCGTAGCTCAGTGGTAGAGCACACCCTTCACACGGGTGGGGTCGCAAGTTCAATCCTTGCCGCGCCCACCACGCCTCGACCTTTCGATCGACCGATCCTTCACGGCACCAGCACCGCTGCGCCCTCGATGGTGCCGGCGCGCACGGCCGCGAGCGCTTCGTTCACCTGATCGAGCGGGAACGGCGTGGTGCTGACCTTCACCGGCCGCCGCGCCACCGCGTCCATGAACGCGATGCCGTCCGCGCGGGTCAGGTTGGCGACGGACATGATCTGCCGCTCTTCCCACAGATCGGCATAGGGAAAGCCGGGGATGTCGCTCATGTGGATCCCGGCGCAGACGACTCGGCCGCCCTTTCGCACGCGTCGCAAGGCCTCCGGAACCAGCGCTCCGACCGGCGCGAAGATGATCGCGGCGTCGAGCAGCTCCGGCGGCGTCTCGCCGGACGCGCCCGCCCATGCGCAGCCGAGACGCCTGGCGAAATCCTGGCCTGCCGAGTCGCCGGGCCGGGTGAAGGCGAAGACCTGGCGCCCGTCGCCGACGGCGATCTGGGCGAGGATATGGGCGGCGGCGCCGAAGCCGTAGAGGCCGAGCCGCGGCGCGTCTCCCGCCATTCGATAGGAGCGAAAGCCTATGAGGCCTGCGCACAGCAGTGGCGCGGCCTGATGGTCGTCATAGGCATCGGGGATGGCGAAGCAGTAGCGGGCGTCTGCGACCATGTGAGTCGCGAAACCGCCGTCGCGGCTGAAGCCCGTAAAGGTCGGGAAATCGCACAGATTCTCCGCGCCGCTCATGCAATAGGGGCAAGTCCTGCAGGTGCCGCCGAGCCAGGGAACGCCGACGCGGTTGCCGACGGCAAATCCGGTGACATCGCCGCCGACGGCGATGACTCGCCCGACGACTTCGTGACCGGGCACGACCGGGCGCGGACCGACGATGTCGCCGTCGACGATGTGGAGGTCGGTGCGGCAGACGGCGCAGGCCGAGACCTTGAGGAGCAACTCGCCGGGACCGGGCGAGGGGAGGGGGCGTTCGACGGAGCTCAGCGGTTCGCCGACCGCTCGGAACTCCATCGCGCGCATCCGCTCAGCCATGCTGTCGCCACATCTCCAGCCAGGCCTCGGCATTGCCCATCGCGTCGTTGAGCGGCGTGTGGTCGTGCGGCGTGATCCGGTAGCGCTTCCAGGTCGCCGTCTCGAGCGGCTTTTTCCGCAGGCCCGACCAGACGTCGCCGATTCGCCGGGCCGAATGGCCGAGCAGTTGCTGGTTGGTGTGGTTCAAGAGCTCGAAATTCATCCATTGGAAGTCGAACCCGGGATTGTCGCTGACCATGATGAAGCGGCGCCGGGGCTCGCGCATGCCCTCGAGCCAGTCGGCGAAATCGAGGATGCGCTGGCGGATCGAATAAGGCGCGGCGAGATGCTCCTCGCGGGTCATGCCGATCGCCGCATAGGCCTCGGGCCAATAATGCTCGCTTTCCGGGCGCATGTTGCCCGAGTCGAAGGTCCGGCTCAGCCCCTCCTCGATGATCACCGCGGCGAAGCTGATCATGTCGCCATGCATCGGCGCAGGGCCGCTGGCTTCGACGTCGATCGAGAGGAGAACGGTCATGCCCCGCTCTACGCATCAGTGCCGCACATGGTCCAGCGCTTGACGGGAAGGGCGCCGCTCCGGCTAGTTGGCCTGAAGGGGGGACGGAAGCTGACAAAGCCGATGATCGAGCTGGCCGACGTCACCAAGCGCCACGGTGCAGGCACGGCCCTGGACGGCGTCAGCCTGACGGCGGCGGCGGGCGAGTTCGTCGCGCTGGTCGGACCCTCGGGGTCGGGCAAGACCACCTTGCTGAAATCGATCAACCGGCTGGCGGCACCCGACGAGGGCATTGTCCGGGTCGATGGCCGCGACGTTCGCGACATGCCGGTGACCGAGCTTCGGCGGGGCATCGGCTACGTCATCCAGGGCATCGGGCTGTTCCCGCACATGACGGTCGCCGAGAATATCTGGATCGTGCCGCGCCTGGCAGGAACGCCGGCGACGGAGCGCGAGGGGCGAGTCGCCGAGCTGCTCGATCTCGTCGCGCTGCCGCGGGAGTTCGCCGGGCGCATGCCGTCGAGCCTGTCGGGTGGCCAGGCGCAGCGAGTCGGGGTCGCCCGGGCGCTCGCCGCCGGGCCCCGCATCATGCTGATGGACGAGCCGTTCGGGGCTCTCGACCCGGTCACCCGCGACGAGCTCGGCCGCTCCTATCGCGCGCTTCACGACAGCCTGGCTCTCACGTCGATCATGGTTACGCACGACATGGCCGAGGCGCTGCTGATCGCCGACCGCATCGTGGTTCTGATCGACGGTCGGGTCCGAGCGGATCTGCCGCCCGCTGAGTTACTGTCCTCGCAAGATCCGGAGGTGCGCGCCCTGGTCGACGTGCCGCGCCGCCAGGCCGAGCGGCTTCATGCCCTCGCGGAGGGGCGATGAACCCGGCGCTTGCCGAGGCCCTGGGCGACCTTCCGGTCCTGATGCGCGCCCATCTCGGCGTCAGCCTGGCAGCGATCGGCATCGGCGTTGCGGTCGGCCTGCCGCTGGCCTGGTGGGCGTGGGAGCGAAGGCGGGTGAGGGGCGCCTTGCTCGGCGCCGTCGGCCTGATCCAGACCATTCCCGCGCTGGCGCTGCTCGCTTTGTTCTACCCGATGCTGCTGGTGCTGGGGCAGGCGAGCGGCCTCGCCATTCCGGCGCTCGGCTTCCTGCCCGCGCTGATCGCGCTCAGCCTCTATGCGCTTCTGCCCATTGTCCGGAACGGCGTCGCGGCGCTGGCCGGAATCGATCCCGGCGTGCGCGAAGCGGCCGAAGGCATTGGCATGACCCGCCGGCAGCGCTTGCTTCTGGTCGAGCTGCCCCTCGGCGCCCCGGTCATCCTCGCTGGAATTCGTACAGCCGCGGTGTGGACGATCGGCGCCGCGACCCTCGCCACGACCGTCGGCCAGCCGAGCATGGGCGACCTCATCTTCTCGGGCCTGCAGACCGAGAACTGGCTGCGCGTCCTCGTCGGCTGTCTCGGCGCGGCCGTGCTCGCGCTGGCCGCCGATGGCGTGCTGGCGCTGGTCGAATCGGGCCTGGCGCGCCGCTCCCGCTGGCGCGTGCGCCTTGGCCTTGGTCTCATCGCCGCCGCGCTTCTTGTCGCCTTCGTGCCCTGGCGCAACGCGCCGGAGCAGGAGACGGTGGTGATCGGCGCCAAGAACTTCTCCGAGCAGTTCATCCTGGCGAGCGCGATCGAGGAGCGGCTTCGAGCCGCCGGCTACCGCACCGAACGCCGCGACGGCCTCGGCTCCACCGTCGCCTACCGAGCGCTCGCCGCCGGCGATATCGATGTCTACGTCGACTACAGCGGCACCTTGTGGGCCAACATTCTGGCCCGCACCGACAATCCGCCGGCGGCCGAGATGCGGCAGCAGCTGAGCGAGCTGCTCGCCCGGCGTGACGGGGTGGCTGTCATCGGTCCGCTCGGCTTCGAGAATGCCTATGCGCTGGCGATGCGGCGGGAGCGGGCGGCGGAGCTCGGCATTTCCAGTCTGGATCAGCTCGCCCGGTCAGCGCCTCGGTTGCGCCTCGGTGCCGACCTCGAATTCCTCACTCGGCCAGAATGGCGTGCGGTGGAGCGGGCTTACGGCCTTCGGTTCGCCGAGCACCGCTCCTACAGTCCGACCTTCATGTACCGGGCCGTGGCCGATGGCTCGGTCGACGTCATCTCGGCTTTCTCCTCGGACGGACGAATCGCCGATCTCGATCTCGTCACGCTGGCCGATCCGCGCGCCGCGCTGCCGAGCTACGATGCCCTGCTTCTGGCGGCGCCTCGGCGGGCCCGGGACGAGCGCTTTCTCGGCGCTCTTCGCCCGCTCGTCGGGGCGATCCGAGTCGATCGGATGCGGCAGGCGAACCTGATGGTCGACCGCGATGTCGACAAAAGGACTCCGGCTGAGGCGGCGCGCTGGCTTCTCGCCGACTATTAGGTTCCGAATCCGACCAACCCGTCGATCGCGCCCTGGAGGATGTAGGCGGCAGCCATCTTGTCGACGAGGTCGGCGCGGCGGGCGCGGCTGGCGTCGGCGTCGATCAGCGTGCGGGTAACAGCCTGGGTCGACCAGCGCTCGTCCCACAGCAGCACCGGCAGGCCGAGCGGGGCGAGGTTGCGGGCGAAGGCGCGGGTCGACTGAGTGCGTGGGCTATCGCTGCCGTCCATGTTGAGCGGAAGGCCGATGACGATGCCCTTCACGCTCTGCGCCGCGACGATGCCGCGAAGCTTGTCGAGGTCGGCGGCGAACTTGGTTCGACGAATCAGCTCGGCCGCCGTGGCGATGGTCCAGCCCGAATCGCACAGCGCCAGGCCGATCGTCCTGGTGCCGACGTCGAGCCCCATCAGGCGCCCGCCATTCGGCAGCGCTGCTCGAAACTCGGCCGTGTTTCCCACGATCATTCGCGTTCGCCCATGAACGCCCTAAGCCGCTCCTCGACGTCGGCGCGGATGTTCGACCAGAACAGGGCGTAATCGTAGACGTGGTAGTTGTTTCCCGGGAGCACGTAATTGCCAAGGTCGGGCAGATCGTTGCCGATCAGCAGGAAGCCGCGCGCGTCGCAGCGCGCCGGGGCTCCCCGCGGTTGAAGCGACGCATGGGTAAGATCGCCATTTGGGATGAGCGTTCCGAGATTGGCCTCGCGCGGCGCCGCATCGCCGGCATTTCGGGTGAGCGGGTTGGTGCAGACCATCGCCGTGCCGGCGCGCGGCTGGCCGTTGAGGCCCGGGGTCGCCTCCCAGGTCTCGACGATCATCGCCGGGTCGGCGGGCTCGGCGAAGCTCATCCACGACAGGATGCATCCGGCCTGGCCGGCGCGTTCGCAGGCGGGGAAGGGAAGGGCGGGGAGGTCGGCGGTGATCGAGATCGGCCACCCCACCACATAGGCCGCGGCGATTCGGCTCTTCTCGGGCGCGTCGCGAAGGCGCTCGCGCAGCAGCCGCAGCAGGTGGAGACTGCCCTGGCTGTGGCCGGCGAGGATGATCGGGCTGTCCGCCGGCGCCTGCTTGAGGAATTCCTCATAGGCGGCGAGGACGTCGCGATAGGCGAAGTCGAGCGCGCGGCGCGCATCGTCCTGCTCGGTCAGAAAGGCGCCGAACGTCGCCTGGCGGTATTTGGGCGCCCACACCCGGCCGACATGGTTGAACGCGCTCGCCTGGCTGCGCACGAACAGGCCTGCGCGCCATTGCGATTCCTGATGGTCGAGCGGGGCGTTCCAGGCGTCGCGCTCGAGGAAGGACGTCGGGTGGATGAAGAAGACCGACGCCCGGGGTTCGCCGTCGGCGGGGTGAGCGCCCTCCGGCAGCCACAGCGACGGATTGTCCGCGATGTCAGGGCGGGCGATCCACAGCTCCGCGTCCGCATAAGTGACGTTGGGCGCCTTGGGCACCTCGACGAACTCGGTGGTCGGGATCGTCGCCCAGCGGATCAGGACAGGCGCCAGCGCCGAATAGGCGATTCCGCCGGCGATGACGAGAAAGGTGATGATCGCGACCAGCCACAGGAACCGGGTTGCGCAACTTCGACGGTGCTTGGCCATGGCGGGCCTCAGAGCCGAACCGAAAGGCGGATGCAAGCCCGCGCTCTCCTTGCCGCACTGCAGCGTGGCTGCTAGCAGCCCGGCAGGGGATCGCGAGCGATCCCGTCTCCAAAAGGTTTTTGAATGTCCGTAGACGCAGCCACCGTGCGCCATATCGCCAAGCTGGCCCGCATCGCGGTCTCCGACGAGGAGGTCGCGGCCCTGGAGCCGGAGCTCAACAACATCCTCGGCTGGATCGAGCAGCTTCAGGAGGTGGATGTGACCGGCGTCCAGCCGATGACCGCCGTCATCCCCAACACGCTGCGCATGCGCCAGGACGTCGTGAACGACGGCGGCATCCGCGACGACGTGCTCGCCAATGCGCCCGTTGCCGAACACGGATTCTTCGCCGTGCCGAAGGTGATCGAATAGTGTCCAACCTCACCGATCTTTCCATCGCCGCGATCCGCGACGGCGTCCGCGACGGCAGCTTCACCGCGCGCGAGGTCGCCGAAGGCTTTATCGCCAATGTCGAGAAGGGCCGCTCGCTCAACGCCTATGTCGTCGAGACGCCGGAGCACGCCCTTGCCGCAGCCGACGCCGCCGACCAGGCCCGCACTTCGGACGACCTCAAGCCGCTTTCGGGCGTGCCGATCGGCATGAAGGATCTGTTCGCCACCAAGGGTGTGCAGACCACCGCGGGCAGCAACATGCTCGGCGGCTTCAAGCCGGTCTACGAGAGCACGGTCAGTCGGAAGCTGTGGGACGCCGGCGCCGGGATGCTCGGCAAGCTCAACATGGACGAGTTCGCGATGGGCTCGTCGAACGAGACCAGCGCCTACGGCCCGGTGATCTCGCCGTGGCGGCGCAATGACGGGGGCAATGCCCCGCTGGCGCCGGGCGGGTCGTCGGGCGGCAGCGCCTCGGCGGTCGCTGCGCGCCTATGCCCGGGCGCGACCGGCACCGACACCGGCGGCTCGATCCGCCAGCCAGCCGCCTTCGTCGGCATCAGCGGCATCAAGCCGACCTACGGCCGCTGCTCGCGCTGGGGCGTCGTCGCCTTCGCCTCCAGCCTCGACCAGGCCGGGCCGATGGCCCGCGACGTCCGCGATTGCGCGATCATGCTCGAGGCGATGAGTGGCTTCGACCCCAAGGATTCGACCTCGCTCGACATGCCCGTGCCGAACTGGGAAGCGGCGCTGAGCAGCGACATCCGCGGCAAGCGCATCGGCATCCCCAGGGAATATCGCATCGACGGCATTCCCGAGGAGATCGGCCGGGTCTGGGACGAGGGCATCGAGCGGATGCGCGACGCCGGTGCGGAGATCGTCGAGGTCTCGCTGCCGCACACGAAGTACGCGCTACCGACCTACTATATCATTGCGCCGGCCGAGGCGTCGTCCAACCTCGCCCGCTACGACGGCGTCCGCTACGGCCTTCGCGGGACGAGCGACGGCGGCATCGACGGCATGTACCAGGCGACCCGTCACGACGGCTTCGGCTCGGAAGTGAAGCGCCGCATCATGATCGGCACCTATGTGCTGTCGGCCGGCTTCTATGACGCTTATTTCAACCAGGCGCAGAAGGTTCGGGCGCTGATCGCGCGCGACTTCGAACGCGTGTTCAACGAGGTCGACCTGATCCTCACGCCGACCGCCCCGAGCGCCGCCTTCGCGCTTGGCGACAAGAGTTCCGACCCGCTCGCCATGTACCTCAACGACGTGTTTGCGGTTCCGGCGAGCCTCGCCGGCCTCCCCGCAATGTCGGTGCCCGCCGGCCTCGACGGCCAAGGCCTGCCGCTCGGCCTTCAGCTGATCGGCCGCCCGTTCGACGAGCAGGGCGTCCTCAACGCCGGCCTCGCTCTGGAAGAGCGCTCCGGCTTCACCCATCGTCCGAAGGCATGGTGGTAATGAGCAGCTATCGTATCCATGGCGCCACCGGCGAGTGGGAGGTCGTGATCGGCCTCGAGGTCCACGCGCAGGTCGTGTCCAACGCCAAGCTCTTCTCCGGCGCCGCGACCGAGTTCGGCGCCGAGCCCAACCAGCAGGTCAGCCTCGTCGACGCGGCGATGCCGGGCATGCTCCCGGTCCTCAACGAGGAGTGCGTCCGCCAGGCCGTGCGCACCGGCATGGCGCTCAATGCGCAGATCAACGCCTGGTCGCGATTCGACCGGAAGAATTATTTCTATCCGGACCTTCCGCAGGGGTACCAGATCAGCCAGCTCTACCACCCGATCGTGGGTGAGGGCGTGATCGAGGTGCTTCTCGACGACAAGGACGAGAGCACCGCCAAGCAGATCGGCATCGAGCGCATCCACCTCGAGCAGGATGCGGGCAAGATGCTTCACGACCAGCATCCGTCTTATTCCTATGTCGACCTTAACCGCTCGGGCGTCGCACTGATGGAGATCGTGTCGAAGCCTGACATGCGTTCTCCCGAGGAAGCAGGGGCTTACGTGCGTAAGCTCAGGTCCATTCTGCGCTATGTCGGCTCGTGCGACGGCAATATGGAGCAGGGCTCGATGCGCGCCGACGTCAATGTCAGCGTGCGCAAGCCCGGCCAGCCGTTCGGCACCCGCACCGAGACCAAGAACGTCAATTCGGTCCGCTTCATCATGGCGGCGATCGAATATGAGGCGAATCGTCAGGTCGAGGTGCTGGAGGAGGGCGGCACCGTCGTCCAGGAGACCCGGCTGTTCGATCCGGATAAGGGCGAAACGCGCAGCCTCCGCTCCAAGGAGGAAGCGCACGACTATCGCTACTTCCCGGATCCGGACCTGCTTCCGGTCGAGCTTTCGGACGCGTTCCTCGACGAATGCCGCGAGACCCTGCCGGAGCTGCCGGACGCCAAGCGTCACCGCTACGAGCAGGAGCTCGGCCTCAGCGCCTACAATGCATCGGTGCTCACCGCCGACGTGACGACCGCGCGCTGGTTCGAGGAATTGCTGGCCGCGACCGGCAAGGCGGGGCCCGAAATCGGCAAGGCGGCTTCCAACTGGGTGATCTCGGACTTGTTCGGCGCCCTGAACCGGCTTGGCCGCGACATCACCGACAGCCCGGTCTCGCCCAAGCAGGGCGCCGACCTGCTTGGCCTGGTCGCCGACGGCACCCTGTCGGGCACGCTCGCCAAGCAGGTGTTCGAGATTATGCTCGAGACCGGCCAGGACCCGGGTAGAATCGTCGAGGAGCGCGGCCTCAAGCAGACCAGCGACACCGGCGCCATCGACAAGGTCATCGCCGAGATCATGGCCGCCAACGAGGACAAGGTCGCCGAATATCGCGGCGGCAAGGACAAATTGTTCGGCTTCTTCGTCGGCCAGACCATGAAGGCGATGGCCGGCAAGGCCAATCCACAGGTCGTCAACGAGCTGCTCAAGAAGGCGCTCGGCTGAGCCTGAGAAGAGGAGGGGATCGATGTCCACGAGTGCGAACCCCGAACTCTACTATGTCCCCTATGAGGCGTTCCTGAGCGACCTCGAGGCGATCGCGCGCAAGCTCGACGCCGACCCCTGGAAGCCCGACTTCCTCGTCGGCGTCGGCCGCGGCGGCCTCGTGCCCGCGGCCTATCTCTCGCACCGCACGGGAATCACCATGCTCTCGGTCGACCACAGCTCCGGCGACGCCGCGTTCGCCGACGAGTTGCTCGAGAAGCTCGCCGCCAAGAGCCGCGAGGGCTCCAAGATCCTGATCGTCGACGACATCAACGACAGCGGCTCGACCATCGCCTACCTTCGCGACGTCCTCGCCAGCCACGGCTGCCGCGAGGAGCATATCCGCGTCGCCGTGCTGGTGAACAACGTGAGCTCCAAGGCCCGCGTCGAATATGCCGGCACCGACATGGACCGCTCCGCCGACAAGCGCTGGTTCGTCTTCCCGTGGGAAGCGGTGGCGACCGCCGAGCACATCCTCGGCGACGCGACCGAGGTCCCCGAGCGGCTGGCCTAAGAGCAAAACACAAACCCCTCCGCTCGTCCTGAGCGAAGTCGAAGGGCGTCCACACCAACCTTTGCCCAGCGCCCCTCGACTTCGCTCGGGACGAGCGGGTAGCTTCGGGTCCGATACGAGGGGACCGCACATGACCGATCTCGCCGCCTTCATCGCCGGCCTGCCCAAGGCCGAGCTTCACATGCATATCGAGGGCAGCCTCGAGCCCGAGCTGATGTTCGCTCTCGCCAGGCGCAACGGCGTCGACATCCCGTTCAACAGCGTGGAGGAGGTCCGCGCCGCCTACAGCTTCTCGAATCTTCAGGACTTCCTCGACATCTATTATCAGGGCGCCAACGTCCTCCAGACCGAGGAGGATTTCCGCGACCTCGCGATGGCCTATTTCGACCGCGCCGCCGCCGACTCGGTGGTCCACGCGGAAATCTTCTTCGACCCCCAGACCCATACCGACCGCGGCATCCCCTTCGACACCGCGATCAAGGGCCTACTCGCCGGAATGGACGAGGCCAGGGCGAGGCACGGCATTACCTCAAGGCTGATCCTCTGCTTCCTCCGTCATCTCTCCGAGGAAGCGGCGTTCGAGACGCTGACGCAAGCCGAGCCCTGGCTCGACCGCATCGAGGCGGTCGGCCTCGACAGCTCCGAGCTCGGCCACCCGCCGAGCAAGTTCGAGCGCGTGTTCGCCCGTGCCGCCGAGCTCGGCCTCAAGCGCGTGGCCCATGCCGGCGAGGAGGGCCCCGCCGACTACGTCTGGGAAGCGCTCGACCTCTTGCACATCGACCGCCTCGACCACGGCAATCGCAGCCTCGATGATTCCGCGCTGGTTCGCCGCCTCGCCGACGAGCAGATGACTCTGACCGTCTGCCCGCTCTCCAACCTCAAGCTCTGCGTCGTTCCCAGCATGGACGTCCACCCGGTCGACCGGATGCTCCGCGAAGGCCTTCGCGTCACCCTCAACTCCGACGACCCCGCTTATTTCGGCGGCTACGTGAACGACAATTTCCGCGCCGCCGCGGAGGCGAGGGGCCTCGGCCGCGACGACCTCGTCACGCTCGCCCGCAACAGCTTCCTCGGCTCCTTCCTGCCGAAGGACGAGGTCGACGCGCATCTCGCCAACCTTGAGGCCTACGCCGCGGCCAACTGATGCAAGGTCGGGCGGGAGCGCCTATGTCGGGCGCGAAAGCTGGAGATCCGCAATGACCGACACCGCCGCCATGACTTTCGACCTGACGCCGCCGACCGACCAGCAGCGGCAGGAGCTGGAAGCGACGCTTACGCAGGACGAGGCGAGGGTGCTTCTCAACCACGGCACCGAGGCGCCGTTTTGCGGCGTCTTCCTCCAGGAGAAAAGACCCGGCGTCTACACCTGCCGCCTGTGCGGCCTGCCGCTGTTCAACGGCGGCGCAAAGTTCGAGAGCGGCACCGGCTGGCCGAGCTTCACCAGCCCCTATGCGGAGGGCCATCTCGAGACCATCCGCGACACCAGTTACGGAATGGTCCGCACCGAGATCGTCTGCGGCCGCTGCGGCAGCCACCAGGGCCATGTCTTCGACGACGGCCCGCCGCCGACCGGCCTGCGTTTCTGCATCAACTCGGTCAGCCTTGAGTTCACGCCGAACGGCGAGCCGCTCCCCGACAAGCTCGGCCGCGGCGCGCCGGAAGGCGAGTCGCTCGGCTAACTCTCTGGAATTTGGTCGCTTGGCCTTGCCGGCTGCGGCCTTGGTCGGGCCGAGACGCGCCTTTGGCGCCCTGATCGCCTGAACTGATCATTTCGTCGACGTTCATGCACGGCTCACCGGCGCCTCATATACTGAGGGCAGTGAAAGGGAGTGAGTTTCATGTCGAACGTCATCTCGATCAGCGACGTGCGCGGTCCGATCAACCCGGCAATCCGGGGCTATCAGCCGGTCTACCACGCGCATGAGGTCAATCGCTGCCCCGGCTGCGGTCGGACCCACTGGCTGATCGGCCGCCTGCTCGCGGAATGCGCCTTCTGCGCGACCGCTCTGCCGCTGGCGGACGGAGGCACGACCGGCGAAGGCCTGTTCCGGCGCAACCACCGCGTTGCGGGCGACGAGCAGATCGCGGCCTAAGCGATACGATCTTCAGAGTTCGCGCGGGGAGGCGCGACAACGGGCCCGGACGCTAGCTTCCCGTCCGGGCCCGACTGCTTTTCGGCGTCATCGCCATCCCAGTCTGCCGCCGTCTGCTTTCGACCCATTGCGGACGTTCACGAGGTCTGATGGTTTGGCATGATCACTGTGGGCAGTGGAGTCTTGCGTTCACCTCTTCGCTTACGCAGCCTGAACCGGCTTTGATATTCGCGCCTCTGCTTTGCTACTTCGTAGAGGACGATGCCAGAGCTGGTGCCGAGATTGAGGCTCTCGATCATGCCAAACATCGGGATGCTGACGCACATCTCGCTCCGCTCAACGGCACGATCACTGATCCCCAGGGCCTCGCTACCGAACCAGACCGCCAGCTTGCTGTGCTCTGTAAAATCGCCCTCGTGGAGGAAGATGCACCTCTTGCCCTTGACGTGCGGTGACGTGACGATCGACTTGAACCCCTTTCTTTCGAGATGGTCAAAGCAATCATCGGTGCTGTCGAAGCGCTTAACGAACGTCCATTTTACCGCTGAGACCGAGGTCTTCGAGACGGACTTGCGCTCTCGTAAATCCTGCCAGTCGTCAGGCAGCGAGCGGCGGGGATCAACGACGTAGACCTTCTCCACGCCAAGGGCGTTCACGTTACGAATCACGGTCCCGATGTTCTTCACGTCGGTAGGGTTCTCGATCACGGCAATGAGATGCTTGCACTGAAACGGTTTGATCTCCTCCGCCCGCTTCCGGACCGTCGGCTTGGATGCTGCTGGTTCTTCCATAACCGCAGCCTACTACAGTGATGTCCACTTTCCACCCAAAGCGGACACTCGGGTCCCCTAGTCGCGGCATTTTCCTACAGCATGTCGTTCATGATATGTTCGGCGAATCATGTCGCTGGCACCCTTTCTTCACTTCACGCCCGTGCCGCTCAAGCCGCGTCACGACGGCTGGTCGCCCGAGCTGCAATTCCGCTTCATCCTCCTGCTTGCCCGCTGCGGTTCGGTTGCGGAGGCGGCGGGCCGGGTCGGCAAGAGCCGGGCGACAGCCTACGACCTGCGCGGCCGGCCCGGCGCAGAGAGTTTCGCCGTGGTGTGGGATGCCGCACTCGCCCATGCGCGGCACGCCCGCATCGCTGCGGCCGCGGCTTGGGCACCGCCGCCATCGCCCGTCCGGCGACCGCCCGGCACCCGCGGCCTGCTTCCCGGCAGCCCGGAGCGGCAGGCTTTCGACCGCCTGCTCGACGCGCTTTATCCGCCCGGGACAGGCAAAACCGACAGAGCTGACGAAGCGGACCGGAGATGAATGGCATGTGTCGGTCTGTCGGCTTCATCTGTCAGCTTTGGTCGCCGGAGCGGTTGCGAGGCAGGCGGACCCGCCTGCCGGCCCGGCAAGCGCGACCATCAATGAATCCAGATCGGTTTTGCGCCAGCAAATCCGATCTTAGGCGGTTGCGAGGCAGGCGGACCCGCCTGCCGGCCCGGCAAGCGCGACCTTCAAGGAACGCAGATCGGTTTTGCGTCAGCAAAATCCGATCTAAGGCGGCGCCATGCTGAAGAAGACCGCTACGCCCGACATCGACGCCCTCAACCTGATCGAGGAGCGGCTGCGCTGGCTCGCCTCCTGGACGATCCACAACGCCAACCACATTCGCGAGAGCGCGGACGGGCTGAAGGTCGGCGGCCACCAGGCGAGCTGCGCCTCGATGACCGCGATCATGGCGGCGCTCTACTTCCATGCGCTCGGGCCGAACGACAAGGTCGCGGTGAAGCCCCACGCCGGCCCGGTGCTCCACGCCGCCCACTATCTGATGGGCAGCCAGAGCCGCGAGCAACTCGAGAATTTCCGCGGGTTCGGCGGCATGCAGTCCTATCCGAGCCGGACCAAGGACAAGATCCCGGTCGATTTCTCGACGGGCTCGGTCGGCCTCGGGGTCGCGGTCACCGCCTTCGCCAGCCTCATCCAGGATTATCTCGTCGCCCACGGCCTGATGGACCCGGCCGAGACGGGCCGGATGGTCGCGCTGATGGGCGATGCCGAGCTCGACGAGGGCAATATCTACGAATGCCTGATCGAGGCGGCCAAGCACGACATCCGCAATTGCTGGTGGATCGTCGACTATAACCGCCAGAGCCTCGACGCGACGACCGCGGACCGCATGTTCCGCCGCTTCGACGAGATTTTCGCGGCGTGCGGCTGGCGCGTCGCCACGCTCAAATATGGCAAGGCCATGGAAGCCGCCTTCGCCGAGCCGGGCGGCGAAGCGCTCAAGGCCTGGATCGATGACGCGCCCAACGCCGACTATGCCGCGCTCACCTACCTCGGCGGCGCCGCCTGGCGCGAGCGGCTCCTCAAGGACGCGCCGGAGACGAAGCCGCTCCTCGACGCGCGCGACGACGACGCTCTCCAGGCGCTGATGACCAATCTCGCCGGCCACGACATGGCGAGCCTCGTCGAGGCGTTCGACGCGGCTCAGGACGACGTGCCGACGCTGTTCATCGTCTATACGATCAAGGGCTTCGGCCTGCCGTTCGCCGGCCACAAGGACAACCATGCCGGCCTGATGAACCCCGGCCAGGTCGCCGCTCTGCGCGAGCAGATGGGCGTGGCCGAGGGCGAGGAATGGGAGCCCTGGGCCGGCCTTGGCGGCAACAGCGCCGAGGCGGCGCGCAACCTCGTCGAGTCCAGCCGCGTCGCCCGCGATAAGCGCCCGCGCCCGTGGAACGTCGCCGACGTGCCGGCGATCGCGCCGCCGTCGGGCGATGAGCAATCCACCCAGGCCGCGTTCGGCAAGATCCTCAACGAGCTTGCCAAGGCGGGCGGCGCGCTCGCGGACCGAATCGTCACCACCTCGCCCGACGTCACCGTCTCGACCAATCTCGGCGGCTTCGTGAACCAGCGCGGCCTGTTCCGCCGCCAGGAGCTGGCCGACGTGTTCGCCGCCGCCAAGATCCCCTCGGCGCAGAAATGGGCCGGGCGCCCGGCGGGCCAGCATATCGAGCTCGGAATCGCCGAGAACAACCTGTTCCTGATGCTCGCCGCGATCGGCCTCGCTGGCGACCTCTTCGGCGAACGCCTGTTCCCGATCGGCACCGTCTACGACCCGTTCATCGCCCGCGGCCTCGATGCCCTCAATTACGCCTGTTACCAGGACGCGCGCTTCATGCTGGTCGCGACCCCGTCGGGCGTGACTCTCGGGCCGGAGGGCGGCGCCCACCAGTCGATCAACCCGCCGCTGATCGCGCTCGGCCAGCCGGGCCTTCGCCATTACGAGCCCGCCTTCGTCGATGAGCTGGCGCTCCTCATGGAAGAGAGCTTCCGCCTGATGCAGCGCGAGGACGGCGAGAGCGTCTATTTCCGACTCACCACCCGCACGATCCGCCAGATCGAGCGCGCCGACGACAGCTGGAAGGCCGGCGCAATTGCCGGCGGCTACTGGCTGCGCGAGCCGGCGCCGGGCGCGGAAGCGGCGATCGTCTATTCGGGCGCCATCGCGCCGGAAGCGCTCGCCGCCTGGGACGCGCTCAGCGAGGATTTGCCGGGCCTTGGCCTTCTCGCCATTACCTCCCCCGACCTGCTCCACCGCGGCTGGAGCGCCCGCCAGACCGCCCGCTGGAGCGGCAAGGCGAGCGAACCGAGCCACGTCGAGAAGCTTCTGTCACCGCTCTCGCGCGAGGCCGGTCTGGTGACCCTCATCGACGGCGCACCGGCGTCGCTGAGCTGGCTCGGCGGAGTGGTGGGCCACAAGGTCAGTCCGCTCGGCATCGACCGCTTCGGCCAGACCGGCAACCTGCCCGATCTCTATCGCGCCTATCGCCTCGACGTGGACGCGGTGGTCGAGGCGGCGGCGGATCTGTTCCTCGCATGATCGCCCGGAACAATGGCCCCGCTGCCGCGCTCTTCAGCCAAGCAATCGGGAGGAAAGACGCATGATCCGCCAGCTCATCCGGGCCGAAGTCGGGCGGCGCATCGGCCAGCGAGTCACCGCCAATCATAGCGGCGTTGGCGGGGCCCTCATCGGCCTCGCCGGGCCAGCGCTCCTCCGCCGTATGTCGATGCGAACCGGCCTGCTGGTCGCCGGCGCCTATGCGGCCAAGAAGCTCTATGACAAGAAGCGGGAGATGGACCGTACGCGGATGCCGCTCGGGCGGGTCACTCGAAGCGGGCCAGCCACAATGCCGCGATCAGCGACGCCGCGCCTAGCGACAGAATCCACGTCGTTAATTCAAGCGTGAGCACCCCCGCCGGCTTCACTTCGTGAGGGTTGATCCGCCGCAGCACCGTACAGGCGTTGCGGCGGGCGAGCGTGAAAACGAGGATGCCGATCGCGACGAAGGCCGTCGCGATCGCTTTGGGCACCCACGCGGGTTCCATCCTCTCGAACAAGGCCTGAAAGGCGAGGCCGACGGCGACGCAGCCGAGGCCGGTGCGGAGCCAGCCCGCGAATGTTCGCTCGTTGGCGAGCACGGTGCGATCCTCGGCGAGGTCCGTCCGCTCCTGTGCCCCGGAACCACCCATGCTAGCGCCCTGTCGGCCGCGGCTGGTCGACCGGCCTGTCTCCGCTCGGGGGGCGAACCTCGGGCTGGCGCGGCTGTGTGGGCTGCGGACCTGACGGCGGCGGCCCAGCCGGCGGCTGCCGGACCGGCGGGGTGCCCGGCTGTTGTTGGGTCGGCTGCGGCTCACCCTGCTGCGGCGGAGGCGCGTCCGGATCGAACGGGATCACTTCGATCGGCTGACCGTCCGGCCCGAGGAACGGGGAGGCGTTCGGGTCGACGGCGTTGGTCGGCTCTTCCTGGATCGGCGCGGCTTGCGGGGCGGAGGCCGGGGCGGCGGGGGTCACGTCGAGGGCTCCCGTCATGAAGCTGCGCCAGATTCGCGCGGGCAGGGCGCCGCCAGTGATTCCGGGCAGCGGACGGTTGTCGTCATTGCCGATCCACACGCCGACGACGAGGTCGCCGGCGAAGCCGATGAACAGCGCGTCGCGATAGTCCTGGGTGGTGCCGGTCTTGCCGAACGTCGGCACGGACAGGTTCGCGGTGGTGCCCGTGCCGCGCTGGACGACGCCCGCGAGGAGGTCGCGCATCGGCGCGAAGGCACGGTCGCGCTGGAGGTTGCGCCGCTCGGTGGGAAACCAGTCGCCGAACCAGCTCTCGCCGGACGCGCGTTCGGCAAGCCCGTTCGGCACCACCGGATAGCCGTCGGCGGCGACCGCGGCATAGGCGGCGGTCATTTCGATCAGCGTGGTGCTGGCGGTGCCCAGCGGCAGGCTGGGATGGGCGGGAAGCGGGCTGGTGACTCCGAGGTCGCGGGCGGCGCGGATCACCTCATCGAGACCGACCGCCTGCGAGATTCGGACCGTGGCGACGTTGCTCGACCGGGCGAACGCCTCGGCGAGCGGGATCGTGCCCGCATAGCTCTCCCCATAATTTTGCGGGCTCCAGTCGCCGAGGGTCAGCGGGGTGTCGGCGACCGGCGTGCCCGGCGAATAGCCGCGCCGAAGCGCTGCAAGATAAGTGAACAGCTTGAAGGTCGAGCCGGACTGGCGCCGCGCCTGGGTGGCGCGATTGAAGGCGTTCTGGGCGTAATTCTTGCCACCGACCATGGCGACGACGCTGCCGTCGGTGCGCATGGCGACCAGAGCCGCCTGGGCGCGGCCGAGACCGGCGCCGCGGATTGTTCGCTCGGCGAGGCGCTGGAGATCCATGTCGAGCGTGGTGCGGATCTCGCGCTCGCCATAGGTCTCCTCGTCCTCGACCTGGCCGGTCTCGGCGAGCACCCAGTCGGCGAAATAGGTGCCGGTCGGGGTGCGGTCGCGCGGAGCAACACGCAGCCGCGCCGGACGCAGCGCCCGCCGCTCGCGTTCGGAAATGAAGCCTGCCTCGACCATGCGGCGCCCGACCAGAGCTCCGCGCTCGCGCGCTTCCTCGAGATTGCGGGTCGGCGCGAGCCGCGACGGCGCGTTGACCACGCCGGCAAGCATTGCCGCCTGCGCCATGGTCAGCTCTTCCGGCGGAACCGAGAAATAATGGTGGGCGGCGGCGCGCAGCCCATAGACGTTGTCGCCGAAATAGACGTTGGACAGATAGCGGCTGAGGATGTCCTCCTTGGACAGCCATGCCTCCAGCCACAGCGCGATGAAGGCTTCCTGAATCTTGCGCGTTCCGGTCCGGTCGGCGCCGGTGAAGCTGGTCTTGGCGAGCTGCTGGGTGATCGTGCTGCCGCCCTCGACCATGCGGCCCGAACTCAGATTGCGCGCCATCGCTCGGGCAAGGCCCCAGGGGTCGATTCCGACATGGCGGAAGAAGCGGCGGTCCTCGACCGCGATGAAGGCCTGGGCGACGTGCGGCGGGAGTTGCGTCACGTCGACCGCGTTCTCGATGATCGCCCCGCGCCGCGCGATCGTCTCGCCGTTCGAGGCGAGCACGACCAGGCTCGGCGCGCCGAGCGGCTGAAGCGAGCGGTTGAGCGGCGCGGTGAAGGTCAGCCAGGCGACCAGCAAAGCGAACAGGACGAGCAGCGCCTTGAGAGTAAGGCTGAACCAGCGTGGCCAGCGGTGAGCGCTCGTCGGGTGTGGATCCTCCGGCTCGGGGATGTCGAGCCAGTCGGTGTCGTCGTCCATGGCATAGGCCTGGCGCGCTCGGCTTGGATAATCGTCAGCCATGGATCAGTCGTTCGGGCCCCAGGACATGGGGGGAAATGCCAAGCGCCGCAAGCTGTTCCGGCCATGCCGCGGATAAGATGAGCGCCGCCGCCGCTTCGGCCATTGCCGGCGCGGTCTGCAGGCCGAAGCCGCCTTGCCCGGCCAGCCAGAAGAAGCCCGGGACGCGAGGATCGAATCCGGCGACCGGCGTTCGGTCGGATGCGAAGGTGCGCAGACCGGCCCAGCGATGCTGGACCCGGGGCACCGCGAGCGTCGTATATTCCTCGACCTTCCAGGCAGCTAGGGCGATGTCATAGTCCTCCGGCTGGGCGTCGCAGGGATCGTCGGGCACCTCGTCGACCGGCGAGGCGGCGAGGCGGCCGCCTTCGGGAAGGATATAGAAGTCGTCAACCGCGGTCTTGACGAACGGCCATCCGGCGACATCGGCGCCGCCGGGCGGATCGACGATGATGATAGTGCGGCGCAGCGGGCGCAGACCCAGCGGCGCGACGTTCGCCATGCGCGCGATGCCGTCGGCCCAGGCCCCGGCGGCATTGACCAGGATCGGCGCGGCGAGACGATCGCCGGTATCGGTCACAACTGCCCATCCGCCACGCTGAGGCGCCACCGATGCGACCCGCGCCTCGGCCAGCACCTTGCCGCCGCGCGAACGGATGGTGCGTGCATAGCCCTGAAGCAGCGCGTCGGCGTCGAGGCGCAGGCCATCTGCGTCGACGATGCCCGCGACAACGGCCCCCGGACCGGTGCGCAGCGGCGGAAACAGCGACACCATCTCCGCCTCGCCGACACGCCGGACGCCGGGTGCGTGCTGCCTCATCGCGTCCTCGAGCGTGTCGAGCGTCGCGAGCATCGCTTCGGTGGCGATGAACAGCGCCGTTGCCGTGCGGGCGATGGGGGCTTCGCTGAAGCCGTCCGGCGGCTGCTTGAAAAAGTCGCGGCTCGCCGCCGTGAGGCCGCGAACGATCTCGTTGCCGATGCCGAAATGGCTGAACGTGGCGCTGCGGCCCGAACTGTGGTGACCTAGCGAGCCCTCGGCTTCAAGCACGGTGACCCTGCGCTGCCCTGACAGAGCGGCGGCGAGCGACAGCCCGGCCACCCCGCCGCCGACGATCAGGACATCCGATTCCACAGGGTCGCTTTAGCCGACCAGCCGAATAGGAACAGGGGGTGCTTGCGAGCCCGACACCTCGAAAGAGGGGACAGGCCGACCCAGCAATGCCGCGACGATGCGTTCGGAGGCGCGGCCGTCGCCGAACGGATTTGGGTCGACCGAGTGGAGCGGCCGCAGCCGAAGCTGCTCGAGCTCGGCCTCCGTCGCAGCGATGACGGCGTCAGTCGCGGTCCCGGCTAGCCGGGCGAGGCCCGCCGCCACGGCTTCGGGGCGATCGGTCACAGTTCTCAGCACAAGCGCCGGCTTGCCCAGCGTCGCCGCGTCCTCCTGCACCCCGCCTGAGTCGGTGAGGATCAGGTCGGCGCGTTGAATGAGGCGGACCATCGCAGGGAAGGGCAGGGGATCGACCAGGGTGATGCCGGCGCGATTGGCGAGGATCGCGCGGACCGGTCCGGCAACTTCAGGATTGGGATGCACCGGCAAGACGATGTGCGCCCGCCCCGCCGCGATGCGCGCGAGGGCTGCGCAGATTTGGCGCAGGGGTTCGCCGAAGCTCTCGCGGCGGTGGATCGTGGCGAGCAGCAGCGGGCGGTCGCCGGGAAGGGCGGGCATCGCTGCGTCCGCCGCCAGCCGCAGCTTGCGGTCGTGCGCGAGCCGACCGAGGATCCAATGCACGGCGTCGACGCCGCTGTTGCCGGTCACCAAGACCGATTTGCGGACCGCGCCGTGGAGGTTCGCCGCGGCCGCGGCCGTGGGAGCCAAGAGCTGGTCGGCGATGGCGTCGATGGTCTGGCGATAACCTTCCTCTGGCCATGGATTGGTGGTGTCGAACGTGCGCAGCCCCGCCTCGACATGGGCGACCGGGATGCGCCGCTGGAAGGCGGCCAGCGCGCCGGCAAGCGCGGAGACCGTATCGCCCTGCACGACCACCCTGTCCGGCTGCTCCGCAGCCAGCACGCGGCCGAGGGCGATCATCGCTCGGGCGAAAAATCCGTTCAGCGATTGCTCCGGTGCCATGAGGCGTAGGTCGATGTCGGGCGCAATATCGAAAACGGCGAGTGACTGTCCGAGCAGCTCACGATGCTGTCCAGTGACGCACAGACGAGAACTGACAGCCTCGCAAGTCGCGAGCGCCCGCAGGACAGGCGCCATCTTGATGGCTTCGGGACGTGTCCCGATCACGGTCAGCAATTTCATGCTTGCCCCCGCCCGGCACCTGGCCGGACGGGGATCAAAGCACAAATATTAGTCCAGGTGAAGGGCCGACCTAGCGGCGGCCGCGAGCGTCGGCCTGGCCGGCGAGGTAGGCGGCACAGTTCGTGCGGATGGTCGCGCTTTCATCGGCCGACAGCGAGTAAGCCCGCGCGAGCGTCGACAGGAATTGCGCCGGATTGTCCTGTCCCCCGGCAGCGCGGCAGATGGTGGTGATCGTCGACAGGTCGAGCCCGTTGCCGCCCGAGGCGCGCCGCACCGGCGAGCGCTGCGTCGTCGTTGCGACGGCCGGGCGGCAACGGGCTCGAGCTAGAGCGGAAGAGCACACGGCTGAGCTCCGGCCACGGGGAACG